>DUSI01000048.1 GCA_012842685.1 Candidatus Fermentithermobacillaceae bacterium
GGGGAGGCCGTAAGGAAAGTCACAAGATTGAGCCTAGACAAGATCACGGTCTTCTCTTGTGAGTGAACCGGCCATGGGAATACGGTTCGACGCGGACTGTTTCCAGGCGGGTCTCTGGCGGTCGGCGCCTCGCATTGCAGCCTGTCCCAAGGCGTCTGTATAATGATGGGTGTGGCACAAAGATAGATACGCTTACGCTCCGGAGGCCCGGAGCAGGCTTAGGAGGATAACTCGTGTCAGGAGAGCAACCTGCCGGAATGGATACCGGGATCCGGCCCGAGTCGGAAGTAAAGATATCCGATGAGGTGATCGGGGCCATCGCCAGCACGGCGGCTTGTCAAGTGCAGGGAGTCGCCGGGATGGCCTCAAGCATCGTTGGCGATCTGGGCGGAGCCATCCTCGGGAGGAAGAACCCCACCAAGGGCGTCCGGGTCATCTCTGGGGACGGCGAAGTAGCGCTTGACCTCTATCTCTCCGTGAAATACGGAGCCCGCATACCCGAAGTTGCGTACAAGGTACAGGAAAGCGTCAAGAAGTCCATCGAAAGCATGACAGATCTCAAAGTGACCCAAGTCAACATCTACGTTCAGGGAGTGACGTTCCAGGAGCAGGCAAGCTACGACGCCGAGGACCTATAACGGTGGGGTGGATGTATGGGAATACTTGATAGGGTGGTTCTCAGCCTATACGCGCTGGCTTTGACGATTATTTCCTTCCTTACCCTGCTCGTCACGTTCGGGTGGAGAGAGCCCGTTGAGTGGGCGAGCACGATCATGATGTCTTCTTCGGGCAGGACTACCGTCGGGGTCATGTCTGCCCTCATCTTCCTGGCGGGGATAAGGTTTATCTACTACGCCTTCAAGAGGATGCCCGACCAGGCGGTCATCCACGACGGGAGCATGGGAGAAGTAAGGATTTCCCTGGTGGCGGTAAGGAGCCTGGTGTCTCGCGTCGTCTCCAAGATCCCGGGGGTGAGGGACGTAAAGACCCGGGTTTACTTGTCAAAGGATAAGACAGGCATAAGGGTCGCCCTGGATGTGAAGGCCGCCTTGGATGCCAACCTTCCCGAGCTTTCGGACAAGATCCAAAAGGCCGCCGCCGGCTACGTGCAAGACATCGTGGGCGTGGCGGTGGAGTCGGTAAAGGTCACGGTGTCCGACATATCCATGGACTCAAGACGGTAGGAGGTACTTCCGCATGGCTGAGGTTTGGGAGAGGGTCCTCCAGTACGTAAGGGAGCATCCGGGCAGGGCCATCGGGACGACCGTGGGGCTTCTCTTCGGCGTGTGCCTCATCTCCCTAGGCCTCTGGAAGACTCTGATCCTGGGAACTGCCACGTTTCTGGGGTATTATATTGGCAAGTGGATAGACGACGAAGGAAGGGGAATAAGGGACTTCCTGGAGGAGAAACTTCCGGGGAGACCGGATTTCCGTTGAAGAAGAAAACGCTCAAGAGACGGGATTCAAGGGTCCTTGCGCTTTCTGCGCTTTTTTGTTGGGAAAGCACAAAGGAAGGCGACCTTGAGACCATATTTCAAAACGTGGCCCGGGACTTCTTCGATAGTCTCGTGCCGGGAGATCCTCCCCAGAGCCTCGAGTACGCTAAGCGCCTGTTCTACGAGACGGTAAACCACGTCCAGGAGATCGACGCCATGATCGCCCGCGCTTCCCAAGGCTGGCCCCTTTCCCGCATGCCGAGGGTTGACCTCTCGGTCCTCAGGATGGCCGTCGCTGAGATTCTCTACGTGAAGGAAGCGCCCCTAGAGGTCGTGATCAACGAGGCGGTTGAACTGTGTAAAGAATTCAGTACTCACGCAAGTCCCAGATTCGTTAACGGTGTGCTTATGGGCATCTTCCGTGAAGTTTAGTACAATGTTAAGTGGTGCTTCTAGGCGCAAAGAGAAAAGTAGGAGGCAGCCGGATGAACGAGATACTGGTGAAGAAGAACCTTACCCCAGTCACGAAGCTCATTGTGGTGAAGAACCCCTACGTGGCGGCCAAGGCCGAACCGGGTCAGTTTATCATCCTCCGCGTAAGGGAAAATGGCGAGAGGATCCCCCTCACCATCGCCGATTACGATCGTGAAAAGGACACGATCACCTTGGTTTTCCAGGAAGTCGGCCTAAGCACCATCCTCCTGGGCAAACTGGAAGTCGGCGACAGGATCCTGAACCTGGTGGGGCCCCTCGGAATCCCTGCCGAGCTCCCGGAGAGCGGGACCGTGGTCTTGGTCGGCGGCGGGGTCGGCGTGGCGCCCATACTTCCCAAGGCTAAAGAGCTCTACAGGCGAGGAGTAAAGGTAATAAGCATTATCGGTGCCCGTTCCAAGGACCTCCTGATCTTGGAAGACGAGATGAGGGCGTGCTCTCACGAGCTCCATATTTGCACCGACGACGGGAGCTATGGTTTCAAAGGCTTCGTGTCGGACAAGCTCAAGGAACTCCTTGACGGCGGGCTCAAGTGCGACGAGATAATCGCCGTCGGACCCATCCCCATGATGCGCGCCACATGCCAGACCACGAAGCCGTACGGTGTAAAGACGTGGGTCTCCATGAACCCCATCATGGTCGACGGCACCGGCATGTGCGGCGCCTGCCGCATAACCGTGGGCGGAAAGACCAGATTTGTGTGCGTAGACGGCCCGATGTTTGACGGCCATGAGGTGGACTGGGCTGAAGCCTGGCTCAGGGCCGGGATGTACAGGGATGAAGAGAAGGTAGCCCTAGAGAGCTGCCAGTGCGGAGGTGGAAAGTAATGCCCGTGAAACAGAGAACGCCGATGCCGATGCAAGATCCCGCCGAGCGGGCAAAGAACTTCTCCCAGGTGGCCTTGGGATATACCGAGGAGATGGCGCTGGCCGAAGCCGCACGCTGCCTCCAGTGCAAGAACCCCCAGTGCGTAGTGGGTTGCCCCGTTTCGGTCCAGATCCCGAAATTCATCGGGCTTATCAAAGAGAAGAAGTATAGGGAAGCCATCGACGTAATCAAAGAGACCAACAGCCTGCCCGCGGTCTGCGGAAGGGTTTGCCCCCAGGAACACCAGTGCGAGTCCAAGTGTGTCCTGCTCAGGACCGGGCAGCCGATAGCGATAGGGCGCCTCGAGCGTTTCGCCGCCGACTGGGAAGCCCAGAACGGTCCTGTGATCCCCGAAAGACCCGCCTCCAACGGCAAGAAGGTGGCCATCGTGGGTTCAGGCCCTTCGGGACTCACCGCCGCCGGCGACCTCGCCAAGCTGGGCTACGAAGTGACGATTTTCGAATCCCTCCACGAGCCGGGCGGAGTCCTTATCTACGGGATTCCCGAGTTCAGGCTCCCGAAGGAAGTAGTGAGGCGTGAAGTCGAGTACGTGAAGGCTCTTGGCGTGAAAATCGAGACCGACGTCGTCGTCGGCCGCACCATCACCATTGACGACCTCTTCGAGGAAGGCTTTGAGGCCGTTTACGTCGCAAGCGGCGCGGGCCTTCCCATGTTCATGCATATACCCGGTGAGAACCTGAATGGCGTCTACTCGGCCAACGAGTACCTCACCAGGGTTAACCTGATGAAAGCGTACCTCTTCCCGGAGTGGGACACCCCCATCAAGAGAGGAAAACGGGTGGTCGTTGTCGGCGCGGGTAACGTGGCCATGGACGCCGTGAGGTGCGCCCTCAGGCTCGGCGCGGAAGAGGCCTGCATAGTCTACCGCCGGAGCCGGGCGGAGATGCCCGCCAGGGCAGAGGAAGTCGAGAACGCCGAGGAGGAAGGCGTGAAGTTCCACTTCCTCACCAACCCGGTTGAGATCGTCGGAGACGAGAAGGGCTGGGTAAAGGGAATCAAGTGCGTCAAGATGGAGCTTGGCGAGCCCGACCAGTCAGGAAGGCGCCGGCCAGTACCCATACCAGGCTCTGAGTTCTTCATGGAATGCGACATCGTGATCATGGCTCTGGGGACTTCGCCGAACCCGATCATCTCCCAGACGACCCCCGGTCTCAAGGCCCAGTCGTGGGGCGGCCTGATCGTCGACGAGAAGACGGGCCGGACCACGAGAGAAAGGGTTTGGGCAGGCGGAGACGCCGTGACGGGTTCGGCCACAGTTATCCTGGCCATGGGCGCAGGAAAACTGGCGGCCAAGGATATCCACGAGTTCCTCTCGGGACCCCAGGACAAGTGGTGAGGAGGTACGTGCCCGCGAGGGCTCGAAGTTAGCCATAGGGAAAAACCGGATACCGGCCAGGAAGTTGGCCGGTATCCTTCATGAAAAGGTGGTTTGCCGGTCATGGATCCGCGCAAGGCGATAACGGTAT
Source organism: Candidatus Fermentithermobacillaceae bacterium (assembly GCA_012842685.1). GTDB lineage: Bacteria > Bacillota > Sulfobacillia > Fermentithermobacillales > Fermentithermobacillaceae > UBA3951. The sequence continues at coordinate 4,283 of DUSI01000048.1, forward strand.
CCCAGCTAAACGCCTACGTACGGGACCTCTTCCGGAGAGATGACTTCCTCCAGCAGGTCGCCGTGAGGGGCGAGATCGGCAACCTAAGAAACTACCAGGGCCACCTTTATTTCACCCTCAAAGACGAAAAGGCCAGTGTCAAAGCCGTCATGTGGCGCAGCGACGCGATGAGGCTCGCGTTCGTGCCGGCCGAAGGCGCCGAAGTCATCGCCCTGGGCAGCGTTTCTGTGTTTGAGCGCGACGGGGTTTACCAGCTTTATGTCACCTACATGGAACCTTCTGGCCTCGGCGCCATGTACGCCGCCCTGGAAAAGCTCAAAGAGAAACTCGAGAAAGAAGGGCTTTTCCGCCAGGAGCGAAAGAGATCGCTCCCCTTTTTCCCACGGAAGATAGGCGTCGTTACGTCCATAAGGGGCGCCGCGATAAAGGACATCCTGACAGTCGGGAGGCGCCGCTATCGCGGTGCGTCTTTCGTGGTGGTTGACGCCAAGGTCCAGGGAGATGGGGCAGCCCAGACTATCATCCGGGGGATCAGAATACTGAACGAGGTCCCCGAGGTAGACGTCATCATCATCGGGCGGGGAGGAGGTTCCCAGGAGGACCTCTTCGTCTTCAACGATGAAGAGCTGGCCCGGGCCATCTACGCCTCGAAAGTGCCGGTGGTTTCGGCCGTGGGCCATGAGCGGGACGTGACCATCGCCGACCTCGTGGCCGACGCGAGGGCAGCCACCCCGTCACAGGCTGCGGAGATGGTGGTGCCAAACGCCCAGGAACTCCTTGCCCTGGTGAGGTCGTACAAAGAAGACATGAGGAACGAGGTCTACAAGATGATAGGGGGCTACCGCCAGACGCTGAGCCTTCTCAGGTCAAGGCCGGCTCTTGAGAGGCCCGACTGGTTCTTGGTCTCCTGGAGGGAGAGCCTTACGCGGCTTACAGGCGATCTTGAGTCGGCGATGTCGGCGATAATGGAGAAGAAGTCGAGCGCCCTGGGGAACCTGTGCGCGAAGCTGGACGCCTTGAGCCCCCTCAGGGTGCTCTCCAGGGGGTTCAGCCTTGTGAGGAGGCTCCCTGACGGGGCCATCGTGAGGAGCGCGTCGCAGGCGCCCGAGGGCACGGCGGTGCAGGTTTCCCTCATGCGGGGTTCGCTTGTCTGCCGCGTCGAGGAGTCTCGGGATGGCGATGCCGTCGCTCCCTGTCTGGACCGGATCCCCGAGCCGGGCGAGACGCCCGAGTGATCCGCATGAGGCCGGGTTCTTGAAGAGCCGTTCTGGCCTCCCGATGCGAGCGAGACGCCGGTAACAGGGGATGGGTGACCGAAGACGGATGATGGAAAACGGATGATTTCACACGGATACGGACTCGGATGGCGGAAGACGGATGGTTGAAAACGGATGGTTGAAAACGGATGGCCGGCGGACCAGTGAGGATGGGTCACGGAAGATAGAAGAAGATAGAAGGAATGAGGTGCCGCCAGGCGCTTGATATAAGGGGGATGGCGATGAGCGTACCGGAGGAGATGGATTTTGCCAAGGCCCTGAAGCGGCTCGAGGAAATAGTGCGGCTCCTTGAGAGCGGGGAGCTTTCCTTGGAGGAATCCCTCGCCAAGTTCGAGGAAGGGATAGGGCTTGCCAGGCAGCTCCAGGGCATCCTCGATAGAGCCGAGCAACGGGTCCAGGAGATCTTGGCCGGACCCAAGGAGACTGAGCCGGGCATAGGAGGCTAATTGGGGGTTTGTCCGTTGGATGACTTCTTGAGAGAGCTCGAGAGCCTGAGAAAGGCGATAGATGAGGCCATGGAAAGGGCCATATCCGGCTATCCGTGCGACGTCCCGCTCATCCGGGAAGCCATGGCCTACGCTTCCGAAGGAGGGAAGCGCCTGAGGGGCGCCATCGTCCTATCTACCTTTGAGAGCCTGGGCGGCAGAGGCGACGCCACGCCTTTCGCCCTGGCCATCGAGATGATACAGGCCTATTCCCTCGTGCACGACGACCTGCCTTGTATGGACGACGCGGAGATGCGTCGCGGACGGCCTGCTTGCCACCGAAAGTACGGAGAGGCCATGGGAGTCCTGGCGGGAGATGCGCTTCTCACCCTGGCGTTCGAGACGGCGGCTACCTCAGACCTGCCGCCATACAGAGTGGTGGAAGGGATAAGGGCCCTGGCCTACGGCGCCGGTGCAGCCGGTATGGTGGGCGGGCAGGTGCTAGACTTAGGGCCCGGGACGGATGGATCCCCAGGGAGCGCGAGCGGCGCGCATCTCCCTGGAGCGGAAGGTTCCGTGACCGAAGCGCAGGTCCTTGGGGCGGCAGAAACAGGAGGGACGCGGGAGGCGTCTGGCTCGTGGCCCTCACTTAACGATGGCGCCGATGCGGTGCGGCTCATGTACAGGCTCAAGACCGGTAAGCTCTTCGAGACCGCGGCCAGGCTTGGGGCGATCCTCGCCGGAGCACCTGGAGACATCGTCCGTAAGGCCGGCGAGGCGGGCATGAGCTTCGGTTTCGCCTTCCAGATCCTAGACGACATTGAAGACGCCTCCCAAGGTGGCGCCGAAGATCAAAAGGACACCCTGCCCAAGAGGATATCTGTGGAGAAAGCCCGCGAAGAGGCCGCCGAGGCTTTGAGAAGATGCAAGAAGCTTGTGACGGAGTGCGGTGGACCGGACTTCTTGCTGGCGAGGCTTGCTGACTACTACTTGGCCAGCAAGTTGGGGTTGGCACCGTAACATCAGGTTATCGCAGTATTCCAATATCCAACATGAAATGTCAAACATCTAGCATCTCGCATCTAACATCTAACATCTAACATCCAACGTCTGGTAGCCAACATCGTAACGTTGCAACAGCCGCAGCATCGCGATCCTGCGGTATGACGACATTGCCACTTTGCGACGATTACAGCATCGGACATCTTGGACAACGCCGGGCGGCACGCGCAACCGACATTTGAGCGGTTGATCAAATGTCACGAAATGTACTGTTTGGACCGGTCATGGGGCATATTTTGTACATTGCCCCGCCAGTGACCGGCAAGAAATGTACAATTCCGAAGCGGTATTGTGCAAATTGTGATAGTTGCTCAATCGTCCCATCGACGGAAAAGACCGCTCCTTGAGACAAAACCGCAGGTAGAGTATAATTTCATACGTGCTCCGAGTGGGCGCAGTATTCTAGTGGGCCTGACCATCTCCAAGGCGGGGCTAAAAATCCGTCACGGGCCATACCGGTTCGCCCTGGAGACCGGCCGGTTGCGCCCAGCTTCCGGCCTCTTTAGGGAAGAGGAAATCAGGGAAACCTACAATGGCATGTAGGTCCGAGCCCTGGTTTCGTGGGACAGACGTCCCGGCGGTTTGATCCCCTGTAGTCCCTTGGGGAATGGCCTGCCTTGAGTGGCCGGGTAGGAAGGTCCCTCCTGAAAACCCGCGCTGCAAGAAAGGCTAGAGATGGGGGCCTTTGAGGAAAACTCCTAGACTGTCCTTGAGCGGGCGCTTGCGGGGTTGCGGTGTGGACTAAGTGGTGATCCAGCGCTGCCGGCGGCGACGCGGCAGGCCGGCCTTAAAGGGGAACCGCCGGGAGCGAAAGCACCGGTTGGCCGGTGGGAAAGCCTGCTGGACCTCAAGTCACAAGATTAACCGCAGGCGCTGCCCCTCGGAGGAGCTGGAAAGGCATGGGCAGGAAGAAGAAAGTTAGGCGTTTCGCGGTCGGGACGCTCGTTTTCGCCCTCAGCGCCTTCCTCTTGACCTTCGCCATGAACCTCACGTTTGAAAGGCTCGCAGAGGCGATCCCTCCGGTTTTTGGGGTGCCTCTTTTTTTCTTAGTCATTTTGTTTGGTATCATGAGTGACGCCGTGGGGCTTGCGGGGACACGCGCCAAAGAGGAAGCACTCCTTTCGATGGCGTCGAGGAGGGTCCCCGGCGCGAGAGAGGCAGTCTGGTTTGTGCGGAACGCATCCAAGGTATCGTCCGTCTTTAGCGATCTGGTGGGAGATGTCTCGTCCACCATGGCCGGGGCTCTGGCTGTGGCCCTGGTTTTCAAGGCCAGAGAGATGATACCGGTGGCCAACTTGGCGGTCGCGACCAGCATCGCCGTGGGGGTAGCCTCCATGTTCAGCGTTGGGGGCAAGGCACTTTTCAAGCCCCTGGCTTTGAAGTACGCTGAAAGCATAGTCCTGCTTCTCGGCAAGATCCGTCGAAGGATTGTACGGGAGAGGAAAAGATAGATGCCAAGCAACCTGGGTATTACCTCACCAGAGGACCTAAAGCGCCTGTCGCCCCAAGAGCTCCGGGCGCTGGCAAAGGACATCCGCGACCGAATAATTGAAACCGTTTCCAAGAACGGAGGTCACCTGGCGTCGTCCCTCGGCGTGGTCGAGCTTACCCTGGCGCTCCACACTATCTTCGATGCGCCGAGAGACAAGATAGTCTGGGACGTGGGTCACCAGGCCTACGCCCACAAACTGGTGACGGGCCGGGACCACGTGTTTCACACCCTGAGGAAGCTCGGGGGGATCTCCGGGTTCCCCAAGCGCGCGGAAAGCCCGTACGACGTGTACGACACGGGGCACGCCTCAGGCTCCATATCCTACGCGCTGGGTCTCGCCATGGCCCGGGACCTAAAGGGCGAAGACTACCACGTCGTAGTCGTCATAGGAGACGGCGCCCTTACGTCGGGCGTCGCGTTCGAAGGGCTGAACAACGCCGGCGGGCTGGGGACGAGGCTCATCGTGGTCGTGAACGACAATTCGATGTCTATTTCGGAAAACGTAGGAGGCCTATCTTTCTACTTCACGGCCCTCAGGATGGCGCCCGCCTACAGGTCTGCCAAGGCGCGGCTTGAGAAGGCCCTGGACAAAATGCCCAACCTGGGACCTGCGGCCGTCAAGATGCTCCGGAGGGTTAAGGGGAGCATCAAGCACTTCTTGTTCCCTGAAGCCTGGTTCGAGGCGCTTGGATTCAGCTATTACGGCCCCATCGACGGGCACGATATAGAGGCGATGCAGCGGGTTTTCCAAGACGCCAAGGCTCTGGAAGGTCCAGTGATAGTCCACGTGGTGACCAAGAAGGGCAAAGGATACCCTCCCGCAGAGAAGGATCCCGAAAGGTACCACGGTCCGGGTCCATTTGACCCTGCGACGGGCGAGATATTCAAGAAAGACGGACCGCCCGCCTGGAACAAGGTTTTCGGAGAAGCCATGTGCGAGTTCGCCAAGTCCCATCCCGGTCTCGTGGCAATCACGGCCGCCATGTGCGACGGCACAGGGCTCGGGGAGTTCAAAGAGAAGTACCCTGACCGCTTCTTCGACGTAGGTATCGCAGAGAGCCACGCGGTGACGTACGCCGCGGGGCTGGCCCAAGGAGGGCTTCTCCCGGTCGTTGCCATATACTCGACTTTCCTCCAGAGGTCCTACGACCAAATAGTCCAGGATGTAGCCCAGCAGAACCTCAAGGTAGTGTTTGCCATCGATAGAGCAGGACTTGTCGGAGAAGACGGAGAAACCCACCACGGCGAGTTTGATCTTAGTTATCTGCGAACGGTTCCCGGCATGGTCGTGATGGCTCCCAAGGACGAGAGAGAATTGGTGAACATGCTGTTCACCGCCCTCAAAGTCCCCGAATCGTGCGCCATACGGTATCCGAGAGGACCGGCCCCCGGAACGCCTTACCGGGATGCCCTAGCGAATCCCGAGATATTGGAGGTAGGCAAAGGCGAAGTACTGTCGCGGGGAAAAGACGCCAACATACTGGCGGTGGGAAGCACCGTCTACCCCGCGCTACAGGCGTCAGAGATCCTGTCTAAGAGCGGCGTTTCCTGCGGCGTGGCGAACGCCCGGTTCGTGAAACCTTTGGACCGGGAGATGATAGGCGAGCTTCTCAAGGCTGCGCCGCTTCTGGTTGTTGAGGAAAACGTGTCGGCGGGAGGTTTGGGGGAGGCTGTGCTGAGCGAGGCGGCCCGTGCCGGCCATCGCGGCGTGGCGGCCATCTCTCTGCCGGATGCTTTCGTGCGGCACGGGTCACAGACGGAACTCAGGAAACTGACGGGGCTGGACGCGGAGTCCATTGCCGAGGGTGTCCGGCGCTTGCTCAAGGAGGTTCATGACCGTTAAAGAGAAGTCTCTCATAGGCGTATACCCAAACCTCCACAAAGAGGGAAGCCGCGAGATTTCGGCGCGGCTCTTGGACTGGCTGGAGGAACGGGGCCACCGGGGCTGTTTGCCGCCGTGCCTCTCGGTCGTGGTCGGACGGGAAGGTCACGACATGCCCCTCCGCCAGTGGCCGGGGAAAGTCAGGTTTGCCATCGTGCTGGGAGGCGACGGCACTCTCCTGGCAGCGGGGCGAGCCCTTGGATGCAGGGGGATCCCCCTCCTAGGCGTAAACTTGGGTCATTTCGGGTTCTTGACGGAGCTCGAGTCGGAAGAGCTCTTTTCCACGCTGCCGCTATTTCTCGAAGGGCGCTACAAAGAGGACAAGCGCATTTTCCTCAGGGCTTCGGTCATAAGGGGCGGCCGGGCGGTGCGGACCGGGCTGGCCATGAACGAAGCTTGTATAGTCAAGGGGCCCTACGGCCGGATGACCATCACCACCCTCAGGGTGGGCGGCAACATAGTCGACACCTACTCCGCGGACGGCGTTATAATCGCGACGCCTACTGGGTCGACGGCGTACTCGCTTTCGGCGGGAGGGCCGATAATGGAGCCTTCCATCGAGGCGCTCCTGGTCACGCCCGTGTGCGCCCATACGCTCTACTCCCGTTCCATCGTCCTCCCGGCGCACGAGCCTTGCGAAGTTGAGGTCGTCGAGCCTTCCCAGTCAACCTCCCTTTCCCTCGACGGCCAGGAGTTCTTCGCCCTGGAGAAGGGCGACATCGTGAGAGTTGCCGTGGCCGGCCCGAAGGTGACCCTCCTGAGGCGAGAAGGCTGGTCCTTTTACAACGTGCTGCGCAGGAAGCTGAAAGAAGGTGCCGACAGGCTTCCACGGTGAGCCGGACCTGGAGGGATTTTGGTGAAGGCAAAAAGGCAAATGAAGATCATTGAACTGGTGACACAGAACGTCGTCACCAGCCAAGAAGCCCTGTGTGAGGCGCTTGCTCGCGAAGGCATTAAAGTCACCCAGGCTACCATTTCCCGGGATATCAAAGAGCTAAACCTCGTTAGGGTCCCTTCCGGAGACGGCCGGTACAGGTACGCCCTCATGCCGGGAGACCCTTCATCCGTATACCGCGAGAGGTTCAAGAAGCTTTTCGCCGACTGCTGCCTGGATATGGAGAGTTCGGGCAACATCATCCTGGTAAGGACCATCGAGGCTACCGCTCAGGCGGTGGGGCAAGCCATAGACGCCCTGAACCTCCCGGGGATCCTGGGCTGCGTTGCGGGCGACAATTCGGTGCTGGTCGTGGTGCGTGAAGGCGTCACCGCCCGTGAAGTGCTCGAGTCCCTGAGAAAAATTGCAGGGCTGTGATGGGACATGCTCTCGTATCTCAGGATCAGGAATTTCGGGATTTTCAAAGATGTCGAGGTGGAGCTCGGTCCTGGGCTCACCGTGTTCACGGGTGAGACCGGGGCCGGCAAGTCCATGCTCGTGGATGCCCTCATGGCGTGCCTCGGCCAGCGGACATCTCGGGATCTGATAAGGACGGGCGAGGAGAGGGCGATCATCGAACTCGTCGCCACCTTGCCTCCTGCCCAAGGGAGCCAGGAGCCTCCGCCGGGAGAACCGGGCGGCGGTGACGCGCCGGACGCGACGGAAGACCCGCTCGGGCCGTTCATTGAGGGCGCGCACGAGGTGATCATCCAGAAAGACATCCTCCCTGACCGGTCGTACCTTCGCCTGAACGGGCGCCTGGCCACCTCTGCCCTGGCCCAGGAACTGGGGAGCCGCCTGGTGGACATCCACGGCCAGCAGGAACACCATTCCCTCTTGAGGCCACAGAGATATCTGGATATCCTGGACGGCCTGAGCCGGAGCTCGATTCAACCTGTTCGCAAGGAGTTCGAAGCCCTATACCGCAGGCGGCAGGAGATCTTGGCCAAGATGGCCGACCTCGGGAAAGACGACAAGGAGCGGCAGAGGGAGATAGACCTCCTGGCCTATCAGGTGAAGGAAATTGACGACGCCAGGATACGTCCCGGCGAGGAAGAAGAGCTCCGGGAGGAGTATCTTCTCCTCTCTTCCCAAGAAAAGCTCATTGAACTCGCCGAAAGGTGCTACGCTGCCCTCTACGAGGGATACGGTCCCCGCGGGGCTGCCCTGGAGCTCGTGGAAGAGGCCCTGGAATCTCTGCGAAAGTGCGTTTCGATAGACAAGTCGGCTTCGGCGGCCCTCAAGTCTCTCGAGCAGGCGGCCCTCGAGCTTGAGGTGGCCCTGGATTCCCTCCGGGAGTACAGGAAAGGCTTGGCTCTGGATCCCGGCCGGCTCAAGATGGTTTCGGATAGGCTGGACCTTCTCCAGAAACTGAAGTCGAAGTACGGAGATTCCCTTACACAGGTCTTGGACTATGCCGAGAAGGCGAAGGCGCGCCTTCAGGAGCTGAGCCGCGCCCAGGAAACTCTTTCCGAACTCAGGGACAAGCTATCCGGCGTGGAAGCCGAAATGCTTAAGCTCGGACGCGCGCTGTCAGAGCTCCGGCGTAAGGTGGCCGCAGAGATGTCCAGCGGCGTGACTTCTCTCATCGCGGAGCTGGGCATGCCCGGTGGATACTTCTCCGCCGAGGTGGAGTCGGGCGAAGAGCCGGCTCCGTGGGGATACGACCGGGTGAGCTTTTCGTTTACGGCCAACCCGGGAGAAGCGCCCATGCCTGTACACAGGGTAGCGTCAGGCGGCGAGCTTTCAAGGCTTATGCTGGCCATAAAATGCGTCCTGGAGAAGACCGACCCTGTCCCAACCCTCATTTTCGACGAAATTGACGCAGGTATCGGCGGCAAAGCCGGACAAGCCGTGGCTGAGAACCTGAGAAAACTCGGCCGCACCCACCAGGTCCTCTGCGTAACTCACCTGGCGTCCATAGCTGCCGCCGCAGACAATCACTACCTCGTCTCGAAAGTCCAGGAAGAAGGGCGGACTTACGCCCAGGTGAGGCTCCTCAGTCTGGAAGAACGCGTCCGCGAGATAGCCAGGATGCTGAGCGGCACCGAGGACCCAGTTTCCCTGGAACACGCAAGAAGACTGCTGGAGAACCGGGGGAAGTAAGACTGGCGGAACAGTCCTACCATGCCCGCGGCCCGCACTGTTACATTTTGGCCATGACCGCCGGCTGTCTGTTGCGTTTTGTCCGAAAGCCGAGCTAGTCGGTTCCTTTTCGTCCATGCCTTACCTCTCTCAGTTGCGTTTCGTCTCTGAGCTCGACTTCTCTGTTCCAGTTGGTCCATGACTCCGCCGACGCGGTTACGATTTGTCCACGTAACCGATGCGACCAGGACGTATTGTCCGTGAGTTGGACTTAGTCTGGGTCTTCTTGTCCGTGCCTGCCAGATCTCGGTTACGTTTTGTCCGTGAGCCGGGCTTGTCTGTGCCTTCTTGTCCATGCCTGCCAGATCTCGGTTACATTTCGTCCGCAAGCCGGGCTTGTCTGTGCCTTCTTGTCCATGCCTGCCAGATCTCGGTTACGTTTTGTCCGTGAGCCGGACTCCTCCGTTACGTCTTGTCTATGACTTCCGCGGAACCAAGACATTTCGTCCATATCCCACATCCCAGACCGCCTCAGTCCAGGCCGTTACAATTCCCCCAGATTCCTGCCCAGGTCGGCGCTTATAAATCTCACCCGCCCGGCGAACCTTAACACCTGTCGGTCCTCAAGGAGGTGGCTTCCGGTGCCTAGAATACGCACTGTGCTGGGGGTCTTCCTTAGCGCCCTGGTAGTGGTCCTGTGCAGTTCGAGCGCTTTCAGGCTAGCCTTTTCGTTTCCGGCAGAACTTACCATAACGAAGGGGCAGCCGTTTGTCATAGATACCGGGTCTCCGGTCGTCTCTGTTGCCCGAGCGGGAGAGCCCATCTCGGCCCGCCTACCATGGAGCAGCACTTCCACGCGTCTTTCCCTGGATACCCGGGAGACCGGTTATTCGTCCGTCGAATTCCGCCTCTTCGGCCTCATACCCATACGGCGAGTAGCCCTCAACGTCCAGGACCCGCTCATGGTCGTGCCGGGCGGTCATTCGATAGGTGTCGTCTTACGGAGCAGCGGGCTCGTAATAACAGGGCTCTCGGCGGTGGAGACGATTGACGGGCGGACGGTGTGGCCGGCGCGAAATGCAGGTCTTGAGCCCGGGGACGTCATCATTTCGGTAGAAGATGAGAAGGTTGACACCAAAGAAGAATTCGCCCTGCTCATTGACCGGGCGGGCAGAGAGGGCAGGTGGGTCGACCTCTTGGTTGAAAAGCGGGATGGCTCGCTGATTCGCAGGACCCTCATGCCTGTGAGGCACAAAAGCGGTGGATACCAGATCGGACTCCTGGTCAAAGACGCCCTGGCCGGTGTTGGGACCCTCACTTTCTACGACGCGAGGACGGGCCTTTACGCCGCGCTAGGACATATGGTCTACGAGGGGAACTCCAGGAAACCGGTGTCCATGAACGAAGGGCACATAGTCAGGGCGACGGTGGCGGGAGTCCAGCCGTCGAGGAAAGGTGTCCCGGGGGAAGTCCTGGGCACTTTCATTGAGGGCCAGGACATACTTGGGACCATCCTCCAGAACAAAGAGTGCGGCATCTCTGGGGTACTCACGGGGCCCCTCAAGAACGAGCACTACCCCGAGCCCATCCCTTTGGCCCCCCAGGGCAAGGTCCGCAAGGGTCCGGCTGAACTCCTGACTACCATAGAAGGGACGAAGATCGAGAAGTTCTCCATAGAAATAGAGGAGATTTTTGCAAATTCCAAGAACCTTTCCAAAGGTTTTCTCCTCAGGGTCACCGATCCCCGGCTCATTGAGCGTACGGGCGGAATCGTGCAGGGGATGAGCGGGAGCCCCATCATCCAGGACGGATGTCTCGTCGGGGCAGTTACCCATGTCCTTGTAAACGACCCGCTCAGAGGGTACGGGACGTTTGCAGAGTGGATGGCGAGAGATGCCTTCATGATGGGCGGAAGAGACGAGTCGCTGGAAGGTGAAGCCCAGGTGGCGTTTCTTCCAATTTTTTCTGATTCCTGTTGTCAACAAGAGGGAAGCGATGGTAAGATTTGTCCTGGAATAGATTGTCAGTAGACGCGGCTCGTGTTACCGTCGCGGAAATGCCGGGGGGAGTCATCGGATGCGGAAAATGCGAGTCCTTGTAGTAGACGACAACAAAGAATTTGTCGGGCTACTTCGCGAGTACCTAGAGAAACAAGAAGACATAGAAGTCGCGGGCGTGGCGTACAACGGAGTTGAGGCGCTGGAAGCGATCCAGGAGCTCAGGCCCGATGTCGTCGTGCTAGACATCATCATGCCGTATCTGGACGGGATTGGTGTCCTCGAGCGACTCTCCAAGGAAGATGCGTCGAACCGCCCGAAGGTCGTTATGCTCACGGCGTTTGGCCAGGAATCCATAACCCACAGGGTTGTGGAGCTTGGAGCCGACTACTACATACTGAAGCCCTTTGACCTGGACGTCCTCACCGAAAGGCTCAGGCAGCTTTGGTCCAACGAGAGCGGTACTTCGACGAGGACCACGCCTGCCGTCAGGGAGCGGGACAAGAGCCAGGATTGCAAGGTAACCGCCATTATGCGGGAGCTCGGTATCCCGGCCCACATAAAAGGCTACCTGTACCTGCGGGACGCCATCATCATGGTTGTGGACCGCGTGGACCTTCTGTCGAAGATCACCAAGGAGCTCTATCCGGCCATTGCCCAGAAGTACACTACCACCCCGAGCCGCGTCGAGAGGGCAATCCGGCATGCCATCGAGGTCGCGTGGGATAGGGGCAACATGGAGTTCATCCAGAAGGTCTTCGGGCACACCATCAGCCAGGAGAAAGGAAAGCCTACCAACTCCGAATTCATCGCCATGGTCGCGGACAGGCTGAGACTTGGCGCGTAACGCAGACGTTTTCTCAACCCATCAACATTAAGTAAGACCCTGGTCTGCAACTTGCTGCATATAGAGGATTGCGGCCTCCGCTTGTGGAATTAACAAGCGGAGGTGCCTTTCTTGCAGGATTCTGCACGGGTCAGGCTCCTTGACCTCATTTTGAACGCAACACACGATGCTATAGTGGCCGTCGACAAGGATGGCCGCATATTCGTCTTCAACCCTTCGGCCGAGAAGATCCTCGGCAAGAAAGCCAAAGACGTCATAGGCGTCCACGTGCGAGACGTGATACCGAGCACCAGGCTCGACGAGGTCCTTGCCAGCGGCGAAGCCGAACTCAACCAGCGGCAGACGGTGGGCGACATCGAGATCGTGACGAACAGGGTCCCCGTCCGCGACGAAAGCGGCAAGGTCGTAGGGGCGGTAGCTGTTTTCCGGGACCTCACCGAGGTCAAGAAGCTGGCCGAGGAGATCACGAACCTCAGAGAGATTCAGTCGTTCCTCACGGCGATAATCGGGGCGACCCAAGACGCCATCTCCGTAGTTGACGCAAACGGGAACGGCCTCATCATAAACCAGGCCTACACCAGACTCACGGGGCTCACCGAGAAAGACGTGATCGGGAAGCCCGCCACCGTGGACATAGCTGAAGGACCGAGCATGCACATGCAGGTCCTGAGGACCCGGAAACCCGTGAAGAACGTCCCCATGAGGGTAGGGCCTATGAGGAGGCAGGTCGTGGTATCCGTAGACCCCGTTTTCGTAGGCGACGAGCTCAAGGGCAGCGTCGGGGTCATCCGGGATGTGTCCGAGATCATAAGGCTTACCGAAGAGCTGGAACGGATGAAGAAGATCGTGAGGCAGCTGGAGGCCAAGTACACTTTAGACGAGGTGGTGTCGGTCAATCCTCTGGTCTCACAGGCAGTGGAACAAGCAAAGAGGGTAGCGCCCACCACGGCCACGGTGCTCCTCAGGGGAGAAAGCGGTACAGGCAAGGAGCTTTTCGCCCACGCCATCCACAACGCCTCACCAAGGAGGAACAAGCCCTTCGTCAGAGTGAACTGCGCCGCCCTAAGCGAGAGCCTGCTTGAATCGGAGCTTTTCGGCTATGTGGACGGAGCTTTCACGGGGGCGAAACGAGGAGGCAAGAAGGGCCTGTTCGAGGAGGCCGAAGGAGGTTCCCTGTTCCTGGACGAGGTGGGCGTAATGCCCCTTTCGGTCCAGGCCAGCCTCCTCAGGGTGCTTCAGGAGAAAGAGATACTGAGGGTAGGCGATTCAAAACCCATCCCCGTGGACGTACGGGTCATAGCGGCGACCAACGTGCCCCTGGAACAGCTGGTGGCGGAGGGGAAGTTCCGGGAAGACCTCTACTACCGCTTGAACGTGATCCCGATATTCATACCTCCACTCAGGCAGCGGCCTGAGGACCTGCCGCTTCTTTGCGACAGGCTGATCAAGAAGCTCAACCAGGAGTACGGAAGGTGCGTGGACAGCGTAAGCCCCGAAGTGATGGAGGTCTTCAAGGCCTACCGCTGGCCGGGGAACGTGAGAGAACTGGAGAACGTCCTCGGCAGGGCGATGATGAACATGAAGTTCCAGGAGACGGTCATACTGCCGGAACACCTGCCACCTCTCAACGTGGACGGCGACAGGCCTGTAAGACCGGTGGGCAGGGAGGCGGCGGAGGCCGGCGCGCCTTCTGCGCCCTGGCTTGAAGGGAGCCTCAAAGAAGCAGTCCAAAACGCAGAACGTCTAGCCATCCTAAACGCGCTCAAGAAGACCGGCAACAACAAGACCCGAGCGGCTCGCCTGTTGGGCATAAGCGTAAGGAGCCTCTACAACAAGATCGAGCAGTACGGCATCGGAAAAGAGGCGCCTGAGGCTTCGTCTTGAGTCGTGGTCTTCCGGGGGCCCGAGCCCCGGTGTGCGACAGAGTGCATGCAATCCCTTGCAAATGTGAAGCGTCTTGCATGCTGCTCATCTATATAACCCGTGCTAAATGGGCCTTGCCAAAATGGCCCCTTAGATTGCGAAACTTTCTCAATCTAGGGTGGATATCAGGCGGACCGGAGGGAAGCGGAGTCTTGGCATGAGTCTTGCTTATTTGCAAGGACGAAAAAAGCCGGGGAGGGATGCGCTTGGACCTGTTTGAGAAGATGGCGGCCGAAGGCCATGAGCAAGTCATGTTTTTCAGGGACAAAGCAGGCGGAAAGCTGAAGGCCATCGTGGCCTTCCACGATTCCACCTTGGGTCCTCCTCTGGGAGGAACTAGAATGTACCCCTACGCCAGCGAGGAAGAAGCCGTCACCGACGCCCTGAGGCTGGCCAAGGGCATGACGCTCAAGTCTGCCGCGAGCGGCCTGAATCACGGCGGCGTAAAGGGGATCATCTGGGGAGATCCCGAGAAGGACAAAGACGAGATCCTGCTTAGGGCTTACGGAAGGTTTATCGAAGGACTCAAGGGCAGGTTCATCACCGGAACTGACGTCGGCACCTATTCCATGGATTTCGTCGACGTAAGCGCGGAGACCAAGTACGTGGTAGGGCTTCCCGTGGAATACGGCGGGAGCGGCGACACTTCGATCCTGACCGCGTACGGAGTATTCCTGGGCGTCAAAGCGTGCGTCGAGGAAGTGACCGGGAAGGACTCTCTCGCGGGCATCAAGGTGGCTGTCCAGGGAGTCGGCAAGGTAGGTTCCAAACTCTGCAGGCACCTCAAGGAAGCGGGAGCTTCCGTCATCCTGACCGACGTGCGCAGGGAGATGGCGCGTTCCTTTGCGGAAGAGATCGGCGCCTCTTACGTCGAGCCCGATGAGATATTGACCGTAGAGGCAGATGTCTTCTCGCCCAACGCTTTGGGCGCCGTTCTGAACGAAAAGACAATTCCCCTTCTCAAGTGCAGGATCGTCTGCGGCGGCGCCAACAACCAGCTGGCAACCCCCGAGGATGCCGACAGGCTCTACAGGCGGGGCATCCTGTACGCCCCCGACTACGTCGTCAACGCGGGCGGCGTGATCCAGGTTGCCGACGAGCTCATGGGGTTCAACAGAGACAGGGCAAAGCTTCAAGTTGAACGCATACCGTCCAGGCTCAAGACGATATTCGCCATTTCCAAACGGGAAGGCGTAAACACAGAACTCGCGGCCACCCGGATGGTTGAAGAACGCATAAAGGGCGTCCTCAAGATCCGGGCGACCATGGCCTAGCGGGAGTAGTGGCTACGTTGGAAGACGACCTTATTCTGGTCATAAATCCGGGTTCTACGTCCACGAAACTCGCGCTCTACCGGGGCGAGGCGCTTATGGATTCCGAGAACCTCGACCACTCCGGGGCGGCGTGGGCAGGTTCCAAGGACATAATCTCGGAGCTTGAGCCCAGGGTCGAGCTGGTAAGAAGGTTCCTCAGGGAGCGCGGCATAGCCCCGCATGAGCTCCGGGCGATAGTGGCCCGTGGAGGTCTCCTAAGGCCGGTGAGATCCGGAGTATACCTGGTGAACGAGGCCATGCTCCAGGATCTCAGAGACCAGGTCGGCGGGCGGCACGCTTCCAACCTGGGCGGCCTTATAGCCTGGGAGATCTCCCTCGGCGGCCGGGTACCCTCGTTCATAGTCGATCCGGTTTCCGTCGACGAGTACGCGCCCGAGGCCAGGCTGTCGGGGATCCCCGAGGTTCCCAGGAGGAGCCTCCTCCATGCCCTCAACATACGCGCCTCCGCGAGGAGGGCGTCAAGAGACCTGGGCAGGGATCTCGCGTCCCTTTATCTCGTGATCGCTCACCTTGGGAGCGGGTTCTCCATATGCCCCTTCTACCGCGGAGCCATGAGAGACGCGAACAACTCCAACGAAGAAGGTCCTTTCACGGTGGAGAGGGCCGGCACGCTCCCCGCGCTTTTCCTCGTGGACCTGGCCAAGGGGTCGCCGGCAGGCGAGCTCAGGCGTATCCTCACTTCCCAGTCGGGGATGTTCGGATACCTGGGGACCAAAGACGCCAGGGAAGTGGAGAGGCTCGCCTCCAAAGACCCGCGGGTGAATGCCGTTTGGCAGGCTATGGCCTATCAAGTCGCCCGTGAGATCGTCGCCATGGCGGCCGCTTACCCCGAAAGGCCTGATGCAGTGGTCATAACCGGAGGACTGGCAAAATCCCAAGAGTTCGTGGCAAGGATTACGGAGTATACGGGTTTCCTCGGAAGACACCTGGTGTATCCGGGAGAAGACGAGATGGAAGCGCTCTTCAGCGGGGCCCTGAGAGCGATACGCGGTCAAGAAGTCGTTCGCACCTACCCAGAGACGGAGGAGATAGGATGAGCCGGCTTTTCCAAGCGTTTCTCGAGAAGGTAAAGGGGATGGGGCAAGTAGGCGTGAGCCTGGTCGAGGCTTTCGACGAAGAGGCCCTCTTGGCCCTCGCAGAGGCCGAAAGGCAGGGGTTCGTAAGCCCATATCTCGTCGGCGACCCCGAGAAGATTGAAAAGGCGATGAGGTCGTCGGGAGCCCGTCTCGAGAACCCCACCGTGGTGGAAGCCTACACACCAGAGGATTCCGCCCGCGCCGGGATAAGGCTCGTGCGCGAAGGGAAGTGCGCCATCCTCATGAAGGGAAAGATAGGCACGGGCACCCTCATGAAAGCCGTCTTGGATAGGGAAGAGGGCCTGCGCACCGGGCGCATCCTGAGCCACGTGGCATGCCTGGAAGTCCCCGGCTACGACCGCTTTATCTTCGTGACCGACGGCGGGGTCGTACTTCACCCGGACCTTCCCAAGAAAGTGGAGATCGTGAAAAACGCCATCGGCGTCGCGAGGCTCATGGGGGTGGAGATTCCCAGGGTTGCCGTCCTCGCGCCGTCGGAGGTGCCGAACCCGGATTCTGAAGCCAGCATGCACGCGGTAGAGCTCGCCAGGATGTCCCGGGAAGGCATGTTCGAGGGGGCTTTTGTGGAAGGCCCCATGGCTCTTGACGGCGCGGTCTCGCCGGAGGCCGCGCGCATCAAGGGCATGAGCGGAGAGGTGCCCGGACGCGCCGACATACTCCTCGCGCCGGACGTTGTCTCCGGAAACAGCATCGCCAAGAGCATGCAGTATTTCGCCCGGGCTGTCATGGGCGGGGTGATTGTGGGAGCGAAAGCCCCGATAGTCGTAATCTCCAGGGCCGATACCGCCCAGGTGAAGCTCAATTCCCTGGCCATGGCGAGAGCCCTGGTTTGATCTGGGAGAGGCTTTGGATTCTTGAGTCCAAGACTTAAGGAGGAAGAGAGCTGTGGAAGTGCTGGAGAGCATGGCTAAGTATGGTCATGAGCAGGTGGTGTTCTGCTACGACAAGACTTCCGGACTGAGGGCGATAATCGGCATCCACGACACGACGCTGGGTCCCGCCCTCGGGGGCCTCAGGATGTGGCCGTACAAGAGCGAAGAAGAGGCCCTCTTTGATGTCCTCAGGCTTTCCAGGGGGATGACCTACAAGAGCGCGGCCATGGGCCTGAACCTCGGAGGCGGCAAAGCGGTCATCATAGGAGATCCGCGTACCGACAAGTCGGAGGAGCTGTTCCGGGCTTTCGGCCGGTTCGTCCACTCTCTGGGCGGAAGGTACATCACGGCCGAAGACGTCGGAACGACCTGCGACGACATGGCCATCATCGCCAACGAAACCCCCTATGTCAAAGGTCTCGCCGATACCAGCGGCAACCCCTCTCCTATGACGGCTTTCGGCGTCTTCAGGGCCATGCAGGCTGCGGCGCTCAAGGTCTACGGCACCGACGACCTATCCGGGAGGACCGTCGCGGTGCAGGGCGTGGGCTCGGTAGGTATTTCCCTTGTGGAAAGGCTGCTAAAGGCGGGCGCCAAAGTGTACGTCACCGACATTTTCCCGGAGAAGGTCCAGAAGGCCGTTGAGCTCGGGGCTGTGGCCGTCGGGCCTGACGAGATATTCGACCAGGATTGCGACATTTTCGCCCCGTGCGCCCTGGGCGCCGTGATTAACGACGATACGATCCCGAGGCTCAAGTCCCGCATAGTCTGCGGCGCGGCCAACAACCAGCTCCTTGAGCCCAGGCACGGGAAGGCTCTCCAGGATCGGGGCATCCTCTATGTGCCCGACTTCATCGCCAACGGAGGCGGCGTCATTAACGTTGCCGATGAGGTCAACGTTGGCGGCTACAACCGCGAGCGGGCGCTCAGGAAAGTCGCGACCATATACGACATCACTCTGAAGGTCCTGAATACCGCCGAAGAGAAGGGCGTCTGCACGCATGAGGCTGCAGATATGGTGGCCGAGGAACGCATAGCCAAGGCCCTCGCCCAAAAAGGGATGTACCTTCCGAAATGAGGTGGGTCTTGTGCATCGACCCGGGGTTTTCTGAGGTCCGGGTCGCGGCCCTATCTGAAACCGGGGAAGGGGAGCTTTGCTCCCTTTCCCCTGAAACCGATGTTTTCGACTGGGCCCTGAGGAAATACGGGACGCACCCCGAAAGCGTGGTCATAGCGGGAGGTCGCTACGCTCCCTGCCCCGCAGGGCCATACCTCATCGACGAGCGCATGGCTGAAGACGCCCGGCGGTTTTCCCCCTGGCATCCCAGGAACCGGATGACCGTCCGGGTTTTTGAGTACTGCACGAGCCGCGGCATCCCGGGGGTGGCCGTGGACCCCATGTCGTCGGCGTTTCTCCCCGAAAAAGCGCAGCTGTCGGGCCATCCGGCCTGGGAAAGGCGCGGAGTCTACTACGCCTTTCCGGCCCTCAAGGCTTTCTCAGCCGCCTGCAAGTCCATGGGGCTCGATACCCAGTCCGCCAGAGGAGTTGTCGCATACCTGGGGGACGAGGTATCGGTGTCCGCCCACGACGGGCTATCTGTGGTGGAGACCTCTGATCCCGTGGATTGCGAGGGGCCCTACGGGTTCACCAGCGCAGGGACGGCTCCTGCCACCGCGTTCGTCTCGTGGCTTCATGAGAGACATGCCGGAGATTCCCTGGATGAAACCGTGGAGCTCCTGAAGTTCCGTTCGGGCGCCTTCGCCTACGCAGGAGTCCCCAGCATTTCAGGTTTCCTTGAGAAACTCGCGAAAGGCGATGGACCAGCCGTGCGCGCCGTACGGGGGATGGCGTACCAGGTGGCCAAAGAGATTGGCCGGGCCCTTGCGGCACTCAAGGGAAAGGCGGACGCCATCGTCCTCACTGGACCCGGGGTTTCCGCGGAACCCTTGGCCGCCGAGGTCGAGGATAGGGTCGCCAAGTGGTGCACCGTGGTCCGCGTACCTCACGACGGATGCATGCGGATGCTGGGTATAGAGGGTTTCTCCGCGGTCGTTTCGAACCGGTTCGTACGATATCCGGGAGAGAAGAGGTCTTGACTTTGTCTCAGGTAACCGTCTTTTACGGTCTCTACGGAAGCGGCAAGTCGGAAATATCCATCAACTACGCGCTCAGCCTGGCGAGACAAGGCCGGGCGGTGACGGTAGTTGACCTAGACGCGGTAACGCCCTATTTCAGGGTCAGAGACGTGAGGGAAAAACTCCTGGAGCAGGGCGTGAAAGTTGTGGCGCCCAAGGAATCCGTCCGCCACGCGGACCTACCTGTGTTGCCCGAGGGCATCCGCAGGGTCCTCATGCACGGGGAAGGCGACGTCGTGGTCGACGTTGGCGGCGATCCCACGGGGGCCAGGGTGCTCGGCGGCCTGAGAGATGCGCTCCGGCCCGGCGCCCGGGGGCTGTTCGTGGTGAACGCCATGCGGCCCTTTTCAAGGACTCTGGATCAGGCGGAAGAAGCCGTTAGGCGGGTTACGTCCGCGGCAGGCCTTCCTCCGTCGGGGCTTGTCTCAAATACCCATCTCGGCGACCTGACCCAGATGGAGCACATCTTGTACGGTCTGGAGTTCGCGAACTCCTTGGGCTCAAGGCTGGGCATCCCTGTGGTAATGGTGGGAGTCCCGGCGCACCTCAGATCCGAGGTGGAGAAGACGGCGGAATCTCTTCAGGGGGTAACGCCCCTCTACCTCGAGCGGTATCTCCTCAAACCTTGGGAGACCGAAGAATAAGGCGGATGGGAGGGAGATTTGTGGAGAGAAGAGTCCGTTTCAACGAGGACCACTGCAAGAGCTGCGAACTGTGCGTGAGCGTGTGTCCGAAGAAAATCATCAAGATCAGGACCGGACTGAACAGGCTCGGCTATCATCCGGCTTACGTTCCCGACGAGGATCAGGAGAAGTGCATCTCTTGCGCCCTCTGCGCGAGGATGTGCCCTGACGCTGTCATAGAGGTCTGGAGACCGTAAGGAGGTGGAAAAGGTGAGCGAATCAGTGCTCATGAAGGGAAATGAAGCTCTGGCCGAAGCCGCGATCCGCGCCGGCTGCAGGTACTACTTCGGCTATCCCATAACGCCCCAAAACGAGATATCGGAGTACATGGCCAGGAGGCTCGGCGAGGTAGGCGGCGTTTTCGTGCAGGCCGAGAGCGAGGTCTCAGCCATAAACATGGTCTACGGTGCCGCGGGGGCAGGCGGGAGGGTGATGATCTCGTCCTCGAGCCCCGGGATAAGCCTTATGCAGGAAGCCATCTCCTACATCGCCGGGGCGGAGCTCCCTTGCGTGATAGTCAACATGTGCCGTGGTGGCCCCGGCTTGGGAGGCATTCAGCCGTCCCAGGCGGACTACTTCCAGGCGACGAAGGGCGGCGGACACGGGGATTACAGGTTGATCGTCCTCGGGCCGGCCACCATCCAGGAAGGATGCGACCTCATGGCGACTGCGTTCGAGATGGCCGATAGGTACCGGAACCCGGTCATGATCCTCGGTGACGGCATGATCGGCCAGATGATGGAACCGGTGGTTTTCCCCGAGCCTCTTGACCTAACCAAGCTGCCGCCGAAACCGTGGGCCACAAGCGGCAATGAGGGCCGCAAGAAGAACCTCATCAGCTCCATCTACCTCGACCCCGAGGAGCTCGATGCCCACAACTGGAGGCTGGAAGAGAAGTACCGGAAGATAAGGGAGAACGAAGTCAGGTACGAGATCCTCCACGGAGACGACGCCGAGTGGTTCTTCGTGGCATATGGCACCGTGGCCAGGATCTGCACGGCCGTGATGCAGAAGCTCAGGAGACAGGGGATCAAGGTGGGGCTCATAAGACCCATAAGCCTCTGGCCGTTCCCCGACGAGGCATTCGAAAAAGTGATAGACAGGGCCAAGGGATTCCTCACGGTTGAGATGTCCACCGGGCAGATGGTGGAAGACGTGCGGCTCGCCGTGGACGGACGGAGGCCCGTTTACTTCTACGGAAGGACCGGAGGTGCCGTCCCGACGCCCAGGTCGGTCGAGCGGAGGCTCCGGGAGATGATGGACGGCAAGGTACCCAGCCAGACCGACTACTTCGATAGGGTAGGAGGTGCCGCGAGATGATCCCGGTCTACACGCGCCCCAAATCGCTCACAGACGTCGTAAGCCACTACTGCCCCGGCTGCACCCACGGGATCGCCCACCGTCTGGTGGCCGAGACCATAGACGAGCTGGGCATCCAGGGCCGGACCGTAGGGGTGGCTTCTGTGGGCTGCTCGGTCTTCGCCTACAATTACTTCGACGTTGACTTCCAGCAGGCGGCCCACGGCAGGGCCCCGGCAGTGGCGACGGGCATAAAGAGGGTCAGGCCCGACGCCATAGTGTTCACTTACCAGGGCGATGGCGATCTCGCTTCCATAGGTATGGCGGAGATAGTGCACGCCGCCGCCAGGGGCGAGAACATCACCGTGATATTCATAAACAACGCCATCTACGGGATGACCGGCGGCCAGATGGCCCCGACCACCCTGGTGGGCCAGAAGACCACCACTTCGCCCTTTGGCCGCGACCCCCGCAACCAAGGCTATCCGGTGAAGATCAGCGAACTCTTGGCCACGGTGAAAGGAGCCTACTACGTGGCCCGGTTCTCGCTCCATGACCCGGCCAACATCCAGAGGGCCAAGCAAGGCATCAAGAAGGCCTTCCAGTACCAGATGGAAGGAAAAGGGTTCTCTCTGGTCGAACTCCTTTCGACTTGTTCCACCAACTGGGGCATGACCCCGCTCAATGCCCTGAAGTGGCTGGAAGAGAACATGGTTCCGGAGTACCCGCTCGGCGAGTTCAAGACGGGGGAGGTAAGCTGACGTGGACCACGAGATCATCATGGCGGGATTCGGCGGACAGGGGATTATGCTCATCGGCACTCTCCTCACCTACGCCGGCAAAGAAGAAGGCAAGGCCGTATCGTGGCTCCCGTCCTACGGGCCGGAGATGCGTGGCGGCACTGCCAACTGCGCGGTGTGCGTCTCTGACGATGTAATAGCGTCGCCGGTCGTCGTGGAGCCCACGGCAGCCATAGTCATGAACAGGCCCTCTTATGAGAAGTTCCGGAACACCGTCCAGCCGGGTGGAGCGCTCATAGTTAACTCATCTCTGGTTCCTGACGAAGATAGTAGGGAGGATATAGACGTCTACCGGATTCCGGCCAACGATATTGCGAGAGAGCTGGGTAACGACCGGGTCGCCAATATGGTGTGCCTGGGCGCCCTCTTGGGGGCCAGGGAGATCGTTAAGGTGGAAACGGTCATAAGCGTGCTTCCCAAGGTGATAAGCCAGAGGCACCACAGTCTTCTCCCGCTCAACGAAGAGGCGCTTTGGCGAGGCTATCGCCTGGTCAAAGGACAGGCCTGAGTTGGTATGCGTAGCGCGACACTTTCCGTGGGGTGAGCCTTGGTGAGCGAGAAGAAAACGGTGAGCGTGAGAGACATAGAATCTCTCCTTGTCTGTCTCCCCGGTATCCAAAAGGCGAGAGTGGTTGTGAACGACTGGGGAGCCATCGAAGAAATACACATCCTCACCGGACTGGGCAGGAACCCGAAACAGATCGTGAGAGACGTCCAAAGCGCGCTTAAGGCCCAGTGGGACATCACGGTCGATAGGCGGAAAGTGTCTGTCGCCCAGATACAGACGAGCCTGCCTGCTTCGCCCGGACGCCTCCGCTATGTCGGTATGGAGGTCAGATCCGACGGCAGGACGGGTAAGTCTGAGATTGTGGTCACGCTCGACCGGGCCGTGGACGGAGAGAGCCCGGTATACGTGGGAAAGACCGTGACCGACTCGTCTGAGGTAGGTACGCTGTTGGGGATCGCCAGGGCGACCTGTATGGCTGTGAACCTCACCCTGGCTCCCCCCAACGCGTTTTTTGTGGAAGACGTAGCCACTTTCACCATCGGTCAAAGAGACGCCATCGGCGTCCTCCTGGACCTCCTCACTCCCAGGGGGAACCACGAGCAGCTCTTGGGGTGCTCCATCGTCAAGAGAGACCTCAGGGAAGCGTGTGTGAGGGCCACTTTGAACGCCATGAACAGGCGGCTTGAGGTATTGCCCCAGAGGAGCGATTCGGGGAGCAGCGAGTCCTCCCAGTCAGAAGCCACAGAGGGCAAGGCCGTGGCGGCCCCTTCGCCGGAGGACCGGCCGGGCCAGATGCAGCTCCCGGATCTCCAGCCGTCCCACGGGGATGACGTTCCAGAAGACTAGCCCAAATCTTCCGGGCTCTTATCTTCACGGTTTTTCCACCCGATTCTGCAGGGCCTGGGGTAATAACCCGGCCTAGCTTCCTCATAGTGTTCCGTATGGCAAGACTATGCGGAGGCTGGCCGGCATGCGTACAACCCTCAAAGTGTCTCCTCTTCTCCTTATGCTTGTCGTCTTTACTTTTGGCCTTACAACCGGCGTCTTGGGGCTCAGGGTGCTTTCCCCCGACGAAAAGGCGGAACTCGTGGCTTATCTCGAGGTGTTCATGCGGGGGGTAAGGAGCCCGGGACTTGACCCTAAGGCCATTTTCCGGCTGTCCGTGGAGCAAAACGCCCGCACGGCTCTTCTCATCTGGGCGTTCGGCCTTGCGGTCATCGGTGCGCCTCTGACGTGTGTTTTGGTCTTCGTGCGCGGGTTTGCGGCCGGCTTTGGATCGATGTTCCTGATCCGGGAGGTTTCCTCGGGCGGGCTTACCATGTTCCTCTCAGGGATGGTCCCCCACAACCTCATCTCCGTCCCGGCCATTCTCCTCCTTTCAGCCATGTCCGTGTCCTTCTCCATACGGCTCCTCAGGGAGAGACCCTGGAATTACGGCGGCTTGTGGAAGATGATTGCGGAGTACACCTGGCGCTGTTTCCTTGTGGCCCTGGGCCTCCTTGCGGCTTCAGCCGTCGAAGCTTTTGTCTCGCCCCTCCTGCTCTCACGATCTGCAGGGCTGTAGGCGATAAGATCGAGGGGCAGGAGATTGTACCCATTTGCACAATTTCGCCTCGCCCAAGGTCTTTTCTGAAGGATCTTGGGATTCGATGTGGAATTGGATGCGTGGGCATTTTGGTGCCCCTTTCCCCAATGTTAAGGAGGTTGAGTGGTTTGATAGTCGGAGTACCCAAAGAGATTAAGCCTGATGAAAACCGGGTTGCGTTGACGCCTGCCGGAGTCCACGCATTCGTGTCCCAGGGTCATCAGGTAGTTGTGGAAGCCGGCGCCGGTTTGGGCAGCGGAATAGAGGACGAGGACTTTGTAAAGGCCGGAGCCACCATCCTTCCCACTGCCGACGAAGTGTGGGCTACGGCTGATATGATTATGAAGGTTAAGGAGCCCCTTCCGCCTGAGTACCCCAGGATGAAGAAGGGTCTCTTGCTTTTTACCTACCTGCACCTGGCGGCTGAGCCCGAGCTCACCAAGGCTCTCATAGAACGCGAAGTGGACGCCGTGGCTTACGAGACGGTGGAGCTTCCTTCGAAGGCGCTCCCCTTGCTCACTCCCATGAGCGAGATCGCCGGGCGTATGTCGGTACAGGTCGGAGCCCACTTCCTCGAGAAGAGGCACGGCGGAAGGGGCGTCCTCCTGGGCGGAGTACCCGGAGTCATGCCCGGTGAAGTGGTTATCATAGGCGGCGGCGTAGTCGGAACCAACGCTGCCAAGATGGCAGTCGGGCTCGGCGCGAAGGTCACCATCCTGGATGTAAACCTCGAAAGGCTACGGTACCTCGACGACATCTTCGGCACCAAGGTGCAGACGCTTGCGTCGAACTCCTACAACATAGCCGAAAGCGTCAAGAAGGCCGACCTGGTGGTCGGCGCCGTGCTGATCCCTGGAGCCAAGGCGCCCAAGCTGGTGACCGAGGAGATGGTCAAGGAGATGAAGCCCGGCGCGGTCATCGTAGACGTGGCCATCGACCAGGGCGGATGCGTTGAGACCATGGACCATA
This sequence comes from Candidatus Fermentithermobacillaceae bacterium, assembly GCA_012842685.1. Taxonomy (GTDB): domain Bacteria; phylum Bacillota; class Sulfobacillia; order Fermentithermobacillales; family Fermentithermobacillaceae; genus UBA3951. The sequence continues at coordinate 29,490 of DUSI01000048.1, forward strand.
CGACCACTCACTCCAACCCGACCTTCGTCAAACACGGCGTGGTCCATTACTCCGTACCCAACATCCCCGGTGCCGTCCCGCGGACCTCGACGTTCGCTCTCACCAACGCGACGCTGCCTTACGCTCTCCTTCTTGCGGGCAAGGGCTTCGAGGAGGCCGTGAAGTCGAACCCGTCCCTCGCCAAGGGCGTGAACGTCACCCGCGGAAAGGTGGTCTACAAGGCCGTAGCCGAGGCGTTGGATCTGCCTTACACGCCGTTTGAGGAAGTAATACGCTAGGCCAGGCTTTCCAGGAAAAGGAAGAGGGGCCCTTCTCGGGCCCCTCTTCAGGCTATCAAATGGCTGCATAAACGGTTTGTTCCCGACATAAGACTCTTGCAGGAAGGCATTTGTTAAAGTAGGATATTTCCCCCACGCAAGGGAAACATAGATAACGAAGTCCCGATATAGATCGGGGGAGGATGGCGCCAATGGAAAGCCTCATACAGGAGTTCATAGATTACCTGGGGCACGAGAAAGGGCTCGCCACCAATACTCTCGAGTCCTACAGCCGTGACCTCAAGCAATACTACGGCTTCCTGTCCGGCGATTCCACGGCTTCTCTCGAGAACGCTTCCCAGTCGACCATAGTGGCCTACCTCATGCACCTCCGCAAGCAGGGGAAGGCCACTGCGACCATAGCCAGGAGGCTCGCCGCGCTCAAGGCTTTCTACCAGTTCCTCGTGAAAGAAAACTATGTTGCCACGGATCCCACGGGCGACCTTTCCTCGCCCAAGCTGGAGAGGAAGCTTCCAAAGGTCCTCACGGTCAGCGAGGTGGAGAGGCTCCTCAACCAGCCTGACCTGAGTACCCCGGCCGGCAAGCGGGACAAGGCCATGATGGAACTCTTGTACGCGACTGGTATCCGCGTATCCGAGCTCGTGAACCTCAATCTCCTGGATGTTGACCTCAAGGAGGGTTTTGTCCGCTGCACCGGCAAAGGTTCCAAAGAACGCGTGGTGCCAATGGGCGAGATAGCCATATCCGCTCTAAAGACTTACCTTGAAAGCGCAAGGCCCAAACTGGTGACAGACCCCAAGGAGAAAGCCCTGTTTGTGAACCACCACGGGAAGCGCCTCACGCGCCAGGGATTTTGGAAGATCGTCAAGAAGTACGCTGCCCAGGCGCAGATCAGAAAAGAGATAACCCCCCATACCCTGAGGCATTCTTTTGCCACTCACCTTCTGGAAAACGGCGCGGATATAAGGGCTGTCCAGGAGATGCTGGGTCACGCCGACATATCCACGACGCAGATATACACCCACGTGACGAAAGACCGCCTGAAGGACGTCTACGCCAAGAGCCACCCACGGGCTTAGTTTGATAAGGGTTCGGTAAGGGCGGGAATCCTAAGTCAAGGACATCTTGACTTGGGGGAACGGTCGTATGAACACTCGCAAGATTGGAGCTCATGTCTTGGCTTTTGTCCTTGCCATCATGCTCGCGTTTTGCCCGGCCGCGCCTGTAGGACGCGCGGCTCCTCAAGAGCCCGTGCCTCCACCCAGGTGCGACTCTCCTTCGGCCGTAGTGATGGACGCCGTATCGGGAGAGGTCCTCTTCGAGAAAAACGCCAGGGAGAGGAGGGCGCCCGCCAGCGTCACGAAGATAATGACTCTCCTTCTCACCCTCGAGGACGTGGCCGCCGGGAAAGTGAGCCTCAGGGATCAAGTGTCGTGTTCGGTGAACGCCTGGGAGATGGGTGGCACAGAGGTATGGGCCGAGCCCGGCGAGGTAATGGAGCTTGAAGAGTGGATAAAGGCGGTCGCCGTCGCGTCGGCCAACGACGCGTCGGTGATCCTCGCCGAGTACATCGCGGGCACGGAAGAAGCCTTCGTAGCCCGGATGAACCAGCGGGCAAGAGAGCTGGGGATGGTCGACACCACCTTCCAAAATTCCCACGGGCTAGACGAGGAAAACCACCTGACAACGGCCATGGACCTGGCGATCCTGTCCAGAGCGGCCGTCTCTGTACCTCACCTCCTTGATTACACTAAGATCTACCAGACGCCTTTCAGGGGCGGTAAGAACGAGCTGACCAACTTCAACAAGCTGGTGGTCCTTTACCCAGGGTGTGACGGCCTCAAGACCGGATACACCGACAAGGCGGGCTACTGTATATCTGCTACCGCCAAGGATGGAGATTCCAGGTTCATAGTGGTCATAATGGGCGCCCAGACCCCCGACCAGAGGCTTGCCGACGCGAGCCGCCTTCTGGACTGGGCCTTTGCCAACTTCAGGTCTCTCCCTGTACTGGACGAGGACCAGGTTGTCGCCCAGGCCAGGGTTATGAAAGGTAAGGCCGATACGGTCACCGTTGTCCCCGAGAGGGCCTTCGCCGTGACGCTCAGGAGGGGGCAGCGGGGCGAAGTCAAACAGTACGTGGATATCGGCAAAGTGATCGCGCCCGTGGCAAAAGGGGCGGCGGTAGGGACCATCACCATCGAAGTTGACGGCGAGAAAGTAGCCCAGATCCCCCTCGTTGCCAAGGAGAGCGTCGAGCGGGCGAGCTTCCTGGATTATGCCTTGAGGTATTTCAGGGCGTTCACCGTAGGTAGGTAGCGCCGCAGCAGGCCATAGCAGGCAAGCCGCCCTTGGAAGGCGACCAGCCCAAGCCGGGACGTTAGTTATCGGAAGAACCTGTAGAGGAAATGCCCTCGCACCCGTAGAATTTCAAGGAAATCTTTGCCAAGGGACGGTGCGAGGGCATGAATTTGTCATTTCACCGGTCATCTTCGTGCCTCATAGTGAGGATGTCGGGCGAGCTGGACCTTTCGTCTGCTCCCGTCTTTAAGACCAAGGTGGACGAAGAGCTCAGGAAGACCGGCGCTCCGAACCTCATCCTCAACCTCCAGGGGCTTGAGTTCGTCGACTCTACCGGACTGGGGGCGATACTGGGCCGGCACCGTCAGATTGTCCTAGGCGGGGGGAAGATGATACTCACCTCTGTCCCTCCCAAGGTCCAGGCCATGCTGGAGATGGCGGGGCTCCTATCGGTCCTCCACACTGAAAGGACAGACAGGGATGCCTTGCAGGTCGTAGAGTCGCCCTTCCAAGGAGGTGCTCCCAGGTGAAGAACGAGATGCGCCTCACTCTCCGGTGTGTCCCTTCAAACGTCGCGGTCGCCAGGATAGCCGTCGCCACATTCGCCGCTTCCCTGGGCTTTTCCGTATCTGAGATCGAAGAGGTTAAAGTCGCGGTTTCGGAAGCCGTATCCAACGCCGTACTGCACGCCTACCCTGATGGAGAGGGCGAGGTTACCGTGTGGGCAAGGACCGGAGAAGACGGGCCCCTCGGGACGGAACTCGTGGTGGAGGTCGAAGACGCCGGGGTAGGCATCCCCGATATCGCCAAGGCGAAGGAACCGGGGTACTCCACCATCCCCGAACACATGGGCCTGGGCCTCTCTTTCATGGAGTCCTTCATGGACAGCTTGTCCCTTGAGTCGGCTCCGGGGAAAGGCACCACGGTCAGGATGGTAAAGAGGCCGTGCAGGCAATAGACCGGGATCTTCTCGAAAAGGCAAAACGGGGAGACATGGAAGCCCGGGAAGCCCTCTTCCGGGCCAACACGGGGCTTATCTGGGCGTGCGCAAGAAGGTACGCAGGTCTCCTCGAGAAAGAAGACCTTTACCAGCTCGGCGCCGTGGGCCTCCTCAAGGCCATAAGCAGGTTCGATCCTTCTTACGGCGTCATGTTTTCCACCTATGCCGTCCCTCTCATTCTCGGTGAGATACGCAGGCACCTCAGAGACAGTTCGCCCATAAAGGTTGAGCGCCGCCTGAAAGAGATCGCTTACAAGGCCGGACGGGTCATAGAAGAGCACAAGGCCAGGACCGGAGCCGAGCCTCCCGCGGCGGAAGTGGCCCGGGAGATAGGGGTGGACCTGGACACTCTCCTGGAAGCCTTGGAGGCGACATCTCCCCCCGGGCATCTGGAAGCCATGATGTCTACCGGCGACAGGGGGATAAGGACGGGGGAGCTAAAGGACGATTACCTTGACTCCATCGAGCTGAGAGACGCCCTGGAAAAGCTTCCGCCCGATGAGCGATACGTAGTTGAAAACAGGTTTTTCCATGGAAGGACCCAGACCGAACTGGCAAGGGAGATGGGGCTCTCCCAGCCGCAGGTGTGCAGGATCGAGAAGGCGGCTCTCAGGAAGCTCAGAGTGTACCTATCGGCTCCAGAGGGGATACTACCTTAGGCACATTTCAAGAGGACATGGAGGAATGGTCGACATGCCCGTAGTCAAAGTGCTTGAGCTGGTGGGCACATCAAACAAAGACTGGAACGACGCCGTAAATCAAGCGGTGAAAGAGGCGGCGCCCAGGATCCCCAACATGGTGGGAGTCGAGGTGCTAAACTGGACGGCCAGCGTGAAGGACGGAGCCATCGCGGAATACAGGGCGGATGTAAAGATTGCCTACGTGGATGAGCCGAGATGACGAGGCCGCGGACAAGAGAAAAAGAAGAGTATATTAAGCTGGCCACGTCCTTCCACCCGCCTCGCCCCATCTTGAGGAATGCGCTGCTGGCGTTCCTCGTAGGGGGTGCCATCTGCACCGTGGCGCAAGTGATCTTAGGGGTACTCAGCACAAAACTCCCTAGGGTCCAGGCCCAAGCCATGACCTCTTCTATCATGGTGTTTCTGGGAGCGCTCCTTACGGGGCTCGGCGTCTACGACGAAATAGGCAGGTTTGCGGGCATGGGGGCGGCGCTCCCCATAACGGGATTCGCGAACTCGGTGGTTTCTCCCGCCATGGAATTCAAGCGGGAGGGCTTTGTCCTGGGAGTTTCGGCCAGGATGTTCCAGGTGGCCGGACCGGTAATCGTCTACGGTTCCCTTTCGGCCCTCATCGTCACCATTCTCCGTGTGTACGTCTTCGGCTAGCTGTAGCACCTGGAGGCGGTACTTTGGCTCCCAACAGAAGAGGCAGTTCTACCTGTGTTTTTCCCAAGATGCCGGTGATAGTCTCGGCGGCGTCGGTGGTGGGACCCAGGGAAGGAAAAGGGCCCCTGGGGCCGCTTTTCGACCTGGTTTGCGCCGACACGCTGTGCGGCGAGACCTCCTGGGAGAAGGCGGAGACCAAGATGCTCAGGCAGGCCGTGGACTTGGCGGAGGCCAAGGCGGGTTTGGAAGACGCAGAGGTCGATTTCTTCCTGGCAGGCGACCTCCTAAACCAGATCATCTCGTCCAGCTTCACTGCCCGCGACAAAGATATCCCGTTCCTGGGTCTTTACGGAGCGTGTTCTACCATAGGCGAGGCCATGGCCCTAGGCTCTTTTCTTATTAGCGGGGGGTTTGCCAGGAACGTGCTGGTCGCCTCCTCCAGCCACCACGACACGGCAGAGAGGCAGTACAGGTATCCCACCGAGTTTGGGCACCAGCGGGTCCCCTCGAGCCAGTGGACTGTGACCGCCGCAGCGGCCCTCCTCCTGTCGGCCCAAGGAGAAGGTCCGAAGGTCGAGGCCGTAACCGTGGGGAGGGTGATGGATTTCGGCATCACCGACGCCAACGACATGGGGTCGGCCATGGCTCCCGCGTTCGCCGACACTGTGTGGAGGCATCTTATAGACCTCGGACGTTCTCCCGGTGACTACGACGCCATCTTCTCGGGCGACCTGGGCATGGTGGGCTCGAAGGCAGCCCTTCACCTCCTCAAGAAGAGGGGGATTGACCTCAAAGAGGTTCACCATGACACAGGACTCATGATCTATGGGATGGAACCTGAGATATGTTCGGGCGCCTCAGGATGCGGGTGTGTGGCTTCGGTTTTCGCGGCCAAGATCTACCCGGAACTCAAGTCTGGGAAGCTTAAGCGGGTGCTTCTCGTCCCGACCGGGGCCCTTCACAGCCCCACAACTTGTCAGCAAGCCGAGTCTATCCCAGGCATAGCCCATGCCGTTTCCCTGGTCTACCCGGGATGGGAGGAGAGAGAACCTTGACTCTCTTGTACGCCTTCCTCGTGGGCGGCACCCTTTGTGCCCTCGCCCAAATCGTTCTGGACCTGACCAAGACCAACCCTGCTTTCGTCATGGTGTCTGCCGTGAGCCTTGGGGCCGTCCTTTCCGGCCTAGGGCTCTACGGTCCCCTCGTAGAGTTTGCCGGGGCCGGGGCGACAACGCCCCTCTTGGGCTTCGGCCACAGTCTGGTCACAGGCATGATGGAGGACGTCGTGCGCCTCGGATGGTTTGGGCTCTTTACAGGGGGGCTTCGCGCCACCGCTTCTGGCCTCATGGCCGCCATCGTCTTCGGCTACCTGATGGCGGTCCTCTTTAACCCCAAAGGATGAGCGCAGAGTATCCCCTAGATGCCAGGTCGCGGCCAAAGTGGAAAACACGGAGAGGCCGTTGTAGACTAGAGATACACACTGATATCTGCCGGAGGGAACCCATGAAGAAGACCCCGCTATTCATGAGAGCCGAGACCTGGCTTATCCTCCTTGCGGCGCTGGGCCTCTTGCTTGGTGGGCTCGCTACCTTGGGGCGGAGCCTAACCGCGGTCGCCTCTCCAGGAGAGCCGTACCCTGCGGCGTCCCTTCCGAGCTTCGAGGACGAAGAGACCTGGCGCACCGAAGACGAACAGAACACCATAGCGGTGTACGAAGCGGTAAAGCGCGGAGTGGTGATGGTTTCCACGGAACAGATATCTACCGGCTCGCCCCTTTTCGACCGCTTCTCGAGAAGAGGCAACGGCTCGGGCTTCTTCGTTGATTCTTACGGACACATCGTGACCAATTACCACGTGATCGAGAACGCCACCAGGATCCTCGTGCACACTCATTCGGGCAGGGTTTACGAAGCTTATGTCGTCGGCACGGACAGGCTTACTGACCTTGCCGTGCTCAGGGTGGATGTTCCTCCGGGAGAAGCTGTTGCCCTGAGGCTTGCCGATTACGAGAGCATAAGAGTCGGGCAGAAGGCTATCGCCATAGGGATGCCTCTCGCTACCGGGTCCAGCATGGGTCTGGACAGGTCTCCGACGCTTACGACGGGCGTCATAAGCGCCAAAGACAGGTCGCTCCTCATCGAAAGCCAGACGAGACCTGGTGTGAATGACTTCACCGTAGAAAACCTCCTGCAGACGGATGCGGCGGTGAACCCCGGGAACAGCGGGGGGCCGCTCCTCAACTCCAGGGGTGAAGTTGTTGGCGTCGTAACCGCCATCATGGATTCGGCCAGCGGCATCGGGTTCGCCATCCCGTGCAATGTCGTTTCCGAAGTCGTCCCCCAGCTCATCTCCAAAGGCAGGGTGGAGCGCGCGTACATGGGCATCTCATACCTGCCCCTCGATGGACTTAGAAAGGCTTACGGCGACGACATAATCTCCGCTTTGGGGCTTCCTTCCGAACATGGCGCCTTGGTCACGGAGGTTGAAGCGGGGGGTCCAGGGGCCCGTGCAGGTATACGAGGCTCCACGAAGAAGACTACCGTATCCGGCATAGAGTTCCCGGTTGGAGGCGACGTGATAGTCGCAGTGGACGGGGTGGCGGTTTCAGGGTCCGACCTATCCCAGATGATCCTGGAGCGCAAACCCGGCGACAAGGTGAAGCTGGAGCTCTACAGAGAAGGGCGGAAGATGACCGTCGAAGTCACGCTGGGCTCCCGCTGACGACGGGGAAGGAGGATCTTTTCTGACAGCGCCAAGGCTACTCAACATAATTCTGAGGATACCCGGTTTTTTGCTGGCGATAAGCATCCATGAGTACGCCCATGCCAGGATGGCTTACAGCCTGGGCGATGATACGGCAGCCAGGGCAGGTAGGATGACGGTTGAGCCCTGGGCCCATATCGACCCTATAGGAGCCCTCATGCTCCTCATCTTCGGATTCGGGTGGGCGAGACCCGTGCCCGTGGATCCTTACCGGCTGAGAAACCCGAGGAAAGACATGGCCAAGGTAGCCTTTGCCGGTCCGGTGGCCAACCTCATCGCCGCCTTCATCCTGGAGGTCTGCGCGGTGCTCCTCTTCGCGAGGCTCCGCCTTGCGGGTGCCCGGTGGACATATCTGTCGGACATCTTGAGCTTGGGCGCGCGGGTCAATGCTGCCCTGGCGTTTTTCAACCTCTTGCCCCTTCCGCCCCTTGACGGCTCGAAGATCCTGAGGGTTTACCTTCCCTATTCCATGTACGATATCTGGGATTTCATCGAACGCTACGGCTTCCTTATACTCATGGGGCTGGTTTACCTTGGAGTAGTCAGCGCCATCATTGAACCTTTTATTCGCACCTATATGGCGGCCGTCTACAGCGTCGCCGTGAAACTATTGCGCTTTGCGTTCCCTGCATAGCCATGGACATACTCAGGCTGGCGCCCATCGTTAGAAGACTGAGAGAGCAGGTTGAAGCCGGCGCGATCCCCCTGGAGGAGTCGGTCCGGGATCTGTCCATTGCTTCAGAACTGGTCCTCTTCAAAGTGCGCTGGCTCTTGCCTGTCCCTGAGACCGAAGGGGACGTAGAAGAGGAAGAAACCCTGGAAGCCGCGCTGCCTAACGACGCCGCGACGGCCCTTCCGGTCATGGAACCCTGGGAGATCGAGAAAGCCTCGATGTGGCTGCGGGAGGCCATGCTGAGAAACGGCATGAGGTTCACCCGGGGGAGCGCCCTGCCCCTCGGCGACAGGAGGCGTGTGGAAGTATCTGGTATCGATCCGGAAGCGTTAAGGGACGCCATGCTCGCTGTGACGGCCAGAGAAGAGCCCAGACGGCCCAGGATAGTGTTGCCTCGATGGAACTTCGTGAGCCACCTCCGGGTTTTCTGGCGGGAAGTGCGGCGCATGGCCTCCCGAGGCGGTATCCTAAGGTTTTCTCGATTCCTGGGGAAGACGAAGTCTCAAGCCATCATGAATTTCCTCGCGTTTCTTGAGCTGGTGCGGAGGCGGAGGTTATTCGCGCGGCAGCTTTCCCTTTTCGGAGAGATCATCTTCTCTCCCGACCGGAAAGATATCTTGGATGGGGAGGTAGAATCCCGTGAGTGACCGGGAAAAGCCCGTAGATATCCCGGCCCTCCTCGAGGCCATACTTTTCTCGGCGGACGAGCCTGTGCCCGTCTCGAGGCTCGCCGAAGCCATGGGCGTCACGGAACGCGAGGTACTTGACGCCGCACATACCCTCGAGAGGCTTTACGAGAATAGAGGCATCATGGTTGAAAGGCTCGCGGGAGGCCTCATCATCCTTACCCGGCCCGAATACGCGGAGTTTATCGAGCGTGCTCTGTCCCGGAAGGTTACGATGTCCCTGTCAAAAGGCACTTTGGAGACCCTCGCCATCATCGCCTACAGGCAGCCGGTGACGAGGCAAGACATCGAGGCCGCCCGAGGGGTGAACCCAGAGGCGAGCCTGGAGACTCTCTTGGAAAAAGGCCTGATCGAGGAGGCGGGAAGGAAGAAGACTCTGGGCCGCCCGAAGCTCTACAAGACGACCGATGAGTTCCTCAAGAAAGCCGGCCTGAACTCCATAGAAGACTTGCCGCTCCTCACCGGAGAGAAGGCTTCCAACCCCAAACTCGTGCCTGACGCCTGAGGCCCGCTAGATTTCCCCGTTTTTGGACATGCTACTGCCGGGAGGAAGCGGTGATGCGCGTTTCGATCCCGGCTATTCTGTTCTTTATCGCGACGTTCCTCTTGGCCGGATTTTTTCTCCCCTTCAGGGTCCGGGTGAGAGCGAGGCGCGACCAGGGTCAATTCTCTCTGGAAGCTTCGGTGAGACCTCCTCTCATGCCTATCTATGTGGCGCTTCCCCGGCTCCAAGGCGCCGGGTTTCGTCTTCTGGCAAGAGGGGACGCGGACTCCGGTGCCGGCGGCAAGTCGCCGGCCCATCCAGAGGGGGGAAACGGCGGAGACGAAGGAGATCAGGAGAAGACCGCGCTGCTCAGGACGATTGACGTGCTTAGAGACTCCCTGTCTGGGGCACGCGGGGCTTTGCGGCACACGAGGGACGTAGTCGCCCTTGTCTTCAGAGTGTTTACGTTTGAGAAGGTCGAGGGCGTATCCAGAGCGGGTACGGGGGATGCCTACGAAACAGCGATGCTCTGTGGCGCTCTAAATGCCCTCGTGGGAATTGGGCTCAGCATGGCCCGGCGAGCCGGCGCCCGTTTTCGTGAGAAGCCAAAACTGAAGATTTGCCCTGAGTTCGACGAACCTTGCTTTGCGTTTTGCGCGCAGGTCGAGGTTTCGTTTACGCTGTGGAGGGTATCTTACCTCGCGGGGAAGATCCTCAGGCTGTTGTGGACCCGGTCTCGCGGTGACCTCGCGCTTTCTTCCCAAAAGAGCGTGGAATACTA
>DUSI01000049.1 GCA_012842685.1 Candidatus Fermentithermobacillaceae bacterium
AGCACGTCCTTAAACGTCTCAAGTGGGAAGCTCATGAGCGTGGAGAAAATGGTGCCTCCCACGGTAATGAAGACCGAAGGCGGATCCCAGAATGGCTTGAGCGAGCCGCCCATCGCCATACCGATGAGGACGACCGCAAACACCGCGATCGTGCCTATGAGCGTCGCCAGATCCATATCAACACCCCGTTTCTTTCTGAGCTCCGGCGGGAGGAGACCTATCTCTCCCGCCGGAGGTTAACCGCTTAACGCTTCAGGTTCACAAGCTCGTGAAGGAGCTCGTCCGAAACTGTGATAATCCTCGAGTTCGCCTGGAAGCCTCTCTGGGTGATGATCATCTGGGTGAACTCCTCAGAGAGGTCCACGTTGGACATTTCCAGAGAGCTGGGAGCGATCGTCCCACGCCCAGCCGTACCCGCTTCGCCGATGTCGGCCCTTCCGGAGTTATTGGATTCCACGTACAGGTTCTTCCCGAGGGCCTGGAGACCGGCCGGGTTCGGGAAGTTGGCGAGGGCGATCTGGCCGAGGATCCTCGTCTGACCGTTGGAGTAGAACCCGGTGATGATACCCCTCGAATCGAAGGTGAAGGACTCGAGGGTACCGGTCGGATGACCGTCAATCAAGTCGGTATCGACAGTCGTTGGACCGGCAACCTGAGTCACCTTGCTGAAGTCCAGAGTGATCGTCATCGACGCTACCGAGTCGCTCGGGTTGTAGGTAAACGAGTTGCCGGTCACACCCGAGTACTTGCCCTCGAGGTCAAACGTAATGCGGCCATCTCCGAGCCTCGTCGAAGGATCATTGGGATCCAGATACACGGCCCAGTCCCAAGCGTTTGTTTCATCAGCGGGATCTACCTTCGTCAGCCTCATGACCAGGGTGTGTGTGCCTCCCTGGGAGTCGTATACCGTGAACGGCACGTCCTGATAGAAGCCTGCGTCGGCCTGCGCATTCAGGTTCCTGTACCAGCTCACGTTTTCCGTCGCCTTGGCCTCCATGTTGGAGCCGAGGGCGATCCTTATTGGCTGGAGCAGGTTTTCTGGGCGCTGGACAGGGAGCTGTCCGGTCGCCGGATCGACCAACCAACCCAGGACTTTCCTACCCTCAGGGTCTACCAGCACACCGTCTCCGTCGATGTTGAAGGCTCCGACCCTGGTGTAGGCCCGCTGTCCGCCTTCCATGACGATGAAGAAACCTTTGCCTTCGATGGCCACGTCCGTCATCCTCGACGTGGGCTGAAGGTTACCGGAGGTATGGTTTATATCGATGCTTCCAACGGTAACGCCCAAGCCGACCTGCATGGGGTTGGTGCCGCCCCTGGCGGACAGGTCGGTCCCCGAGGGCGAGCCGGCGCCACGCAAAGTCTGGCTGAAGACCTCCTGGAACGTCACCCGGGAAGACTTGAAACCAGGCGTGTTCACGTTGGCCACGTTATTGCCTATTACGTCCATCCTCGTCTGGTGGGTCCTGAGACCCGACACAGCGCTGAAAAGCGAACGCATCATGGTACTTCACAAACCCCTTTCGTTTTTCGGGTTACCCGGCTCTCCATCCGTCGCTCCGGAGAGCTTGGCCTCCCTGAAAGGGTCCGGCCCGGGTACCGCGTGATTTTGCTCAGTTCTCAACGAGCACCGCGCTGTCTATGGAGGTGAACACGTTTTCCTTCATCCGCTCTTCGGGGATCACCGTGATAACCGTCCTCGTCTGCGGAGCGACCACGAAGGCAATCCCTTTCATCAGAACCAGAGTCGACCTTGCGCCCTTTGCCGAAGCCGTCTCTACGGCGTCCTGGAGTTTGGCAAGCCTTTCGGCGTCGATCGCATCGGCACACATCCTAAGGCGTTCTTCAGCGTGCTTGGAAAAGGTCACTTGCTTTGAACTCTTGGCTTCTTCCAGGACCTCCGCAAACGTCTTGCCGGAAGGTCTCGCGGACCTCGACTCAGGTCGGCCGGTCCGTACTTGTTCCGGCGGTCTAACGTCGATCCGCGGGTCAATTACCCTGAGTTGCATCCACCTCTACCTGCCCTTCTGCGGCTACCTCTTCCAGAGACGCCGTCTCAGCAGGATCCACCGCCGGCGGCTGCGGCTCGGGACCCACGTAGACCAGGCTGTCTATGGGTATGAGGTAGAGCCCCGACTTCACCATGAGGTTCCCGTTGTGGAAACAGACCGACTCCACCACTCCCTCCATAAACTCGCCGTCCAGGGCGGCGATGAACGTCTTGCCTATCAGGTTGGCGGCGCTCAGCAGGCTTTGGTTGGCCTGGGCAGCCATCAAGTACCGCAGCGTAGCCTGGACCGTCTGGTTCAGCTCTCCAATCTGCGTGGCGCTGGAGAACTGGGCCATCTGGGCCAGGAACTCGTGCTCCTTCATGGGCTCCATGGGATCCTGGTACCTCAGCTGGGTAAGCAAGATCCTCAGGAACTGGTCCTGTAGGTCTTCGACGGTACTCTGCTTGACCGCAAAGGATCCCTGGCTCCCGTACACGCCGCTTACTCCATCTATCGCCAATTCACCCGCCTCCTTTCACCCTTGCTACACAACGTAGTCCAGTCTCCTTCCCGTCAGGGCCGTCAGATCGGGCGCTCCAGGGACCTGACTCGTCACGGTCTCCGCCCTCAGTGACCGGGCCGTGCTCCGCCTTGTCCGAACCATGGCGCCATCTCTGCTCTCCCCGGAAGAAGCCTGCCGGGAATGCCCTTCGGCAACGGTAAACCCGGCAAGCGTAAGACCGAGCTCGCCGAAGGACCTAGCGAGTTCGTCTGCCGACCTCTCGAGGGCACGGATGGCGTCGTGTGACTGGGCGACGAACCTGACTGCGATATCCTGGCCCCTTGCCGTGAGCACGGCAGTCACCTTCCCGAGATCCGGAGGATCCAGCCTGAGCTCCACGCTCCTCGGGAGTTTTCTCAGGGATTCTTCCCTCAGCCGCTCGGCCAAGGCCCGGACCTCGCCTGTGGCGAGCTGCCCGCTCCCATCGAGCCTTATCTCGCCCTCCGTACGGGCGAGGGCGCTGCCGGCCGCGTCTCCGGCGGCCAGAACCTGCCCGGCGAGTTCCGCGTCAACGTTTTCCGTGTGACTCACGGCCTTCGTCTCTTCTGCGGGTACAGACTGCTCCGGTCCCACTGTGAGCGGGGCTACATCTTGCGAGCCTTCCCCGGAAACGTTGGAGAGAAGACCGCCCGGCGCCAAAGCCTCTGGACCTGCGTGGCCAGCCGCGACCTGGTCACCGCCTGCGACCGGGGCCTTCCCTGCGACCATCCTCACTGTCCGCCATAAACCCGCCTCGGACCCATAGAGAAAGTCTTCTCGCGGGACGAGGTGCTCGCCAGTGAGGCGCACGTCCACACTCACATGGCCGCCACCTTCTTCGGGCGCTTCGTCCAGCACCGCCACCGGTCCCAAGTTTCTGCCCACGCCGACGCCATGCATCGCATCGACGTTACCCTCCGACGCAGCGAACCCGAGGGCGCCTGACGTCATCCCGAAGTTCACCTGAGCGCCAGAGGTCTCTGCTTCCGCGTGTACACCGGGAGGAAGCTCGTCCTTGGGTACGGCGAGTTCCGGCCGGATCGCAGGCGCGCCAAGCAGCCTGAATGAGGCGAAAGGCAACGCCTTCTCAAGGAGAGACTCTCCTTCCACTGATCCGGCGGCAGACAAGATGTGCGTCTCTGGCTGCTCGGTCCGCCCAGTGTAGGACGGTCCACCCTGAAGGAGGCCGGCTTCCAGAGAGTTCAGACCGTTATCGCCCGCCTCAGAAGCCGGGGCGACCTGGGGGACAAAGCCATGGGCAGTGCCGGAACTGCCGAGCATGGATGCGATGAGGGACGCGAACAAATCGCTGGTCCTGTCTTTCCCAACCTGCGCTCCCTGGGATGATTGGGTGCCCTCCGCCCGGGACAGGATCCCTAGAGCCCCTTCAAGTGCTAGGTACATGATGCTCGTTTCTCACCTCTCTTTCGCTCTGAGATATCTTTCTGCTCCGATTTCGTCCAGGATCTTCGCCTGCTGCCACCAGAAAGCGTCCATATACTCGCGAAGTTTGTTCTCCCGGTGCCTCTCCAGGGCTTTCTCCTCCTGGGTCCTCAGGATGGCTATCTCCCTCGCCTTCCGGGTTATCTCCCGTTTGGCCCTAAGGTCCACCGTGTGCCTGTAGATCTCGCTGTCGATGGACTCGCCGAACCTCACCATGTGCTTCAAGGACCGCGAGTCGAGCCTGCCGGAGAGGGCTTCTCTCATCTCCATAACCGCTTCTTCTCTGGCCTTCCGGGCCGCGTCGAGCCTGGACTTAGCGGCATTCTCGTTCCTCTGGGCCTCTCCGAGCTTCTCTTCCGCAAGCAGCTTCTTGAGCCGCCTTATCTCGAGAACCCGTTCCAGAGGAAACTCAAACTTCTTCAAACCCGTCCCCGTCCTTTATCGACATTGATCCCGATTTGCTAAACCGCCTGGGCGCCGGAAAAGAGCCCGGTCAGAAGAGAAACCGTCTCGTCAAAGGAGTACTTCTCGTCAACTCCCTGCCTCAGGAACTCATTCACCCTGTCGATGTAGTCGAGGGCATGATCGATCCGCTCGTTTGAGCCCCTCACGTACGCCCCGATGTTTATGAGGTCTTCTGCCTTCTTGTAGGTCGCGAGGACGGCCCGCAGCTCCTTGGCCGCCTCCCTTTGGGCAGCCCCCGTAACCACGGTCATGAGCCTGGACACCGAGGCGAGCACGTCGATGGCCGGGTAGTGACCGAGCTGGGCGAGTTCCCGGGAGAGGACTATGTGTCCGTCGAGAATTCCTCTCGCCGCGTCGGCGATGGGCTCATCCATGTCGTCGCCCTCGACGAGTACAGTGTAGATCCCTGTGATGCTGCCCGTGGCGCTCTTACCCGCCCGCTCGAGGAGCTTGGGGAGGTTTGCGAAAACCGAAGGAGTGTAACCCCGGGTGGTCGGAGGTTCTCCCGTCGCGAGGCCCACTTCCCTGAGGGCCATGCACCACCTGGTGAGCGAGTCCATCATCAGTAGGACCGACATCCCCCGGTCTCTGAAGTACTCTGCGATGGCCGTCGCCACCCACGCCGCCTTTATCCTCATGAGGGCCGGCTCGTCCGACGTCGCCACCACGACCACGGATCTCTTGAGTCCCTCCGGCCCTAAGTCCCGTTCGATGAACTCCTTGACCTCGCGGCCTCTCTCGCCGATCAGCGCGATCACGTTCATGTCTCCCGACGTGTTCCGCGCTATCATGCCCATGAGGGTCGATTTACCCACGCCGGAGCCGGAGAAAATGCCTATCCTCTGGCCTTCGCCGAGGGTAAGGAGCCCGTCTATGGCTTTGACTCCGGTGGCGAGGGGGCTTCGAATTCTGTCCCTCTCTAGGGGCGACGGGGGCCGTTCGATGGTCGGGTAGTACTTGTCCACGGCCCACCAGGGCTTCTTGTCCATAGGAAAGCCCAGGGCGTCCACGACGCGGCCGAGCATGCCCTCTCCTACGGGTACCTTGAGCTGCCTGCCCGTAGCCTCTACCGGTGTGCCCGGCGCCACGCCATCAAGCTCGCCGTAAGGCATGAGGAGGACGCGCCCATCCTTGAACCCGACCGCTTCGCTCAGGACCGGGATCCCCGAATCGGGCAGGAGATAGCACATCTCGCCCATCTTGACCTTGGGTCCCGAGGATTCTATGAGGAGACCCACGACGTCCTTGACCACGCCTCCGTAGGTGAGCGGCTGGACAGATCTCACCGTCTCTTCGTAGACCTGAAAAGACACTTCGTTCATGGCGTTTCGACCCCCAGCACTTTCTTGCGGGCTTCCGCCAGAGCGATCGCTATCGAGCGGATCTGGGACTCAATCGTCACGTCCACATAGCCGTGAGGAGTGGAGACTATGGCTCCCCCCGCGACTTCCGCATCTCCGACTACCTCCACAGACTTTGCGCCGAACTCCCTCTTCAGGGTTGGGACCTCTCCTTCTACGAGGGCCACGAGTTCGGGCGGCACCTTGATGAAAAACTCCTTCTCGTCTTTGAGAGCCCTGAGGCCTTGCCTGATGAGGTCGAGGATGACCTCGGGCTTGGTTTCGAAGGCCTCGCCCAGGACTTTGCGGCTTATCTCTATGACCAGAGCCAGGATGCGCGGTTCCGCCTCGGCGAGCATCTTCCCATGGGCTTCCCTTGCCGCCTGGAGGGCCGTCTCGGCATCTCTGATGAGCGCCTCGGCTTCGGACAGGCCTTTGGAAAACCCCTCAGAATATCCCTGGCTTCTGCCCGACTCCCTGGCTTCTTCGGCTATCTTCGCCGCCTCGTCCCTTGCGCGGAGAAGCGTGGCCTCGGCTTCTTCCTTGGCCCGTTCAAGGACAGCGTGCGCCTCTCTCTTCGCCTTTTCGAGGATTTCGGCGGGATCCGGAAGGACGGGCTCGGGCCTGTTCTCGACTTCCAGGACCTTGGGCACCGGGCGCCTAACGGCAGTTGGTTGGGAGCGGAACACCCTAGACAACGACATCGTCGCCTCCTCCACGCCCTACGACGATCTCGCCCTGGTCTTCTAGACGCCTGATAATCGCCACAATCCGCTGCTGGGCGTCTTCCACATCCCGCATACGGACCGGACCAAGGTAGTCGATGCTTTCTTTGAGCGTCTCCACCGCCCTGGACGAGAGGTTCTTGAAGATCTTCTCTTTGACTTCGTCCGAAGCAGCCTTGAGAGCGAGCGGGAGATCTCTCGACATGTCGACTTCCCTGAGGAAGCGCTGGACTGCGCGGTCGTCGAGGTAGATGATGTCCTCGAACAGGAACATCCGGCGCTTTATCTCTTCGGATAGCTCAGGCGCCTCGACATCGAGGGCATTGAGGATGGTTTTCTCGGTCTGCCTGTCTACATTGTTCAGGATCTCAACGACTGCGCCTACGCCGCCTGTGCGCGTGTAATCCTGGCCCACTACGTTCACAAGTTTGCGTTCAAGGATGCGCTCGATTTCCTTAATAACTTCGGGGCTCGTCCCTTCCATGGAGGCGATCCGCCTGGTCACCTCGACCTGGAGGTCGGGGGCGAGCGAAGCGAGGATGGCACCCGCCTGATTAGGTGCCAGATAGCTGAGGATGAGCGCTATTGTCTGGGGAGACTCAGATTCCAGGAAGTTCAGAAGCTGGCCGGGTTCGGCCTTCCTGGCGAAGTCGAAAGGCCTCACCTGGAGGGATGCCGTAAGCCGGCTCAAGACGTCTACGGCCTTTTCCTTCCCAAGAGCCTTTTCCAGGAGCACCTTGGCATACTCGATGCCGCCCTCGTCTATGTACTGCTGGGCCATGGCCATGTCGGCGAATTCCGCGAGGACCTGGTCCCTCACGTCCTGGTCCACCCTCTTGGTGCTGGCGATCTCCAGTGTCAGGACGTCGATGTCTTCTTCTTTCATGTGCTTCATAACCTGAGCCGAGAGATCAGGACCCAGGGTGATGAGGAGGATCGCCGCCTTCTCTTTTCCCGATAGGACGCCTCGCCGGGTAGACATCAGTACTCATCCTCCAATAGCCATGTCTTTATG
Source organism: Candidatus Fermentithermobacillaceae bacterium (assembly GCA_012842685.1). Lineage (GTDB taxonomy): Bacteria > Bacillota > Sulfobacillia > Fermentithermobacillales > Fermentithermobacillaceae > UBA3951. The sequence continues at coordinate 7,521 of DUSI01000049.1, forward strand.
AGCGCCGCTACCGCTGCGGGGTTCACCCGAGCCATGCGCTCAATGTCCTCTCTGACCTTCTGCCTGCTCAAGAGGTCAGGTGACAGACTGGGCGCTTCTTCTGCCACGAGAAGAGGTTCGGGCGCGACTTCCACTGCCTCCGCCCTGCGCCGCCTCATGATAAGGAGGATGATCGTCCCAATGATGAGTGCGGCGGCTACGGCAATGGCGTAGATGTATATCCTCGGGAAGGAAGGCTCGGGTGGAGTCATGCCTCCCTGGATGACGTCCGCGAGGCTGGTGTCAAAGGGCATACCTATTACGCTTATCCTGTCCTCTCTCAGGGGATCGAGCCCCAGCGCGGCGGTAACTGCTTGGGTGATGAGGCTCCTGGAATCGTCATCAAGTTCTTTGTTTACCATCACGGCCACTGAAAGGTTCTTTATGGTTCCGGGGGTGACGATGGTCTCGGTGGTCCGGCGGTTAACCTCGTAGTTTGTGATGGTCTCCGTGCGCTGGTACTGTGACTGCCCCTGCCCGGCTGTACCGTAGGTGGGAACATCCAGCCCTCCAGCCACTCCGCCCACCGGCGTTCCCGTCCCCTGGTAAGTCTCGGTCACTTGCTGGGTGCTCCTGAGGACGCCTTGCGGGTCGCTCGTGTACTCATCGTCGACGATCCTTACCTGATCCAAATTCAGGGTTGCCCTCACCTGGCAGACCACGTTCCCGGGACCGAGGACCGGAGTGAGGGTCGCGAGGAGCCGCGATTCCAGCTCCCGTTCCACCCGCGAGGTCATCTCAAATGCGGCGGTAGTTGCGCCTCCACCCAAAGCGTCGTTCCTCAGCTCCTGGGACAGGAGCCTCCCTGAGGTATCCATGACGGTGACGTCGTCGGGGGAGAGTCCCTCAACCGACCTCGCCACCAGGTTCATGATGCCGCGCACCGTATCCCTGCCCAGCTCCTTACCCGGCACGAGGTCCAAGAGGACCGCAGCGGTGGAAGGGGTCCTGAGCGTCGCGAATACGGTGCTTTCCGGGATGACGATATGGACCCTGGCATCTCTCACGCCAGAGATGGACTTTATGGTCCTGACAAGCTCGCCCGAAAGGGCGCGGGTGTATTGGACTCTCCGCTCGAAGTCGGTCGCCCAAATGGAGTTACCCTGAATGCTTTCAAATCCTACGATTCCCGATGACGGCAGGCCTTGAGAAGCCAGCGAAAGCCGCGTCCTATGTACTTCTTGGCTGGGTATCTTGATGGTGCGGCCGCCGTCGGCGAGCTCGTATGGAATGCCTTGCCTCTCCAGTTCGTCTACGATGGCCCCGGCGTCCTGGAGGTCAAGGTTAGACCAGAGGATCTCGTAACGATTTCCGCGGGACGAAAAGATGAGGGCGAGCACGCACAAGACGAAGACCGTCGCGACGCTCGCCATGATGATGATCCTCTGCGTCCTCCCGAGCTTTGACCAGGTATCCCGGATGCCCTTTGTCAGTTGAGCGACGCTGGTAGCCATTGCTCTCCCCCGCTATATGGGCATTCTCATGATCTCTTGGTAAGCCTCGAGAGCTTTGTTTCGCACGGCTATCACGAGATCCAGGGCCAGGCTGGCCTTTTCCGCCGAAAGTACGGCGGTGTGCATGTCGCGGGCATTGCCGGTAACGAGGTCTATCTGGGACTCCGCAAGCTCACGGTCGAGCGCGGCGAGACTCGCGGAAGCCTTTTCAAGCAAGGCGGAAAACTGGCTTTCTTTGGTCGTGGTCTGTGTAGAGCGGGCCGAGGTCCTTTCGACAAGAGGCCCAACTCCAGGTACAGAAGCTGCTCTGAAGTACATCGATTTTCCTCCCCCCGAGATACCGGTGCTCTAAGAGCACCTCATTCCTGCGTTTTTCTCTATGTCCTGAGCAGGTCGAGCGCCCGCTGAGCCATTGTCTTGGCGGCCTCTATGGCCGTAACGTTGGCCTCGTATGCTCTTGTAGCCGCCATCATATCGACCATCTCTGTTACAACGTCCACGTTGGGATAGGTGACATACCCATCCGCGTCGGCCTCAGGATGGCCGGGCTGGTAAACCCTGCGGAAGGGGCTCTGGTCTTCGGCGATGCCGTAGACCTTCACGCCACGCGGGAGACTGGAGACCTCCCTGGCGAGGATGTCCCTGAAGGAGTAGCGAGCTCCGTTTGGCGCGAACAGGGCCACTTTTCGCCGGTAAGGTCCACCATTTTCGGTACGGGTGCTTTCCGCATTGGCCAGGTTTGACGCTATGAGGTCGAGCCTCAGTCTCTCAGCCGTGAGGCCGGACGCGCTGGCTTCGATCGCGGCGAAAAGCCTCATCTGGTCTAGCGCCTCCCTTCAGTGATGGCTTTTCTGAGGAGCGCAAGGTGCGCCTTGAGCTGGCCTGTTACGGCCGAATAGTACAGGGCGTTGGCGGCGACTTCTCCCATCTCGCGGTCAATATCCACGCTGTTTCCATCCGGCGTGATTGAAGATAGGTCTTGCGCGACACGGCCGATCTCGACCGGCTGCGACGGAACGATGTGGCGGGGTGAAGTCGCGACGAGGGTGGTGCGATTCTTGGCGCTCGCTTCGGCTAGCGCGGACCGGAAATCCAGTTCGAGCCTCTTATAGCCCGGCGTTTCGGCATTGGCCACGTTGTTGGCCAGTAGCTCGTGCCTTCGCCAGGCGCCGTCCAGCGCCCGCTGCATGATGAGCGCTATGTCTTTCATACGATTCTCCCCCCAGAGATGAGACAAGCCTCCCAGCACCAAAGCCGAGAGGCAAGGAAATCCAAAATTATTACCGCCCTCTTCGGTAACCCGGCTATCATGGCGACTCTCTATCTATCGTCGCTTTAGACCCGTGGCTTTGCGTCACTGCCTTTCGGACAGTTTTGCCTTTATCGGTGCGCGGTTTCCGATCCAATATTCGGTTGTGGACGCCTATAATTCTACACGAAATCCCAGATTCCTTCATCCCCTTACGATTTTCGTAGCTTTTTTAAAAATGTGAAGGCGGGCGGGGCCATTTTAGCACCTCGCCCGCCTTCGAGACTACAGCGCGCCTTACCGCAATTTCTTGAGCTCTTCCAGGAGCTTGGGATTGAGCACCCTGATAAAAGTACCTTTCATGCCCAAAGATCTCGACTCTATGACGCCCGCGGACTCGAATTTCCTTAGCGCGTTCACGATCACCGACCTGGTTATCCCGACCCTGTCCGCCACCTTGGACGCCACGAGGAACCCTTCCGTCCCGCCCAGCTCTTCGAAAATATGCCTCATCGCATTGAGCTCAGAGAAGGAAAGGGTACCTAGCGCTACCTGGACCGCGGTGCGCTGGCGCGTTTCTTCCTCAACTTTTTCCTGGTTATAGCGGAGTATTTCCATGGCCGTCACTGTCGCGGCATGTTCGGCGAGAATGAGATCTTCATCGCTGAACTCCTTATCCATACGGGCGAGGACCAGGGTGCCGAGGCGTTCTCCTCCGCCCATGACGGGCAATATGGTCGTTATCTTCTGCGCGTACTCGCACGGCGTTCCCTCTTTGAAGACGCACACACCGCCGTCGCTCCTGAGGTTCACCACGGGCTCCCTGTACATATGGAGCCTCTCATTGTAGGAGGGCGGAAATCCCTGCGATTCAAGTACGTCTTCCTTCATCACCCTGCAGTCGAAGTCATCCATGAGCGCGTAGCCCAGGACTTTGCCGGACTTGTCCAGGATGTAAACATTGCATTCGACTACATCCCTTATGACTCTCGCGCTGCCGTGGAAGTCAACCTCGCTTGCCGCCCCGGAGAGCAGCTGGTTCATACGTCGTGTTTTGTCTAGTAGGGTCTCCAACCGGTTTTCCTCCTCTTCAGTTCTTGCGCTACAGGATGTAGCGGGAGACATCCCTATTGGAAACTAGGTCTCCCAGCCTCCCTCTCACGTACTCAGCATCCACCTTTACCTTCCGGTCGGCCAAGTCGGGCGCCTCGAAAAGAACATCTTCGAGCAGTTTCTCCATGACCGTATGGAGGCGCCTGGCTCCGATGTTCTCGGTCTCCTGGTTCACCCTATAGGCCATCTTGGCTATCTCCGCTATTCCGTCTTCAGTGAATTCTACCTCTACATTATCGGTAGCGAGAAGAGCTTTGTACTGTTTTGTTAGGGAATTTTCGGGTTCTTTGAGAATTCTGACGAAATCTGCCTCCGTGAGGGGATCCAGTTCCACACGTATCGGGAACCTACCCTGGAGCTCGGGTATCAGGTCCGAGGGTTTCGTCACGTGGAAAGCTCCTGCCCCGATGAAGAGTATGTGGTCGGTCTTCACTGGTCCGTACTTAGTCATGACGGTAGTCCCTTCAACGATGGGCAAGAGGTCTCTCTGGACTCCCTCTCTCGACACGTCGGGTCCGGTGCCTCGCTCCCGTCCCGCGATCTTGTCCAGCTCGTCGAGGAACACAATGCCCAGGGACTCGGTGCGCCTTATCGCCTCTGCCGTGATGGAATCGGAGTCCACCAGCTTCGCAGCTTCCTCTTGGGCCAGCACTTTTCTGGCCTCCTTAATCTTGAGTCTCCTGACCTTCTTGCGTTTGGGGAGAATCCCGCCCAAGAGGTCTTGCATGTTGAGACCCAGCTCCTGCATGCCGGTGCCGTCGAAGAAGTTGAGGGTGGGCACGGAGGTATCCTCTACCTCGATCTCCACCTCCATATCCTCGCACTCGCCCGTCGACAGCCGCTCCCTCCACCGCCGCCTCTCGGCCCGCGCCTCTCTGAGCCTTTCCTCGAAGTCGTCGTCGGAAGACGCATCCTCCCGGACGCCCGGGCTGAACAGGTATTCGAAAGGATTGCGGACAGGCTCTCTCCTCTTAGGCAGTGGGCAGAGGACGTCGACCAGGCGGTCTTCCGCCAGGGCGCTCGCCTTGTCCTTGACCATTTCGAACTGTTCGTTTCGCACCATCCTGACCGCGGCCTCGACCAGGTCTCTGACGATGGAGTCAACGTCGCGGCCTACGTAGCCGACTTCTGTGAATTTGGAGGCCTCCACCTTGACGAATGGCGCGTTCACAAGTTTGGCAAGGCGCCTGCAAATCTCCGTCTTGCCTACGCCCGTGGGACCTATCATAAGGATGTTCTTGGGGATTATGTCGTCCTGGAGATCCCCCTGCACCATCTGCCTCCTCAGCCGGTTCCTGACCGCGATCGCAACTGCCCTCTTGGCCTTCTCCTGGCCAACGATGTACTTGTCGAGTTCAGAAACTATCTCGCGCGGCGTAAGGTCTGCCATCTAAGGGCCTCCCTGTCTCAGCGACCTAGTCAAGCTCTTCCACCACGATATTCTCATTGGTGTATATGCAGATCGATGCAGCTATTTTCAGAGATTCCCTGGCTATTTCGGGCGCAGTCAGGGTGCTGTGCTTGATGAGCGCTTTGGCGGCGGCGGTGGCGTATGGGGCCCCCGACCCTATGGCCAGGACGTCGTCATCGGGTTCTATAACTTCGCCGGTCCCGCTGATAAGCAAGATGTGATCCTTATCCATGCACAGGAGCATGGCTTTGAGCTGCCTGAGGATCCGGTCGGTACGCCACTCTTTCGCGAGTTCCACGGCTGCCCTCTGGAGGCTGCCCCTGGTCTCCTCCAGGTGTCCTTCCAGCTTGTCGAAAAGGGCAAGCGCGTCTCCCACAGAACCCGCAAAACCGGCAAGGATCTTACCCCCATAAATCTTCCTTACCTTCCTCGCCCCGCTTTTCAGGATGGTCCGGCTTTCCTCCAGAGTGACCTGTCCGTCACCGGCCATGGCACCCTTCCCACCGGCCCTCACGGCGAGGATCGTGGTGCTTCTTATCAAGGACTCGCTCACGGTCATCACCTTCTTTCTTCCGTGCTGTTCTTCTCAGATTCTGCTCCATTACCCCTCGAGGCGCGGGGGTGGAAGCTACGGTATACTTCCCGGAGATGCTCGGGCAGCACGTGGGTGTAGATCTGGGTAGTACGGACGCTGGCGTGTCCGAGCATATCCTGGACAGACCTTAAGTCTGCCCCACCCTTCAGGAGATGAGTCGCAAAGGAGTGCCTGAGGGTATGTGGTGAGCACCGGGAAGGATCCAGTCCCGCAGCAAGCAGGTGTTTCTCGAGGGTCCGCCTGATGGACCTCACGGAGAGCCTCTTTCCAAACCTGTTCAAGAAAAGCGGTCTCCTGAGGCTCGTGAGCGCAGTCGCCCTTCCTTCGACGAACGCGTCCCTGGCAGCCGCGGTCTTGCCGCCCTGCTTTCCCTCGAGATACGGCCTCCCGTTCTCCAGGTAATCGGCCAGGGCGCCCAGGGCGACAGACCCCACCGGCACGAACCGCTCCTTCCCGCCCTTCCCCAGGACTTGGACAAAGCCCAAGGAATAGTCTATGTCCCCTACGTTGAGGTTCCTCAGCTCACTTATCCTGAGACCGGACCCGTAGAGGAGTTCCAGCATGGCCCGGTCGCGCTTCCCCAGAGGCGTACTGGTGTCTACCGCCCCAAGCAGCTTTTCGATTTCCGCCTCCGAGAGGACTTTGGGAAACTCCTGTTTCACCTTTCGCGGCGTAACCGCCCTGGCGCTTTCCGGGGGCAGTACACCGCGTCTCTCCAGGAATTTGAGAAATCCCCTGACGCAAGAGATCTTCCGGGCTATGGAAGAAGACTTGTAGCCCTTCTTTGAAAGGTCTTGGATAAATGCGCGGACGTCGTCCAGAGATACCTTGCCGTCCTCGGGAGCAAGATCCGGCCCGTACGTCTCCGCGAGAAAAGACATGAACTGTTCCAGGTCATTGGCATACGCGTTAAGGGTGCTGGGACTCTGGGACCTGGATACCGCTACTTGGGCCAGGAACTCCTCCAGGCATTGTTCCAAGACTGATCTCAACGCCACACCTTCTCACAGGTCGCAAAATGCCTGAGTGGCAGCCAATTCGCAACTTATCATAACATTAGCGGGAAAGGCGGGCAACTTGTTCGTAATTTTCGATTTTTTGTGTTCGGTAGCCGCAATCTGGGTTTGAGCAGCGGAATTCTCGTCGCCTTCCCTGAGTTTCCACCAGGAATGCCCCGCAGGCGGGGCACTCGGTCCCAGCCACCGGCCTATCCCAGGTCGTGTAATCGCACCCGGGGTACTCGGTGCACCCATAGAAGACTCTCCCTTTGCGCGTGCGTCTGGCGACTATCTCGCCCCGGCCGCACCTTGGGCACTTGACCCCGGTTTTCTCCACGATGGGCTTCGTGTTCTTGCACTCGGGATAGCCCGAGCAGGCGATAAACTTCCCGTACCGCCCCCGCTTTATGACCATCGGACGCCCGCATTTCTCGCAAGTCTCTCCCGCCGGTTCATCGGCCAGCTGCACTTTCGAGAGCTGTTCTTCGGCCTGGTCTACCTGTTTCTTGAAGGGCTCCCAGAACTCTCTCAGTATCTGGACCCAGTCCCCTTCTCCTTCCTCTATGGAGTCCAGTTTCTTCTCCATCTCCGCGGTAAAGGCGAGGTCAACTATGGACGGGAAGTTCTCCGTGAGGAGCCGGTCGACCGTCTTACCGAGCTCCGTCGAGTAAAGACGCTTCTGGTCCCGGGCGATATATTCCCTTTCAAAGAGCGTAGCTATTATGGGAGCGTAGGTCGACGGCCTGCCTATGCCGTTCTCCTCCAGGGCCTTGACGAGGGTCGCTTCGGTGTACCTGGGAGGCGGCTCGGTAAAATGCTGCAGAGGTTCTGTCCTCACGAGCCTGAGGACTTCTCCTTCGGTGAGAGGGATGATATCCTTTTCCTCTTCGTCGTCGGTGGGGTGGTCTTGCCCCTCTTCGTAGACCTTGGTGAACCCGGGGAATCTGAGCCTGGAGCCGGTTGCGCGGAAGATGGATGGGCCTGCCGCGATATCCGCCGTCACCGTATCGTACACGGCGGGTGCCATTTCGCTGGCCACGAATCTTTCCCAGATGAGCTTGTACAGCCTGTACTGGTCGGGCTTAAGGAAGGGCCTGACCTGGGCCGGAGTCCTCAGAACCGAGGTGGGACGGATGGCTTCGTGGGCCCCCTGCTCCAGCGGCCGGGCTTTGACAACCCTACCGGAACCCACATAGTCATCTCCGAACACCTCTCCGATGTACCTCCGCGCCTCGGCCACGGCGCTCTCGGCGACTCTGACCGAGTCGGTCCTCATATAGGTGATCAGGCCTATGTACCCGTCTTTTCCGAGCTCCACGCCCTCATAGAGCGCTTGGGCCAGGGACATCGTCTTCTGCACGGAGAAGCCCAGCTTCCGCGAGGCCTCTTGCTGGAGGGTGGACGTCGTAAAGGGCGGCGGCGCCTGCCTCTTCCGCTCTTTGGGTCTCACCGACCTCACGACGAAATCTTTGCCTTGGACGGCGGCCAGCACCGCGTCTACGTCGCTCCGCCTCGCGAGCGCCTTCTTGCGACCGTTTTCCCCGAAATACCGGGCCTTTACCTCGCCGTGCTCGCCCTCAAGGAAAACGTCCAGCGTCCAGTATTCCTCGGGCTTGAAAGCCTCTATTTCCTGGTCTCTCTGGACTATTAACCTGAGGGCCGCGGATTGCACCCTGCCTGCCGACAGCCCGGGCCTCACCTTGTGCCATAAGAGCGGGCTCAGGCTGTAGCCCACCAGTCTGTCCAATACGCGCCTCGTCTGCTGGGCATTCACGAGCCTGAGGTTTATCGGCCTTGGTTTCGCGAAGGCCTGCTTCACGGCTTTTTCGGTGATCTCGTGGAAGACCACGCGCTTTGCCTCTTCCGGTCGTATCCCCAGGATGGAGCACAGGTGCCACGAAATAGCCTCTCCCTCGCGGTCCGGGTCGGTGGCAAGGTAGACGTTAGACGCCTTCTTGGAGGCTTCCTTGAGCTCCTTTATGAGGGAACCTTTACCCCTTATGTTGATGTACTTCGGGGTGAAGTCGTTTTCGATGTCCACCCCAAGGGTGCTCTTGGGGAGGTCCCTTATGTGGCCCATAGAAGCCATGACCCGGTACTTCGATTTCATGAACCGGGATATGGTCTTGGCCTTTGTCGGAGATTCGACGATGATAAGTGGTGTTGTCTCGGCAGTCATCCGTCAGCTGCGCTCCTTCCCATTTCTAGCCTGCCCCGCCAGAGCCAGGAATTTTCCTGCGGGAGTCCTCAACACCGCGCCTTTCATTTCCAGGCGCGCGAGCAGAGCCGCGACCCTTCCTGCGCTTATCCCGGCTAGACGCTCGCACAAGTCATCGGCCGAGAGCGGCTCGGCGCGAAGCTCCTGAAGCACGGCGGATTCCTCCAGCGTATGCTCTGAACCATGTCGCTCCGGAGAACCCCGGGACACCGGTATGCACTCGGATTCTCGTCCGAGAAAGGATAGCACATCTTGTGCCGACGTTACCAGATAAGCACCTTCTTGGATAAGCCTGTTTGTCCCCGCGCTCTTGGGAGACCGCGCGCTTCCAGGCACGGCCATGACCGGTATACCGTAATGCAAGGCCCACGCGGCGGTATTCAGAGCCCCAGACCTGAGTCCGGCCTCAACGACCACCACGCCGAGGGATAGTCCGGCTATGATCCGGTTTCGCCGCGGGAAGTGATGTTTCAAAGGCTTGGTACCATCGCCGTATTCGGACAGAATAGCGCCAGAGACGGGGATATCCCGGAAAAGGTCTTCGTTTTCTCGGGGGTAAACCACATCTATCCCGCATCCGAGGCAGGCTATGGTCCTGCCGCCGGCGCGTATGGCAGCCCGATGGGCTATCCCGTCTATCCCCCTTGCGAGCCCCGATACGACGGTTACCCCCGCGGAAGCCATGTCCTCGGCCATCTCCTGGGCCACAAGTTTTCCCACAGGCGTTGGGTACCGCGTGCCCACGATTGCCACGGCTACGCGGTCCTGGGGCACGATGCTCCCTGCGACGTAAAGGCCTTCCGGCGGGTCGGGAAGGCGCATCAGGTTCTCAGGGTAATCCTCGTGCCCCGGCGAGACGATCCTTCTCTCCACCAACCCACCTCGATTCCATGATTTGACAATTCCCGATTGAATGTACCACAGATCCCCGCGAGGCGCACCCTCTTTTCATAACTCCCGTTCGCAGAGGAGATGCTGAAAAGAGATGGTTTTTCGGCCGGGTGATGGGTCTTGCGCGTTCCTAACATCTGGAAGACAGTGAAGAAGGCGCTTTCCCCCGCGAGAGGGACGCCTGAACGCGCGCGTTTTTCCCTTGGACACCGTCCTATCCCTGGGAAGATGCCCAGCAAGGATAGGAAGGGCGCCGAAGAAGGCGGAAAGAAGCTCAGCCATAGTCTTGACGACAACACGCGGGCTCTAAAGGAGATATTCCACGTGCCCGAGTCGTCTGATGTAGTGTTCAGAGAGATCGTCATCGCAGAGCCCAAGGTGAGGGCTGTTGTTGCCTACATCGAAGGGCTCAGCAACTTTGACACGATTTTCAAGTGCGTGCTCCAACCTCTGATGCTCATGAGCCCTTTGAGAAAAGGGAGCCTCCAGAGTCCGGTCGACAGGTTGGAGTCGGCCCTAATCCCCAATGGACAAGTCGAGCGTACGGAAAGCCTCCACAAGCTCGTCGAGAGCATGCTCATGGGCGACACCGTGGTGCTCGTGGAGAAAAGCGATGTGGCCCTGGTGGTGGAGACCAAGGGGTGGGAACACAGACCGGTCGGCGAGGCCGTCTCTGAGCGAATTGTAAGAGGTCCGCAGCAAGGCTTCGTCGAGGTGCTCAGCAGCAATACCGCTCTCCTGAGGTCCATCATACAGACGCCCGATCTGGTCGTAGAGAGCCTCGACATCGGCGTCACGGCTCCCAACAAGTGCGCCCTCATATACGTAGCCTCCATAGCGAACAAGAAGCTGGTCGACGAAGTGAGGCGGAGGATACTGGGGCTTAATGTCTCGGAGATATTCACTTCGGGAGAGCTCGAGCAGTACATCGAAGATTCCCACAGCCTACTCCCCACCATACTGAGCACGGAAAGGCCCGACAGGGTCGCCGAGCACCTAATGCAGGGCATGTGCGCCATCATGGTCGCGGGAGATCCCTTCGCGCTCATAGTACCGGCCAACATCTTCGCGTTCCTGGACAGCGCCGAAGATCGCCTGGTCCGCTGGCCCTACGGCAACGTGCTCCGCTTCATACGGTACGTGAGCTTTTTCCTCACGATCTACCTGCCCGGCATCTACGTGGCCGTCGTGAGCTACCACCCTGAGATGATCCCGCCTGCCCTCATGATGGCCATAGCGGCCGCCAGGGAGCCTATCCCGTTCCCGCTCTATGTTGAAGTGCTCGTGATGTTTTTCGGGTTCGAGCTCATCAGAGAGGCGGGCATAAGGATACCCTCGCCCATTGGCCCTACCATCGGCATCGTGGGAGCCCTGCTTATCGGCGAGGCGGCCGTAACTGCATCCATCGTGAGCCCCATACTAGTCATCATAATCGCCGTGACGGCCGTGGCCTCTTTCACCCTGCCCAACCTGGAAATCGGGATGTTCATCCGGGTTGCGACGTTCCTCTTTATCGTCGCAGGCGCCGCCCTGGGGTTTCTCGGCATTGCAGCCCTTACCTACATCATGCTGTGCCACGCTTTCTCCTTGAACAGCTTCGGGGTGCCTTTCCTCACGCCGCTGGCGCCTATGAGGAAGCCTTCCTTCCGGGGCGCTTTTGTCACGGCGCCGTGGAAAATCGAACGCAGGCCGCCCTACCTGCGTCCCAGAAACGCCTGGCGCCTCGGCCCCCTCGCCCGCCTTTGGGACGCCGGTCTGACCATAGACGATGCGGGGCCAAGGGGAAAGAGAGGTGACGGAAGTGGAGGGATACAAGACGGCAGCCCGGGGAACCAAGATGGCCAAAGGAACCGGATCAAACCGGGGAAGCAAGACGCAGGCGACACGCCGGCCGGGAGATAGCGGCTCAGGGCAAGCAAAACGGCAGGCCCCGGAGACAGGTGAAGCGGCCCTGGCGCTCGGTCATATCTCGACGAACCAGGTAGCGGCTCTTCTCGGTTTCCTGTTGGGTGTTAAGTCTTTCCTCATAACGCCAACGTTCCTCACCATGAGGCTTTCTACGGGTGCCTGGATCTCTGTTATCCTATCCACCGCCGTCGGGGTCTTCGCGGCGACCGGGTGGCTCAAATGGTCGGAGCTGACCAGCGGCCTTCCTTTTTTCCAGGCACTTCAGGCAACGCTCGGCAGGTTCCTTGGCACGCTGGTTTGCGCTTTGATCACGATTTCTTTTCTGGTAGCTATATCCTTCAGCATGCGCCTCTTCGCGGGCGGCGCGGTGATCGGACTCCTTCCTGACGTGCCGATCGAGATTCTCCTCATAGTGCTCATATTCGCCAGCGCCTACTCGGCCTGGACCGGACTCGAGAGCCTGGCCCGGGCGTCTACGTTTTTCTTCGCGCCCACGCTGCTGTCTTTCATCATAATTGTAGTCACCTCCATGAGGGACCTGGACCTCAGGAACCTCCTCCCCTTCTGGGGACCTGGTCCTGTGGAGGTGGGCCTGGCAGGGTTTCAGCTCGTGGGGCTCTGGGGGATACTGCCGGCATTCGCAGCCCTGAAGACCTACATCCGCCGCGAAGAAGAGCTGAGAACCGGCGTGCTGACGGGGCTCATAGCGGCAGGCACCACCTTAACCGCGAGCGTCATCGCGCTTCTCCTCTTCTTTCCTTACCCGTCGGGCACGCGCCTAAGTCACCCCATGGGGATACTTGCGAGGTCCATATACCTGGGCAGGTATTTTCAGCGCCTGGAGGCGCTGTTCATCTTTACCTGGTTTTTCCCCTCGGCGATCCAGGCCGGTTTTACTTACTTCGTAATCCTCGTCTTCCTGGCACAGATGTCCGGGGTCAACACGTACCGGCCTTTCCTGCCGGCCGTTTCCCTGGCTACCTTCGCCATTGCGGCCATGCCCGTGAGCGTCCACAAAGCGGCAGAGCTTCTCGCGACCTACTTCTTCGACTCGGTAGGCATCGCCATAATCTCCCTCGGCTGGGTGCTGTATGCCGTGGCCCGACTGAGAAGGATCAAGCCGCCCGGAGCGGGAGGTGACCAGAGTACCCATGAAGAAGAGCTGGCCTCTACGCCTTCTTAGAACCTCGGTGGCGCTTCTCGTTGCCCTTTCTCTCCTCCTTCCCGCCTGCTGGGGGCGGAGGGAAATCGAGGAGAGGTCATTCATCCACGTCTTGGGCATCGACAAAGGAACAACCGGGAGGGTCCTCGTCACCGTCGCCATCGCGGTGGCGAGGTCGCTGCAGCAAAGCCCCACCGGAGACCACGGCCAAGGGAAGACTTCCGTGATACTCGACGGAGAAGGTTCCGACATCGTGGATGCTTTGAACAAGCTCGAGGCTATAAGCTCCAGAGAATACACTGGACAGCACATAACCTGCGTGATACTGGGAGAAGAATTCGCTCAAGACGACATCTCCCCCGTGATCGATGTGTTCCACCGGGGACTCGAGTTCCGCCCGACCACCCTAGTCGTGGTGTGCAAGGGCGAGGCGCGTGAGTTTATCCGGGGACTCAGGGCGCCAGAAGAAGTGGACATCGCAGATTACCTCACAAAAGTGATTGACACGGGATACAGCTCCCTGGGTTATTGCCCGGCAGTCACCATGCACGACTTCGCCGAGCGCTATCAGACCCTGGAGGCATCTCCCTGGGCGCCACTCCTCGCCCTGGCGTCTCCCACCGGAGGCCAGGCGAAGCCCGGAGGACCCGAAGAAGAAAAGGCGGGCAACAGCGATCTCATGCCCGCGGCCATAGTCGGTACGGCGCTTTTCGCGCTTGCCGATGGCAAGTACCGGATGGTGGGATACCTTACCGCCGAAGAAACCAGGGCCGCTCTGGTCCTCTGGGGACGGCCCCGCTCCTGGTTCCTGGACATAGACAGTCCAGGCGACGAAGGGCTTATCAGCATCGCCGTCAAGCACGCGTCGGTGCGCACTAAGGTAAATCGCGAGGGCGAGAAGGTCTCAGTGCATTTCATCATCCGCCTGAGCGGCTCCATCGAGGAGTATGTGGTGGATCCCAACGCTCCTCCCACAACCGACCGGACGCGTGCGGCCATGGCGGAGACGGCTGCCCAGAGGGTTGCACAGCTGTGCCAGACATCCTTCGACAAAATGATGAAGCTCGGCTCAGACGCCATAGCCCTCGGGAGGTCCGTCCACGGTACTTTCCGTACCATGCCCGAGTGGGAGGCTTTCAACTGGCCCTCAAGGCTAAAGGATGTGACCGCCACCTTCGAAGTGAGGTTTGACATTTACTCCACCGGATTCGCCTTTCACCGGCCCCTTCCCAGGTAGCCTTCGGCACTGCAAAGGACGAGTGAGTGCCCCTCGTTAAGGCGCCAAAGTCGCAGGAATGCGGCGTCCTGCTCCCGAAGAGAGTACGGGAGTTTTCCTCTTTCGGGGGCTACATAATGGACAAGAGCCAGGCTGCTAGGAAAGAACATGACAGGACCAGGCAGCTTTACGAGTACGACGAAGCAGAACGGCGAGTTCACCGCCTGATAGCGGGCGTAGACGAGGTAGGGAGAGGACCTATGGCCGGCCCCGTTGTGGCTGCAGCGGTGATCCTCCCCCCACGGCCCCTTATAGACGGGATAGACGACAGCAAGAAGCTTACTGCCAAGAAGCGTGAGAAGCTTTTCCAGGCCATACTCGATACTTGCGTGGCCTTTGGGATCGGCATGAGGTCCTCGAGGTTCGTAGACGATCGAGGCATAGTCGAGGCAACCCATTCGGCCATGAGGATGGCCGTCAAGTCGCTGCTCATGCAGGGCCTCAGGCCTGACTTGGTGCTCGTGGACGGGTACGAGATAAAGGGTCTTCCCATTTCCCAGAGAGCCCTCGTGAAAGGAGATTCATTGTCGGCTTCGGTGGCCTGCGCTTCGATCATCGCCAAGGTGGTGAGAGACCGCGTCATGGACGGATTTGAGTCTCTCTATCCTGGCTACGGTTTTGAGAAGCATAAAGGCTACTGCACTGCTTCCCACAGGGCTCTCGTGAAGGCCTTGGGACCCTGCCCCATACACCGGAGGTCTTTCGCTCCGGTCTCAGGGGAAGTCGATGACGCCCTTCAAGAGCTCGAACTCTAGGGGGCCTATGTCCGGCACATCCACCGTCGCTCTTCCTTCCGCGGTGCCGGATCCGCCTTTACCTTTCGCCATCGCCGGACACGCCAGGCAAACATCCAGCCGGACAACAGGCGTGTCATCGCGGGTCCTTGCCGCCAGGTACTGGTGGACTGCCAGCTTCATGCGGGAGATCTTCTTCCAATCCAGAGACTCGGCGGGCGATTCCACGGCCGCCTGTCCCCTATACCTCACTTCTACAAAGACGAGGCAAGCTCCATCCAGGGCCACGATGTCTATCTCGCCGAGCCTCGAGGTGTAGTTTCTCTCGAGGATGACGTAACCCTCGGATTCCAAGTAGGCGCAGGCCGCGCTTTCAACGAGGCGCCCGAGTTCTCGCGAACTCTTCTTGCCGCTGCGCCTACTCCCCACGTTCCCCCACGACCTGCCTGTAAGAGAGGGCTTCTGCGACGTGTTCTTCCTCAACTCGGGGCGAGCCTTCGAGGTCTGCGACGGACACCGCCACCTTGAGGACCCTGTAGTACGCGCGTGTCGAGAGCCCCATCTTTGTGACGGCATCGAAAGCGAGCCTCCTCGCGCTGCCCGAAAAGGTAACCAGGGTGGAAATCTCCCTGGGACCCATTTCTGCGTTCACGCAGATGTCTGATGACAGGAAGCGCCTTGCCTGCCTTTCGCGGGCCTCTGCCACCAGTCCCCTGAGTCTTTCCGAGTCTTCGCCTCGAGCGCCGCCCAGCTCCTCAACCGGCACTCGGCCGACTGCTATCGATATATCCATGCGGTCGAGAAAGGGACCGCTCAGTCTCCCGACATAGCTCCTCCGGGCGTGGGAAGTACATGTACACTCCCTGACACCATCACCGTAATACCCGCACGGGCAGTTGTTCATCGCTCCCACGAGCTGAAAGCGGCATGGGAACTTGTAGGTACCCCTGGAACGGGTAACGACCGCGTATCCATCTTCGAGGGGCTGCCTGAGGGCGTTCAGCACCGCAGGAGAGAACTCGGGCATTTCGTCGAGAAACAGGACTCCTCTGTGGGCAAGGCTTACCTCTCCTGGACGGGGATTTGCGCCACCTCCTATGAGGGCGGTGGCCGTCACCGTGTGGTGAGGCGCGCGGAAAGGCCTCTGCCTCATGAGGCCGGTTCCCGGCGGCAGGACCCCGGCCACGCTGTGTATCCTCATGACTTCAAGGGCTTCTTCCCTGGTAAGGTCGGGAAGGATGCCCGGAAGGGCGCGGGCCAGCATGCTCTTCCCAACGCCCGGCGGACCTTTGAGCAGCAGGTTATGGCTGCCCGCGGCAGCAACCAGCAAAGCCCTCTTGGCGACAGCCTGTCCCCTGATCTCGGCCATATCGACGGTTCTTTGGGTATCCGGGGTAGACACGGCCTTTGGAGGGGCGACTGGCTTCAGACAGTTCTCTCCTCTCAGGAAGCCGGCAGCCTCCCTCAGGGACCTCGCGGCGCGGATCTCGATCCCGTCAAGGAAACACACTTCGCCCGAGTTTTCGTAGGGCACCACTGCGCCTTTGAACCCACCCGCGAGGGAAAGCACCATGGGCAGGACCCCTCTCACGGGTCTTATCCCGCCGTCTAGGGCCAGCTCTCCGAGGAACAGGTATTGATCCCTGTCTCCGCCCACCGGAACCTGACCTGAAGCCGTCAATATCCCCAGGGCAATCGCCAGGTCTATCTGGGATCCATCTTTGTGGAGATCCGCGGGGGCAAGATTCACTGTTATCCTTCTCGCAGGCATCTCAAACCCCGAATTCTTCACGGCTGACCTCACCCTGTGGCGGGATTCCCGCACGGCGGTATCGGCTAGGCCAACGATCTCAAGGCCCGGCAGCCCGCCTGACACGTCAGTCTCTACTCGCACGGGTACCCCATCGATCCCGGCGATGGTGGCGCTCAGGAGTCGCGAAAACAACCCGTCAGTTCAACCTCCAGGCGATCTCTCTCGACAGTCCATGCCATAGTTTACCACAAACTACCAACTTTTGCCATACTCTTCGTTCCTCGCTCAACCAGGCTCGAACGGCGCCGTAACCTTGTTGCTAGCCCGAGATGTTCAATGCTAGAATGTTTGGAGTACAGAAATATCACCGGTTCATACGGGAATGGAGAACGGAGCCGTGGCGTACGAAGCAGACACCCGGGAGAAACCCGATGTTGAGTTATCTCACGATTCCGACGGGGGAGGAGCCTCTGCAATGGCTCTGTCCGAGCCCAAGCTCGCCCCCGAAGCAGAAACGTGTGAAGCGATTGAATCGCTGAAGGATCTCAGGAAAAGGATCTTCAACTTGGCCCTTCCGGCCCTTGCCGAGATGACCCTCATGACCCTGGTTTCAATGGTTGACATGATACAGGTCGGGAGGCTCGGTCCCTGGGCCATCACTTCCGTGGGTCTTTCCAACCAGCCGATGTTCATCGCGATGTCGGTCTTCATGTCTCTGAACGTCGGCGCGACCGCCGTGGTAGCCCGGTCGATCGGCGCGAAGAAGACCGAAGACGCCTACGCCGCCGCAAGGCAGGCTCTCGTAATGGCGACTATACTGGGAGCAATACTGGCGGGGCTGGGAATGGTTTTTGCCCCTTCCCTATTGCGCATGATGGGTGCCGAGGACGATGTCATGGGTCCCGGCACGACCTACCTCAGGATCGTGGCGGCTGGTCTCGTCTTCCAGGGAGCTGCCGTAAGCCTTACCGCATCCCTCAGAGGTGCCGGTGACACCAAGACACCCATGTCGGTGAACATGATCGCCAACCTGGTGAACGTGGTGGGCAATTTCGTGCTGATCAACGGTTACCTGGGTTTCCCGCGGCTCGAGGTGGCGGGCGCGGCCTACGCGACCACCTTTTCACGCCTGGTGGCCCTTGTGCTGATCTTTAGGAAAGTCTTCGGCCACAAAGGCGCTATCAAGATGTCCCTCCACGACTCCTTCAAACCTGACCCAGAGGTGCTGAAGAGGATTTTCCGCGTCGGCATTCCGGCGGCCATGGAGCAGCTGGTCATGCGCTCGGGGATGATGACGTTCGCGCGTATAGTCGCAAGCCTCGGGACCGTGACTTACGCCGCGCACCAGGTCGCCCTGAACATAGAAGGTCTCTCCTTCACGCCGCCTATGTCCTTCCAAACGGCATCCACCACCCTGTGCGGCCAGAGTCTCGGCGCCAAGAGCCCAGAGGGGGCCATCAGGGCGGCGAGAGAATGTCAGAAGATGGCGCTCATAGGCGCCAGTCTTGCGGGACTCGTCCTCTTCTTCGGTGGGCGCTACATCGCCTGGGCGTATACCGACGATCCCGTCGTCATCACGCTCTCTGCCAACGTCCTCAAGATGATAGCCTTCGTCCAGCCCTTCCTGGCCACCAACTTCGTGCTGGCCGGAGCGTTGCGCGGCGCAGGCGACACCAGATGGACCATGTACATCACCATGGCCGGAGTATGGGGCGTGCGCGTGTTAACGGCCTACATCCTCGTCATGAGGATGGGACTTGGGCTCTACGGGGCGTGGATAGCCATGGGGCTCGACATGATAGCCAGGGCTATCCTAGTAGAACTCCGTTTCAGGGCTGGGCACTGGACCAAACTGAGGGTATAGGGATCAAGCCTCGCGGACGGTGCCCCTAGCCAAGGCACCCACGGACACGGCGCCCAGTACGGCCGCAAGGACCAGGAGAACCGCCGTGCTCCCCATCGCATCGAGCCCTATCCCCACGAGAGGCGTAGAAACGGGCGATAGGAATGTCGATACGGTGAACCTCAGGGCAAACACCCTGCCGCGGATCTCAGGCGGGGTGATCTCCTGGTATAGGGTGCTGATCGGCACCTGTATGAAGGGCGTGCTCCCGCCGAACAGCGCAAAGGCTGCAAACACCTGCCAGACCTGTCGCGATACGCCTATGCCCACGAACGACAGAGCAAGGGCCGCGATACCCAATGCCAGGGTGCTGCCCAAACGCTTCATCCTACCCCGAGCGGCTATGAAGTATGACGTTATCGAGGACGCCACCGCGGCGACGCTGAACGCAAACCCCAGGACGTCGCTGTCTTTCTTAAGTACGTTCAGCACGTGGTACTGAAACGCCAGTCCCGAGGGCATTGTGCAGAGGTTCACCATGACCGTGAGGATGAGTAGATGCATGGCCAGAGGAACGGTTTTGTAGAATCTGAACCCTTCCAGCGCCTCGGAAAGCCCCGGCCGCATGGCGCTGGGTCCGGCCCTGTCCTCGAAAACGGGCCGGATGAACCACATGCACCCGGCCGCCGCCGAGAACGCCACGGCTCCCACCGCCAGCGTCCAGGTCCCACCGAGTCTGGAAAGAGCCACGCCTCCCAGGGCAGGGCCCAAGATCATCGCCGTATTCTTCCCCAAGGTATGGACGGCATTTGCAGCCTGTATCGACTCTCTCTCCACAACCATCGGGATGACGGCGTTCGTGGCGGCGTCGTAGAAAGCCTTTATGATCCCGTTTAGGGTCATCCACCCGTACACGTGGAAAAGCCCGAAGTGGCCCGCGTAGAAGGCATATGCCATAGTGAGGCCCGCCAGAGTCCTCGCGAGGTCCGAAAACACAAGCACTCTCTTCCGCTCGACCCTGTCAAGGATCACCCCGGCCACCGGCCCAAGGACGAGGGCGGGGATCATCTCAAGGAGGAGTCCCACAGAGGCCTTGGTCGCCGACCCGGTCCGCTGGAGCACCAATATGGACAGCACCATGCTGGTTATCTTGTCGGTCAAGGCCGAAAGGGTCTGCCCACCCCATAGTTTCGAGTACTCGTGTCCCAGCGTGAATGGTCGTAAGAGCGCGCTCAAGAGTCTCTTCATGCTTGTGGGACGTTGGGACACATACATCACCCCATAAGTCACAAACCGGAGAGGAAGGTGCACAAGGCTTAACATTATTCAACCGATCCCTTAGAAATCCTCTATTTCGAGCATAAAGCGCGAATTCCCCGTCAAGGGCAAAAAGCGCCAACATAAAACCGCAGCGTGGCCGGGAGACCGCATCCTGGCCACGCCCCGGTTCAGGCTCAGGCAACGGGCTTTAAGTAGGCTTAAGCTTGCCGCGACCGTCAGATCCTGACTCCCGCCGGGTCTACGAAGACTGAGAGGCCCATCGCCTCTTTTACCCGCTTCAGGACCGCCGACGACACTTCGTGGGCCCGCCTAGCCCCTTCCCTCAGCACGTCAACGTACGACCCGTCCGCCATTAAAGAGTCGTGCCTGGCTTGTATGGGAGCGAGGGTTTCCACAACAACTTCGGCCAGGTCTTGTTTGAAGTCCGCATACCCCTTCCCTTCGTAGGCCCTGACTATCTCTTCTACTGGTTTTCCTGAGCAAAGCGAATAGATGGTGATGAGGTTGGCAAGGGCGGGCTTCTCCTCAGGGTTGTAGGCTACTTCTCGCCCCGAGTCGGTTACGGCCCGCCTGATCTTCTTCACAATATCGTCCTTTGAGTCGGCCAGCGAGATGTACGCTGCCGGGTTCGGGTCAGACTTGGACATCTTCTTATGGGGATCTTGCAGGGACATTATCCTGGCGCCCTTTTCCGGAATGAGCGGTTCAGGCACTTTGAAAACGTCTCCGAACCTTGAGTTGAACCGCTCGGCCAGGTCCCTGCACAGTTCCACGTGCTGCTTCTGGTCCTCGCCCACAGGCACGACATCAGTGTCGTACAGGAGGATATCGGCGGCCATCAGGGCAGGGTAAGTGAAAAGCCCGCCGGACACCGACTCTTTTCCCTGGGACTTATCCTTGAACTGCGTCATCCTCGAGAGTTCTCCGAATGTCGCCGTGCACTCCATGATCCATCCGAGCTGGGTATGGGCGGGGACATCCGACTGCACGAAGAGCGTCATCTTGGCGGGATCAAGCCCGGCTCCGAGCATGAAACAGGCCGCGTGGGCTATCTGCGACTTCAGGCTCTCCGGAGACTGGGGAACGGTGATGGCGTGATAGTCTACCACGCAGTAGAACGCATCGTAGTCTTCCTGGAGCTCCACAAATCGCTTTATCGCCCCGAGATAGTTGCCGAGCGTCAGGATCCCGCTCGGTTGGACGCCGGAAAAGATACGCTTTTTCACGTCTCTCCCTCAGGGGCTCTTGCCCCTTCGGGGTCTACACCTCCTTCCAAATTAAGAAACCCGTCCGCTAAGGGACGGATTCTCTCCGCGGTGCCACCCAAATTCGCCTTCCAAGCGCACTCATCTCCCGGGCGCTATCACACCCTGCGTCCTCGGTAACGGGGACATACCGGCTCTCGCAGGCTCCCGAGCCCATTCGCGCGCCTTCCGGCACCGGGCTTCCACCAACCCCGGCTCGCTGGGCCTTCCGTACGCGTTACTCTTCTCGTTCATTGCCTTTCCATATGAGGTTTTGAAGATTATCCCACGGAAACATGGGTTAATGCAAACGGATCTCACTGTGACATTCGTACCTGCGAATGACCCGGAGAGATGGGGCGCACCCTAAGGGTATGCACGTCCTCATCGGCATCGTCGCGATTCTCATAGGGATATACACCCTCGCGTGGGCAGGCGCCCTGGCAAAGAGGAGGATGTGGGCCGGCGTTTTTTGGAGCGTCCTGCTGGCTCTAACCTCTGTGGGGCTTACCCTCTATTACCTCATACGCCACGCCTTCTACCCGTAGCAAAGAAAAAGGTCCCGGGCTGCAGGGCCCGGGCGCTCTAGCTGCTCTTCTCGCATCTCGGGGGGGAGATACGCGACAAGAACTTTCACTGGTGTTCATCGAGCTCGTAGAACACCTCTACAGGGGCGTAAGGCCCATATTTATGGGACGAAAGACTCTTGATCGCGTAGAGCGCCGCCTTGGTCCTGTCTGAGACGCCGATCTTCCGGAAAATGCTGTACAGGTGGTTCTTCACGGTCTTCTCGCTAATATAAAGCGTCTGAGCGATGGCTTTGTTGGAGAGACCGCGCGCCACGAGGGACAGAACTTCCAGTTCCCGGTCGCTCAGGTCGTCGGAGGGCAATAGCCCTGCCGCGTCGCATCCCCCGTTGTGGGAAACCGCCCTCCTCAAGACCGGCGCAGCCACGTAGAGATCCCCCCTGGCCGCGGCTTCCAGCGACGCCAGGACCTGATCGGGTCCCGCGCTTTCGTCAAGTATGGCGCTTATGCCCATGCTGTGCCCTAGGGAGAAGTCACTAATTCCAAGCTTCTCGAGGATGAGCACGATCCTCGCGCTGGGAAACCGTTTTCTGATGGATGTGAGCGCGTCGCGGAGGCGTGCCTTGTTCGAACCGCACTGGAGAATGACTACCTCGAACCTATCCCTGGCGAGTCTCCTGTCATCGAGCCCGACCTGCATGTACGAGGCACTTACGTATCTCTGGGTCGAAAGGATGTGCTGAATGCTCCGCTGCCACGAAGGCTTCTCATAGGCAACCAAAATGTTAAGCATAGCCCCGCCTCCCTGCGAGGATGAATCCACACGGTTATAATCGGAAAAGTAGTGAGGTAGATGAGGGTATGTCCTCCTCGCCGCAATAGCAGGACGAAAGGCAAGGTGAGGAGAACCTTACTCCGGGTCGCCCGGTTTTACCACGAACCTGTCAAGGTTCTTCAGGACGCGTCGTTCAAAGACCCGCATGATCCTCGTGCCGATGAATTCCCGGGTTCCTATACGGTCTACCAGGACCGTGTAGCACCCCATGAGGTTTCCTCCCAGAACGTCTGTGAAAACCTGGTCTCCTATCACACAGGCTTCTGAAGGCGAGGCGCTCACCCGTTCCAGGGCCTGGCGGAAAAAACGCTGGATTGGCTTTCTGGCTCCGACCACCAGTTCCGTCTCGAGCTCTTGGGACATTTTCTGTATCGTCGGAGAAGGCCTGGCGTTGCTCAGTATGACGGTCCTAAACCCTTCGCTGTGCAGGGTCTTGAACCACGCGGCCAGTTCCGCGGCCACCCGGTAATCGCGCCAGGGGACAAGGGTGTTGTCTAGGTCGGTGAGGATGGCACGGACGTGTCTCTCCTTGAGCCAGGGTATGGGCAGATCGTATATGGACTTAAGGCGCAAATGAGGAGTGAGGAGCCGCATAGGCCCCCTGCTCCTGAACTCCATGTACTCTGCCAACGAGACACCCCCCCGCCTATCTTACCAAATTGGCGGGAAGGCAATCAGCGCCGGACGTCACTGTATGAGTACCTGGCACGACTTGGCCAGCTTGGATAGGGCCCTCTTCTCTATGCGGCTCACGTATGACCTCGATATACCCAAGAGCTTCGCGATTTCTCGCTGGGTCTTATGGGGCTTTCCGGAAAGCCCGTAACGGAGCTCAAGGACTTCCCTTTCCTTTTCGTCGAGTACCTCCAGTTGCGAGAGGACGCTCTCGGCCTGGACCTTGGCCGTTACCACCTCGGCCACGTCTCCGTCTTCATCTCTGACGAGGTCGATGTAAGTAACTTCACCTTCGTCGTCTTCAGACGATAGAGGGTCGAAAAGGTGGAGTTCCGTCTTGTCATTTTTCGTTGCCCTGAGGTACATGAGTATCTCGTTTTCGATGCACTTCGACGCGTAGGTCGCCAGCCTCGTGCCTTTGTCGGGCCGGTAGGTGTTGATGGCTTTGACGAGTCCTATGCTCCCTATAGAGATCATGTCTTCTATGTCTTGCGGGTTGGGATCGAACTTCTTAACGATGTGGGCCACTAATCGTAAGTTGTGTTCCACAAGGGTGTTTCGGCAGTTTATGTCTCCCTTTCTGACTCCGCGCAAACACCTTTGTTCCTCTTCCTCAGAGAGGGGGTGAGGGAAGTTGTTTCCGCCAATGAAACCGAGAGATACCTCAAAGATCTTGAGGAGAAGATGGGCAATACCAGTAAGAGCGCTCACCACGCCGGCTACCCTCCGGATATGGGTTTGGGGACCCTACATCATATTCCGGAGGGCGAGCCGGGGTGCGTGTCCGGCCTCAAGAGTCTTTCCGCTATGCCGCGAAAAATAGGGGCGGCTACGCCGGGGCCGTCGCCCCCTTCTTCCACAAACACCACTATGACGTACTTGGGGGCGATGAGAGGTGCCCAGCCGGCAAACCAGGCGTGTGGTTTGCCTTGGTGCCGGCCCGTCTCCGCAGTACCCGTTTTTCCGGCAGAACCCAGGCCTTCTATGTAGGCGGCTTGCCCCGTGCCTGCTCGAGTGGCCAGGAGGAGGGCAGACTGAAGCGTTTTCGCCGTCTCTTCGCTGAAGAGCCTCGACGAATGTGAAACAGAACCCAGTATGAGTTCGGGGCTTTTCCAAATCCCTCCGTCTACGACTGCCCGGTAGAAGGAGGCGATCTGGATGGGCGTGACAGAGAGGTAACCCTGGCCGATCGCGAAATTCGCCTTATCGCCGAGGTACATGCCGTAAGGATCCGGCAGCACGCCTGGTGCCTCTTCGGGGAGCTCCAATTCGGTCTTCCGGCCAAAGCCGGCTTCACGGGCAAAATCCACGAGCTCAGAAGCGGGGATACGCTGGGCGCACTGAATGAGAGCCGAGTTACACGAAAACGCAAGCGCTTCTTTGAGGGTGACCTCGCCGTGACCCGTCACTCGGGAGCCGCAGGATATGACCCTATCCCCTACCTTGATGCTGCCTTCGCAGAAAAACTTCTCCTCTTCACTCACGTAGCCCCGGTCGAGAGCCAGCGCGGCCACGACGGTTTTCCACACAGAACCTGGGGGAAATGCCGATATGGCACGGTTTACAAAGGGGGCGTCCGGGTCCCCCATGTGCCTCTCGGGGTGGTTCTGGTCGTAGTCTGGCCTCGATGCCATCGCCAGCACTTCACCCGTCCTAACGTCCAGGACCACGGCCGCGCCCTTGGTCACGCCCGTTTCGTCCAGGACATCCTCCACAACCCTCTGGATCGAGATATCCAGGGTAGTCCACAGGTCCGGCGGCCTATCCAGGGGAGGCACTACCCTGATGCCTGCCCCGGGCATGGCGGCCCCTTCCCCCGTGAGGACCACTCCCGCAGACGCCGGGTACCCGCCTGAAAGGGTCTCCTGAAACCACTTCTCCAGGCCTGCCTCTCCCACATTGTCTCTGGGATTCAGGTAGGCATTCGTCCTAACGTAACCGACAACGTGGCGGGCCAAAGAATAAGGGCCGTAACGGATTTCCTCCGGGATCACCGCAAGACCATCTTCGTCGCGCCCGAGAAGTGCCTTGCGGATCTCCTCCGCAGAGGCTTCTCTCGCTATCTTTTGGGCAACCGCTTCGCCGTGGCCGCCTCCCGGCGAGATGCGGGCCAGAGCGTTCTCCCAGACGGGATAGTGTACGGGGACCCCGTGCCTGTCCAAGATGTTCCCTCTGGACAGGGCTACCGGGACCCCCAGATATCTCTGGTGGAAAGCGGGTTCCACAAACCTGTCGGACTGTGCGGGACCCAGGACCTGATACCGGATAAGGAGCCCGAGGAGGCACAGAAACGCCAGGGAGACGGCTCCTCTAACCAGCTCAACCCGTTTCGTGTAGGAAGGTCTCCTGTGGCTAGATTTCCTCAAGGGAGTCACGGGCGCTTCTCAGGCTCCTGAGGTCTTCTTCCATGAGCGCAGAGAACTCCTTCAGGGAAGACACCCTGTCTACTTCACTCCTCTGGAGCCACTTTTCGATATTGGCGGCATGGCCTTCGACCACCCGGGCGATCTCCCTGAGTTTCCTCTTGAGCGCACCTATCTCTTCCCTCAGCCTGGTGCTTTCTTTGGACAAGACCGCCATCCTCGACAAACCCTTAATGAACGGGACTATGTCCTGGCCGGATTCTTCGGTTGAACGGACCAGGTCCTGCAGGTAGTCGAAGAAGCTCTCCTCCCGGGTTTGAGGCTCCACGGAACGAGGGCTCTCTCCCTCGGCCTTGGAAACATCCTTTTTCGCCCCGCGATTTCTCACCTGGTAATACTTCCATCGCGCCGTAAGCCACGAAATGCGGTTTTTCTCTGCATATTCTTTGAGCGCCTGGGTGATCGACACACCCTCCAGCACGCGCCCTTCTACGAAATCCCTGAGGTCGGCCTCTTTACCTTCTTTCCAGCGGTATCTGGTCGATCTGGCAGTTGTTCCCAAACATAACCAGCTCCTTTCTCGTTCTGGTAGTATATGTTTTCCGTTTTCAGACCTATTTTTATGCAGCGCGGACGAGGCTCTCGTAGACAAAAGCCGCCCGGCTTCGTATGGAAACAAGGAAGCTCAAGTGGTGCGCCAATGTTGCAAGAAAGGTCTCTGGCGGACATAATGAGAACCGCACAGGTGCCAACTAAACACCGGGGTGGCTAGTAACATGAACATCGCCATGGTCAGCGATAGCTATTACCCCTACATATCAGGGGTGACGCGTGCGGTATCCACGCTCAAAGAGACACTTACCAAGATGGGCCACAGGGTGTGGCTGTACTGTCCGGCCTACCCGGGGGCGGAGGACGAAGAAGGGGTAAAGAGGCTCCCTTCCTTGCGGTCTCCTACGAATGCTGCCTATTACGTAGCGATACCGCCTTTCTCGGGGATGAGAAAAGATATGGCGAGGATTAGGCCTCAAGTTGTACACATACACTCACCTTTCAACCTGAGCAAGGCGGGCTATAGGGCAGCGAGGCGCCTGAACATACCCGTGGTCATGACCTACCACACGATGTACAACCTCTACGCCCACTACGTGCCGCTTGCAGGCGGGCGGGTTTCTCAGACCGTGGAGCGCATGGCGATCGGGATGGCCAACTCCGTCCAGGCAGTTGTGACCCCTTCGAGCGTGATCGCCGACTACCTCAGGGAACGAGGGGTCAGGACTCCCATTTTCCCGATCCCCAATGGGATCCCTGTCGAGGACTTTCAGGGCGGCGACCCCAGTTACGCCAGGCAGCGGTACGGTATACCTTCAGGCATCCCCGTGATAATCTCCTGCGGAAGGCTGGGGATCGAGAAAAACGTGGAGACGCTCCTCAGAGCATTCGCCCTCGTGCGGGCTAGGACCGACGCCGCGCTCCTTCTGGTCGGAGACGGTCCTTTGCGCGCGGAGCTGGAGAAGCTGGCCCACTCTCTTGGGATAGCAGACAGGACTTTCTTCGCCGGCGCGGTGCCGCCGGATGTGATGCCCCACATGTACGCTTCGGCGGACATGTTCATGTTTGCTTCGCTCACAGACACCCAAGGGCTGGTGCTCGTGGAAGCAAAGGCGGCAGGGCTACCGGCAGTGGCGGTGGGAGCCTTGGGCGTTAAAGACATGGTCGCCGACGGAGAGGACGGCTACCTCTGCGGGAATGATCCGGAAGAGCTAGCCGAGAAGGCCGTCTATCTCCTGGAGAATCCGTCGGTCCTCTCCCGAATGCAGGAAACAGCGCGGAGAAACGCCCAGGCTTTCTCCAGGGAAGCGTCGGCGTCAAGGATACTCGCGTGCTACGAGTCGGTTATTTCAGGGTGACTTCCCGCAGGCTCAGGCAGGCCGCTCGATGCGCCCTCGCCGCGCCAGGGCCTCCAAGTAAAGCTCGGTGTAAAGCGCCGCCGACTTGTTCCAGGAGAAGTCGCTCTCCATGGCCTGCCTTACGATCTGCATCCAGGTCTCTCTGTCCGTGTACTTCTCCAGCGCCCTGTCGATCGCCGCGACCAGGTCTCCGGAGCTATACCGCTCGAAGAGAAAACCGGTCCCCGTGCCGGTGGAATCATCGAAGTCGCTCACCGTATCCGCAATGCCTCCCGTCTTTCTGGCAACCGGTATGGAACCGTACCTCATGGCGATAAGCTGGCCAAGCCCACAAGGTTCGAACCTGGACGGCATGAGGAAAATGTCTGAGCCCGCGTAGATCCTCTGGGCCAGGATTCCGTTGAAGCCGATGGTTACCGACACCTTGCCTGGATGCGATTGGGCGACACGCCTGAATGCCTCTTCGTAACGCTCATCGCCCGTACCCAGGAGGACAAACTGTAGAGGCCTCGAGAGGATGTCAGGCATGGCCTCAAGCAGTATATCGAGACCCTTTTGGTCGACCAGCCTTGAGACCATCCCCACGAGAGGCTCGTGAGACAGGGTGAGCCCCAGTTCTCTCTGAAGGGCGAGCTTGTTTTCAAACTTGCCGCTAAGGTCTTTGCTGTCATACGTCTTGAACACCCTCGGGTCTGAGGCCGGGTCGTATTCGTGGTAGTTTATCCCGTTTACGATCCCGTACAGGTCGCCGCCTCTCTTCCTTAACACTCCGTCCAGGCCCTCGCCGAATTCGGGAGTCTGGATCTCCCGGGCGTACGTCTCCGAGACGGTGCTAATCACGTCGGCAAAAAGAAGGCCTGCTTTCATGAAGCTGACGTCGCCGTAAAACTCCACCCCTCCGGGGGTAAAATACTCGTCTCCGAGTCCGAAGAGCCTCAGGGTATCTTTGGGGAATCGCCCCTGGTACTGGAGGTTGTGGACCGTGAAGACCGACGCCGTTTCCTTCCAGGAAGCAACGTGCCTTCCCCGGATCCTGAGGAGGAGAGGGATAAACCCCGTCTGCCAGTCGTTAACGTGGACCACGTCCGGTCGGAACCCTACGGCCTCGCACAGGGACACGACCGCGAGGTTGAAGAAGGCAAACCTCTCGGCATCGTCCACATATCCGTAGAGGCGCTCACGGTCAAAATAGTGGTAGTTGTCTACGAAGTAAACAGGCACTTCTCTCGGCCCTTGCGGGGACTTGGCCTCTATACGGGAAGAGCGGACTATGCACGTCTCCTTCCGGTCTCCAACCTGAACGGGAAAGTCCGCAACCGTAGAGCACTCCCCCACCGAACGGTACCTCGGCAGGACGACCCTCACATCGTTACCCTGTACTGCGAGGGCTTTTGGGAGGGACCCGGCTACATCTGCAAGCCCGCCGGTCTTCGCAAAGGGAGCGACTTCACTGGCGACTATGAGTATTCTAAGGCCGGTATCCAGCATCACGTTGCCTCCCAACTCCCCATGCGCTCCTGGAACTCCTTGGTCGCGATCTCAGGCGCAGTGGGGTTTATGTAAGTACCTGCCCCGAGCTCCAGTCCGGCTTCTGTATTGAGCCGTGGGTACACGTGGATGTGGGCGTGGTAGGGCCAAACCCGCTTCGCCTTCGTGGCGGAAGGCAGGCTGTGAAACACCATATTGTAGGGAAGGGACGGGAACATGGCCTCATACGCCCCGAAAAGCTCACGGATGATCGCCGCGAGATCTTCCACAGAAGCCTCACTCATCTCGGAGAGCCCGGATACGTGTTCCGTGGGCACGATCAGCGTTTCGTACGCCCGACGGGAAGCAAAGGGGGCCAGCACGACGAAGCTGTCGTTTGCGGTTATGACGCGGACATCTTTCTCGGCTTCCCGTTCCAAGAGGTCGCACACGAGGCACCTCCGCGTCTTCACCTCATAGTCCTTGAGCCGTTGCCCTTCGGCGACAACGGTTGGGGGCAAGACGGGAAGCCCGATGATCTGGAAATGGGGATGGGTAAGCGAAGCACCGGCTACCTTTCCGCAGTTCTTGAACACCTGGACGTAGGATATGTCCTGGGAATCGTACATAACCAGGCATCTTTCTCTTATGGCGTTCAGGATCCTCTTGAGCTGACGCGTGGAATAGTAGCCCAGAGACCCGCTGTGGGACGGTGACTCGATCACCACCTCATGGTAGCCCACCCCAGGCGCCTGCCAGTAAAGCGCCCCTTCCGGCGACTCCGGGAATTGGGGAATCCTCCACGCTTTGTCTTCTTCCGCTCCAATTGGCCTGGGCTGGAGGGCCGGGAATTTGTTGGGTACCACTCTAACCGTCCAGCCCGGGGTGTCCGGGTCTCCCCCTTCCCTATCCGCCCATACTTCGGGGGGAGTCTCCCTCTCATTTCCCGGACAAAAGGGGCACGTAGGTTCTCTTTCGCCGAGCTCCTTCACCTCTTCTGGAGACCGAAAATCCGACGGCCTCTTGGAGCGTTCCTCGGCGATGATCGCAAATCCGCCGCTCAAAACATCAAACCTTATCTCAGGCAAGCCGATCGTCCTTTCCAGCCGCTCCTCCGCTCTCTTGAACCTTACACACAGAGAGAGCAGCATACTCTTTAGGGATGAAAAGGGGTGGGCAAAAAGCCACCCCTTCTCATCACCGTCTAGTCCCTGAGATTACTGGCTCTGCCAGTTTCCCTGGCTTCCCTGCTGCCAGTTCCCGCGCTGCTCCCGAAGGCCAGACTGCCAGTTCTGCACCGCGTAGCCCTGCTGGAATCCTTGCGGGATCTGGCCGGGCATGAACCCAGAACCGCCAACGCCTCCCTGTACGGCGCTCATCCCGCCTCTGGCCCAGCTCGGGAGGTTTATGTTCTGGCCGGAGCCGTACTGGCCTCCAAACCCGGTGCTCCAGCTCGGCTCTCCACCCCAATGGGCAGTCTGAGCGACGCTGGAAGGCCCGAGTCCGCTCTGGCCTTCTCCGTACTGGGTACCGGTCCAGGCCTGCCTACCGATTACCCCCTGCTGGGCACCAAACGAGCTCTGGCCGCCGTAGCTCCCCTGGGTCCACTGGGGGAGGTTCTGCGTCTCGAGTGTCCCGTAGGTTTGACCTCCCGCGCCCGTCCAGCTGGGCTGGCCACCCCAGCGGGCTCCATGGGCGAGGCTCGAAGGACCCATGCCGCTCTGTCCTTCACCGTACTGGGTTCCTGTCCAGGTCGTCCCCTGCCATCCCGAACCACCCTGGGCTCCGAACCCGCCCCTGGCGTAGCTCGGGGCGTTCCCTTGATATCCGCCCTGGAACTGACCCGTGGGTCCGGTCATCCAGCTCGGCTCGCCGCCCCACTGGGCTCCCCTGGCCACGCTGGATGGCCCCATACCGCTTTGACCTTCCATAAACTGAGTCCCGGTCCAACCTGTCTGTCCTTGCTGCATGCTGTTTCCTCCTGTGCTCAAGCTGGAATTAACGGCTTGCCTGGACTGCAAGACCGCGTTTCGCAGACTGGCTAGAGTGTCCTGGTCCGCCATCCGGACCTGGTACCATCCTCTGGAGTGCAGGTAATCGAAGATGCTTTTTGCAGCGTTGGCCGCATCGGCGTGGATCTCCTGGAAGGCCGAGCGAAGCCCTTGGTCGGCCGCTTCCAGGATAGCCGGCGCGTAGTAGTAGTTCAAAAGGTGCTTCTGTGTCGCCAGAAGGTCTTCGGCTATTTCCCGATCCGTGATCTCCCTCTGGATTGAGGATCCCATGACCTCAGGCACGTTTTCGACTGCCTCCCGTCTTTCACTTCACATGGCTCGATAAGAGGCTCAAGTGCCTTTCACAAGCTCGCTCCAGGTTCTCGATAAGTGCCCTTAGTTTTGGGTCTTGGGCCATCTCCCTGTACGTCGCAAGTTTCCTGGACATGAGAGTCTCACCCTTTATCGCCTCGCCAAGGTACCACGCCTCGGTCTGGGTGAGTTGCAATACATGCCACCTCCCTTCCGTCAGCCTTAGAATGTCTCCTGGACCGTACGCGTATTCCAGCTGCCTACACGGACATAGCCCCCGATTCGTCTTCGATGAGCTGCAGGACGACCTGCTCTTTGCCGGTCATGGCGTTGATATAGACCAGGTAGGTGTCGTTTCCGTTCTTAACCCTGAATTCCCAAGCCATGACCTCCGTGGTAGGAAGTATAGGTATCACGCACAGCCTGGGCTCGCTGCTTTCCACCTGCAGGTCAGATTTCAGCGCCCTCCGGGCTTCGTCGGGGGAAACGATGGGCGCCCTCAGTATACGTCCGGGATGGCCGTGGGAAACCAGGTAGTTCATCTGGTCAAAGGATACGATAGCGCCCGTGTCCAGCGAGACTTCTACCTTCACCGTGTCGGGGTATAGCCTGACTTTGACGTTCCCGTCGGGGGTGCTGACTTCGGTGTGAGGAACGTAGGCGAAGACCACGCGATTTGCCGCCTCGCCCCGCTTTCTCCACCCGGTCTCCTCTAGGCCAGTAAAGTCTTTGGATCTCAGGAACTCCATCGCCCTTTCCCGCGCCTCGTCGAGACTGATGGCTGCGGCACCCCTCGGGGTGGAGTCGGTCGCCATCACCACCGCTCCTCCCTGTTTGGCTACAGTGGTGGCTACTTCGCTTCCATCTGGTCTTCTTGCCGTAACCAGGTACGAAGGGATAGCGCCCTCAATCGTGGCAACCGACACGGACTGGAAAGTCTCTCCCGGACGCAGGAACCCGAGGGCTATCTCCTTGGCCTGTTCTTCCGAAATGAGGGGACCCGGCCGGGCCAGGGCCCTTGCCTCCAGGTTCTTCTCGGAGAAAGGTCCGTCGTATACCGGCATGGGGATACTCTGGGTGACCTGATCTATCTCTGAGAAGCCGTAGTTCAGGGAGTCTCTGGCGCCTCGGGGCGTCCCGGCGAAAGCCTTGGCGATCTCCTGGAAAGCGGCCCTTGCGACCCTCGAAGCGCCGACGCTGGCCTGGGCCGTCCTGGCGAGGATTCCCGTCAGCTCCTTGACGCCCTCTTCGAGCCTTGCCAGTTCTGCCCACTCATCGGGGGTCACGGTTTCGCCCCTCGCCAGCTTCTGCGAAAGCACGAGGGCAAAATCCCCCACAGTGGCCACAAAACGTCTGGGTCCGGTCAGATCCACCCCGTCTGTCCCCGCCAGGCTCAGTTCGCTGCGGGCCGCCTGGCAGTTCAGCCAGCTGGATGTCAGGAAGGTTATTTGCTGTCCGGTCGAAGACGCAGCTCGCGCCTTTGCCAGGCCGGCTTCAAGGTTCTCCAGGTAGCTCACTAGATTGAAGAGGGCTCGCTGTTCGGCGGCCTGCATCCGGAGCCTGGCCGACCGGGCTTCCTTGTACTGGGCGAGACCGAATGCCAAAGACAGCACGGTCACCACGCCAAGCCCCCAGAGGAGCCACCTCTCTCTCCTGGTCCTCATATTCCGCCTGCACCTCTCTTGGATAAACCGCTTCTCAATAAGCGAAAACGTGGTTGCCTATCTGGGTCACTATGGCTCTCGTCCATATCCACGGACTTACTGGTTTGTAGGGGTTCCAGAAGAAGGTGCATCCGTAGGTGGGGTCATAGCCGCTCAGGGCCAGCTCGGCGGCACGGTACATCTCATCCGTTGGATTGGCGCTCCATATCAGGCCGTTTGTCACCGATTCGAAAGCATCAGGTTCATAGATGACCCCTGCTATAGTGGGCGGAAACTCAGGATGTTTGGTCCGGTTTATTATGACCGCGCCCACTGCGACCATGCCAAGGAAGGGCTCGCCGGTCGCTTCGCCCATGATAACCCTGGCCAGGAGTTCATACTCGTCGAACCAGCTTTGGGGCGCCGCCAAGGCCCTTGGCATATCGGCCGAGAAAGTAGTCGAAAGAACCACCAGCACCGCCGCTCCGAAGCACAGAAAAGCCTTGATCCTCAAAGAGCATCCCTTCCTCTGCTTGTGGCTCCTACTGTGCCCTTCCGCGTGAAAGAGGCACAGGTTAGGTCCGTGCTCTTAGAATGCGTGAGGAAGGGATGCCGTTATTCAGCGCCCCTGGTAGGTTGCGCGGTTTAGGTTGTGCTCCGCCAGAGTGCGGGCGAAGGCGTGGGTTCCGTCGTTCTTCGCCACAAAATAGAGGTAGTCCACATCTTCCGGGGCGAGCACCGCCTCGAGGCTCGCCTTGCCGAAATTGCAGATAGGCCCCGGTGGGAGACCCGGATACTTATACGTGTTGTACGGGGAATCCACTTCGAGGTCTTTCCAGAGGACAAGGGCGTTCGGAGGCTTTCCCAGGGCGTAAAGCACTGTGGGATCCGCGTCCAGCTTCATCCCTATCCTCAGACGGTTCAAGTAGACGGCGGCTATGACCGGCCGCTCCCAGGCCACCTGAGCCTCTCGCTCCACGATTGAGGCCAGAGTCGCCGCCCCGTGAGGAGTGAGGTTCATAGCTCTGGCCTTCTCCCGCATCTCCTCTGTGAAGACCTCGTCCATACGCTTAAGCATCATGAGGACAATGTCTCGTTCGGTCATACCGCGGCGGATGTAATATGTGTCGGGGAAAAGATAGCCCTCCAGCGGGTATTTCGCGGTCTCAAGGTATTCCGCCGGGACGTAGTCGGGCGCCAAAGATCTATCGGAGGCGGCTTCAAGGAATGCCTCTTTGGTCCCGAAGCCCTTTTCTTCGACAAGGGCCGCGATCTGCTCCACGCTCAGCCCCTCACGTACCGTGAGCGAGTAGTAGATGACGCGGCCCTCAACCAGGCTGTCCAGCACGTCGCGGATATGGATGCCGGGCCCAAAACTGTACTCCCCCGACTGAATCAGTCCGTCGGCCCGCTTCATCCTGGCGAGGATCCTGAAAAACAGGTCGCTCCGGATTACTCCCTGCTCCTCGAGGAGCTTTGCCACCTCCCGGGTGGACATCCCCGGCTCGACCATGACACTGACCGGGCCAGCCGTCTCCGGAAGCGGGCAAGAGCTCAGATATGAGAATATCGAGAGGGATGCCAGAAGCAGGACAATAAGAAGCCCCAGGCAGTAAATCGCGAGGCGACTTCTGCGGCGGGGGCTTTCCACCTGCGCGCCGGGCGCTCTCAATACTCAGGGTCCTCCTCTTCTTCCTCTTCCTCGTCTTCGTATTCTGAATCGTCCTCGTCTTCGTCCAGGACAAACTCGTAATCTTCATACTCGCCCTCGAGCTCGATCTCCTCGAAGGCTTTCAAGACTTCTTCCCATTCTTCGTCGCTGTCTATGGTAAGGAGGATGTTCTCGCCGTTTTCGTCCACATCCAGCCTGAGGATCACGATCTCCGGTTCCATGTCGTCTTCCTCTTGGACGGGCATGAGGACTACGTACTGCCTATCGCCAACAAAGAGCGAGTCGAAAAGGATCCGGAAACTTATCTCTTCTCCATTTTCATCCTGCAGCACGATAAGGTCATCATCATGTTTGCTCACTCGTATCACTACCCTTCTTCGTGTAGCGTCCTTTTCCGCATGGTCCCCAGGAAATTCTCAAGGATGAGGACTGCCGCGGCGCCGTCTATAGTCTCCTTCCTCCTACGGCGGGACTTCCCTAAGGCTATCATTTCCTTTTCCGCCTGGGAAGTGGTAAGCCTTTCGTCGCACAGAAAAACCGGCATCCCTGAGAGCCTCTCGAGGAGACCGGCGAAACGCCTCGCGCGCTTCCCCGCCGGTCCCAGCGTGCCGTCCATGTTCTTGGGGAGCCCAACCACAAACCCGGAGGCACCGTGTTGCCTGGCCAGGGCTATGATCTCTTGGGCGAGCTTCTCCGGGCCTTCGTAAGGGAGCACCGCCAAGGGGCTGGCCAGCGTCTTCGTTTCGTCGCTGACGCTCACTCCTACCCTCTTGAGGCCGAGGTCTATACCGATTATCCTGCCCTCTACCATGCGGCTTTCACATCACTTTCAGGCAGAAATGGGGACAGGCCTTGGCGCAATAGCCGCAGAACACGCACCTCGAGGCGTCGGCTACTGGACGCCCGTCGGGTCCCACAGAGAGGGCCCCGAAGTCACAAGTCTCGATACAGCGCCCGCATCTTTCGCACCAGTCCTCTACCACGAGCCGCCTGGGCTCCCTGCCGGCCGGAATCTCCTCTTCAGGGGGCTCCTCCCCCGAGAAGATCCTCGCGGCGAATTCTACCTCGTAGATATCGCGCATACCAACAGAAACACTGTGCTTGTAGGGGAAATCCCGCGCATATTCAAGAGCCCGGCGGGCATGGGCATACAGGTGACCGCCTCCCAGGGCCTTCATGATATAGATGCCCTTTCCGCACTCCCACGCAAACCTAAGGGCCTCCTCCATGTCGCCCCTTGACCCGCCCCTTATGCCAAGCCCCTCTACGTTCAAAATGGCGAAGATCACGTCTACCTCGGGAAGAAGGGCCGCCGCTCTGACGCAGTCAACCGTGTGGGTTGAAACGCATACCGCCCTTATGATGCCGCGCTCTTTCTCACGGACGAGGTATTCCAGCGCCTCTCTGTGGCCCTTGAGGGTGAGGGCCGACTCCTGCTCGTGAAGCCCGAAAATGTCTATGGTGTCGCGGTTTAGTTCAAGTCTCGCCCGTTCGAGAGATCTCTTCATCCCCTCCCGGTCGAAGGCAAAGGAGCGCGAAGCTATCACCGAGTCTTCATTCTGGGCCACCTGCTTGAGGTGCGCGTAAGTATCGTAGAAATCGGCGGTATCGAAGAAGTTCACGCCCATATCCCACGCAAAACCGATCACTTTGGCCGATTGTTCGGGGGAAATGTCATAGTGGGCGCGGCTAAACGGGAGCGAACCAAAGCACAGTTCAGACACTCTGAGGCCAGTGTTACCCAAGTACCTGTAGCGCAACAAGGTCACCGTCTTACGGGGTCCCTCCGCGCCAGCCCAGACGCGAAGGGACCCACCTGGATAGTCTTACTTTATCGGTTCCATCCTTCCGGCGAGCCTGCTCATGACTTCCGGCATGGTTGTGTACTCAAGTTCTTCCAGCCCAAGGCGGTGAGGTTCAAAGGGACCCATGGAACGGAAGTAGTCGGCGATCTCATTGGCGACCTGCCTCGCCCGGTCAAAGGCTGGATCAGCGAAGAAGTCCTGCGGGCCGATAAGCTTCCCATCGGCAATCTGGAAGCCAAGCGCCACTACCCTCGGAGGCCCGTCAAATCTGGTCGGAGTAGCCTGGTTCATGCCACACGGCATGAGGGGACCATGGTGGGATCCTCTCATCCAGCCCGCGACGATGTGCGGTCTGGCGAAAGGCTCGAGCGCCTCTCCGACCGCAGGCATGCCGCTCTGGCAACGGACGATCAGCACGGGGTCGTCCTTCCCGACGTATCTGCCGGCCATGAGGTTGAGCCTCTGGGTGGACGAGGTGGCGGCAATCTCGCCGAGGGTCCTGGAGTAGACCGACTTAACGCAGTAACGTGCGGGAGCCCCGATAAACACTAGGAGGTCGTAGATCTCTTCGGGACAGTGGAACACGACTTTTTTATGTTCAATGAGGTCGTGCACCTCGAAGTCAAACCCCTTGTGCATCTTGGGGTCGATGACAAGCCCCGCGGTGTTGAACGGGTCGGCGAACATCTTGTAGAGGGGGTAGTTCCACGCCCCGGGCTCAGTCTTGTCGGCCATGAAGACTATGACCGGCTCCGAAGCCCTCTCCTCGAACTCCATCTCCGCGACGCCCGGGCCCATCCCCTTGATGTTTCCCGAGAAGGAATCTGCCAAGAGGTCTTGGCCTGCTCCATACAGCTTGAGTTTCTTGGCCTCCTCAGTAGCTGCCAGGAAGGCGTCCCAGGCCAGTTTGTGAATGTCTTCGCTGTCCACGCCCAGGCGGTGAGTCATTATGAGCTCGATGTCGTCTCCCACATGCCCAACGTGGAAGTCTATGAGGAGCCCTTTGCCACGCTTCTCGAGGTGGTCCTTCGCGGCCTGAAGCAGGTTCTCGTGTACCGACGAATGCCCAACAAAACCGCCTACGTCGGCCTTGATAACCGACAGCGTTACTTTAGACAATTACTATCCCTCCGGTGTTTGATAGAGACATCTGAGAGTTCTCGTTCATCGAGACCTAATCCTGCCCCGCCCCATAACGATAGCAAGAAGCATCCCGGCGATAAACCCCCCAACGTGTGACCACCAGGCTACGCCGCCCTGGGCAGCTACGCCCAGAGACGCGACGCCGGACAGGAGGTTTGTCACGAACCACAGGAACAGGAAAACGATGGACGGTACTTCAACTATTGGCAGGAAGATGCCTACCGGTATGAGCGCTAGTACCCTCGCTCGGGGAAACATGATGAAATATGACCCTAGGACTCCCGCTATGGCACCGCTGGCTCCCACCACGGGCACCGTGGATGTCGGAGACGAAAACACGTGAGCCAAGGAAGCTATTATGCCCGAGCAGAGGTAAAACACGGCGTAGCGCCCGTGTCCCAGCTTATCCTCGACGTTGTCTCCGAAAATGAAGAGGTACATAAGGTTTCCAAACAAGTGGACCCAACCGACATGGATGAAGAGGGACGTCACGAGGGAAAGCCATCCGGAGGTCATGTCCAAGAGGGGACGCGGGAACGAGCCGGGGTTCACGAGGACGGCAGGAATAACCCCGTACTTCACGGTGAACGCATTGAGGCCCCTCTGGGTAAGCGAAAGCTCGTATGCGAAAACCCCGAGGTTTATCGCGATGATAAGCCAATTTACGAACGGTTTCCGCCGCGACCTCTGAGTGTCTCTTAAGGGGATCAAAGCCCATCCCTTCCTTCCGGAACGCTACTCCTAAGAGCATGCCCTGATACACGTACAATCTTATTGCGGTCACCCTGTCTGGCTCTCCATGTCAATGAGGAGCGCGCCCGAAAGAAGACCATGACACACACGAAAAAGCCCACGGCTTACCTCCCAAGACAAGCAATAACAGACAGAGGGCCGCCCGGCCCTCTCATCATCACCCTCTTAAGCCGGCTTACATGGCCTTTGCCTCTCGTACGTAGGCCCTTATGAGTTCTTCCAGGATCTCGTCACGTTCTACTTTCCTAACGAGGCTCCTCGCGTTGTTGTGGCTGGTGATATACGTGGGATCCCCTGACAAGAGGTAGCCGGCGATCTGGCTCACCGGATTGTGGCCTTTTTCTTTCAGGGCCATATAAACCTTAAGTATGATCTCTCTAGTCTCTTCTTCTCTATCGGGCTTTACCTTGAAAAAGCGCGTTTCTTCGAACTCAGCCATGCCCAGGACCCCTCCTAGGATCACTCTTCGCCAGATGAGCCAAAACTCCTACATCTCGGACTCTTAACTGCCCGCGACCCCGAGAAGCCTCTCCGCCTCTTTCCTGGCCTCTTGCAGCGCACGGTCCAGGGCTTCCGGCGACTTGCCACCGGCCTGGGCGAATTCCGCCTTCCCACCGCCGGAGCCGCCCATCGCCTGAGCACCCTTCTGCACTATGGCTGCAGCATTTGCGCCGCTTCTTACCGCCTCGGGAGTCGCCATGACGATCAAAGTAGCCCGGTCTTCCTTGGCAGAACCCAAGATCACAACCTGGGCACCGCCGTCTTTGAGCTTGTCGCCAAGACTCCGCAGATCTTTGATCTCCAGATCATCTTGACGGGAAACAACCACTCCCAGGTTCCTACCGCCGGCCCGCTCAAGCTCCCTAAGAAGCGACCTGGCGATCCCTTCGAGCGTCCCAGACTGGGCTTTTTGAAGTTCCCGGGAGTACTTGCTTACCGTGTCCATGAGGGACTTAACCTTGTCTTCCAGTTTGTCTACGCTGGTATCTAGGAGAGATGCCAGTCTCTGCAGCAGAGCCGTCGCCTCTCGCGCCCTGTTCAAGGCAGCCTCTCCCGCGACTGCCTCAAGCCTGCGTACACCCGCCGCGATCGCGCTTTCGGACACGATCTGGATCTGCCCTATCTCACCTGTGCGCCTTACGTGGGTTCCCCCGCAAAGCTCCTTGGACTCGCATCCGACTTCAACCACCCGTACGCTCTCCCCGTACTTCTCCCCGAACAAGGCTATCGCGCCTTCTTCCCTGGCTCCTTCAAGGGACGTCTCATGCCATGAGACCGGAAGATCCCTCATGACCATGTCGTTCACCATATCTTCCAGTCTGGCGATCTCCTCTTTCGTGAGGGGAGCGAAGTGGCTGAAGTCGAAGCGCAGCCTGTCTTCTTGGACAAGCGACCCGGCCTGCTGCGCATGCTCACCCAAGAGGGTCCTCAGAGCGCTGTGGATGAGGTGCGTCGCCGTGTGGTGCCTTTCAAGACCCCGCCTGCGCCGTACGTCGATGGCGCAGACCACTTCCTGTCCGGCCATGATCCCTGGCCTTTCCGCGTGTACCCTGTGCAGATAGATCCCCGACGGCGCCTTCGTGACGGCGGAGACGGTGGCGAGGCGTTCCCCTTGCCTGCTCAGGATCGTCCCGGTATCGGACTCCTGCCCGCCTCCCGCTGCGTAGAAAGGTGTCCTGTCCAGTACCAAGATCGCATCTTCGCCGGCTTCCAGCTCGGTAGTCCTGGAGTCGCCTTTCACCAGAGCCAAGACCCTCGCCTCGCAGGAGTCTTCCCGGTAACCGACGAACTCGGTGGCCGTTACCTCGGGAATGAGCTCCAGGACCTTATCGATCTCATCGTGGATGTTCTGCCTGGCTCCGCGGCTCCTTTCCCGCTGCTTCGCCATCTCTTCTTCGAAGTACTTCTCGTCTACGGCGAGCCCGTGTTCCCTTGCCATGTCCTTGGTGAGGTCGATGGGGAATCCAAAGGTATCGTAAAGGAGGAAAGCATCCTTGCCCGGGAGCACTGAGAGGCCCTTCTCTTTGGCGGCGGCAAGGAGAAGGATCGCCCTCTTCTGGCCCTCTTCGAGGGTGCTCAGGAACCTCTCCTCATCGAGCGTGAGCACTCTCTGGACATACTCGGTCTTGGGTTCAAGTTCAGGGTAAGCGTCCTTCATAACCTGGGCTACGACGGGGACGAGCCCAGCGAGGAAAGGCTCCCTGAGGCCCAGCTCCTGGCCGAACCTCACCGCCCGGCGTAGAATGCGGCGCATCACGTACCCCCGGCCTTCGTTGGACGGGTGGACACCGTCGGCGGCCAGAAAAACGCAGCTTCTGATGTGATCCGCGATGACCCTGAAAGGAAACACCGGCGCGTCTTCTCCGGCCTTCCGCCCGGTCATCTCTTCTATCTTCGCGATAATCGGGACGAAGAGGTCCGTCTCGTAGTTGGTGTCGACGCCCTGAAGCACTGAAGCGATGCGCTCCAGCCCCATACCCGTGTCTATGCTTGGCCGGGGGAGCGGGCTCAGGTTTCCGCTTTCATCCCGCATAAACTGCATGAAAACCAGGTTCCAGATCTCCAGCCACCTGTCGCAATTGCACTTGCCTATCCCGCAGTTCGGTCCGCAGGCGTACTGCTCTCCTCTGTCGACGACTATCTCCGAATCTGGACCACAAGGCCCGGTGTCTCCCATGGCCCAAAAATTGTCTTCCTCACCGAGCCTCACAATGCGGTCTTTGGGCATTCCTGCGATTCCCCGCCACAGGGCCTCTGCCTCGTCGTCGTCTTCGTAAATCGTGATCCAGAGCCTCTCTTTGGGGAGAAGGAGGACCTTTGTGAGGAACTCCCAGGCGTACGAGATGGCCTCTTCTTTGAAGTAATCTCCGAACGAGAAGTTCCCCAGCATCTCAAAGAAGGTATGGTGACGGGCGGTAAAGCCGACGTTATCCAGGTCGTTATGCTTGCCGCCGGCCCTCACGCACTTTTGAGCCGTAACCGCCCGGGTATAGGACCTCTTCTCTTTGCCCAGGAACACGTCCTTGAACTGCACCATGCCCGCATTGGTGAAGAGGAGAGTCGGGTCACCGTGGGGGACCGTCGAAGAACTGGGCACGACTGTATGGCCTCTATCCTCGAAAAACTTAAGGAAAGAGGAACGGATCTCGGAGCCCATCATGTACTTGCCTATAGGCTCAGCCATCAGGATTCCTCCCCGGGCAGAATGCGTTCTATCTCACTGCGGATAATGGACTTGAGTCTTTCA
The DNA here is from genome assembly GCA_012842685.1 of Candidatus Fermentithermobacillaceae bacterium. GTDB lineage: Bacteria > Bacillota > Sulfobacillia > Fermentithermobacillales > Fermentithermobacillaceae > UBA3951. Next base: position 49,033 of record DUSI01000049.1, read on the forward strand.
GGCAGCTCATCCAGGGCGACTATCTCACCGTCGGGAAGCCTTCGCAGTTTGACCTCCGCTCCGCCTCTCTTGAGGCTTCTTTCGGACACGGTTACCCGGATGGGCATCCCCAGAAGGTCGGCGTCGTTGAACTTGACGCCGGCCGACTCGTCACGGTCGTCGTAGAGCACTTCGATGCCTTCTGCCAGCAGGCGCTCATACACGCTCTCCGCCGCGTTCCTGGCTTCTTCCGAAGTACCCAAAGCCACCAGGTGCACATGGTAAGGCGCCACCGTCATCGGCCATATGATCCCCTTCTCGTCGTGGTTGGCTTCCACGACGCACGCCAGGAGTCTACCTACACCCATCCCGTAGCATCCCATGACCAGGGGCTTCATCTCTCCCTTTTCGTCCTGGTACATGGCTTTCATGGGGACTGAATACCTCGTGCCGAGTTTGAAAGTGTTGCCTACCTCGATCCCTCTCTTCACCGTCAGGCCGTCGCCGCAGACCGGACATGGATCTCCTTCCCTCGCCGCAGCGATATCGGCCATTACGTCATACCTGAAATCCCTGCCCGGCACAACGCCGACGAGGTGGTAGCCGTGTTCGTTGGCTCCGGCTACATAGGCCCGTTCGGTCGAGAGGCTGTCGTCTGCCACGACGAATATGCCTTGCACCCCTACAGGCGACATATACCCCTGTTCGAGCCCAAGGCTCTTCAGCTCCTCAGGCTCCGCGAGCCGGACCTTCTCTACCTTGCGCAGGTTGGCAAGCTTTTTCTCGTTGACGTCGAGATCGCCCCTGAGGACTACCATGACGGGCTCTTCCCCGGCAAAATATACCATCGTCTTTATGCTGGTCTTGGGGTCTTTCCCCAGGAACTCACAGACCGAAGCTATCGTGTCCCTGCCCGGAGTCGCGACCTTCGTGGGCTGCGACGGGATCTCTTCTTCGGCCGGCTCGGGTACTCCCAGGTTCTTGTCGAGGCACGCCGCCTCCCTGTTCGCTGCGTAGCCGCACTTCGGGCAAAGGAGGACCGTATCCTCGCCCACGTCGGTTATGTACGTGAACTCGTGGGCGCCGGTACCTCCCATCATGCCGACGTCGCCCTGGACCTGGACCACGGGCACGCCGCACGACTGGCATATCCGCCTGTAAGCCCGGCACTGGACGGGATAGTACTCGTCCAGGCTCTTCTCGTCGGCGTGGAAACTGTACGCGTCCTTCATAACAAACTCGCGGACCCGCACCAGGCCGCCCCTGGACCTGGGTTCGTCTCTAAACTTGGTCTGGATATGGTACACGACCACGGGAAGCTGCTTGTGGGAGTCGATAAACCGCCGGGCAAGGTCGGTGACCGGCTCTTCGTGGGTCATCGCCAGGACCATGTCTCTCCCAGACCGGTCCTTGAACCTGACCATCTCCGGTCCTACCTGGTAGAAACGGCCCGACTCCTCCCATATGTCAGAAGGATGCACGACCGGCATGTTCATTTCCTGGGCGCCGGCGGCGTCCATCTCTTTCCTCATGATGTCTTCGATCTTCTTGATGGCGCGCCAAGCGAGAGGCAAGTAGCTGTATATGCCTGCCGCCAGCTTGGAGATCATGCCGGCCCTGAGAAGGAGCTCGTGCGAAGGCATTTCGGCTTCGGCCGGCTTTTCTCTTAGGGTCCTACCGAACCTCTGACTCATCCGCATAGCAAAGGCCTCCCAGTTTGTGGGCGAAGATTAGAACGATTATACCGACCCACGAATATGAGGGTCAACGAAGGAAAGGGCGCCTCACGCGCTACCTTCCGGCCCAACCACGTGCTACGACAACAGTTTACGACAGCGCGGCTACATCGCAAACTCTCGGGCACCTGACAGGGACTTCTCTTCCAGGTACCGCGTGAGCCTGAAGAACCCGGCGGCCGAAAGTCGCATGGCGGCGCAAATGAGGAAAGCCGTGCGGTAGCCGTAGAGGTTCAGGAGCCCGACGCCAACCATGGGCGCGAAGATGGCCGAAACGTTGACGGCAGTTGTGTAATAGGCGATGTAACTGGCCTTGGACTCTTCGGGAGTCACTTCCAGGAGGCAGTTGAAGAGAGCGAGGTTCACCCCCGAGAAGATGGCCCCGGTGAACAAGTTGAAGCACACTATGGTCAGAAGGCTCTTGGAGAACGCGTAGACCAGAGGGATGGCGAAAATGCCCGCGCTGGCTATCGCAAGAGTGCTGAGATTCCCTCTCTTCCTGCACTGTCTGGCCCAGAAGCCGTAGCCGAGGAGCGAACCACTCGTGTTGGTCAGGCTGAGGAGGCTCACCCAAGTGTTGTTGGCTCCAAGAACGTTTACTTGGTACAGCGTAAAAAGGGGCCACGGCGCCTGCAGGGCCAGGTAATAGAAGATCGAGGCCAGAGTATACCTCAGAAATGGCGCAGGCATCTTGAGTTTCCCCGCGCCCTTCGCCGGGCCTCCGTCCCGGCGCGCCTTGTCTTCCTGACCGCTCTTGCCGGATACGGCGCCTCGCGCGGGAAACCCGGTTTCAGCCGCGGGCGCCTCTTCATCAACCTTTCCAAGGACCCATATCTCCACGAGGGACAACAGGAAGGCCAGGGCGAAGAATACCTGGTAGCCGATGGGGAAACCCGCGAGGTCGATGAGGCGTCCCGCGATCAGGACCACCAGCGTTCCCGCGAGGTTCATGAGGCGATTTCGAGCCGCGAAGGCATCCGCCCGCCTGTCCGCGGGTATCACCTTAGAGATGAACGCCTGCCATCCGATGTTGGCTATGGAAGCCGGGGCGTTCATCAGCGTTACCCCCAACACGAGAAGGAGCGCCCTCTTGTGCCCGGTGAAGAAGGGAATCATAGCCAAGAACAGATAAAATACCCGGTGAAGCAGTATGAAAAGACGTATGGCCCGCTTCTTGCGGGCCTGCTTGTCCATGAGCTTCCCGCCCGGGATCATGGATAAGAGGCTGACTAAGGCCGGTCCTGAGGAGAGGAGCCCCACCTCGTAATCGGAAGCTCCCAGCTTGACGGCGAAAATCCCCTGGAATGTCGAGACCAGATTCGTCGCCAAGATTGAGCAGATGCCGTGATATATGTTTACACGGATGTTTCTCTCGACCCGGTCTACAGGATGCTCGGGAAGAGGCATGCTGAGGTCAGACTTCAGGCGCATAAGAGCGCCTTTGAGGCGCCACATCTCTCGATCCCCCGGTGCTAGTGACCGTCTCCTAAACAGGTCCTTTAGCAGAATGATTAATAATGAATTCTACCATATCGGGGTACCTAAGTGGCACTTCACCTCAGCATCCCTCTCCTCCAATCAGACAAGCCTGATCGCGAACTGCGGGCATACCGGAGCGCAGTACCCACACAGGATGCACTTGGACTTGTCGTTTCTTGCCTTCCCGTCCACCACTTCCATGGCCATGTTCGGGCAGGTCTCGACGCACTTTCCGCAGCCAACGCAAAACGCCTGGATGATGAGTTTCTTCGTGTTGACGGCACGGCTCTTCAAAGACTCCGGCACGGGCTCGCCGTTAAAGATAGCGAGGTTTACCTCCAGCTCCTCCTCGTTCACCATCCCGACTGCCACAGACGAGATGCCCTCTATGCCCCGCACATAGGCAAAGGCGCCTTCTATATCCGTAAGTAGGTTGCCGCCTGCCAACGCCTTCATGGCAAAAAGACCTTTCCCGGCGGCTGCGGCTTTCTTGATGGCCACCACCATATCGTCACGGGTGCCGTGCAAGATGCCCATCCCCACGCGGTTTATCAAGGGGAACACGATGTCGATCCCTTCTACCTCCGCGGCCTTCCTCACGACGTCCACCGAGTGAGTCGAGATGCCGACCGCCCTGACGATCCCCTTGGATTTCATGTCGAGCAGGCACTCGTAGGCGCCCTTCCGCTCTTCAAACACAGAGCTGTCCACTCTCGCCGCATGGAGAAGGAATATATCGATCACGTCCCTATCCAGCGCCAACCTCGCTTCTTCCACCGCCTCGGACATCTCTTCGTAGGTCTTGGCGGCCGATTTGGTCGAGATGACTATGTCTTTCCGCTTATCGGGAAGCGCATCCAGGGCTGCCCTGATGTGGGGATAGGTCCTGTAGGACTGGGCCGTGTCGAGGAAATTGACTCCCCTCTCGATCGCCTTCTTGATGAGGCGACCGCCCTCTTCGGGTGCTAACCCCATCTGGTTGGGCCCCATGGGGAGCACCCCGAAACACAGCTCAGTCACTTCAATGCCGGTCCTGCCAAGCGTCCTCTTCTGCATGCTACCGCCTCCGGTGTGTCTCAGGGTATCTTGATCAGGCGCAATATCGCCCACTCGTCCAGATTCTCTCTACCTGCCATAATGGACTTTGGCGCTCTTCTCCGCAAGTGCTTTCAGAAGCAGAAGCCCCCGGTCCCGGCGCATGGGGGAACCGGGGCGTCACGAGTTCACGGCGGGAAACGGGGCTTCCCATCTGCCGGCTCCGCCCATTGAGTGGAACGGGTCAGCGTATCAGGTGGAAGGCCTTCTGCCTCCCGTCCAGGAAACGCACTTTGCCGTCTTTGAACACAATGTCCTCTTCCAAGGCAGCTGTCACTACCTGGTCGTCCCACTCGGGTACGGGGGCCTTCACGTTGAGCTCCATGGCGTAGCAGGTGTTTTCCCTGAGTTCATAGTCCCCTCTTCCCGGGACTCCCTGCTGCTGGTCATACAGGCCTATAGTAGGTCCTGCCCCGTGCCCGTGGAAACCCAGGGGATGCGAGTACACGCAAGGCACGAGCCCCTCGGCCACTGCTTTCTCTAGGGTCGCGGCAAGGATCTCGTTGCCGGTCCTTCCTTCTACAAATTCACCTGCGTGGATGTCCTGAAGCCTGTTTCCGGCCGCCAGTAGGGCCCTAAGTCCGAAGGGCGCATCCCTTTCACCCGGCCTGAGCACGTAGGCAAGCTGCTGCACGTCCGTCGCAAGCCCGAGGTAGATGAAACCCATATCACAGTGGAGGACGTCGCCCGGGAGGATCGGGTCGTCCGGATCGACTTGCGTCGCGCCTCGCCTTTGCACGGATACATTTGAGTGGAACCAGGCCCTCAGGCCCAGGTCCGACATCCGCTGGCGCATCCACCATCCGATGTCGTTTGCGGTCGCGATGCCGGGATGGACTACCCGGCTGGAGAAGGCTTCTTTCACTATTCCGTGGGCTATCTGAACAATGCCGGGGTACGCCGCAATCTCCTGTTCGGTACGTTCCTCGAGCCACCCTACTGCGAGCCTCTCCGCGCCCCTTGCCCGAGCCATGTACTTCTCGCCCAGCGCCTCGGAGAGGAGCCGGTGTTCGGTGCAGCTGAGGCCGTCGCCAAAGGCAAACGTCTCCGATATATTGATGCCTATGGATTTCGGGTCCCGTTCCCGGACGACCTTCGCGAGAGCTTCCCACTGGTCTTCGGTATCGGGATTCCATGCGCTACTGTACAGGCCGTCACGTCCTCCGCCAGTGCGGGAGAGTATGAGGCGCTCGACCGTGCCGTCGGGGCGCCGGTAGAAGACCAGCATGGTCCGTCGCCTTGCGGCCATCACCGTCGCGGGCATTAGGGTAAGGAACACTGGATCCTCGTTGTACTCCCTGCAGACAACGATCCACATGTCGAATCCTTCCCTGGCCATAGCCTTGGGCAGCACCGTCTCCAGCCTGTGGCGCAGCCACGAATCCCTCACCCTTGCCTGCTCTCTCAGGGGCAGGATCTTCCGTTCGTAGTCAGAAGAACGGGGTATGTCTCTGTAGTCCACAGCACCTTCACCCTTCCGGTCAAGATGTCGAGAAACACAGTCTCATAGGCACGCTGGGATGCGCTCCCCCTCGCCGCCGGGAGGTCACCGCCCGGCAACGAGCAGTTCTTCAGGTACCGCAAGTCCCGGTTCGCACCGGTAGAGACTGAGGATCGCGTCATCGTCATCCTCCACCAGGGCGCGGGAAACCTTGTCGAGGAGCGTATGCCTTTCGGCGCGGACCAGTTCGCCGTAATCACCTTGTGCGGCGTCCTCCGAGAGGTCTTCGGACATGAGCCCCCACACATCCCACGGGAGCATCTCCGCACCGTTTAGGGCCGCGAGTTCTCTCAAGACGTTCCCCCTCACAAACCACATGCCGCGCATGTCAAATATCCCGAACTTCTCGGGGTCTTCCCGGCCTTCCCGGCACATGAGCCACGCTTCCGAAGCCTTCACAAACCGCCCTTCCGGCATGTCCAGGGTGTCGAAATCTATGCCCAAGCGGCTCCGCTGGAAGTCGTCGATCTGCGCGTCCAACATGACCCACCGCTCGCCGTTCCAGTACTCGCACACCCAGTGGTCCTCGTAGGTTCCCGGCAGGAAGTAGGTTCCAAAGCCGCACCTGGCCCTCGCGGGGACGCCTTGCGACCGAAGGACAGAACACAGAAACACAGAGTAGTCGCGGCAATTTCCGAAAAACCGCCTTTCAAGGGGCCGGGACCGCGTAAGCGGTGCGGGGTCTTGGCTCACCAAGACTTCGAGGATGCGAGATACCAACCTCGATTGGACGTGGCCTTTCTGCTCCTCGGTGGGAGTCACCCCGTAGCGTCCTGCCCAGTGGATGTGAAGAAAAAAGCCCTGGATGGTTTCCACGAGGGCCGGGATATCCCTGGGAAGCCCTTCAAACGCCCAGGACATGCCCCCCGGATCTGTTACCTTCGAATGACGTATGTACCTCTCTACTTCACGCGATCGCCTCTCCATCGCGGCGCCCCCTTTCGAACCCATGAGACTCTTGCACCTTGAGTACGGGAAATCCTCTTTGCCGTGGCATTATCTGAGGTGCGGTCAAATAGCCGCGAATCAGTTCTCGATCGGGAACGTCTGTAAAGCGGTGGGACCACACGAGTAGTCGCACCACAGCCCCCCAGCAGTAGTAGACGCCACCTCAGTGCCCGCCGACTTTCTCTCTAACTAACGGCGGAGGTGAGTCTCGTGTACCGGAAAGGCATAGCTGTGTGCCTGCTTGTAATCTTTGTTGCGATGGATCACCAGTTTGCCGGTGAGATCCAGAGCCACTTTTTCTCACATGCGGTCTCGCGCCGGTTCTCAGCGAGGCTCACTGCAAGTCGCCACAAGGGCCTGCCACACCGCGTCCGAGTCGGTTAGCATGTAGATACCGTTAAAGCGAGGCTTTTCCCGTCTGATGCTGGCCAAGATGGATTTCTTGGGGACAAGAGGCTCGCCTACCCGCACGAAAGAGGGAGTCCGCTTGAGCAGACCATCCTCCATCGCCCACAAGAAAAGAAGCCCCAGGAGCACGGAATAGCTCATCTCCAGATAGTCGCCCGGTCCTTCTAGATAGGAGTACCGTCCAGTCTTCCACAGTTCGACCACTTCACTTAAGCACTTCGAAGCCCCATCTGCCACTTTCGCAATCGCCGAACGGAGGGCCGGAAGGCAGGAAAGCACAGACGACCCTGGCAGCAGGTCTACGTTGAGGCGCGCCTGGCCGCGCCTCAGGTGGAGTTTGGACGCGTCTATGAATTCAAGGAGTTCAAGCGACCAGGAAGTGAGTCCCCCCATGAGGACGTTGAGTTCTTCGTCAGACGTCCTTAGGAGCCAGCCCGAATAGGGGTTTTCCAGTATCGGGAGGATCTTGGAGTACTCTCCATAAGCACCTCCCCATGGGACGCAGAGCCTCATGCCCTTCCCCGCGACGAGTGCGCTGACCCTGGAAAAAGTCCCGCCAATGTGGACGCCGAGGGCGAAAACGGCTCCAATCTTCTGCTGCGGCGTCCTCATATCCCAGATACCTATCTTTTTCTCCCTTTCTCTCATGGAGAGAACAAGAAGCGTCTGAGCCGCAAGGAGCATCCCGTCTGCCCCGCACGCGACTTCGCGGGCTGCTTCTTTCAGGAACGCCGCGAAATCCGGGTAGATACTCTCCCTGGCAGGCTCGTAGACCCTTAGGATCCTCTCTGCCTCCGCCTCATCGAGGAACGGAAACAGGGGTCTTGCCGCATCGGTTCCAGCGGCCGCCAGCCCAGGGATGGGGTCCTTCCATTCTCCTTTGTAGAGCGGTTCAAAGTTGCCCTGATCCAGGAGGTTATCCGGCCACTCCCCAAAACGGTCGAGTATGTCTCTCGCGCTGACGAAGTTCGTGCAAAGCCGCCACGTGGTAAGGGCGTCTTCTCTAATGGGGTGGTCTATCTCGGGGCGCAGGGCCGAATAGTCTATACCGCTACCGGCTATACCCATCAGGAAGCCCCCTCTCCGGGCGTCGAATGGAGGATGACCTCAGGGCGGATTACCCCGGCCCGAATGTGGGTAACCCCCCGTATAGACACCGTATCTCCCTCGAACTTCGCGAGGGCGGAAAACACTTCTTCTCGGATCGGACACGGGTGAAACCCTTCCATGACCACTATCGGGAAGGGTACGTCCTCATCTCCGGTGATGCCGAGGTTCGCGTGCTCGCCGACTAGAGAGAGGACGGTCTCGGAGGGCATATACCCCATGATGGTACCCGCGACCCCTGCGGCAGCGGCCGCCATGAGCGCCTCGTGAGACGCCGTCCCTCTGACTGCGAGGATCGAGCCTGGCTCCAGGTCCATGCCGGGGTGAAGATCGCCGCAGATCACGCGGAGACGTCCGAAAGCCTCCCCGCCGAGCCCCCAGAGGCCCTCCAGCCTTATCCCCCGGCCCTGTACCTCGACGCCCTTGTCCGGCATGACCGCCGTGACCCTCCCCCTGATATACGCCTTCACGTCAGGCGAGGGAAACGCGGGGACGATGGTTATGGTCCCTCTTTCCAGGTCGATCTCCTTTACTCTCCCGTAGAGCGGAGACCTCACCGTCTTATGCCTCGGCAGGTTCCTGTCTATCGCAGCGAGAACCTGCCCCTTTGCCACAAGGGAGCCTTCTCTTATGTCCTCGGCTTTCGCGTACCTGAGTTCCCCCGGCACAACTCCCAGCTGTTTGGCGGCTTCGATGGTCACCGGTCCGGTAAGCTCACCCAAGTCCACTATCTCGCGGATATACACGTTGCCGAGAGTCCTTGATACGGCCGAAACCACGCCGGAGACTGGACTCCTCACGGCCCGCCGGTCGAAGAACTCGGCCCTGGCCGCCAGCGTATCCCCGGTCTTGACATGGTCGCCTACCTTCTTGATCAGACGGGTGGGAAGATCCGTCGGGTGGATGCCGAGGGTCGAGGCGGCGTCAACCTTGCCCATCCTGCCCGGCAGCGCTTCGATCTTGGCGACAACCGTGTCAGGCTCCACGCGCTCCCCAGACCGCACCAGGATGCGGGCCGCCGCAGGGATCTGGCGGAAATACGTTAGGGACTCCGCTTTCATTCCCGGTCACCTCGCTTTCCAGGCGGATTCGCGATATCGTAAGCGCCGATCTGCGCCGCCCATTTGGCGTTGAGCCGCGCCCGTTCGTCCGGGTCATCGGGCAGGACGATGGGCCGTCCCCTCGCATCCACTATGATTCCAACGGTCCCTCCTGTGGTCTCGAACTCAAGCCGCCTCGTCCCCCTGAAGGCGGTCTGCCCCAGGGTTTCCACCTCAACCTTGGCCCTCTCTCCCTGGGCCAAGGGGATGACCCTTATGTCCCCAGAGTGGACCAGCGCCGTAAGCCTATCTCCTCGCAACGTAACGCTCACAGAGACCGCAGGCTCTCCGGCAGGCCCAACAACACCGGGCGCAATCACCGGACCCAGAGGCACCAGACAGTCCGTTTCAAGGACGTTCAGGGCGGCTTCAGGGTCAAGGCTTGAGAGCACTCCCAGGTGAGGCATCATGAAGACGCTGTCCACGGCTAGGAACGTCCGGCCTTCAGGCTGAAGCGCGTTAAGAAGCATGAAGGCAGCCTGGTTCCGCCTCGGGGCGTGGGAAAGGGCCCCTCCCGAACCTATAAAGAGTCCTATATTGGAGATATCTATGGCCCCGGTTGGGCGCCTGAAGTTCTCCATCCTGGCTTCGGCGAAAAAGCGCGTGGAAGTGAAAGAGGACTCACTCGGGAGTAATACCGCCACTTCTTTATGCTGGCCAAACGCGAGCCTTATGGCCTCGGTGGCCAGTGCCTGCTCGATCTGAAGGTCTTCTTGGGTCTCGGGAAGAGACGTCGGGTGGATGAGTTTTGTGAGGATCCTGTCCGCCACGCGGTAAGGGGACATGTTGAACGGCAGCCACCTGACTATGTCTTGGAGCCCCGCCTCCACGAGTACGTTGCCCGCAGAGTAGCTCATACCTAGATTAGCGCTCACAGAACGGAAGAACGTGCCATCGATTACCGAAAAAACGTCGGTGGTCGCGCCGCCTATGTCTATCCCTAAGATGTTCGCACCTCGTCTCTCGGCCACGAGCTCCATGATGCGCCCGACAGCTGCAGGCGTGGGCAGTATGTCTTCGTCGACCCACGAGCTTAGCACACCGTATCCCGGCGCCTGCTGCATCACGTGGGACATGAAGAGCTCGTGGATGGCTTTCCTCGCGGGCCCGAGGACTTCTCTCTCCAGGGTAGGCCGCAAGTTGTCGACGACGGTGAGGTCGTAATGGTCCGATAGGGTATCTCTCACGGTCTCGGCGGCGTCTTTATTCCCCGCGTATATCACCGGGATGCGAAAATCACTGCCGAAACGAGGGCTGGGTTTGGCGGCGTTGAGGATATCGCATACCTCCAGGACGTAACTCACGTTGCCGCCGTCTAAGCCTCCGGCTATGAGGACCATGTCGGGCCTGCAGTTTCGCACGGCATCCATCTTGACGAAACCTTGCCTGCCGTCGTCGGTGGCCATCACGTCCAGGATAATCGCACCGCCTCCGAGGGCCGCCCTGCGGGCGCTATCGGCAGTAACGCTCTTCGTAAGACCGTAGACGAGTATCTGCAGGCCGCCACCCGCGCTGGACGTCGAGAGGTACCTGTACTGCCTGTGAGTCGCTTCGCCCGCAGGCCTGCATATCTCGGTAACCAGCGAGATGCCGGCCAGCTCTTCCAACTCCCTGAGAGCGTTGACCACCCCAACCGTAACGTCTTCGAAAGGCTTTTCCACGGTGGTTGGAGCTGCGGCCCTTCCGAGAAGCCGCGCTTCCTTGCCTTCCGGGCCGATAAGCAGGGCCTTCGTGGTGGTACTTCCGACGTCGGTAATCACGTACCCTCGGAGCATGGCATCGCCTCCCGCCAGTCATGTTTGGGCGACGGTTCCAGACAGACTTGGATCCAGTCCCGGCGCGGCGTGGAGGCCGCCAAGCCGGCACGTCCGGAGTACTCAGTCAGATGGTGCGATGCGGACTGCAGCTAATACGCTTTCATTTTTCGGAGTATTCGTATCGCGGGTTGCTGATTCCTTCCGAAGGCGGATAAGCCGGCGCTTCGCCACCTGCGGTCCGCCATCCAGCTCGGGTCTATGTCCGCTATATATCAGAGCTCCTGAGCCCGCTTCGACAATCCCCAGGCATAGGACGATGCGACGCACTGTGTTCCAGTGGCAGATCCCATCCACCGGTCTTGGAGGATCAGGCGACAAGACCGGATGGTCGTTCCCGAAGTGCCGAAATAAGCCGCCGGATGACACCGGACCGTCGGATCAGGTAGTATGGTCCTTCCATATAGGCACACCAGACCGAACGATGGTTTCCGATAGGCCGACGAGATCCGCTGGTCGTCTCTTGCGGGCCGGAAAAATCCGACGGTCGTCTTTCACGGGCCGGAGAAGTCCGATGCTAGTCTCAAATGAACCGATAAGACCGACCGATCAATGGGCACGATCGGAAACGATCGGATGGTCGGCTCTCAAAGGCCGGCCAGACCGGTCAATCGTAAGGAATAGGCCGCTGAAATCCGATGGTTATTGAAGAACGGCCGGAAAGACCGGATAATCCCGGCGGAATTCAGGCAAGATGGGTGTTAGCGTTCTCCGAGGGCGTACCGGAGGTTGGAGAACCCAGGCGTAAGCCGGCCCCGACGTAGGTTAACCTTTTCAACACCGGCATCCTTTCTTACGTACCAAGTTGCTTGTGAGAACCTGCCTACCTCATTTCACCCTTGCGTCGCTTAGTCCCTCACGGAGCTCTCGGGAGAAGGCGTTCCGGCTACCACACATCGTTCAGACCGGTGGGTTGTCCTCGATGTGGCGGTTAGACCCGACGGTTGTCATAGAAGATTCGACCTTGTCGGACAGTCGTAGCGGACACGGCGGTGTGACCGGATGATCGCTTCGACCATTGCGGAAATATCGGATGATCGTTTCGAACATGGCGGAAATAATCGTATGGTCACACCGGATAAGCCGACAAAACCGAATGGTTCATCCAAGAACGCGGAGAAAACCGGACAGTCATACCCGACGGGCCGAAAAAACCGGATGGTCATCACTGAAGCACCCACGAAATCCGATGATTGACTGGTATAAAAGGGTCTAATCGGACGGTTATCCGGAAGAACCCGGGCAAACCCGACGGTCGCTTCTCACCGCACCTGAGAAGTCTGGTCTTATCTTGTCTTGGGATCTGCCTGGCTGATGAACACCGCTCCCATGGTGGACAGAGGTTAGACTTCCTTGGTGCGCGCGAAACCGCTTGCCGCGGAACCTGCCTCAACCTTGTAGCCGAGCTCAGCGAGGCTAGCCTCGAGAGTTGAGAGGATACCAAGCAGTTCGGTTTCGAAAATCCACCCCATGTGACCCAGTCTGAATATCTTCCCCTCCAACTTCCCCAGACCACCTCCAATCACAACGCCTTTCTCCAAGAGCGCCCTGTTGAGATGCCCCCATTCAATGCTCAATGGGATCCTGACGCCGGTCACGGCGGGAGATGCCTCTTCTTCGGGCGGAAGGATCTCGAGGCCCATCTCCCTAAAGGCTCCGCGGACGCCTCTCGCGAGCATGGAATGCCTTGCGAAGACGTTCTCAAGCCCTTCTGCTTCTATCATCGAAAGGGCTTCCCTGAGGCCGAAGAGGAGCGACGTCGGGATGGTATATGGGACCCTGCCCTGCTTCTCCGCGACGGCCATCCGCCTGAAGTCCCAGAACCACCTCGTCATCTTGGCGCTCACATAGGCCTCCCAGGCCTTTTCGCTCACGCTCAGGATGGCAAGCCCCGGGGGCAGCATAAGCCCCTTCTGGGATGCCGAGACGGCAATGTCGATGTGCCATGAGTCTGTCTCCAGGTTCGCCAGCGCAAGAGAGCTGACCGCGTCCACCATGAAGAGGGCCGGGTGACCAAGTTCCGCCATCCCGCGTCCGATGGCTTCGACGTTGTTGATCACACATGTGGATGTCTCGTTATGGGATACAAGCACGGCCTTGATGGTATGGCCTCTGTCTTTCTCCAGGCGTTCGAGGACAACGCCGGGATCTACAGCCCTCCCCCACTCCACTTCAATCTTCTCGACGACCGCACCGTGGGCCGCTGCGATGTCGCCGAAACGCTGGCTGAACACTCCGTGTTGAACGGAGAGCACTTTGTCACCGGGCGAGAGCGTGTTCACAATGGCTGCTTCGAGCCCACCGCTCCCCGAACCGGGGAAAATGATGACGTCGTTTTCTGTCTTGTAGATCCTCTTGAGCCCCGAGAGGCACTCCCCCATGAGCACCTCGAACTCCGGCCCTCGGTGGTTTATGAGCGGCCTGTTCATGGACTGAAGGATCCTTGGCGGTATGTTGGTCGGCCCTGGGATCTGGAGAAACACGTGCCGGTCAGTCATCTACATCCCTCCGGTGTCTTTCCGCGCAAACGTATTATCTGTTATTAACCGCGCATTCCACCACTCACCTCGAGGTACAAGTCCGACCTAAACTGCCTGGTCTTTGTGAGTTCCCAGAGGTCCTTGTAGCTTCCCGCGGTAACGCTTACACCTACCAGGATAACCTTGTCGTTTCCGAGCCGCATGACTTCGTGTTCTTGGATTACCAACACGAGCCTGGCCTGGCCTGGAGCATCTTCGATTACGATTGCGATCTAGACAGTAGCCGCGCAGCGTCAAGCACTTCTGGGAACCGAGAGGCTCCGCGCCCGTCTTCACAGCTGGAGCCTTGGTGTTGTGGCAAGCACCGCAGCCGAACACGGAAGCCCTTTCTAGCGCCGGGTCCAAAGTGCTCAGAGCCATCCAGGATAAGAAGAAAGGGTAAGCTGAAGTAGTGCCTACCACCGGCTCGAGCGCATCCGCCCGACTGTCCGCCATCATCGGGCATCCTTCGCCGCGGCCTGGGTTTTCCCCAAGAAGGACATCACGAGACTCCCGTAGTCGCGGGCTAAACCACGCTGCTTGAGCTGGCAGACGGGGATGGAAGGCGAGCTTCCATCCCCTCTTTAGGCCACTCGGTGCGGCAGGTTCCCGACTCGCCAGTTATTTGATGAGGTGCAGGGTATCCCTAAAGATGATCGTAAGCTGTCCAATGATTAGCGACAGGTACGCCATGGTGATAGAACCGTAGGCGGAACCGAAAGCCACCATCAAGGCGTAACGGCCGAACCTGGAGCCGTAGTACAGAACTCCTTTGTCTTTCTTGAGAGTAAACGCGAAGTACATAAGCGTTGAGACGACTACCAGGAAGTACAGTATGTTGTTGAAGCTCTTCGCGAAGTCTCCCGCCCTCAGGTTGATGAAGCTGTCGGTCACCTGTGTGAGAAACACGGGAGGGCTGTAGGCCAGGCTGTATCCCGCTCCGTAACCTATCCAGAAGCCCATGGTGATGCGGGCAATCCATTCTTGGCCCTTGACGAAGGAGAAGTATATGAGGAGCCCCAAGATGGCTCCGAATATATACCCCCACTTACCTCTCCCGATTATGTCCTGGACAATGCGCGGCACGATCTGGTTTTGTATCGTGTAGACTATGCCGTATGCTGTCGCAGACCCCACTAGGAAGTGCTCCACTGCGGTATAGACCGGGTTATCGCCCTTTACCAGATAGGACCACGCGGCCAGGATGCTCAAGGTCTTAAAGATGAAGCTCCACTGCTCCACGCTCACTTTCGTCCCTCCCTCCTACTGGTTCTTGCCTGCCCTCTTGGCGGCGAAGTAACCGATGTTCCCCAGGACGAGGAACAGAATGACCGTCATGTGGCCGAGCGACTGGGCATCCATACCGGCGAGGCCCGCTCCGGCCACGCCGACGAGCTGTTCGTATTCAGCGGCGCCCCTGAGCCCGCCCAGGAAGCCCTTAAGCTGTCCCGACCTGATGTATGGCTGCACACCTGAGTACATCGTGAGGGAGGCGCCGCCGGTGAGCGGGATGTGAAGGGGCTCTGAGACGTATGTCATCCAGTCTGCGTAGCCCGGCGAGCCCACGGTCGTACAGAAGATGAGGTCAACGTCATCCTTTATGGACTTAACCTGCTTCATGAGGGGCATCTGATCCAGCGGCTCGCCTTTCCAGTCGCGGTTTATGGCCCCTTCGATGATGTTCTCTATCATGAGCCTTATGGTCGCCGGCCAGGCGTTGTCCCTGTAGCCGAGGTGGACCCAGTCTACCCCGTACTCCTTCCCCATCTCCCTGGCGACCTCGTCTATGATCTCGAAAGTGGTCACGGGGCCGAAGGTCTGGTTGAACAGGGAAGTCGAGATGATCTTGCAGTTTTTCCTGAACGCCTGCCTCGCGAGAGCCGCGATCATCGGGTTTAGCTCCGGCGCGTTGCCAGGCCCCGTGTCGTGGGAAACCCATATCACGCCGCCGTCAGGCACGCTCTCGACGGTGTTGTAAACCAGCCTGGTGTTGTCTGAAATGGCCACCGGGAGTCCGACCGGGTGGAACATAGGGATGAGGAGACACACGACGATTATGACGTACAGGATGCGGACATCTATCCATTGAAGCTTCTTCCAGTCCACGCCTTTCACCCCCTACGATCCACTTCCGGTCCAGCTGCGCTCAAGCCCCAGGATGACGCGGATAGAGGCGGCAAAAGCCCCGATCGACGCGCCGATCCTTATGCCGCGCATTCCGGCGGAGTTGGGAACATCCAGTATCCACTGGGCAAACTTAGACGTGTTGGGTATGATGGCGTCTCCAATAGGCGCCTGCCCCAGCATGAGGATAACCGCGGCTATGAGAAGGATTGTGGCCTCTACGTTCTTCAGTTTGAACGAGCGGTAAGCCGCCGAACACACATAGAAGCCCAGCATGGCGTAAATCGCGCTGTCGGTCGCGTTGGTTATCGAGTCTATGATGAACGTGGAGACAGGGCCTTCTATACGGTTTATGAAAAACACCACCGTACACACCGCGCAGACCCCCACGAGAAAAGCGCTGTAGGCCCAGTTGACGCGGCGCTTCTGGACGTTCGAGTAGTGAAGCCTTATGAGGTGTATTGGACCGAAGAGGAACGCGAAAAGGTAGCTGGTCTGCACGATCGTATCCAAGTCCGTCGCGAGGGTAGTGCCTCTTTCTCCCAGGTTCAGAAACTTCAGGGCCATACACACGATCGCCGTCACGAGCACTACGATAAGTGGCAATCGTCTCTTCATGCCGGTCTACCCTCCTTAACGAGATAACAGCTCTATGAGAGCGTCTGCGTTGCCCGCGATTGTAGCCCATACGGTCCCGATGATGATAAGGATTCCGAACAGGATCTTCATAATGTCCTGGGCCACAACCGTCCCCGTAAGCATGGGATCTTTGGACAGATAAGCCGACGCGGCGAACAGCTCTTCGCCGATGAGCGTGTAGTCGCAGGCTACGATGAAGAAATGGATCTGGAAGACGTTGGTGTTCGCCCCGATCTGGATGCATCCCGCCTCGGAGCCGGCCTCCGCCAAGACGAGAGCTTCCGCCATCCAGTAACCTATCATCAGGTTTGCCGCGGGTTTCTCTCGCTGTATGATCCCGAGGACGGCGGCGGTGTAGCTGAACTGCCAGTCCGAGACATACCGGATGTCGTCGGGGTTGTATGCGTCCGGCCGGCCCGCCTCAAGGTATGCCTGCTTCACGATTTCCGCTGCTACGGGATGCACTTGCGGGCGCCTGACAGTGACGATGAGCTTTGTATCGTACTGGGCTGCTATTTTGGCGACGTAACTCAGGGTCGCAAGTCCCGCGTAAAGCTCCGGACCGAAAGAGCTCATTCCCGGGGAATAATGCACCGGCTTCCCCATCTCCGTTGACCGCCCGATGGCTTCGTCAATGGCCTCGAGCCCGGGGATCTTCCTGATGGGAGGTATAGAAAGGCCGGCTCTTGCCCTCTGGAGGACTACAAAAACCGTGGCGAAAAGGATCACCACGAAGATGAAATCCACCGTCATCTCAGGAGCAAATATCCCCGTGGTCTGGGCCACCAAGGCCTGAGCCATATTCACTCTAGCCACCTCCTGATTGGCTCACTGTGACTTCATGGCTTTTCACACCGATTTCACGCCGAATGCCTTCCGACTGCTCTGGCCGATTCCCAAAGACTCTCTGCAATCGCCCTCACGCTCCGTACTCTCGATCCATCCCTCCCCGAGTTGCTCCGCGTCCAAACCCGCAACCGCCGGGCCGGAGCCCCGAATAAACCTCCATATTCCCTCATATTTGCCATCTATGCGGTTCCATTCCTAATTTCAGGGGCGGCGACGTAATTCTGATCTGGGGAATCTTCAGGCTGCCGAGCACATTGGAGGAGAGGACGGATGGACTCAAGACCGGCTGCGATCCTGGCCACAGATGTGGGATCCACGACCACAAAGGCCATCTTCATAGAAAAAGAAAACGGCGAGTACCGCCTCAAGGCCCGCGGAGAGATGCCTACAACGGTCGAGGCGCCCTTTGAGGATGTGATGATAGGGGTCCGCAACTCCATGAGGCGCCTCGAGGAAGCCATAGACCGGCCGCTTCTGGATGTTTCCGGTCATCTCATCCGTCCCGCCGCGCAAGACAAAGGAGTGGACATGTACGTGTCTACCTCCTCGGCAGGCGGCGGGCTTCAGATGATGGTGGCGGGACTCGTGAAGAACATAAGCGCCACCTCGGCCAACAGGGCCGCGCTGGGCGCGGGGGCTGTCGTCCTGGACGTCATCGCGGTGGACGACGGAAGGTCCCAGTCAGAACAGATAACGAGGATCACGGAGCTGCGCCCCGACATCATACTCGTCTCGGGCGGGGTCGATGGCGGCTCTGTTTCCTACCTCGCCCTCATCGCCGAGATCATAAAACAAGCCAACCCGCAACCGAGGTTCGGCTCTACATACAAGCTTCCCCTCATCTACGCCGGCAACAGGGATGCGAGAGACCTGGTCGTGGAGATCTGCGGGGACCAGATGGACGTCCACATAACCGAGAACCTCCGGCCTCGCCACGACGTAGAGAACCTGGGCCCCGCGCGAAACGCCATACACGACCTCTTCATGAACCACGTGATGGCCCAGGCTCCGGGTTACGCGGAGCTTCTCAAGTGGGTGGATACCGGGATAATGCCGACCCCGAGCGCGGTTGGGCAGATGATCAGGCTTATAGCCGACCACTACAACACCACGGTCATCGGCGTTGACATAGGAGGCGCCACCACCGACGTGTTTTCCTGCTTTGACGGGACCTTCACCAGGACGGTATCGGCAAACCTCGGGATGAGCTATTCCATATGCAATGTCTTAGAAGAAGCGGGCTACGAGAACATCGCGCGCTGGATACCCTTCGGGATAGACAGCGCGACGATGTCCGATTGGATAGCCAACAAAATGGTGCGGCCGACGACCATACCTCAGACCGTGTACCAGCTGGTGCTGGAGCAGGCCGTCGCCCGCGAGGCGTTGCGCCTGAGCTTCGAGCATCACAAGAGCCTCGCCAAGAGAGTCGGTCACGAAAAGGTTTCGGTCTTCGGGAACGAACCGTCGGGGCTGGAAGAACCCTCCGGCAGAGACGTGGTCGACATGATGAGACTCGGGATGCTTGTGGGATCGGGCGGAGTCCTTTCCCATGCCCCACGGCGCCAGCAGGCCGCGCTCATGCTGCTTGATTCCTTTCAACCGGAAGGGCTCACGGAGCTGGCGGTAGACTCAATATTCATGATGCCTCATCTGGGAGTCCTCTCGACCGTCTACCCGGACATCGCGGCGGAAGTTTTCGACAGGGATTGCCTCGTGAGGCTGGGCACCTGCATTGCCCCCGTGGGTCCGGCCAAGCCCGGCAGCATTATGGCAACCGTGGAGCTTACGTTGCCAGGCAACGTTCGGGCTCAAAAACAGTTAATCGCCGGTGAGATCGAAGTCCTCCCGCTCGATGCCGGCAAGGAAGCCCGGTGCAAGGTCGTCCCGAAAGGGCGGAGCATAAACGTAGGGGCAGGCGGAGGGAGACCCATCGAAGCGGTCGTCAAGGGAGGAATCGTCGGGATCATCCTCGATGGACGAGGAAGGCCGATCGAGCTACCCAAAGAGCCCAGCCAGAGAGTCACCACCTTGAGCCGGTGGCTCACCTCCGTCGACGCATACCCCAGGCACAAACTCGAAGAACTCCAGGCTGAGTTCCCGGTTAGACCCGTGAGAGGAGGCGGAACGAAGACCTATGGCGGCCTTTTTAGACGTAGGTGAAGGCGGCTCTCCGAGAAGCGTTGGTGCTTCCTCCGGCACGATCGATCAAGAGCTCACGCTGGATGCGCGGAGACGGGTTATGGCAGATGCCCGCATCAGAGAGAAACTCGTGCTGGTCAAGAAGACCAGAAAACTGCCCCTTCCTGGGGAGGTACTGGCGAAAGCAGGGGACATGGTCGATCCGGACACCCCCGTGGCGCGGATAGCCCTGCGCCCCGGCATCCCGTGGGTGATGCCTGCGGCCCGGCTCCTCGGGATTGAGAACTCGGAACTCGCAGGAGCTATGCTCAAACGCGTTGGAGACAAGGTAAAAACCAAGGAGGTAATCGCCAGGGCGGAGCACGGGCTCTACGGCCGCAAAGAACTGGAATCGCCTGTCGACGGGTTCATAGAGGACGTTTCTGTGAAATCGGGGCGGATCACCATCCGGGAGGAATTTGGCCGGGAAGAACCTCCCGTCACTGTGGACGTCGCCTTCGAACTGGGGTGCAAGCCCGCCGACGTGCCCAGATACATGCTGAGGCATGTCGGACAGGAAGTAAAAAAGGGCCAAATCATCGCGAAGAAGGGCGAAGGCCAAGCGTTTTTCAGCAAGACCGCCCTCACTCCTGTTTCAGGGGTGATCTCCGAGGTAGACACCCGCACGGGCAAGGTGACCATCTCGAGGCCGTTCAAGGAAGTAGTCGTAAAGGCTTTCATCACCGGACGGGTTTCTTCGGTCATGGAGCGACTGGGCTGCGTCGTCGAGACCCCTGGGGTCAGGCTTACAGGCATGTTTGGAGTGGGCAGGGAATCCCACGGCCCCCTCAAGGTATTGGTGGGTAGCCCGGATGAACCACTTACTCCCGACCTCATCACCCCCGACTGCAAGGGGAAAATCCTGGTCGGCGGCTCATCCGTAACCGATGAGGCCCTCGCCAAGGCCCTATCGGTGGGCGCAAAAGGGGTGATAGCCGGCACTGCAGGTTACTTCAACTTGACGCAAGCTCTGGGCGTCAAGCTCGGCATCGGTATAACCGGACAGGAAGACATCGACACCACCGTCATACTCACCGAAGGTTTCGGCTCCCTCAGCATGCGGAAGGACCTGTGGGATACGCTTAGGGCCATGGACGGGCTCACGGCCTCGATAAACGGCGCAACCCAGATCAGGGCAGGCGCCATAAGGCCTGAGATCATAGTCCCATTCCCTGATTACAGTGGAGACTTGGCGGTCGGGAGCCAAGCCGGCGAGGACTTGAGCGTTGGGACGCGTGTGAGGATCGTGAGCGACCCGTATTTCGGCAGGGCGGGCTATGTGGTTGAAATAATGAAGCTGCCCCAGGTTTTTGAGACGGAAACCCGGGCTCCGGGAGTAAAAGTAGAACTGGAAGACGGAACTACGGTCGTCGTACCCAGGGCGAACGTGGAAGTGATCTAGCCGGACGGCGCGGGCTTTCAGACCACGTATTCGCCGGCGCTGTTCCTGACGGTCAGCCGCCCGCTACCGACCTCCAGCTCGACGGTGCGCCAGGATTCTCCCCCGACGTCTTCGGCGGCGATGGGGACACCTAGGCGGCAGAGTACCCTCCTGGCTTCGGTGTAGTTCCGGACGCCGATGTTGAAAACTCCGTGCCTGTCCATGATATTGGCGCCGCCCACGAGCTTCACCTTGAGACGCTCCTTGCGAGCTCCGTGGAAACACACCTTCTCCATCAGGAGGGGGATACCCGTATCCGCGAACATGCATGGGTTCTCTACCGCTTTCTGCGCATTATGTTCGGAAGAAGGCAGCTGGAAGTGCAGCATCCCTCCGACTCTCGAGACAGGGTCATATACCGCTACCGCGACGCAAGACCCCAGTGAGTGAGTCACAATGGAAGCCCGCGGGTCAGAGGCCGTCTTCATGTCGGCTACTCCGACAAGGTAGCGGAAGGGAAGTTCGAAACCGCTGAACGCTGCCCGGGCTGATCTCCCAGAGCTTCCGGGCGCGGGTTCTATGGATCCTGATGGGGACAACACCAGACACTCCTTCTAAATCGTTCACAGCAAGACACAACAACGATCCATGATCGGCTAATTGCGCAAGATTCGACAAGGTTTGCAAAATAAAAGAAAGAGGGGTTTGCCATGTGACAACCAGTCAAGTAAGATGCAGCCTTGTGAGATCAAGCGTTAGCCAAGTAACTTGGCGGAAATTGCCAGAGTTCCGGAGGAGTTCCTATGGTTAATGCCCTTGAACAGCGCGATTTGTTAGGTTTCCTAAAGATACGCCCTAGTGACATAATTCTGCAATTAGGCTATCCTAAAGCATACATAGGCAGGATTTAGAAGTATGCGCTCGGGTGGGTACAGTATGATATCAGGTAGAGAGCTGGTTCGGTTCCTCATGGTATCTGATGCCCCATATCTCGGAAAGCTTACCAAGCATACTTTGCTAAACCTCTGCCGTGACCTTGACGTATCGGCGGCCATGCTTCACCTGACGGACGGCTCGGCGATAGTCCTCAAGGATGAAGTAAACGTCGAC
This sequence comes from Candidatus Fermentithermobacillaceae bacterium, assembly GCA_012842685.1. Classification (GTDB taxonomy): domain Bacteria; phylum Bacillota; class Sulfobacillia; order Fermentithermobacillales; family Fermentithermobacillaceae; genus UBA3951. The sequence continues at coordinate 71,003 of DUSI01000049.1, forward strand.
CCAAAGACGAAGCTCAGCCTCACGGTAGTACCAAGAAAACTCGAGACCGCCGAATGTGCTCTCCGGGGCGAGCCCGTGGTCGAGTCTGGCTTCAAGTGCTGCCTCATCTGTCCGTCCGGATCTCACCTTGAGTCCCGGGGGTTCAAAAGCCACGCATGTGTACCGCTCACGCTAATGTCCACACCCATCGGCGCTCTCACCGCCCTATCCCGGTCTCCAAGAGAGTTCAGTAAGGCTGACATAGACTACATGATTGAACGAGGAAAACGCCTGATCCTCGCCCTGCATCACATACTCTACTTCCCGAAATTGGGCGCCGAGTGGCTCGACCTCGAGAGGATGCAGGCAGAGATAACAGGAGACCGGGAAACAAGGGTTGAGAACAGGCCTAGCCAGGTGCGCGAGAGTTCTCTAGTTCACCGGGTCCTCGCAGCGGAAAACCTAAATCCCCACTCGCCGCCTTCGTCTCTCACCCGCTCGTTACCCAAAGGGATCAATTGGACCACGCTTCTCCGCGTCTGCGACTACCTAGAGCAACATCCGGGTCCCATCTCACGCAAAGACCTGGCAGATGCCCTGGGATTTTCAGACATCACGGCCGGGCATTACCTTACATACCTGACGGACACAGGTGTAGTTAGAAAGGAGATAACTTACGGACAAGTCGGAAGGCCGGCCTTCACCTATAGGCTCCAACCCACGCAAGATTCGACAGAAGTGGACGCAGAGCCAGTCCATAAGGTATCCGACTCAGCCGACGATTGGTCGAATTCCTGTGTTTACGTATAACACGACTACCGTCAGTCCGCCTGGTGCCGCTCCGCGCGTTATTTTATTTCGTCAAATTGCGACAAGGCGCTCTTGCCCACGATGATTGTCTCGGAGCAGTATACGCAAGAGGAGATAAGCGATCGTGAAACCCTATCTGCGCATAGCCGTGATGTTCCTGGGATTCTGGGTACTGGATGCCCTGGCTCACGTCGTGCTCATGTCAGACGGAGATCTCATCAGCCATCTCTTCCGCCCTGGCCTCCCGGAGATCTACTGCCGCATAGTAGTTTCTGCCGTAGCAGTGGCTTCCATGTTTCTGTACAGGGCAAAGGCCCGAAGAGAAGCTGAACGAGCGAGAGAGCTCGACCAGTTCCGGAACGCGGAGTTCATGTACCGCACGCTGTTTGACCAGCTCGGAGAAGGCCTGGCCGTGAGGGAACTGGTTTTTGACGAAGATGGAAACCCGGTTGACTACCGCTATTTGGAGGTCAACCCCGCTTTCGAAAAAGTGACGGGACTTACGAGAGACCAGGTCATCGGGAAGACCGCCCGCTCCCTCTTCCCGCGGCTTGGCGAGGACCTCATAGAGAAGTTCATCACCGTGGCAACTACCGGCCAGATAATGAGGTTTGAAGCGTACATCGAGGATCTGGACAAGCATTTCGGCTACACCGTGTTTTCTCCAGGCAAGAACCAGTTTGCCACCCTCATGATCGATGTGTCTGAGCGGAAGAGAACCGAGGCAGTATTGCGTCAGACGGCATTCTTCGAAAGCTGCATAGCGGAGGTCGCGAAGATCCTCGTGTCCAAGGAACCGGACGACCTTACGGATGTCCTACAGATCATCGCAACTGCTCTTAGTCTCGACTACTGCTCTGTGGCGGAACTCCGGAACGAGAAAATCATCTCCCGCTTGCACGAATGGAACGACGGGGCAGGGCCTTTCCAAACGAAGCAATTCCGGGGCTTCAACCTGGCGATCACCGGCGAGTGGTTCGAGAAGCTCAGGCGCGGCGAGTGCGTGCTAACGAGAGATCTCAGGGAACACGCAGACAGGTCTACCTACGAAGTGCAGGTACTCTCCGAGTCGGGTCTAAGGGCTCTTGCCGTCGTCCCTATCTTATCCCAGGATAGGCTCGTAGGGCTCCTGGCGGCCGGGGCCCGCGACACCCACGTCTGGTCGGCAAACGAGGTAGGGCTCCTCGTCACCATCTCGGGGATCTTGGGGACCTACCAGAGACGCGTTCAGGCGGAGCGCCGGATGGAGTACCTCACGTACCACGACAGTCTAACCCGCGTGCACAACAGGACATATTTCGAGAGCACCCTCCTTAAGGAACTCGCGGAAAAACCAGTCCTCAGCGTCATAATGGGCGACCTCAACGGGTTGAAGCTGATTAACGACCGGTGGGGTCACGCAGAAGGAGACCGTGTCATCATACACGCAGCAAAGGCCATCAGGGCTGCGTGCCGCAAGCAAGACGTGGTAATAAGGTGGGGCGGCGATGAATTCGTCGTGATCATGCCCGATGCCGACGAAAAGCTCGCGGCGATAACGTGTCAAAAGATACTGCACAACTGCCGCACCTTTGAAGACCGGCTCGAAGTCAGCATATCCCTGGGGCACGCGACCAGGACCGACACGAGCGTATCCGTGAGGGACCTCATTAAGAGAGCCGAGGATCTCATGTACCTCCACAAGATCAGGGAACGCCAGAGTTCCAGGCATTCTCTCCTGTCTTCCCTGGAGCATTCTCTCCTCGAGCTGAGCCAGGAAACGAAAGAGCACTGCGACAGGATAAGGGAACTGGCCCTGGCGGTGGGAAAAGAGCTGGGCATGGGCCAGAGCGAGCTGGACCAGCTTGCGCTCCTCGCGTCTCTGCATGACGTGGGCAAGATCGGCGTTCCCAGCCACATCCTGCTCAAGCCAGATCTCCTAACTCCCGAAGAGTGGAAGATAGTGAAAAAGCACCCCGAGGTCGGCCACCGGATCGTGCGCACCATAAGCGATCTCGTGGACGTCGCGGAAGGCATACTCCACCATCACGAACGATGGGATGGTACAGGATACCCGCACGGACTCAAAGGCGAAGAGATACCTCTCATCTCCCGCATCATCGCGATAGCCGATGCATTTGACGCCATGACCAGCGAACGCCATTACCGCAGGGCGATCCCTGTGGCGAGCGCGCTGGAAGAGATAAGGCGCTGCTCCGGAACACAGTTTGACCCTTCGCTGGTACCGGTTTTCGAGAGAGTAATCGGGCAGCTCGTGACCGGGCGCTCGAACCTCCAAGCCGCTGGGTTGGACGTAACTGTTTGACAATTAACCAATTGTGTAGAAACTAGTAGACAACATCCCGCAGCGGCTATATAATGCTCGAAAATCCAGGTGCGGTCTTCTCCTTTGCCGCCTCCGCTTTCTTGCTTCTCAGCGGGGACACTCCAGGAGAGCCCAACCGAAAGGAGTTGAAACCGCGTGCCTCAAGTCAAGAAACCCGCCACCAAAGACGACGTCCTCCGCCTCGCCGAAGAACAAAGAGTGAAGTTCGTCCTCCTCCAGTTCACCGACATCCTGGGCGTGATGAAGAATGTCTCTATCCCGGTCGAACAGCTCCCCAAAGCCCTAGACGGCCAGATCCTTTTCGACGGCTCATCGGTTCACGGCTTTGTGCGGATTGAGGAATCCGACATGCTCCTGAAACCAGACCCTGCCACCTTCGTCTGCCTCCCCTGGTTGAGCGACAGGGAGATGACCGCGCGGCTTATCTGCGATATCTACACCCCCGATGGGGAACCCTTCGCGGGATGCCCGCGGCTCACTCTCAAGAAAGTCCTCAGAGAAGCTGCTTCGATGGGATACACGGTGAACATGGGCCCTGAAGCCGAGTTCTTCTTGTTTGAGCTGGACGAAGACGGGCGTCCCACGGTGAAAACAAAGGACACGGGCGGCTATTTCGACCACTTCCCGGTGGACACAGGCGAAGACGCCCGCAGGGACATGGTGATAGCCCTACAGGACCTTGGCTATGAGATCGAGGCGTCCCACCACGAAACCGCTCCCGCCCAGCACGAGATAGACTTCCGGTACGCGGACGCACTCCTCACCGCGGACAGGATGATAACCCTGAAGCTAGTAGTACACACCGTAGCCCGGAAGCACCGTCTACACGCCACGTTCATGCCTAAACCCGTATACGGCGTCGCCGGATCGGGAATGCACGTCCACCAGTCCCTCTTCCGGGGGGACTCCAACGCCTTCGACGACCCAAACGGGCCCTACGGGCTCAGCAGTGTGTGCCTGAACTACCTTGGCGGGCTTCTCGCCCACGCTAGAGGCATGACCGCCATAACGAACCCGCTGGTAAACTCCTACAAGCGCCTGGTTTCAGGCTACGAGGCGCCCGTATACATCGCGTGGTCCGAAAAGAACAGAAGTCCCCTGGTGCGCGTCCCGGCCCGGAGAGGGCTCGGCACAAGGCTGGAGCTCAGGAGCCCTGACCCGTCGTGCAACCCTTATCTGGCGTTCGCCGCGATGATCGCCGCAGGACTTGACGGAGTCAAGAAGGGGATCGAGCCGCCCCCTCCCGTACAAGCAAACATATATTGCTTGAACGGTCTCGACAGGGAGAAGTTGGGTATAGCCAGCTTGCCTGCGAGCCTGGAAGAGGCCGTCGAGGAGATGCTCAGGGACGAAGTCATCGTCTCCGCCATAGGAGAACACATAATAAGCCGCTTCGTGGACGCCAAGCGGATCGAGTGGGACACCTACAGGATGCAAATCCATGAGTGGGAGCTGGATAAGTACCTGTCGGTGTTCTAAGAGAAGGAAATCTTAAGCAAACTGCGAATAGTGCGGCAGAGAGGCCACCGGTCTCTCTGCCCTTTTGTCCTTTACTTAAGGGAGCGAGGCACGGAACCGCTCTGAGGGAACCTTACTGGTGCCACGGGAGGCTAGCTCCTCCCGAACTAGCAAATGAGGAGCGTAACGGCCACAATACCGGCGATGGCGGTGGAGACGCCGAAGACACGCCGCTTGTCCTCCCCCGCTTCGTTCGAAGCATCTTCAGCGTCGATGAGCCGCCGGACCCTTTCGGTGAGCGCGGCCTTCGAGCCCCCTGTGAGGCTCATGCTGAGGGCTCCGCGACGGTAGCGGGCTACCTTCACGATCGCAGAGGCAAGGGCCAGCCGGTTTCCGGTGACGCGCACGGCCCGGTCATCCGCCGCTTTCTCCCGTTCGTACATGTATTGTCCTACGGCCAAGTGGACGGCCGGAGAGAAAAAGGTTAACGAACGGATAATCCTTGCGAGGAGTCCGGTTAGGTTGTCTCGCCTCTCGATATGGGCAAACTCATGGGCCAGGACCGCCTCCAGTTCCTCGTCGTCCATGATCCGCAGAACTCACGGGATATTACGACCGCGGGGCGAAAAATGCCTACGCTGCAGCAGATTCCGGGCTTTTCTGTCACCAAGACCGCGGGATCTTTGCCCAGCTCGCCCGACGCCCTGGATATCGCGCCGGCGACCTTGGCAGCAAGCGATGGATCCTGCCATTCGGCCGAGCCAACGCTCACGGCTCCCCGCAAGACGCCCCTGTGCGTCATCCATCCAGCCGTGAGCTGGGCAGTTCCTACTACCAACCCAACCGATAATAGATACGCGCCGGCTCTTCCCAAGGCCATGCCCGACACACATGCCAGATGACTGACAACGCCCCACGCCCTGTCGCAGTACTCGGGGTATACGAGGTGCATGGCAAGACCTACGACGGGCAGAAGCACGGCGACGGTAAGTACGAGAGCACGCGTTGCCGGGCAGCGGATCCTGAACCGTCGAATTGCGAGGAATGCCCACGCCACAGTGGCAAGCGACGTGAGCGCCAGGTGGGTCACAAGGGACGCCGGGACAATAGACACTAGCCCCGCTTCTCCTTTCGCCTCTCTTCTATGATCTGCGCCAATCGTTCAAGGTCTTCCGAATCCTCAAACTTGCTCACGAGATGCGCGATGGCTTCCTTCGAGAAGGATTCAAATAGCCCATCTAGGACTTCCCCGGCTACCGCCCGGCCGAATTCTTCGCGGGACATGGCCGGTTCATAGTAGTACGTCCCATCCACCCTCTCTCTATTCAGCAGTCCTTTCGCGGCCAGGCGCGTCATGACGGTCATGACGGTGGTATAGGCCAGGTCTTGATCTGGACGGAGGCGCTCGTACACATCTCTCACGCTTGAGCGACCCGTGGACCATACTACGTCCATGATCTTGGCCTCTAGACCGCCCAGGACTTTCTCAAGCCCCTTGTTGCGCGGCTTGAACTCGGAAAACTTGATCACTCTGCTACACCTCATCAGCATTTTAGAACCGGACTTCTACTACGGTCAATAGTAACACCTGCGTCTCAGTACTGCCCACTGGTCTGACGGTATCTGGCTCACGATGATCTCGCCGAGAAACGCGCAGGCCGCTCAGAGATATGGTACCTCTGGCGGCCTTGAGGTCACCGCTCATGCGCGCCGCGGGCGGCTAACCGTTTCCCGTTTCGAAGAGGCGTTTAGGTCGGTATAACCTCCACCACTTCGTAACCGGCATCCCTGACCGCTTGTGCAAGCTGCTGAGGCGAGACTTTGTCCGGATCGAACGTCACTGTCGCCGAACCGTCCTTGGCGCTTACCACGCTATCGGAAGCCCCCGCCTTCTTGAGGGCATCGGCCACCCGTCTCTCGCAGTGGCTGCAGCTCATGCCTTTGACCTTCATTCTCACGGTCGTCATGGTCTTTCGCTCCTTTCAGGCATCCATATTTCAACGTGTCCACGGGCCTTTGGTCAAACGCCGAGGAGTCTCGGCTTCCACACAGTCCTGACTCTCCCCGGCGTACCTCTCGTCTAGTTACCCACCAGATACAGCCCTCTGATCCTTTCCAAGTCTGCGCCGCGAAGATCCTCCACGGCTTCGACCACCCCTGCCACGCGGTTTCCGCCTACCAGGGCGTAGCCTCCTTCTGAGTCCACGGCGAACTCCATCTCTACTATACCTTTTTCTCCGCGCACCGAGGCGACAGTCTTCCCCGTATCGAAAGATATCAGCCAGTAAGTGGTATCGGGAATATCGCTTTCGGTAAGGTCCAGGGTCAGGCGGACTGTCACGCCGCTCTGGACCACCACGATGAGCGGTTCAAGTTCCCAGCCGAGTCCCTTGAAAGTAGCCTCCTGGATGCCGCCACTCACTATCGCTTTCTTCACGAGGCGCTCTGTGGGCACCTTCGTGATGTCATCCCCATATATGCTGGGCGGAAGTTCTTCCACCGTCCCTTCTCCGATGCAACAGCTGCACCCGCCTGCGGGCGGAGGCGCGGTGTCGGGGTTCTCTACGTCCACTTGAGTAAGGTCGTCCACAACCCGGATGAGGCCCGATATCATGCCCATCCAGCAGCTGAAGCGGATATCGCCCTCGCCCGGGGTAAACTCGACCACGTTTTCACCCGTACGGAGCGTCTTCGAGATGCCCAAGGAAGGAACGATGATCTGGTTGTTGCAGGAATTGATCTGCCGGCCTTCTATTACCCACCTGAGAGGGACTCCCTTCTGCACGTACAACAGGTTAGGCAGGTAACCCCGGCTATCGGCGACCATCGTTACCGTCTGCACGCCGTTTTCTACCAAGGCCTTGGCGACTTGGCCCGACGATGCCCCGCCTCGGGCAAAGGCATCTCCGGGCACCGGCAGGCCATAGCCCGCGAGAGTCAATCCCCGGTTGAACATGATGATACCGAGGCCTATCACGAGCGCCCCGCTGAGGCGCGCCAGCCGCTGCGTAAACCCCTTGCTCAAGAGGCCCGAAAGGACCCCGATGAGGAGCATCACGGGCACGGTCCCCAGGGCAAAGACCAGCATGGTAAACGCGCCTTTGGCGAAGCTCCCTGTTCCCAGCGCATAGATCTGCATTGTCTGAAGCGGACCGCAAGGCATGAGCCCGTTCAAGAGTCCTACGACCAGCGGACCGCTTTTTCTCATGCCCGTTCGATCTCCGGGCAAAGTCCCTCTTAAGGGCAGGCGGATGAGCAGCTTCCTTAGGACCTTCCATCCCGCCATATTAGCGCCGGCGACGACCATGAACAGACCGGCCAAGAGCATCACAACGGCCTTCGTCATAGGCGTAAGGGCAAGGGCGGAACCCACCGCGCCCACCGCTCCGCCAAGCGCCGTATACGAGATCACGCGCCCCAGGTTATAGAGTAGGGCCGGTCTCAAGGCATACCGTTCCCCCGACGAGGAGCCGAGGGTTTGGGAAAGCAGGATGCCGCCGCACATACCTGCGCAGTGGAGCGAAGTAAGAACTCCTATCGTGAAAAGCACAAGAGCGTTCGCGCCGGAAGCAAGCCTCGAATCGATGTCGGTGCCGCCGCTTCGGCCCAGGAGCAGCACGACACCCACTACCGCCATGATGCCCAGCACTTCGGACCACCCTGCAGGCCTCAGGTCGTAGCCGACGTCGGTTATGGCCTTCCTGATGGCATCCAGGCCGCATTTCCGGGCGTCGTACCGTACTCTGACGGTTCCCGTCTTGTGGTCTGCCTCTACGTCCGCCACTCCAGCCACGGAGCGAACAGCCGACGTGATAATCGCTTCGCAGGACGCGCAATGCATCCCGCGGACTCGGATTGCCTCTTCCCTAAGATCCATGCCCTTCACATCCTCTGGGGTCTGCGTGGTGCTACTACTTGTATTCATACTATATGCCGTCGTAGTTATTGGCAAGATGAACTCAGGCGATTCGTGCGAGCAGGAGAAGCTTGAGGAACGCATCGAAAACACCCCCGGTTTCCATCGCCAAACAGGTGGTGTTTCATTGGGGGCCTATGTCAGGGCGGCGTGCACACGCTCACGAACGGTGAGGCCTGGTGTTTTGTCCTCAGCGTGCCTAGAGCTCGGTGGCATATCTGGTCTTGCCCCTAGGCTTGGCCAGTGTCACCATCCTACCGCCTCTCTACCACTTCGTTCTCCTGACAACTGAGCCTTCCGAGGAAGCAGAGCACGGGATGCCATCTTTCAGCCCGGGAAGAAACCCGAGGAAATACGCTCTCACCCTGAAGTGGCATACCACTCGGACGGTGGGCTCGTCCCGGTCCGGTGTGTTGAAAACATGGGCCGATACAGCGGCCTCGCGGATTATACTACCCAAAGATGCGATGTTTTCTCCGGCGACCTCCAGCGCTTTCTTCTTGCCCATCTCGGGGTCGATTCGCACTTCTCCCGCTGCCAGCGCATCCCAATCCAGTTCTATGACCCCCGCCAGCGCTCCCAGGTCACATGCGCCCTGGACGGCCCTCTTTGCGAAGTACAACATGCCCAGGTCTAGGACCATCCCCACCGTCAGCACGGCCGCGGGGAGAAAGGCAGCGACCAGGGCCAGGACCGCGCCGTCTTCGGATGACCGAAGCATGCGCAGTCCCGGCCGGAAACCTCCTTTCCGCTTGAGCCTTCGCCGAAAATCATCTCGGAACAAACTCACTCCTGGTCACCGCCTTCGATGTCAAGGGAATCGTGTTTCCCACTATCGCCCTCACGACCGGGCTTACCACCCGGTACTCGTAGTGGAGTTCCACCCGGATGGTGGTGCCGTAGATGGCCTGTCCCGGAGATATGAGGGCGGTTACATCGTCCGGGTCGATCCCGCCGGCCTCAAGGCTCTCCCTCAGCCTTTGCAGCGCCCCGTGTGTCCTCCCCCCTTCCACGGCGCAAACTCTGGCAGTCTCTCTAGCCGCCGAAGTCAGGACTGTCTGTGCGTTTATGAGGAGTCCGCCTTCGAGGATTGAGAAGAGTATTACGACAAGGAGAAACACCACTAGGCTGAACTCGACAAGCGCTTGGCCGGAATCGTCGTCAAGAAGGTTCGTCATGAGCCTCATGGCGTGGCAGGCAGCTTCATTATCACTTCCTGGATCCTGTCTTGAAGTGCCCTGCCCAGGTCTCCGAGAACCGTGATCAGGGCTACCGCTATCAGAACGAGGATAAGGGCGTATTCGGCGACGGTAGCTCCCTGTTCGTCCGCCCAGGTCTTCAGGACGTCCGACAGGGCTTTGTCGAGCCACATCCGGATGCGTACACATAGCGCCTTCATGCTTTCACCTCCTTGTCGGAGAAACTCATTTCGGCAAGAGAGCGATAGGCTTACCACCCTGCCTCGATGAACGCCAGTATGTGGGGTATAACCGAAACCGCGAGGACTGGAGGCAAGAGGAGGAACACCGTGATGGCCGACAGCTTCACCGGAAGGGCGCTAAATCTCTCTTCCATGGCCCGTCTTTCTTCTTCGTAGCCTTCGTCCGAAAGCTTCTTGAGTATGTCTGCAACTGGCGTGCCCAGTATCTCGCTCTGGGAAAGAAGGGCCTTGAGACGCCTCACGTCAGGAAGCCCACAGCCTTCCATGGCACTCAACGCCCTGCTGAGGCTTGACCCCGCGTGCAATCGAACCACTACCTTTTCCGTTTCCTCCTTAAGCGCACCCTGGGCCCGCTTGGCCGCGGTTTGGAATGCTTCTCTGGGATCCATACCTGAGAGGGTCGCCACAGCCATGGTCTCCACTAGAAAGGGCCACTCGCGCCTCAGCTCTTGAAGCCTTTTCATCCTCCTCTGTCTGTCGATGGCGAGCCAGCCGCCACCGGCCAGGAGCACCGCGAGAAGCCCTCTAGTACCGAACACCATCCTCACCGCCACTGCGCCCAGGACCCACCCTGCAGTCTTCATCCACCCCGGTATCGGACGGACGTCCTTCCCCGAAGCCGCCCGCCTGGGAGATGCAAGCCCCATACGCCTCAAGTCGGCACGCAACACCCACAACCCGAAAAGCGCTCCAGACGCTCCGAAGAGTAGCGGCCCCAAGAAGCGCTCCATTTCAGTCACCCCTTCCTCGCGCGACCGAAGACAAGGTTGAACCTATCAGGATCACGCCCAGGACCCAGAGACCGAGGGAGAAGAGAACTATGGCCTTACCTCTCCCACTGGAAAGGCCCTGGACTATGAGCGTGGGTTCGTAGACATACGTTACCGCCCCGATGACCCACGGGAGGGCAATGAGGAGGATCGCGGTTATGCGGGCTTCGGCGATTTTGGCTTGAGCCTCCCTTGTCAGCGAGCGCTTCTTGCTCAGCACTTCGGCGCTGTGACACAGGAGGGAAGGGAGGTCGCTTCCCGTCGCTAAGCCCATCTCCACGGCGGTCGCGAGCCTCTGCATCTCGCCTCCGCGCGCTTCACTCTGGAACGCCTCCGCGAGAGGGGCACCGGCCTCGTAGGCCCTGACTATCCTCCTCAGAGACTGGTGCGCCTCTGTACGGCCCTCTTCCGCCACCGACCTCAAGGCTTGAGGGAGCGTCTCACCTGCCCTCACGCGGAAGGCAAGGGAGTAGAAGATCTCCTCCCACACGTGAGGCTCGCACCGAGGTCTAACGATGGATAACGCTTTCCGCCATGCAGAAGAAAGACCGCGGTGAACCGACCGGGATGCAGTCCCTCGCAGTGCGTGAGATTTGGATGGATCGACGGCTGCGCCCAGGTACAGGGAAAGAGTGAAGAAAGCTGCCCCTAACAGCAAAGCGCCGACGGCGATCACGGAGCATCTCCCCTAACCAGAGCGTTTACGGCCTCCTCGAGCCTCTCCGCCACCTCCTTGCGGACTTTGCCCGAGAAGAACGCAGGCAGCTCCTTGCAGAAGCGGCGGTTTTCGGAGTCGTATACGGTGGCCAGCCGAAGTGTCCCGTCGCTTACACCTACGAGAGAAACCTCGACGATCCGGCGGGCACCGCCTGAGGCTCTCGCCTGCTGGACTATGACATCGACAGCAGAGCCGATCCAAGACTCGAGGACGTTTAGAGGTACCGACTCCTGGGCCATGAGAGACATCGCCGTAAGGCGCGAAAGACAATCCCGAGTGGAGTTTGCGTGGACGGTGCTCATGCACCCCTCGTGGCCCGTGTTCATGGCACTTATGAGGTCGAAAGTCTCTGCTCCGCGGCACTCGCCGATGATTATCCGGTCCGGCCTCATGCGGAGGGCATTTCTGAGGAGGTCCCTGACGGTGACCCTCCCCTTCCCTTCCACGCTCTCCGGCCTGGTCTGAAGATAGATCACGTGATCCAGAGAAAGCCTCAGCTCTGACGAGTCTTCGATAACTATTACCCTCTCGCTCTTCTCTGACAGATTGGCAAGGACATTGAGCGTGGTGGTCTTCCCCGTCCCACTACCTCCGGAGACGACGATGTCCAGCCGCGTCTCGACACACGTCTTGAGAAACTCGGCGACTCTGGGCTCCACGGTCCCCAGGGACACCAGTTCGTCCAGAGTCGAGTACCTCCTGGGAAAACGCCTGATCGTAAGCACTGGGCCGCTTAGGGAGAGGGGCGGGATTACCGCGTTAACCCGGGAACCGTCCGGAAGGCGGGCGTCAACATAGGGCGAAGACTTGTCGACCCGCCTTCCTGCGCTCCCGACGATGCGGTTAATCAGCTCGAGGACGTGCTGCTCACCGGCAAAACGGACGGGAGTCTTCTGGATCACCCCGTCCCGTTCTATGTAGACGTCATTTGGCCCGTTGACCATGATCTCGGTCACGCCGGGATCATCCAAGAATTCGTCAATGGGGCCGAGCCCGCAAAGCTCCTGGACGATCCTCTCTGCCAGGTCTTTTCGCGTCAGGCGGCTCACGTACAGATCCCCGGAGACTATCACCTCTGAAACCAGGGCCAGGACTTCATTTCTCTTGGAGCGGGTCACTCTGGCCTCCATGACCAGATCTGCGTGGCTTTCCAGGATCCGTTCCCTGACGGTCTCAATGACGTCTTCCAGGGAGCGCTCCCTTGCGGCCTTCACGTTTCCAGTGGTCCTGTACGGAGCAGATTCGAGCTTCTTTATGAGGCTCACCAGAAAATACCCCTCCTTCGCGGCTGCTTCTTGTTTGGCAGGTTCCGCCCCAGCCCTGGGGACAGGTGGTATAGGACTTGCCATACGGCCTCCGAAATGTCGTGCTTGGAGATGAGGGCGAGGGGCCTCCCTTCAAACACCGAGCGTTCAGCCGCCTTCCGGTCCTCGGGAATTGTCCCTGCGATCTCGACGCCCAAGAACTCCTCCACTTTTTGGACAGGCATTAGGGAGTCTCTCGAGGCCTTGTTAACCACCACCGCCAGCGTGGAATCGGGAATGCCCAGCTTCGCCAATATGTCCATCGCCGCGCGGCATTGCTTAAGAGAGGAAACGTCTTGGGTTGTAACCAGGACTATCTTCGTGGCCGCGTCCACGCACTCGCCAACCACATCGGAACCCATATCCGGCGGTGTGTCCACGTAGGTCAGCCCCCACCGCTTGGACGCAAGGGAAAGCACCGATTTCACCACGTCTGGAGTAACCAAGTCGCAAAGCTCGGGCTGCCTGGGTCCGCAGATCACGTTCAGTCCAGACGGAGCGTGTTTTCTCGCGTACTTGTCCAAGCCCTCGGGGCGCAAGTCCGGGAGGACAGGAATGAGGTCGGTGATCGCCGGGCCGTCCAGGAGGTCCAAGTGCACTGCTACATCTCCCGAGCATAAGTCCATGTCAAGGAGGACTGCGTTCCCACCGGTGGCCAGAGAAGCGGCGCAGGCCAGGTTGGTTGACAAGAACGTCTTCCCGACGCCCCCTTTGGGGCTCCATATCACGATCGTCTGGGAACCCAAGACCGCCAGAGGGGCGTGGGCTTCTCCTGCCGCCTGGTGCGCCCGGGCCGGCGACCCGTCCACGACGCTGACCGTAGTCGAGGGGTGAGCCACCCTGAACCTGGCCACCCATGATTCCAAGGTCTCGCCACGGCAGGGAATCGATACGTCGACAGCCACGATGTCTGGCCGGATACCTGAAGCCATGTACTCAAGGAGAGATAGGTCTCTAAAGACACCGACTATCCTCGCGCCCGGCCACTGTGCCAATACGGCTCTCTCCGTGCTCGAGTCGCCTGCTATGAGGACCAGAGGGCTCTCTCCTACCATGGCAGCCAAACCTCCGGCTCGGTTTCCCCGTACTGTTCCCGCACCTCTCTCGGAGCCAGCAGGACGCTGACGGCACATGTCTCAATGCTGCCCGCGATCTCCTCGGCTTCGGCTCTCCTCGCAAGGACGACGATCCCGAGAAGGTCGCCCGAAGAAGGATTGCGGCAGACCTCAACCACGGGGAGCCCCCTCACAACCAGAGGGGACTGTCCTGCCCCTGCCGAGTGGACGTAACTTGCCCCTTTAGGGGTAAAGACCAGATCGACCATCTCGCCGCGCTTTATGAGGCCGCCTACGGCCCTCTCTTCTCCGGCGGGCACAAACACGCACCTCATGTCCCACTCAAGCTCCACCGACAGGCCGATCTCTCCCTTCCCGCGGGCAACGTGGCCGCTCATGATGATCTGTCCGGGGAGGATCCGGGAGAGCGCATAGGCGCCGCGTAGAGGTCCCGTATCCGCGAAATGGTCTTTGGGGACAGCCTTCTTAGGCAGCTCGACGATCTTCACGTCTCCTTCTGTGATCGGTTCATAGGCCCGTATTTCCCGAGCGGCTACCACTACAGGGGAAGCCACAACATACGGGCTTACTGCCGCGTGGGATATGGCTGCCGCAGAGATGCCGAGGAGCCCCGAGATTATAAGAAGCCTGTGTTTCCTGAAGAACGTTCTCAAGTCGTCACCTCACCGCCCATGGGGAACTTCGCCGCGCCCGGCCGGGAAGGGCTTGCGAAGGGCACCGGTGGCATGATGAGCAAAGGGGGATACGGCCTAGCCTCACTCCAGATCACCTCCTTTCAGGCTGCGGCCGGCAACGGGAGCCGGGCGCGGCTTGGCAATTGTTGCCAGCGACATAAGATTACAAGAGTCTCCATTTCTTGTCAACATCTTCTCCCAGCCTTGCCATTACTTGACATCGGACCCGCGGAATATGCTATTTTTTGTAGGGGCCCGGTGGGCGGGAGGTTTCCGATAGTGAAGAACTGCAAATCAGGTTCAGTCTTCCGGACTTCGTCCCTCGCCGGGATGTTCGCCCAAAGTGCCTTAACTTTGGCCTGCCTTATCGCCCTGCTGCTCTCGGGTCCCAGGTGTGCCGCAAGCGGATGGGATCCCTGGTATATCGATGCAGACGGCCACTGGGCATGGTCATACATAAGGGTGCTCTGGGAGGAAGGGGTAACCGATGGCGTTATCTCCGTCACCAATCCCGGGATATCCTGGTATTATCCCGACAGATACGTAACGCGGGCGCAGTTCATCGTGCTGCTCGCGAAAGTTTTCGGACTCCCACCTGCCACGCCCCCTTATCCCTCCTACCCGGACGTGCCTGAGAACTACAACATGCTGGCCGGCAAACCGGCCTGGTCGCTCATCGAAGGAGCTCTGGCGGGCGGCATATCCCTGGTGGCTCCGGGAGATATGTTTTTCCCGGACAGCTACACCACGAGGGAAGAAGCAGTAGCCTTCCTCATCAGGTCATTGGACTTGGAACCCCATTCCGAAGCCATGTCTTCCCAAGAAGTGGTGAACATCCTGATGAGGTTCAAGGACTGGTACAACATCTCTCCGGGCAGGAGAAACGCCATGGCCTGCGCCGTGCGGTTCGGGATCATTGAAGGGTACGACGACGGAACCGTGAAGCCAGGACGCTTTATGACGCGCGCAGAAGCCGCGACCGTGGTGTACCGGTCCTGTCTCGTGAGGTTCTCCGCGCGAAAGGACAAGTTTTCGCCCGACGGGGACGGCGTGGACGATACCGTCACGTTCGACTTCACATACCTGAAGAATCAGAGCGTCGTAGCCTGGCAGGCGGTGATCGCCACCGAGTCTCTTTCGCCGGTTTACTACTTTAACCCCTCTCAGATCCCTGGTCAGCCGCCCGCGGTCGTTTCCTGGGACGGGCGGGACAATGCGGGGAACCCGCTCCCCCCAGGACTTTACGTCTACCAGGCACGGGTGCAAGACGCACGGGGCAGGGTCTTCTTCTCCGTGACGAAGCCGCTCTACTTGGAGATACACTCACTGGAGGCCAGCCTGTATCCTACTGAGTGCGTTGACGGCCAGACTCTCACCGTTATCGCAGAGACCGTGCCCCAGGCTTCTCGCGTAACGGCCCAGTTTGCCGCAGGGCCTGCAAGGACACTTTCTTCTTCGGACGGGAAGACCTGGGTCATAGAAGTGACGGTAGGTCCGCCTCTTCCCCTGGGCAGGCAGCCGGTAACGATCACCGCAGACTTCCCGGACACAACACGGACGAAGACAGTCTATTTCGAGCGGGTACAGGATACATGGCTCCTTGCCGCAGTGGAACCCAATCCTGCGTCCTGGAACCAGCTCCTCAGGCTGGAAGCGCTGACTTCCCATTCGGTTACCGAGGTCACGGTCTCACTGTTTGAAGAAGACACCGTGCTCGGCCAGTCTTCCCAAGGAGCCTGGACCGGCCAGCGACAGGTACCCTTTGGCATACCCTCTGGCTTCTACCCGGCCGTCTTCACCGGGAAGGCTGAGGACGGCAAGACTGTCTCTGCGACCGTGTGGCTGGAAGTTCGAGACCCAGAATCTGAAGAGATAGTCTATGTCCTGTCCAAGTGAGCCGGACCCGAAAGGGATCTGGCTTCGGACAAAGCCGCCACTATCTCCCGGTAGGGCACCAGGTAAGCCTGATCCCCGACCGGACGGGTGTGCAAGGCCTCCTGGAACAGCCTGCCGGCTTCGGCGATCCGGTTCTTGGCGCGTGCTACCTGTCCCGACCAGTAGAGGACGTCCGGGTTATCCGGGTCTAGCCTGAGTGCTGCCTCTGTCTCGGCCTCGGCAGCCTCGACCATGCCCAACGACAGATAACACTCGGCAAGACCAAGCCTGGCCGGGACGAGGCGTGGGTCGGCCCTAACCGCGGACTGGTAAGCAGAGGCGGCCGCCTTGAAGTCTCCCTTGGCGGCCAGCACCTTGCCCATGGCCACGTGTCCAAGGGGACTCTCGCCGGCAAGATTACCTGCTATTACCGCCTCTTGAAACGCTTCGTCCAACCTGCCCTGCCTGGTCAACACGGTAGACAAGAGGAAGTGAAGGTGCGCATCGCCCGGGAGCTTCTTCGCTGCTCTCCTCAGAAGGTCCGCGGCTTCGGCCAGGTCACCCTCGGCATAGGCGAGGCTTGCCAGCGCGCAGTGCGCCTGGGGCGTCACCTTGCCGGTCGACACTGCCTTCATATACCGCCTGTGGGCTCTCTTGTAGTCGTGAAATACCCACCTATCCAGGAATCCCAGGTGTTCGTAGACTATCTCCGGAGCGAGTAGGAGTCCCAAGAGCAGCCATCCCAGGATGCCGCCTGCGACGAACCTGCCGTCTACGAGACCGGACGCCCAGAGGTATATGCCCAAGGCCGCTATGACAACCGTCACGTAGTTCCACCAGTGCCGGAATGAAAAGCGCATAGGTTCCTTGACCAACGCATACCCTCCCTAAGCCGCCGGCAAATCTGGCGTCAAGAGATCCAGCTGTGGGTCTCTACGCTCAGCACTCTTAGAGCGAGAGCTCGATCCTTATTGTGCCCAGCAGGCGGTCCTAGAGAGCGGAACCGGCCCGCGCATCTTGCGGGCCGGTTCGGATCCTCATAATCTTTTCCGCGAAAACTTCGCCGCTAGCTCACCAGGCTCCCCGACTCGAGGAGCTTCGCCTTCTCCTTCAGGAGCTCGGTATACTTCATCCCCGCGCCGGTATTGAGGATCAGCACGGAATCACTCGATGCGATAAAGCCTTCCTCGGCGAGTTTCTTCGCCGCGACAACGCAGGCAGCGCCCTCTGGACATATGAGCGCGCCTTCGGTCACCGCCAGGTGCTTCCACGCGTCGAGTATCTGGTTGTCTGTGACCGTGAGCGCCGTGCCGCCGGACTTCCTCACTGCATCCAGCACCAGGAAATCCCCGAGAGCCGAGGGCACCCTTATCCCTGCGGCTATGGTCTGCGCTCCCTGGAAGAATTCGGCCTTATCCTTTCCCTCTCTGTAGGCCTTTACGATCGGCGCGCACCCCTCGGCCTGGACGGCGACCATCTTGGGGAGACGGCCCTTTAGCCACCCAAGTTCTCTGAGCTCGTTAAAGGCCTTCCACATGCCGATTATCCCCACTCCGCCACCGGTCGGGTAGAGGATCACATCAGGCAGATTACCTCCAAACTGCTCCCAGATCTCGAGGCCCATCGTCTTCTTTCCCTCTATGCGGTAGGGTTCTTTCAGAGTGGCAACCTCGAACCAGCCGTACTTCGCGCACGCCTCCCTGACAGCCTTCCCCGCATCCGAGATAAGGCCTTTTATCAGGTAGGTTTCTGCTCCGTAGGCGACCGACTCTGCCTGCGTCGTAAGGGGCGCGTCTTGCGGCATCACGACCACCATCTTGATGCCGGCCCTTGAAGTGTAGGCTGCCCACGCGGCACCCGCGTTTCCGGCCGTAGGCATAGCCAATGTCTTAAGGCCCAGTTCCTTGGCCCTGGAAACGCCCACAGCCGCGCCCCTGGCTTTGAACGTACCCGTGGGGTTCATGCCTTCGTCCTTGAGGAACAACCTACCGAGGCCGTACTCGCTGGCCACCTTCTCCAGCTCGTATACGGGAGTTCCTCCTTCTCCAAGGGAGACTATGTTCTCTTCGTGCACCACAGGAAGGAGCTCCCGGTAACGCCAAAGTCCCTCGGGTCGTCTCTCCCAGACATCGGGCGTCACTTCTCGGGCAATTCGCTCCAGGTCGTACCTAACCAGGAGCGGTGTGCCGCACTCGCAGAGGTTGTGAGGCTCGTGCGGGTTGTACGTTGCACTGCATCTGGGGCAATAAAGCTCTTTGAGGTATGTAGCCATTTCTCCGGCGTCCCTTCGGGCGCCTCACTCTCCCCTCGTCTAGTGTACTAGGTCCAAGGAGCCTATCGCTCCCGAATAGGCATTTCACCGCTTAGCCGTCCCATTCCTCCGGCGCCTCCAAGGTAAAGCGGCCCAGTCTTCCTTCCCTAAACTCAAGGATAAGCGTCTGGCACGTACGCTCCCAGTCGACCGTACCCCCCTCACGGATGAAACCGCGGGCCCTCCCGAACTCCTCCACGAAACTCTCAGGCTGGACCCCGGCCGGGGATACCTTTCCCGCCAGATAGCGCGCGACTTCCTCTGGGTCATACATGTTGTCGGGGATGGCCCACGCTGCCGCGAGTTTGAGACGCGCTTCTCCCTTGACGAGGGACGTGTCGACCACGCCCGGGGTATCCAGGATCTCCAGGAACCCCCGGCCACGTAGCCAGTTGCTGGAGCGCGTCAGTCCCGGTTTGGCCCCAAAAGGAGCCTTTGTAGTGCCTAGGAGCCGGTTGGCCAAAGAGGATTTCCCCACGTTGGGCGGGCCGAAAAGCATGATCCTCACCGGCCTGTATAGGAGCGCTGCAGGTTTCTTGGCATCGAGCTCTGCTTTGACCGCCCTGAGATGTCCAAGGAGGGCAGTCATCCCGTCGCCGGTCCTGCAGTTTACCGCGAAAGCCGGACTTCCGCGTGACGTGAAAAATTCGGCCCATGCACGGGTCATCTCGGGATCCGCGAGGTCAGGCTTGGTGAGCACGTAGACCCTTCGCCGCTTAGACAGGTATGGTTCGGCAAGCCGCACCGAAGTGAGCGGGATCCTCGCGTCCAGAAGAAAGAGAAACACATCCACCAAGTCCAGGGCCTTCTTGGCCGGTAGACCGGGATGTGTCTTCCTGGACGCTTCTTTCGAGCGCGTCGCTACTTTATTGGGCCTATGTCTTTGAGAGGCCATATGATGAACACAGCCTTTCCCTTGACCAGGCTGAGCTTTACGGGACCGAACATGCGAGAATCTTCGCTGTTGGTCCTGTGGTCACCCAAGACGAATATGCAGTCCTCGGGGACCGTGATGGGTTTCATATCGTAGAACCCCGGGTACCTTACGTACGGCTCTTCTTTCAGGAGGCCGTTCACGTAAAGCCTCCCCATCCTTATCTCCACGGTGTCGCCGCCCACGGCCACGCACCGTTTGACGTAGTCCCTCGAAGGGTCAAGCGGGTAGCGGAAAACCACCACATCGCCCCGCTTCGGCTTGGAGAACCTGTAGGCGATCTTGTTCACGAGTAGGGACTGAGAGTCCCACAAGGTCGGTTCCATCGAGGGACCGTCC
Source organism: Candidatus Fermentithermobacillaceae bacterium (assembly GCA_012842685.1). GTDB lineage: Bacteria > Bacillota > Sulfobacillia > Fermentithermobacillales > Fermentithermobacillaceae > UBA3951. Next base: position 90,934 of record DUSI01000049.1, read on the forward strand.
ACCACGAACCTCTCGATGACGAACGCCCTTACCAGGATCGCGATAAGCAGGGCTATGAGGACGGTTTCCAGTATGTCCCGCGCCGTGTTCATGACTTCTTCTGTTCGGCTATCCTGGCTGCTTTACCCGAAAGACCCCTCAGGTAGTACAGTTTCGCTCTCCTAACCCGTCCTCTGCGGACTACCTCGATCTTGGCTATCCTGGGCGAATGCACCGGGAAGGTACGCTCCACGCCTATGCCGTAGGAAACCCTCCTCACGAGGAACGTCTCTCTGGCGCCGCCCCGCTGCCTTGCGATGACTGTTCCGTCGAAGACCTGGATCCTCTCACGGCCTCCCTCCACCACTTTGTAGTGGACCCTGACCCTATCGCCAGGCGCGAAATCGGGTATATCTTTCTTCATCTGCGATTCTTCGATAAGCCTTATGACGTCCACGTCGGTCACTCCTTACTACCACAGATCCTTACCGTCTATTCCCTCTTCTCTCAAAACTTCCGCAAGAAGGCGCCTGTCTTCGTACGTGAGGACGGCCTCTCGCAAGAGGTCTTTTCGCCTCCTGAGAGTCCTGCGCAGGGATTCCTTGCGCCTCCACCTCACTATGGCGGCCCTGTCGCCCTGCCTGAGGACTAGCGGCACTTCCATCCCCATAAACACGGGTGGCCTGGTATACTGGGGTCCTTCGAGCAGCCCGTCGGAAAAGGAATCCGACTCCGCCGAAGACTCATCCCCCAGGACGCCCGGGAGAAACCGCGCGGTGGCGTCCAGCACCGCCATCGCCGCTATCTCGCCTCCCGTCAAGACGAAATCTCCGATGGAGATCTCGTCATCGACAAAGCTCCGGACCCTTTCGTCGAACCCCTCATAGTGCCCTGCCACAAGCGCAACGAGGTCGCGTTCCGCCAGTTCTCTGGCTACTCCAGTCGTGAACTTCCTCCCCTGGGGCGTCATGAGCGCCGCGTAGGGCCTGGTCCCGGCGTCCTGCTCAACCCAGCGCAGGGCATCGTAGATGGGTTCAGGCTTAAGGACCATGCCCGGCCCTCCGCCGTACGGATAGTCGTCGACAGTGCCGTGGTCATCGACGGCGAAATCCCTTATGTTCACCGTCTTGACCTTTAGGAGGCCCGCTTCGGCCGCCCTCTTCAGGATGCTGGACTGAAGTATGGGACCGAAGACTTCGGGAAACAAGGTCAGGATGTAGACCTTCATCGCTCAGGCTCCCCGACCGCGGTCTCTCTAGGGCCAAACTCCACCGTCACGGAACCGCCTTCCCTGATCGCCACGACTCTCCCGTCTTCAAGGACTATCTCCGCCGAAGCTATCTCGGACCACGAGTCTCCGACCCTTACCTCGTAGAACCCTTGCACCTGGCCCTGGGTTATTTCCTGTCCCTCGCTAAGCCTCGCTATCTCCCTGAGCTTCGTCGTGAGAGCCTCTTTTCGGGCCTGGAGTTCTCTCGCCTTGCGCTCAAGCCCTGATAGGTCGTCTGGCTTCCCCAGGCCGCGGCGCCTCTCGATCTCGGCCGATATCCGCTCAAGCTCCTGTTCCGTATCCCGGATGGCCTTCTGGGTCTCGGCGCCGAGACGGGCCTTCAGGAGAGGCGTCACTTTCGACTTGACGGTCACCGCCCTGGAGATGAGCACCGCTTGCACCGTCCCTTACTCGAGGATCTCTACAGTCGCCCTCTTGCCTTCTTTGGCCGCAGCCGCCTGCACCAGCGCCCTCACGGCGTGGATCACCCTGCCTTTGCGGCCTATGATCTTCCCCATATCGTCAGGCGAAACCCTGAGCTCGAACACGACCGCCCTCTCGCCCTCGACTTCGTTGACAGTGACTTTGTCGGGCTCATCAACGATGGCCTGTGCGATGAACAACACAAGATCACGCAGCATATTAGCCCTCCTTTACGCCTGACGTAGTCGAAATCCTCACTTCGCCTTCTTGGCCGCCCACTTCTCGATCACGCCGGCACGGGCCAGGATCGCTTTGGCCGTGGGCGTCGGTTGGGCGCCACGCTCCAGCCAGAGAAGAGCCCTGTCCTCGTGGACTTTGAAGACCGCCGGCTCCTTGGTGGGATCGTAGTAGCCAAGCTCTTCGATAGCCTTGCCGTCCCGCTGTACCCGTGAGTCGGCCACCACGATGCGGTACACCGGGCTCTTCTTCGCGCCTATGCGCTTGAGACGGATCTTAACCGCCAACTTGTTGCATCTCCTTTCTCGTCCTATGTGCATCCTCAAGGCAGACGGAGTCTGCCCATCTTCTCAGGCGTCATCTGGAACATCATCCGGCGCGCCTGGAAAAACTGCTTGAGCAGCCGGTTCACATCCTGTACCTGTGTACCGCTGCCTCTTGCTATCCTCCGCTTCCTGGAACCATCGATGATCTCGGGCCTCCGCCTCTCGAGGGGAGTCATGGAGTTCACTATCGCCTCTATCCGGCTCCATTCTTTTGGATCGATGTCCACATCGATCTTCATCCTGTTTAACCCCGGGATCATCCTCAAAAGGTCCCCGAAGGAACCCATCTTCCTGACTTCCTTCATCTGGGCGATGAAGTCCTCCAGGGTGAACTCTTTCTTCCGGAGTTTCCGCTCGAGTTCCTCGGCTTTTTTCTCGTCGAAGGCAGCCTGAGCCCTCTCTATGAGGGTCAAGACATCTCCCATACCGAGGATCCTTGAAGCCATCCGGTCCGGGTGGAACACCTGGAAGTCCTCAAGTTTCTCGCCTGTCGAGGCGAATTTGATGGGTTTCCCCGTGACTTTCGCTATGGAGAGGGCTGCCCCACCCCTGGCATCCGAGTCTATCTTCGTCAGGATAATGCCGGTAAGCCCTACTTTCTCGTCGAAGGCCTGGGCCACCTTGCAGGCTTCCTGACCCGTCATGGCGTCTACGACGAGGATGCTCTCCCTCGGGGAGACCGCGTCCCTTATGCGGGCGGCTTCATCCATCATCTCGTCGTCGAGCTGGGTCCTTCCGGCAGTATCGAAGATCACCACGTCATAGGCGCCTGTGCGGGCCTTCTCGTAGCCGCCCCTTGCGATGGCGGCGGGGTCAGTGCCGGGATCCATGGTAAAAAAGCCGGCTCCCGATTTCTCGGCCAGTATCTCCAGCTGCCGCTGGGCGGCGGGACGGTACACGTCGCAGGATACGAGGAGCACGCGCCGCCCGCTCTTTCTGAGGTTTAGGGCAAGTTTCCCGGCCGTAGTGGTCTTGCCGGACCCCTGGAGCCCGTAGAGCACAACCACCGCAGGCGGGTTCCCTGAAAGGTCCAAGGGTTTGGCCTTCCCGCCCAAAAGCTCCACCATCTCTTCGTGGACTATCTTGATGACCTGCTGGGCCGGGGTAAGGCTCTCCAAGACCTCGGCAGAAAGGCTTTTCTCTTTGACTTGTGCTATGAACTCCCTGACTACCTTGAAGTTGACGTCAGCCTCGAGAAGGGAAAGACGCACTTCCCGCAGGGCTTCGTCGATATCCTTCTCAGAAAGCTTCCCTTTACCGCGCAGCTTCTTGAAGACTCCCGCAAGTCGCGCCGAAAGTCCCTCAAACTCCATTTTCGGCTTCACCACCGCTCAAAAGCGGAGACAAGATCCTCACGCACACGTCTCTCATCTCTCGCCAGTTTTCTGGATTCATGGAACAAAGCCTCTCCAAAAGGATCGCCGCACGGTCCTCTTCCTCCCTGATCCGCCTTCTGAGCCCAATGGCGCTCTCGAGTTTCCGGAGCATACGCTCGCCGCGTTTCAGGGCATCCTCACAGGCCTGACGGGATATGTTCAGGCGCTCCGAGATCTCCATGAGCGAGAGGTCCTCGTGAAGCTTGAGATCGAGGACTTCCCTTTGCCTTGGCGCGAGGAGCCCCTCATAGAGGTCGAAAAGGACCGACAACTCATGGACCGTCTCGGGTGTATATGACATCGCGTTACCTCACTGTCTTGGTCTACACCTTTACACACCCTTGGATACTACACCTTCCGGGAAGCTTTATCAAGTCATGTTTGCAGGGAAACTCGTCTAACGAGAGGAAGATCCCTGAGTGTGCGGCTCATTGGCGAGAGGAGGACAATCGTGGGCGAGAGAGCGAGCGCAGCCGGCGGACCGAAGAAGAGAGTCGTACTGGAGCTAGCTATGGGCCTGGATATCGGAGGGGCGGAAACCCATATAGTGAGCCTGTCCAGAGCTCTCAAAGACATGGGCTGGAAGGTCCTTGTGGCCTCCGGCGGGGGCAGGCGCGTAAGGGACATCACGGATTCGGGTATCGAGCATTTTCACGTGCCCCTCGGGTCGAGAAATCCTCTGGACATGCTCAGGGCCTACCGCGCCCTCCTCCACATCGTCAAGACGCGAAACGTGGACCTCCTCCACGCACACGCGCGGATCCCTGCGTGGATCGGCACGTACGTATCGAGAAGGTTGGGCGTTCCCCTCGTCACGACATACCACTGGACTTTCGTCTCGGGCTTTCCTTGGAACCTGGTCTCAAGACCCGGGGACCTTACGATCGCCGTGAGCGATATAGTGAAGGACTACATCGTCAAGGAGTTCGGGTTTTCACCCGAGCTAATAACCGTCATACCCAACGGGATAGACTGCGACGAGTTCCGCCCGGTTTCCCGCGAAGAGTACCTGAAGCTGAGAAGCGGCTTCTTCCCAGATCTGGCAGGCGGGCCGGTCCTGGTCTATGCTTCCCGGATGTGGCCCGACTTGGCGAACACGGCTTGTCAAACCGTCGAGGCCGCGACAATCCTGGCAGGAGCATACCCGGATCTCCGCCTGCTCATAGCTGGCGACGGCGATTCCCTCCCCAAAGTCGAACGAGCGGCTATGGAGGCCAACAGCCGCGCAGGCAGGGAGCTGGTGAGGTGTCTTGGCTTCGTGAACGACATGGCCAAGCTCTACCAGGCCTCGGACCTAGTCGTGGGCATGTCCCGTGTGGTGCTTGAGGCCATGGCCTGCGGGAAGCCTTGCATAGTAGCCGGGCCTCAAGGCGATTTCGGCCTCGTCACACCGGAAAACGCGCCTGAGCTTGAAAAGCGGAACTTCATCTCCAGAGGCGCTCCCAAGCCGGTCAAGCCGGATATCTTGGCCAGAGAGATAGATGAAGCTTTGCGTCATCCGCGGCTGGATGAGATCTGCCTGTTCGGCCTCGAACTCGTCCGTTCGGAGCATTCGGCCGAAGCGACTGCGAGGAAGGTAGCCGCTGTCTACGAACGGCTCCTCTGGGGCAACTCAGAGAAGTAAAGCACCGGGGCGAGAAAACGCCCCGGCCTGGAATCTCTTTCCTCCTACTGAGCAAGACTGCGTCAGAACGACCTGTGCTCCGTCCGCGCGATGATCTCGTCCTGCAAAGCGCGACTTAAGTCGCAGAAGTAATCGCTGTACCCTGCGACCCTCACGATGAGGTCCCGGTACCTCTCGGGATGCTTCTGCGCTTCTCTTAGGGTTTCGGCCCTTATGACGTTGAACTGTATGTGATGGCCGCCCATCTTGAAATAGGCCCTTATGAGGTTCATGAGCGCCCTGAGGCCTTCTTCCCCATCCAGCACGTCAGGAGAGAACTTCTGGTTGAGGAGCGTGCCGCCGGTCCGCACGTGATCCATCTTGGCGGCCGACTTGAGCACTGCGGTCGGCCCGTTCTTGTCCCGTCCCTGGACCGGAGATATGCCCTCAGACAGGGGTTCCCCCGCAAGCCTTCCGTCGGGGGTCGCACCCGTCACAGACCCGAAGTAGACGTGACACGTAGTCGGGAGCATGTCTATGTGGTACGTGCCGCCGGTCGGGCTTTTCCGACCGTCCACATGGCGGAAGAACATATCGAAGACCCGCCTCATTATGTCGTCGGCGCGGTCGTCGTCGTTTCCGTACTTGGGGCACTGGGAGATCGCCATCTCCCTGAGGGAGGACGCGCCTTCGAAGTTCCTGTCGAGCACTGCTACGAGTTCTTCAATGCCGATGAGCCTTCTCTCGAACACCAGGCCGTTTATGGCCGCCAGGCTATCGGTGACCGAACCGATCCCTACACCCTGGATGTACCTGGTGTGGTACCTTGCGCCCCCGGCGTTGTAGTCGGTGCCCTTCTCTATGCAGTCGTTTATGAGGACAGAGAGGAACGGGCAGGGCATGTTCTCCGCATAGAGGTTCTCGATTATGTTGTTGCCCTTGATCTTTATGTCGATGAAATGCTTGAGCTGCTCTTCGTAAGCCCTCATGAGGTCCTCAAAGGAAGTCCAAGACGAAGGCTCGCCGGTCCTCTTGCCAATCACCTTGCCCGTCCGGGGGTCTACACCGTTATGGAGGGTGACCTCCAGTATCTTGGGGAGGTTCAGGTAGCCCGTAAGGATGTAGCTTTCCTTGCCGAACGCCCCGGTCTCGACGCAACCGGACGTTCCTCCCTGCCTTGCGTCTTCTACTGACTTGCCCATCCGGAGCATCTCCTGGACGATCACGTCGGCATTGAAGACCGAGGGCTGGCCCCACCCCTTCCTGATGATCTCGCAGGCCTTCCTCAGGAAATGGTCAGGGTTCTTGGCGCTCAGCTGGATGTTCGACGAAGGCTGGAGCAGCCTCATCTCGTCTATGACCTCAAGGAGCAAATAGGACACTTCGTTTACCCCGTCCGAACCGTCGACCTTGAGCCCGCCGACGTTTATGTTGGCGAAGTCGGTATAAGTGCCGCTTTCGGCAAGGGTAATACCCACCTTGGGAGGCGCGGGCTGGTTGTTGAATTTCACCCAGAAACACTGGAGGAGCTCCTTGGCGTCCTCGCGGGTAAGGGTGCCTTCCTCGATCTCCCTCTTGTAGAACGAGTAAAGGTGCTGGTCGAGCCTGCCCGGGTTGAAGGAGTCCCACGTGTTGAGTTCGGTGATGACGCCTATGTGGCAGTACCAGTACATCTGGAGGGCTTCCCAGAAAGTCCTGGGCGGGTGCGCGGGTACCCAAGACGAAATCTCCGCGATCTTAAGGAGTTCCCCTTTCCTCATGGGGTCCTCACAGGTTTCCGCCATCTTCCTCGCAAGCTCGGCGTGGCGCCTTGCGTAGGCGATGATGGCGTCGCAGCATATCTCCATCGCTTTGAGCTCTTCCCGCTTTTGGTACGCCAGGGGGTCGTTTTCAAAGTCAAGGGACCCGATGGCCCTCCGGATGTCTTCTTTGAAATCGAGAAAGCCCTTCTTGTAGATCTTGTCGTCCAGGACCGTGTGTCCCGGCGCCCGCTGCTCCATGAACTCGGTGAAGATCCCCGCCTCGTATGCGTCGAGCCACTCTTTTGACATCTGGGAGAAGAGCTTGTGCCTCATCGACCTCTTTTCCCAGTAGGGGATGATTATCTCCTCCTGGGCCTTCCGTGCTTCAGGGCTTACCCGGAAGAAGGTCTTCTCCCTGTCATTTATGATCTGAAAGTCTTCGAGCGTGTGGCAGCAGAGCTCCGGATAGGTGGGAGTCCTCTTGGGGCGTTCTCCCCTCTCGCCCACTATGAGCTCTCCGTCCCCGATATAGATGGCCTTGTTTTCCATGAGCGTTTTGAAAACCAGCGCCCTCAATACGGGAGTCGAAACCTTGCCCAGGTGTTCCTTGTAAACCTCCGTGACGATGAGCGCCCGCTCTATGGAAAGCTCGGGCACCGCGTTCAAGCTCTTATCCCGCAGTCTCCTTACTCTCTCCCTCACGGCAAATCCCCCCGGATTTTCCTTCTCACCAGGCCAAAAGACTCCTCCCACGAAAGCCTACGACTTGCCGCTCACATGGGTGCTGAGGCCAAACCCCCTCAATATATCCACCACGCGTTCAATCTCCTCGTCGCCAGGTCTCAGGAGCCCGGTCAGAGAGTAATCCCTGCCGAGCCGCTCGTACTTCTCCTTTCCCATGTCGTGATAGGGAAGGACGGTCACTTCACGGACCCCAGCCGACGAAAGGAATTCTCCCGTACGCTGTATATTGCGCTCGTCGTCATTCATGCCCGGTATTAGCGGCAACCTGGCGATGACCGCCTTGCCGCTCCGGGCCAACCGGCGGAGGTTAGCCAAGATGACTCCGTTCGGCGCTCCGGTGAGCTCCCGGTGCAGAGCATCATCCATGTGCTTTACGTCGTAGAGGAAAAGGTCGGAGTAAGGGATGATCTTCTCAAAGATATCCCAGGACGAAAAGCCGCACGTATCAACCGCGGTCATAAGCCCCGCTTCCTTTGAAAGCCTGAGAGCGGCTTCGAGGAAATCGGGTTGCATCAGGGGCTCGCCGCCCGAAAAGGTAACTCCGCCTCCCGACTCATCGAAAAACACGTTGTCCTTGAGGGCTTCCGACACGACTTCCTCGGCAGTCACCCTTCGACCGGAGATACCCCTCGCCCCCGCGGGACAGACACTTACGCACTTTCCACACGCCAAGCATTTTCGCCCTGTTTGGCATACCTCTCCGCTCGAGAGCTCAATAGCTCCTCCCGGGCAGGAGACGGCGCACGCGCCGCAGCCTATACACCTCGTCTTCCAGTACATGACCTCGGGCGACGGGCTCTGGCTCTCCGGGTTGTGGCACCAGAGGCACCTCAGGGGGCAGCCTTTGAGAAACACCGTGGTCCTGAGGCCGGGGCCGTCGTGTAGGGAAAACCGCTGTATGTTGAATATGACCCCTTTCGGGCTGTCCAAAACTCGCATCTCCCTATTCAGGCCTCGCGAAAAGCGCCTTGGCAAAAGCACGGGCATCGAAATCCCTGAGGTCGTCCGCAGACTCGCCCACTCCTACGAGCTTTATGGGAAGGCCCAGTTCGTCTGCTATCGCCACGGCAATGCCGCCTTTAGAAGAACCGTCCAGCTTCGTTATGCAGACCCCTGTGACCCCTGCGGCCTCTGCAAAAACCCTGGCCTGGTTCAGGCCGTTCTGTCCGGTCGTCCCGTCGATGACGAGGATGACCTCGTGGGGCGCGCCCGGGAGCTCTCTGCCGATCACCCGGATTATCTTCTTCAGCTCTTCCATGAGGTTGCCCTTGGTGTGGAGCCGGCCGGCGGTGTCCACGAGCACGAGATCTACACCTCTTGAGATGGCGGCCCTGACCGCATCGAAGGCCACCGCGCCGGGATCGGACCCGCTCTGGTGGGCTATGATGGTTGAGCCCGTCCGCTTCGCCCATACCGCAAGCTGCTCCTGCGCGGCGGCCCGGAAAGTATCCGCGGCGGCCATTATCACGCTCTTACCCTGGCCCCGCCACCTCTCGGCCAGCTTGCCTATGGTGGTGGTCTTGCCGGCTCCGTTCACTCCCACGAGCACATAGACCGTGGGGCCGGAAGGGGCAGTCCTGAGGGGCTCGGAGACCCCCTCCAGGATCTCCGCCACCATCTCTTCCATGACGCCGAAAAGCTCCTCAGGAGTCTTCAGGTTCCTCTTCTTGTTCTCCTCTTGGATCCTGTCGCGGAGCGCCATGGCCGCCTTCAGGCCCACGTCTGACTGGATGAGCACTTCCTCGAGTTCATCCAGGAACTCCTGGGTTACCCGGCCCCCTGTGAATATGGACGTGACCGCCTCCCTGAGGCTGGAAGACGTCCGTTTGAGGCCGCTTCGGAGCCTATCGAAAAGACTCATACTATCTCTCCCTGCCTAGCGTCTACTTCATCCAGTCGCATGCCGAAAACCTTGGAGACCCCGGGCTCCTGCATGGTCACCCCATAGAGGAGATCCGCCGCCTCCATGGTGGCCCGCTGGTGCGTAATGACTAGGAACTGAGTATTCTTCGAGTACCTCTTCAAGAACTCGCCGAACCTCACGACGTTGGATTCGTCCAAAGCCGTATCAACCTCGTCAAGCACTATGAGCGGCGATGGCTTTACAGACAGTATAGCGAAGATAAGGGCTATGCCGCACAGGGACCTTTCGCCACCAGAAAGGAGGCTCAGGTGTTTCTGCCTTCTCCCAGGCGGCTCGGCGATCACCTCAACACCGAGGGTATCTTCGATGAGCTGGAGATCGCCCCGGCCGCCGCCGAAAAGCTCCTTGAATATCTCGCGGAAACTCTCCCGCACCTGACTGAAAGTCTCGAGGAACCGCCTTTCGATCTCTTTCTCCACTACCTCTCTCGCCTTGTTGATCTCCCGTATGGCCTCTTCTACATCGGCCCTTTCGACCGCGATGAGCTCGAGCCTCTCGGAGAGCTCCTTGAGCTCCTCCTCGGCCTTGAGGTTGACGCTTCCGAGAGACCGGAGGGCTTCGTCGAACTCCTCGATCCTGCTTAAGGCTTGTGCCCTGGAGACCTTCTCAAAGGGAATACCCGAAAGGTCCCGGATGCCGAATTCAGACGCGATGAGCTCCCTCGTATCTATGAGCGCCTGCTCCGCGGCCCTTAGCTCCGCGGCGGCCTCCTCGATCCTGGAAAGGATCGCCTCTGAATCCCGCTCGATCCTCGCTATCTCGGCCTGGCATTCGGAGATGGCCCTGAGAAGCGCGTCTCTCTCAGCAGACTTCTCTTCGAAAAGCCCCGCAAGGCGCCTGGACTCGGCCTCGAGGGCCGAAATCCTCGCCCCGAGGGATGCGGTAAGGGCCTCCAGCTGTCTGAGCCTCGAGCTGCCCTTCTCGATCTCGTTTTCTTCTTCGGCGAGAGCCTTTTCGTGGGATGACCTCTCACCGCCTATGCCGTCAAGGCGTCTCATCACCGCAGAAAGCTCGCGCTCGAGGACCTCCTTCTCCGCCCTGAGCCTCTTGATCTCGCCCGAGTACTTGTCGTCGGATAGAGAAACGGCTCTGAGCCTTTCATCCAGCTCCTCGAGCTCGCCTTGTTTCTCTCTCATGCGCCGGGAAACCTCATCCAGTCGTCCGCCCAGATCCTCAAGTTCCAGGGCCAGGTGCTTTTCCGCCTCCTCCAGGAAAAGCACCTGGGGCTCCCGCTCCTCGACCTCGGCGCGCAGGGCAGAAGCGGAACCGCGGGTCCTCTTGAGCTCCTCCTCGAGCCTGGATATTTGGGAGGCAAGTTGCCCCAAGAGGGAAGCGCATTTTTCCCGCTCGGCGGAGATCGCCTTCAGCTCCTTCTCGAGAGACGCCCTTCTTTGGAGCACAAGGTCCATCTCGCCGGATAGCCTGGCCTCTTCGGCCGCAAGGTCCATGAGGTCCTGTTTCCTCCTGAAAAGGGCCTCGCTCCTGGGAGCCTCGCCGCCCGTCATGGCGCCGCCCGGCTCGATGCTCTCTCCCGACAACGTGACGGTGCGGGTGGTCCAGCCGGAGGCCCTCATGAAAGCCAGGGCGGTGTCCAGGTCGTCGGCGAGGACGATCCTGCCGCACAGGTACTTGACGCACGGTTCCACATGTTCGGGGTAAGAAAGCACCGAGAGGAGGGGTCGCACACCCTTCATGCTGCTAAGTACCTGTATCGCCCTGGGGTGCAGGTCTCTCGGCCTCATGAGGCTCACAGGCAGGAACGTCGCCCTGCCGCCGCCTATCTTCTTGAGCATCGAGATGGCGGCCTTGGCGGCTTCTTCATCATCGACAACGATGTTTTCGGCGGCCCCACCTATGGCTGCCGATAGCGCCGGGATGTACCTCCCGTCGCAAGATACGAGCTGGCTGACGGCGCCTATAACTCCCTTGAGCCTGCCCTGGGATGCGGCCTCAAGCACCGAACGGGGCCCTTTCCCGTAACCTTCAAAAGCCCTCTCGAGGTCTTCCAGCAGCTTCTTCCTGGCTCGCACCGCCGAAAGCCGCGCGCCCAGGTTCTTCTCCGCGGCGAGTTCTTTGTCCAAGGCAGCTCTCAGGGAACCCGCCCTCGAGTCCAGGTCCGAAAGCCGTTTCTCCTCGGCGGCATGCCTCTCAGATCCTTCTTTAACGGTCGCTTCGAGGGCAGATGCCCGGGCTTCTTCGGCCTCTATCTTCGCCCTGGACGCCTCGAGGAACGACGTGAGCTCCCTACGCTGCCTCCGGTTCTCATCGAGTTTCCTCCTGAGATCGTCTCCCGACCTCTGGAGCCTTGCGAGTTCTCCCGTGAGTTCCACCACTTCCGTGCGCAGGGCGATAGCCCTTTCGCTGTATGCCTTCCTGAGGCCCTCGTGTCTGGCCCTTTCGGCCTCGGCTTCTTCGAGCTTCTCCTGGGCCGCGCGGAGGCTCGTTTCGAGTTCATCCTTCCTCGCGGAGAGGGAGTTCTCTTCGGCGGCCAGTTTCTTGAGATCCCTCTGGAGAGCCTCCTTCCTGGCGGAACGGGTTTCAATTTCCTTGAGGAGAGCCACCGCCTGACCCCGAGCTCCATCCCGCTCTTTCTCGAGGGAAAGGAGCTCTTGGGCACACTCTTCTCTGAGCCTCTGGCACTCAGCGATGGCTTCATCCAGGGCGGGCCTCTTCTCTGACAAGGACGCCTCCTTTTCCCTGAGCCTAGGCCCCGAGACCTCCATGGCATCCCGCTCGGACCTGAGCCTCTCCAGACGCCTTTTGAGGTTTGAGATCCTCCGCTCGTCTTCCTCTGCCTGGGAAAGCCACATGGCGAGCTCCACTTCCTGCTTTCTCGCCTGGATCTCCCGGTACTTCCTTGCAGCCTCCGAGTCTACTGCCAGTTTCTCCCTCCGGGAGACCAGCTCGACAGTGAGGTCGTCGAGCCTCTTGAGCTCCGCCTCTGCGTGGGCGAGACGCGTTTCCATATCCCTCTTATCGAGCCTCACCCGGGCTACTCCCGACGCCTCTTCTATCCACACCCGCCTCTCCTCGGGCCTGCCTGAAGCGAGCTCGTGTATGGTGCCTTGCCCTATTACCACGTACCCCGTGTGGGACAGCCCCGTCCCCGCCAGCGTCTCCACGATATCTTTCCAGCGGCAGACCTTTCCGTTGAGCCGGTACTCACCGGTACCGTCCCGGTTCAGGCGGCGCACTATCTCGGTTTCGCTATCCTCCGTTATGCCGTCAAAGAGGAGCCTGACCTCACAAGAACCCATGGCCTTCCGTGTCTCGGTGCCCGAGAAAATGACGTCTTGCTGTCTGGTGGACCTCAGGACCCTGGGGTTCTGCTCTCCCAAGACCCACCTCAAAGCATCCGCCAGGTTGGACTTGCCGCAGCCATTGGGACCTACTATGGCGGTGGCTCCCTTTCCGAGCGTTATCTCCGTCCTGTCGCAGAAAGACTTGAAACCGTGCAGCGTGAGCTTCTTCAGCACGAGTAGGCGGCCCCCTGTACACGAATCATGTATAGAAGTGTATACGGCCCCTGTAAAGGGATCTTCCGCATGAGGTATAACTTTCTACCCGCTTCTCCACTTTCCCTAGGAGTGAACGGTGTTTGTCCATCATAGACGACATGATGCACATCATTATGAAGAACCCCAACGCTACGGCAAGGGACATTGCCAGAGAGCTCGGGTACGCCGAGGAGAAGTCGGTCTATTACTGGCTCGGGAAATCAGGCTACAGGGGCCTTAGGGACTTCAAGCTCGCCGTCTTGAGGCGCGCTCCCCGGGAGATGGGAGCCGGGACCGAGAAGCCTGCCTATGTCAGGGAGTCTTCAGGATCCCAGCTCAGGCTTTACTCAGAAGACGAAGGGACCGTCCTTCCGGCAAGCCTGTGGGAACACATCCTAAGACAGGCAGGTCCCCAGAGCTACGGGGTGCTCCTCACCAAGTCTGAGTACCCTCCGCTCGTGTCCCGCGGAGACGTGCTGATCGTGGATCCCGAGGCGCCTTTCTTCCAGGGCGACCTCGCCTGGGTGAGCGTGAAAGGCTCAAAGCGACTGGTGAGAAGATACGGTCGCGCCGATGACCAAGATGTGTTCGTAGACGCCATAAGGCCGGGGCTCGTGCTAGTGCCCGACTCTGTCGACGGCAAAGTGGTACTCATCTTGAAGTCTCCGTAATCGTCCGCAGGTAAGCTTCCGCCGCCCGTTCTTCGGCTTCCTTCTTCGAAGATCCGCTGCCCGTGGAGACTACCTTCCCGTTTATCACGCAGGCAACGCTGTAGGTCCTCAAGTGATCAGGGCCCTCGACGTTTATCACCCTGTACTCAAGAGTAGAACCGGGTTCCCTCTGTACAAGTTCCTGCACCCTCGTTTTCGGGTCAACCGGCACCGATTCGGGCAGCTGCCCTTCGAAGATCTCCCTCACAAGCCCGAGGGCCTTATCCCACCCGTGCTCCAAGAACACGGCTCCTATCACGGCTTCCAGGGCACTGCCCAGTACGCTGGGGCGCCTCCTGCCGCCGGAGGCGCTCTCGCCTCTTCCGAGCTTTATGAGGTCGCCGAGCCCCCCTGCCAGGGCTATCTCGGCCAGCTTCGCGCCGGACACGAGGGATGCCCTCATCCTCGTGAGATCCCCTTCCGCGAGCCCGGGATAGCGCTCGTACAGTATGTGCCCTACTGCAAGGTAGAGAACCGCGTCTCCCAGGAACTCAAGGCGCTCGTTGTTCACCGGGGAAGAAACTTCGTTGGCGTAGGAGACGTGGGTAAGAGCTTCCTCACGTCTCTCGGGCGTCAGGCTCCCAATTGCCTTTTCCAGGATCTCCTTCATCCGTCATACCTCTTGAACACGAGACAGGCGTTTTGACCGCCGAATCCAAAGGAATTCTTGAGAGCGACCCCCACAGGCGCCTTTCTGGCTTCATTGGGAACATAGTCCAGGTCGCAGTCGGGATCAGGCGTCTCATAGTTAATCGTGGGAGGGATCACCTGGTTCTTGATGGCCAGCACCGTTGCCACGCTTTCCACCGCCCCGGCCGCTCCGAGGAGGTGCCCGACCATGGATTTCACCGAAGACACCGCCACCTCGCGGGCATGCTCGCCCAGGACGGACTTGATGGCCAGAGTCTCATGGACATCATTGGCCGGCGTAGATGTCCCGTGAGCATTGACGTAGTCTACCTGGTCCGGGGATATTCCGGCGCACTCCAAAGCAGCCTTCATGGCCCTCGCGGCGCCCTCACCAGCCGGGTGTGGAGCCGTGATGTGGTATGAGTCAGAACTCATGCCGTAGCCCACTATCTCCGCGTAGATGGGAGCTTTCCTCTCCAAGGCGCTCGACAGGCTCTCCAGCACAAGTATGGCCGCGCCCTCTCCCATGACGAACCCGTCTCGGTTCCTGTCAAAGGGGCTAGAGGCACGGCCCAGGAGCTCGTTTCGTGTGGAAAGCGCCTTCAGGGCGCAGAAGCCCGCGAGGGACGTAGGAGTGATAGGGGCCTCCGTGCCCCCCGTAAGCATTATGTCCGCGTCTCCGCGCCGGACAATCCAGTAGGCTTCTCCGATGGCGTTGGTAGCAGAGGCGCACGCGGTCACGACCGTATTGATCGGCCCTTTCAGGCCCAGGTCTATGGAGACCTGCCCGGCGGCCATATTGGCTATCATCATGGGGACGAAGAAAGGCGATACCCTCCCCGGTCCTCTCTCCCAAAGGGTCCTCATCTCGCGCTCGAGGGTCTCCATCCCACCAATGCCCGTACCCAGGACGATCCCGGCCCTCTCACCCAGGGAAGAGCCGCTAAGTCCCGCGTCCTCAACCGCCATCCTGGCTGACACCACGGCAAACTGGGAAAAGCGGTCCATCTTCCGGGCTTCACGCTTGTCCAAATACTGGGCAGCATCAAAATCTACCTCGGCGGCAATCTTGCAGGGAAACTCGTCTACCGGGAACCTGGTTATACGCCTTATGCCGGACCTACCCTCTATGAGGCCATACCAAAACTCCCCAAGGCCAATACCTATCGGCGAGATGACGCCCATACCGGTGACTACAACGCGCCTCGTAACCAAGCGGCCACTTCCTCCCGAGATATATACGGTCCCGCGAGGGATTCGCGGGACCGCTTCAAAGGTTACTCTTTCATGTTCCTGCGAAGGTACTCAACGGCGTCCCTTACGGTCGAAAGGTTCTCGGCGTCCTCGTCGGGGATGGTGATCCCGAATTCGCCTTCAAAAGCCATGATAAGGTCGACTATCTCAAGGGAGTCTGCCCCGAGGTCGTCGATGAACGACGCGTCAAGGGTCACCAGAGACTCGTCCACGCTAAGCTGATCGATGATAATCTTCTTCACTCTCTCAAAAATCGGATCTTCTGCCACACGAGTCACCTCCTTGTCACTAGCACTATTCTAGAGCCCCGATGGACATACCACCGTCAACCCTCAGTACCTCTCCCGTTATGTACGAAGCGTCGGGCGAGAGGAGAAAAGCGATGGCTTTGGCCACTTCTTCAGGAGTGCCCATCCGTCTCAAGGGGATGGCGGCCATAAGCCGGTCCCGGACTTCGCCCGGAAGAGCTCCGGTCATGTCCGTGTCTATGAACCCCGGGGCTACGACGTTGACTGTTATACCATATCTTGAGAGTTCACGGGCAGAAGCGCGCACGAGACCGATGATGCCCGCCTTCGAGGCGGCGTAGTTGGCCTGGCCCACATTGCCGGTCATGGCCACTACAGAGGAAACGGCCACTATCCGGCCGGACTTCCTCCGCACCATCGAGCGCGAGCCCCACTTCAAGACGTTATACACCCCCTTGAGATTGACATCAATCACCCGGTCCCAATCCTCTTCCGGCATGCGCACGAGGAGCCCGTCGCGGGTTATGCCCGCGTTCAGGACCAGGGCCTGGATGGGACCCAGGGATCTCTCAACGTCGTCCACAAGGCGCCTTGCCTCATCGTGGGAAGAAACGTCTGCCCGGAAGGCCATGGCCCTCCCGCCTTCCTCCACGATGCGCCCCACCGTCTCAGCAGCGCCCCTCTCATCTCCCAAGTAATTTACGGCCACGGCGTAACCCCGCCTGCCCAGCTCGCAGGCAGTGGCTCTGCCTATGCCGCGGGACGCTCCGGTTACGAGGGCGACTTCCCAGCTCTCCGTCATATTAGCAGCGCCTCCTCAGCAAGCGCAACGACATTTCCCAGGTCATCTGGGCTTTCAAACCTCACATATGGGATCTCCGGGTGCGTCCTTTTCCCGAAACCCGCTAGGGTCTTCCCAGGACCGATCTCCACGAAGAGGCGGGCGCCGTCTCTCGCCATGGCCTCTATGTCCTTCTGCCACAAGACCGGCATAGTAACCTGGGCGATGAGCGCCTCCCTTACCTCAGAAGGGCTTTGCAGCCTCTCCCCGCTCACGTTCCCGTACACCGGTATCGAAGGGGCCCTTACCTCCACCTTATCCAAAACCGCACGGAGCTTATAAGCCGCGCTTTCCATGAGTGAGCAGTGGAACGGGGCGCTGACGTTCAGGGGGATCACTTTGCCCCCGAGCTGCCTGGCGAGCCTCGATGCTTCTTCCACGGCTGCCCTTAACCCCGATATCACGATCTGGCCGGGGCAGTTGTAATTGGCTCCGGTGACCACGCCAAAGGCTTTGGCCTTCTCGCACACGTCCTCCACGTCTTCGGCCCCAAGTCCCAGGACGGCAGCCATGGCTCCTTCTCCGGGCGGACACGCCTCCTGCATGTAGATGCCGCGTTTATGGGTGATGACCACTGCATCCTCGAAACCCAAAGAGCCCGCCACGACCAGCGCCGTATATTCTCCCAGGCTGAGCCCGGCGGCCATGTCGGGCCTGAGCCCGTGGTCCATGAGGACCTGAGCGCCGGCGACGCCTACCGTAAGCAGGGCAGGCTGTGCGTACTCGGTAAGGCTCAGCTTCTCGGCCGGGCCTTCGAAGATGATGCCTGAGAGCGAAAAGCCGAGAGCGCGGTCGGCGGCTTCAAATATCTTCCTGGCAGAGGGATAGGCCTCGTAGAGCGCTCTCCCCATGCCTACGGTCTGAGCTCCTTGCCCTGGAAAAACCCACGCCGTCTTCGCCATCCCCTTACCTCCGCGGATCACTTGGGGAATATCTGGACGGCCAGACATCCGGGACCCACATGAGTGCCGATTATGCTACCTATCTGCGACTCGTAGACCCGGTCGGCTTTGACGATGGAAAGGACGCCCTCCTTGAGCTTCTGAGCTTCTTCGGGAGCGTCGGCGTGGGATACGGTAACGATGGAAGCTGCCCTTGAAGGTACCTTCTCCTCAATTATCTCCAAGAGCCTCGGAATGACCTTGTTCCTGCCTCTAACCCGCTCTACCGCGGTCACGTAGCCTTCTTTGTCAATGCTCAGGATGGGCTTCATGTTGAGGAGCCCTCCCAAGAAATGCTGGGCCCTCCCGATACGCCCGTTCTTGGCGAGGTAGTCCAGGGTATCCACTGAGAATAGCGTCACGCATTCAGGTATCATCTTCTCGATAGTCTCGACTATGCGCTCGGGAGACTCCCCCCGCTCGGCCATCTCGGCGGCCAAGAGGGCCAGCGCCCCGTACCCGCATGAGGCGAGCTTGGAGTTTATGACAGTTATGGAGCGGTCGGGGAGCATGTCTCTAGCGAGCATCGCAGACTGATATGTACCGCTCAGGACCGCCGACAGGAGTATCGCTATCACGTGGGAGCCGTCGGAGCTTAGCCTGTCAAACACCGACCTGAACGCTTCAGGCGATGGTTGGGACGTATGTGGGTGATGGGGCGAAGTCCTGAGTTTGTCGTAGAAGGCCTGTCCGGCCATCTCGTACCCATCCAAGTAGGCTTCTTCGCCGAAGAACACCGTGAGCGGAACCACCGAAATCCCCTTGGACTCGAGGAACTTCGGGTCGAAGTCCTGTGCCGAGTCGGTCACGATCTTAACACCGGGCATTCTTTTCTCCTCCTTATGACCAGATAATCGCGGCAGCCCCATAGGAAAGCCCCGCGCCGAAGGCAACCAGCACGACCAGGTCGCCCTTTTCTATGCGTCCTTCGTGCAGCGCCTCGCACATGGCGATGGGCACCGAAGCAGACGATGTGTTTCCGTACTTGTCGATGTTCACCACGACCCTGTCTCTGGAAATCCCGAACCGTTCGCAGGCCGATTCGATTATCCTGAGGTTGGCCTGGTGCGGTATGAGCACACCTATATCCTGAGGAGTCTTGCCGCACTTCTCCAGTACCTTCGTGACGGCTGCATCCACGATCTTCACGGCAAACTTAAAGACCGCCTTGCCCTCCATGTGGATGTAGTGAAGGCCTTTCTCCACCGTCTCGCTGGAAGCGGGCATCCTGGCTCCTCCGGCGGGAAGGCTCAGAAGGTCCTTCCCCGATCCGTCAGCCCCCAGGTGAAAAGCCACGAGCCCCTCCCCGTGGCTGCCTTCCACAAGGAGCACGGCCCCGGCGCCGTCTCCGAAGAGGCAACATGTCGTACGATCGCTCCAGTTAACGAGGCGGGAGAGACATTCCGCCCCGATAACCAGCACCTTCCTGTACATCCCCGCGGCGACGAACTGGGCACCGGTAGCAAGAGCATATATAAACCCGGTGCAACCGATTTCCATGTCGAAAGCTGCGGCGTTGACCGCACCTATGGAATGCTGAACGATACAGGCAGTGGCCGGAAACAGGTAATCGGGGCTCGCGGAAGCGACTATGATCAGGTCTATCTCCCGGGCCGTCACCCCTGCATCGCGGAGGCAAGCCATGGCCGCTTCCGTCGCCAGGTCCGACGTTGAGGCTCCCCTGCCTGCCAGCCTGCGCTCTCTGATACCCGTCCTCTCCCTGATCCACGCATCCGAGGTCTCGACCATTTTCTCGAGGTCGAAGTTGGTGAGCACGTTGGGCGGGACGTAGTAACCCATCCCCGCGATCTTGACCGGCCTCGTGGAATACACCCTATTCACCTTCCAAGCCAAGCTGAGCCAGCGTACGGTCTATCACGTCTGCTACTTTGCCCGCAATGTACCGGTGTGCTTGCCTGATCCCGTTTAGCACCGCGATGTGGTTTGACGCACCGTGGCACTTGACCACGCACCCGCGGAGCCCCAGAAGAGGAGCTCCGCCGTAGCTCGAGTAGTCGAGGAGCGCCTTTACCCTGGAAAACGCGGGCCGCAAGACCAACGCGGCGGCTTTCGCGAGAAAGCCCCTGGTCATCTCGCCCCGGAGGACAGAAAGCAAGAACTCTGACGTCCCCTCGCATGTCTTGAGAAAGACGTTTCCGCTGAAGCCGTCCGCCACGACGACATCTGCGTCACCGGAGAACACATCTCTGGCCTCTATTTTGCCCATGAAGTTCACAGGGGCGCTCCTTAGGAGTTCGAACGCCTTCTTGGTGACGGCGTTTCCCTTTTCCGGCTCAACTCCGTTGCTCAGGAGGAACACCTTGGGTTTTTCTCTACCGAGGACCCCTTCCGCGTAGGCGCTCCCCATCACCGCAAACTGGACAAGAGTCTGGGGGCGGGCATCGCTGGAAGCGCCCAGGTCCAAGAAAAGCACGCCGCGCTCCCGCTTGTCGGGGAGCACTTGCGCCAGGCACGGCTTGTCTACCCCGGGGGCTCTGCCGAGGAGCAAGGCTCCGCCTGCGACCAGCGCCCCGGTGGAGCCGGCCGACACGAAAGCATCCAGCTCGCCCTTTTTCACCGCTTCCAGCCCGCGTCTTATGGAAGAATCGGGCTTCCTCCGGATCGCCTGGAGAGAAGGTTCGTCCGGGAGTACGACCTCGCCGCAGATCACTCCCTGGATATCCTGGCCTCCCGGCCGGGACCTCAGGGCGTTTAGCGCCTCCTGGGTCCCGAAGGCCACCACGCTGAACCCCTCTCTTGCGGCCAGGAGACACGCCTCGATGTTCACCTGAGGGGCATTGTCGCCCCCCATGAGGTCAAGGCCTATGACGCATCTTGTTCGCATGCTCTCAGACATGGGGATATCCTCTCCTACTCAAGGGCGAAGACGAGGAACTTGCCGCGGAACACTTCCTCGCCGCCGGAACGCGTCTCTACCAGGACTACCGATTTGTTGCCCTTCTCCCTGATGACCGTCGCCTTGGCGATCAGCTTCTCCCCTACGCGAACACGCCTCTTGAACTTCAGGTTCGCTATACCTGTGACCACGTTCTCCGCGTCGATCACCGCTATCGCCAGGGAATCGGCCTGGGCGAAAATGTAATGGCCTCTCGCGATGCCCGTGCGCTGAAAGGCCATCTCAGGCGTTATCTCCAAAGCGGAGATGGCAGACTTGCCCAGCTCAAGGTCTATGAGCTCACCCACTACTTCCGCCTGGCCCATGGACTTGAGCCGGCCATAAGCCCTCTCGGCCATCTCTTTCACGCGGGTCCTCTGATCAGGTATCCCGAGGGCCATCCGGTCGAGCCTGATCGTCTGGACGCTCACTCCGAAATGGCGGGCCAGTCTCCCGTCAGAAAGGAACGGGTTGGCTCCGAGAACCGCCCGGAGGCGCTCCCTGCGCTCCTTGGGGCTTGCAGGCATGGGTTTCATCTCCCCAACGGGTTATTTATACTTAGGTGCTAATACCTTGATGTTAATGCCAAGTATACAATGGTCGCCCACAGTTGGCAACGGGTTACCTGAGGTTCCCGAAAAAAGCAAAAGGCCCCGGCGGATGCCGGAGCCGCTCTCTTCTCCCGTGGGCGCGCCAAAGGCGACCTAATCCCAGGGTGCGGAGTCTCTCAAGACCTTACTTCTCTTCGACCTTCACGACCTGCCTGCCGCCGTACCAGCCGCAGTCCGGGCACACCTTGTGAGGCAGGACAGGAGCGTGACAATGGGGACACTCAACCAGGTTGGGCGCCTCGAGCTTCCAGTTGGCCCTTCTCTTGTCCCGGCGGGAAGGTGAAGTCTTCTTCTTAGGAACGGCCATTTTTCTTTCCCCTTTCCGTTTCGTTGAGAGCGTCAAGAAGCTTCCTGCCGAACGCCGTCACTCCAAAGCCGGTCTTTTCGCAGTCACAATCGCCCTCGTTCAAGTTCTTTCCACAGACAGGGCAAAGGCCCTTGCAATCCTCGGAGCAAAGCGGCTTCATGGGAAGGTTTAAAAGGACTTCGTGCCTCACCATTTCGCCGAGGTCACAGACACCGCCCTCAAGCGCAAAGACGCTGACCTCCGGCTCTTCTTCCTGAGGCCTGCCGTCCGGATCCTCAACGAACTCTGCCTCGCAATCCAGCTCCATCTCCTTGGTGAAGGAGCCCAGACACCTGGAGCAGGTAAGTTCAACCGTTCCCACGGCATGGGCATCCACGTAGACACCAAGTCCGGTGGAAGTGGCCACTCCTCTCACGACAAAAGAGCCTACCGCCTGAGCCCCGTCCATGGTCTCAGGAATGGGCACTTCCCCTCCCACCTGGAAAGACATCCCCTCTCCAGGTGTCTTCAGTATCTCGGTCACGTCTATCTTCATAACGGCCCTCCATCCAAGGCACAGTAGGGATTATACTCACGCGAAAAAACGAGTGTCAAGGAGCCGTACTCCGGGCGCATATAGATTAGAGCGGACGAAGGAGGCTATGGAATGGACTTCAGGGCACTCGTTTTCTTTTTGGGCATCCTGGCAACGTACTTCGCAATCCTCAGGGTGAGGAAAGACACCCTTTCCGCTCTTAGCCTCGCTTTGGCTGTCCTCGTACTGGCGGCTTCTATGGTCCTCTTCCCTGAACCCTCCTTCAGGGCAGCCGAGCGCGGGCTCAAGGTGTGGTGGGACGTGGTGCTGCCCGCCCTCCTTCCCTTCTTCATCGCGGCCGAACTACTTATGGGGCTGGGAGTGGTCCACTTCATGGCGGTCCTCTGCCAGCCGATCATGCGCCCCCTTTTCAACGTCCCCGGAGCCGGTTCGTTCACCATGGCCATGGGCATCGCTTCCGGCTACCCGCTGGGCGCCGCCCTTTCGGCCCGCCTAAAGGACGAAGGGCTGGCCAACAAGACTGAGGCGGAACGCCTCATGTGCTTCTGCAACACTTCCGACCCCCTTTTCATGACCGGGGCCGTCGCAGTGGGGATGTTCAGGAGGGCCGATCTGGCGATCGTCATAACAACGGCCCATTACCTGTCCGCGCTCCTTGTGGGCTTCCTGATGCGCTTTTGGAAAATGAAAGACGAGAAGACGCCGCCCGTCGAATCTGAGGGTTCCTTTATACTGGTCCGGGCCTACAGGGCGATGAGGGATGCCCAGAGAGAGAAGAAGAAGCCTTTCGGAGAGCTCTTGGGAAACTCGGTGACCCGTTCGATAAACACTCTCCTCTCGATCCTGGGCTTCATAGTCCTCTTCTCCGTCATATTCGAGCTCTTGCGAATAGCCGGAGTCACTGCTGCCATATCAAACGGTATATCCAGGCTGGTCCCGGATTCCATAATCCCAAAGGCCCTCCACGAACCTCTGGTAAGTGGCTTCTTTGAGATCACCATCGGCACGACAATGGCCAGCGAGGCGGAGGCTCCCCTCGTGGCGAGGGTTGCAGCGGCCAGCGCCATCATAGCCTGGAGCGGCCTCAGCGTGCTGGCCCAGGTAGCCGCGGTAACCCAGCCGTCCGGCCTTTCGGTCGCCCCTTACGCCTTCGCCAGGTTCTTCCAGGGGATTATGGCCGCGGTCTTCACCGTCCTCCTCATGAAACCGGGCGAGACCCGGTGGTCCTTGCCGGCTTTCGACCCTTATGTGCCCGCAGGCTCGCTGGCCTGGGTGAGGAACCTGGGGACGTCAACCGCAGCTTGCGCGGCCGCTCTTGCAGCGGCTCTGGTCATAGCGCTCGCGGTATCGGCGGTTCTGAGCTTCCGGGAAAACAGAGGGTCCGAGCGCTAAGCCCGGCCCCCGGATTTCACTCAGGCTGAGTCTCAAGCGTTATTTCCTCCGGCGCCTCCTGGAGGTCTCCTCCTCTTCTTCATCGTCGCCGGCAAAGAACTCTTCTTCCTCATCGTCTTCGAAGGCGTCTTCGTCACCCGAAATCTCGGCTGACCTGGTGGCCGCGGCCTCCTTGTCGACCTGCAGCTCGCGCCTTCCTTCTCGGACCCGCTCCAGGATATTCAGGAGGTGGTCCTCGACGGATCTCATGAGCTCGTCAGCGTACTCCCTGGCGCCCAGGTTAATCTGTTTGGCAACTTCCTTTGCCCTGTTCATGAGCTCCTCCGCCTGGGCCCGCGCCTCCTTGGTGATCACCGACTCGCTGGCCAAGGTAGCTATCTGACCCTGGGCGTCTTTCAATATTTCCTCCGCTTCTTTTCTCGCTTCCTGGAGGATCCGGTCCCGCTCCTTAAGAAGCCATTTTGCCTGCTCAAGCTCGTGCGGTAGTTGAGCGCGAAGATCGTCAAGGATGGTGAATATCTCCTCTTCGTCCACGAGGAGCTTCCCCATCAGCGGGACTCGCGAGCACTCCGAAAGATACGCCTCAAGTTTATCGAGCAAAGCCAGAACGTCCACGCTGAGCACCTCGCCTCCTAGATATCCTTTCCCAATTTGTTTCCAATTTTCTGGAACAGCCTCTCCTCAACGGCGGGAGGCACCAAGTCTTTGATGCACCCTCCGTAGGACGCGACTTCCTTCACAAGGCTCGAACTCAGGTACAAGTACTTGAGAGATGTCATCATGAAAAGCGTCTCGAGTTCAGGCGCGAGTTTCTTGTTCATAAGGGCCATCTTGAACTCGTAGTCAAAATCGGAGACGGCTCTGAGGCCTTTGACAATTGCGCAGGCGCCGCACTTCTTGGCGTAGTCCACTAGGAGCCCGGTGGATGAATCCACGGTCACGTTGGGGATATCCGCCACCGACTCCCGTATCATCGCGACTCGCTCCTCGACGCTGAAGAGGCAAGTCTTAGACGGATTGTCGAATACCACGACGAAAAGCCGGTCGAATATCTTGGCGGCACGCCTTATGATATCGAGGTGCCCGTTGGTAAGCGGATCGAAGCTACCCGGATAAACGGCCTTCAACAGAGATCATTCCTTCGTCGCAAAAATCCTCTTGACTTGTGCATAAAAAACCCGTCTCGGAGCCACACTTACCCACGAGAGTCGAGGCTCGATCGTAAGATCGACCGAAGCAGGCTCTTCCTCCGGTTTCTCCTCTCCCAATGCCGCTTCGCAAAAGAAGCGGCGTTTTTTTTGCCGAGAAACTCGGCTTCTACGAGACGCTGCTCAAAACCTTCTAGCCAACATCCTATCACGAGGCGCCACCGGAAAGGAAATACTCGCCCGGAAATTCTTAAGACACGAGCCGGTCGCGGGCGGGTGGATTCTTCAGGAACCATCCCGCAAAAGGAAGTAGACGCCTGCGATGAGGAAAGCGGCCCCCAGCAGCTTCATCCAGCCTATCGTGACCTTTTGGCCCGTAAGCCCAAGGAAATCCAGGATGAGGGCGGTCACTATCTGAGCAGATACTATGGCCGTGTTCGCGCTTGAAACCCCCACGGCACCTACGCTGGTTAGAACTCCCCAAATGATGAGAACGCTGAGGGGCCCTCCCAGGAAGCTCCACCACGGGGCCTCTTTGAGCTTCGCCAGGCTTCCCTGGCCCATCCCTAGGACCAGGAGCCCTCCCAAGAGGATAGAACCGATCACGTGCACGACAAAAGACGCCTCAAAGGCGCCAGCCTTTTTCCCGAGCACCGAGTTGAAGGCGCCCTGAACCGCCATGGAGGCGCCGGCTAGGGCCGCGATCAGAAGCGGGACTATTCTCACCTGCAGTCCCCCTCGAGGATGGTGTGATATACTGCCCTCTCCCCTGGGTAGTATAACTTGGGACGCCGGAGGGAATCCCAAATGCTCAAGCTCGGGGGGACACCTATTGTTCGTAAGCGATAGCGAGAGGACTGACCTGGCGCTGGAACGCGCCCACATCGCAACGTCCCGGGCCGGCGCGCAAATCCCCGGGATGGAAGTTCGCGAAGAAGAGTTCGACGGCATGAAGATAACCAGGGTATCCGTCCTCACTCCAGAAGCCGGAGCCCAGATAGGCAAGCCGCCAGGGAGGTATTTCACCCTGGAATGCCCTGCCTTGAGGTACCGTAGCAGGGAGACCCTGAAACAGGTCGCAGGTATCATCGCCTCCGAGCTCTCGGTGCTCGCGGGGCTGCCAAGGCAAAACGACGTGCTCATCGTAGGTCTTGGGAACTGGCAAGCCACGCCCGACGCCCTTGGGCCCAGGGTGGTCTCCCAGCTCATGATCACCAGGAATATCCGGGAACACCTGCCCCAAGAGCTGGGCGGCCGCCTCAACCCCGTGGCCGCCATATCGCCCGGCGTCTTGGGAATAACGGGCATAGAGACGATCGACATCGTGAGAGGCATCGTGGAGCAGGTGAGGCCGGAAGTTGTCATCACGGTCGACGCCCTTGCAGCGAGGTCCCCGTCGAGGCTCCTCACCACCATCCAGATAGCCGACACCGGCATCCAGCCTGGCTCAGGCGTGGGTAACAGGAGACCCGGGATAAACCAAGAGACCTTGGGCATCCCCGTCATCGCCATAGGTATACCCACGGTGGTATCGGGAGCGGCCATCGCCATGGACGCCCTGGACGCCTATTTCCGGAAGTTCAACCCCCACGCCAGGGCGACGCTGGATTCAGTCACTGACTTCCTGGGTGAGGACCTCCGCGACCTCATGGTCACGACCAAAGACATCGACGTTGAGATAATGGAGATGTCAAAGCTCTTGGCAGGGGCGCTCAACAAAGCCACCCAGCCGGCCATAAGCGAAGAAGAAATGCTGGATTACCTTCAGTAACCTTCAGCCCTCAGGGCGGCGATGTGACGGGATCTCGCCCCCTGAGGGCCGTCTACCTGCGGCTACTCGGGCAGCCTTCTCAAGAACGAAAGGGCCTCCAGGATGGCTGCGGGCCTCGCGTCGTCGCCCGCCAAGGCCCTCTCGATCAGCCTCAAAGATATTTCTACGTGGGCTCTGAGCATCGCCTCGCCTGAGTCCTTGCTCGCGAGGGCCGGCGCTCCCATGTAGGGAAGAAAACCTTCCTGGCCGGTCCAGGCCATCGCCTGGGCGAGGTGCCTGAGGTCTTCCCCGATCCGCTTTCTCCCCAAGGATTCGAAGATGCGGCCCATCTTGTCAACGATCTTGGCCGCGCCCCTCAGCTCTGGAGGGTACGATGGCCTTATCTCACGCACGTCGCAGAGGACCATGTCGGGATAGACCGCCATCATGAGGGAAGTCTCGTTGGTCCCCGCGTGGTTGTCGGGGTCGTCCCCGCATTCGGTAGGCCTTAACCCGGTCATAGACATGAGTTCAGGGTCGTGAACGATCATCCGGCGGTATATGTCGATGAAAGGATCTATGAGCTGAAAACGCCACTTGTTCCAAGCCTTCCTCGAAGCGCTGGAGATTGCCAGGTGGTGCCTGGGACCGCCGTGGTTATCGAACACGACCAGGTACTTAAACCCTTGCTTCGCGAGGCCTTTGCAATAGTCGATCAAGACGCCCTCAAGGTGCGGAGCGCCAACAGACAGGGATCCCGGGTAAGGAAGGGCGTCCGAGCCGCAGTGGAGGGACGGTAAGATTACGATAGAGACCTCGGGGTGCCTTTCCCCAAGGGCTTTCACTACCCTGTCCCTGACGGCTTCGGCGATGTAGATATCCGTCCCGAGGGGCAAATGATGCCCGTGTACCTCTATTGGGCTCACCACCATCGTGAAGACCGTGCGATCCCTGGGAAGCCTCTCCAGGTGCTCAGGCGTCAAACGGACATACTCCAGGAGTGCCATTTCCTCTCACCCCGGGATCTATTTCTCGAGCGAACCATGGGCTCCCTGCCCGCTGGCCTGACCCCTGGCAGAAATGGGAAGGGGGTAGGTTTGCTACCCCCTCCTTGTGGTCATACCTCTTATGAGAGACCTAGCCTATTGACGACGACTTAGTACTGCCTCTGCTGCTGGGCTCCCGCTGCGGGGAATCTGCCCTGCGCCAGGCTCTGCTCGGCCAGCTCGATCATCCGCCTGACCATGTGCCCGCCGACGGCACCGCAGGTACGGGACGGGATGTCGCCCCAGTAACCGCCCGGAGGCTGGATGCCAAGCTCATTGGCTATCTCGTTCCTGAAGGCATCGAGAGCCGCACGAGCCTGAGGCACAACCGCGACGTTACGCTTCTGTCCGGTTCCCATTCATGTCACCTCCTGTCGAACGTTATTATGTTCACTACAGAAGGCTTCATGCTGGGATGTTGTGGCTTGTTTATGTCAAGTTTGACATTTTGTAAACAATAATTCAGCGGGAACGCCCGTGCTCTAGCGGGTCGCCGAACTTGTCCCGGATGCGCATCACCATCTCCCTGATCTCGAGAGGAGCCGAACCCGACTCCACAAGGGAGAGCATCTCCCTTGCCTCTTCCCTGGCCTTTGCCACCAGTTCCAATGTGAGTCCCAGTTCGGCCAGCTTGGTGTCCGGCATCCCGTGTTGGGCGGTGCCGAAGAACTGTCCCGGGCCCCGTTCCTTTAGGTCCATCTCCGCGACCTCAAACCCGTCGGTGATCCTCTCAAGAGGTCTGAGCCTTTTTAGCCCTTGTTCCGTTGACGCTATGAAGAAACATGCCGACGGATCGCTGCCGCGCCCGACCCTGCCCCTCAGCTGGTGTAAGGTGGCAAGCCCGAAGGAATCGGCGTCTTCCACCACCATGACCGTCGCGGCAGGGACATCTATCCCGACTTCGACTACCGTGGTCGCCACGAGCACCTGTAGATCACCGGAAGCAAACTTGGTCATCGTTTCGCCGATCTCGCTCTTGGACAAGCCTCCGTGGACGAGGCCGATCTTCGCGCCCCGGAGGTGCGTCCTCTCCAGCTCCTCCTTTACCGCAGAAGCCGCCCTTCTGTCAGTCTTCCCTTCGTTTATGAGAGGACAGACAACGAATGCTTGCCTTCCCTTCTCGATCTCCTCCAGCACTGCCCTGTAGGCAATGTGTCTCCCCGACCGGACGAGACATCTCGTCGTCACCGGAGACCTTCCCTCCGGCATGGAGTCCATGATGGTCACGTCCAGGTCTCCGTAAAGCGTGAGGGCCAAAGACCTGGGGATTGGCGTCGCGCTCACCACCAGCATGTGGGGGAGCACGTCTTTGCCGGCAGAAAGCTGGAGCCGTTGCTTCACTCCGAACCGGTGCTGCTCGTCGGTAACCACGAAACCCAGATCCCGCCACTTCACCTCCGGGCTCAGGAGGGCGTTCGTCCCTATCAAGATGTCGATCTCGCCAGATGCGAGCTTTTCAAGCGTGGACTCCCTTTCGCTCTTCTTTACGGAGCCCGACAGAAAACCTATCCTCGCCCTATTTCCCAAAAATTTGCAAAACGTCTTGTAATGCTGCGCCGCCAGGACTTCGGTCGGAGCCATCAGGGCGCCCTGGTAGCCGTTTTCCACGGCGGCCATGAGGCCCCACATGACCACCACGGTCTTTCCACTACCTACATCGCCCTGAAGGAGCCTGTTCATGGTGCGCCCCGAGGCTAGATCCCGTCCTATGTCTCCGATGGCTTTCTCTTGGGCGGCCGTGAGGCGGAAAGGCAAGCTTCTCACAAACTCCCTGGCCGCCTCAAACCTCGTAAAAGGCCTGGGAGCTGGAGCCCTCTCTACTTCCGCCTTCATCGACAGAAGACCGACCTGCAGGCTAAGTATCTCCCGGAAAGCAAACGTTTGCCTGGCTTTTTCCCACGTTTCGGCCGAATCCGGATCGTGGATGGCCTTGTAGGCTTCTACCTCGCCCAAGAGGCCGTGCTTGTCCAAGATGGCGTCGGGTATGAGAGGCCGTATGTGAGGTAAGTAGGTCCTGACCGCTTCTTTGATGATAGCGTGGAGGTTCTGGGACGTAAGCCCCTGAGTCGCGTGGTACACAGGGATTACGGGACCCTTGTCCTTCAGGGAGCCGGACCGCCAAAGAGGGTGGGCAATCTCGAGACTCCCCCTTCTCCACTCCACCTTGCCCGACGCGGCTACCGTAAGCCCTGTCCTGAAGGACCGGTACATGTAGGGCATGTTGTACCAGACGAGGTACACAACGCCGGTCCCGTCCGATATGGCGACCCTTAAAGCCCTGCCCCGTGTGCTGGGCACGAAGCCGGCGGACACGACTTTACCCTGGACAGTCACTTCTGACCCCGGCGCAACCGCGCCCATGGGAAGAACCCGGGAGAAATCGTCGATGCGGAAGGGGAAGTGGTCTATGAGGTCCCGCGCCGTGTATATGCCGAGCTCCCGGAGGCGCTCCGCCCTCCTGGGTCCAACCCCCTTCACGTACCTCACAGGGTCATCCAGCGACGGGCGCATCCTTCGTCATTCCACCGAGACGATATAGTAGTACAGCGGCTGACCGCCGTTATGGAATTCGATCTCGACCGCGCCTCCGAGCATGTCTTCCAGCTCTTTCCTGGCCTTATCCGCCGTCTCTTCGCTTATATCCATGCCCCAGTAGACGGTCACGACCTCGTCGTCTTTCTTTACCATGCGGGAGATGATCTCTTTCAGCGCGGTGGTCGGGTCTTTTCCTACGAACTCGACTTTCCCCTCTACAAGGCCAAGGATATCGCCCTGGTTCATGACGTGCCTTCCGAACTTGCCGCTCCGCGCGGCGTAGGTCACCTCGCCGGTCTTGACCTTCTTCAAGGCCTTGCTGGCTCTCTTCAGGTTGTGCCTCATCTCCTCGTTGAGGTTCAGGGACAGGAGGGCCGCTATGCCTTGGGGTATCGTCTTCGACGGGATTATATACATGTTCCGGCCCGTCAGTTTCTTGGCCTGTTTGGCCGCGAGGAAGATGTTCCCGTTGTTGGGCAGGAAGATTATCTTCTTGGCCGCCACCGTCTTCACCGCGGCGGCCAGCTCCGCGGTCGACGGGTTCATTGTAGTCCCGCCGTCTATGACGAGGTCAGAACCCAGGCTCTTCATGATATCCTTGAGACCTTCGCCGGTCGCGACCGAGACGATGCCCACTTCTTTCAGCTGTCTCCCCTCTGCAAGTATAGGAGGAGCCGGCAAGTAAGGCCCTCTCACGTCGCCCACCGCCCGGGCCGCTTCTTGAACCTCGGGCAAAGCCCCGGCGTCTGAGACGCTCCTCGCCATAGCCTGGGACTGCTCTATCATGTTGTCTATCGTGACGTTTGAGAGGGCTCCGTGCCTGAGGCACACGTTCAGGACCTCGCCGGGCCGGTCCGTGTGGATGTGGACCCTCACCAGTTCGCTCGATCCTACGACCAACAGAGAGTCGCCCAGAGAGGTAAGCTCCTCCCTGAGGAGGTTCGCCGTGGGTCCCCTGAGAGCCACCAGGAGCTGGGTGTCATAGGGGTACCTGATGTCCGCGGTCTCCAGTTCCTCGAGCCTGAGACCTTCCTTGCGCGCCTTGCCCGCCCCCTGCTCGGCCGGCCCTACGTCTATGCGCAATGCCCCTTCGGAAGTTAGCGCCTCAAGAAAACCTTCGACGATGAACACAAGCCCTTTTCCACCTGCATCCACCACACCTGCCTGCTTGAGCACCGGGAGCATATCGGGTGTGCGCTCCAGCACGGCTCTTGCTTCTTTGAGTCCGGACTCAAGGATGACCGCCAGATCTCTGGATGAAGCCGCCTTGGAAGCCCCGTCCCGGAGCCCCCTGAGGACCGTCAGGATGGTCCCCTCGACCGGCTTCATGACGGCCTTATAGGCGGTGGCCACCGCTTGGTCGAAGGCGCGGCATATCTCTGAAGCCGGGACGCTGTCCCGCCCGGCAAAACAAGTGGCGATTCCCCGAAGTATCTGTGAAAGTATAACTCCCGAGTTGCCGCGGGCCCCCATCAGTGCCCCGTGGCTCACGAGCTCCGCGGCTTCTCCCAGCTGGAGTCCGTGCCTCTTTGACAGAGTTTCTGCCGCAGAAGAGAGGGTGAGGTACATGTTGGTACCGGTGTCTCCGTCCGGCACCGGAAACACGTTAAGCGAATCCACTTCCTTCTTGCGGGCTCCCAGGTACGAGCTCGCGCTCAAGATCAAACTCCGAAAAACGTCACCGTCCAAAACGCTATGGGCCATGATCAACTCCCCGAACTCCCTTGAAGCCTGATTCCTTGAACGTTCACCGTTACTTTCTTGATTTTGAGGCCCGTTACACTCTCAACGGTATACCTCACTTTTTCCACAACCATCCGGGCGACTTCCGAGATCTTCACTCCGTACCCTACAACGATTGACAGATCGATGTAAACGAGATCGCCTTCGACGGACACCGAAACTCCTTTGGCCAGGTTCTCTCTCCCCAGGAGTTCGGCGATCCCATCTACCATCCTGCGCCCGGCCATGCCGACGACACCGTAGCACTCGGTAGCCGCGGCCCCCGCGATCGTAGCGATAGCTTCTTCCGAGAGGACAAGACGCCCGAGTTTTGTCTCAACCTCTTTGCCGCTGAGCTGAGGCATTGCCACCCTCCTTCGCTTGCGAGGTCACTCCAACTTCTAGATGATTATCCGCTTTTCCTCCCTATTTTCCTATGCTACAATGCTAGGGTCACAGGTAAGTCGTCGCGCAAGGAGGTTTTTTCCGTGGCCAGGTGTGAAATCTGCGGAAAGACCAGGTCGGTCGGACACCGCGTAAGTCACTCGAACATAAAGACAAAAAGGACTTTCTCGCCCAACATCCAGCGAGTCCGCGCCGTGGTAGACGGCCATGTCAAGAGGATCTACGCTTGCACCGCTTGCCTCCGCGCCGGAAAAGTCAGGAGAGCCGTGAGGGCCAGAGCGGTCTCCCAGGCCTGAGCACCCGAAGGCCGGGAAGAAGAGGAACACCTCCCCCTTTCGGAGAGGTGTTTTGATTTTCAGGCGATCACTTCACGCCGAAAATCCCTAAGATCGCTCTCACGATTTTCGAGAGCGGCCTGGGGACTTTCATGACGCGCACTTTCACTCTCAAGCCCCCCTTCACAGCCCGCTCTTATAGCCGTAATAGGCACCCGCGATAAGCGCCAATCCCAGAAGCGCGAGGATGACCCACGGGGGTAGCGAAACCAGGAGGATAATGAGGCCGGCGATCCCCATGAGCGCCCAAAGGTAGACCCTCTTCCTGGAAGACCCGGACATAAAGCGCATAACATCCCCGCTTCTTCCGCAAAACTCAGTAAAGTATATTCACGGAAGCTATGAGGTGCTCTCTCTGAGGGCGATTATGGCAGTCCGCCTGTCGGGGGCCTTAAAGAGGTAGCTGCCCGAGACCAGGATCGTGGCGCCCGCTTTTACGAAAAGACCCGCGGTCTCCGGAGTCACTCCGCCGTCCACCTGTATCTCAACCATGCGGCCCGTCGCCTGTACCATATCTCGCACCGCCTGGACTTTCCTGGCCATACCCGTGAGACACTTCTGCCCGCCCCAGCCAGGGTTTACCGCCATCACGACCACCAGATCCACGAGGTCCATCACGTAGGAAAGGCATTCGGGCGGGGTGGCAGGGTTCAAGGCAACGCCGGCCTTAACCCCGTGGTCTCTTATGTTCTGCAGGACCCTGTGGAGATGCGCTGCAGCCTCAACATGCACGGTGAGATAAGCCGCCCAAGGGAGAAACAGCGGCACGATCCGGTCGGGGTCTTTTACCATGAGGTGGATATCCAGAGGGAGCCCCAGGCCGTAGAGGCTTTCCGCCACGTGAGGACCGTAGGTCAGGTTGGGGACAAAACAGCCATCCATTATGTCCAGGTGCAGGAGGTCGGCCCCCGCGTCCTTCACTGAAGCCACTTCCGCCTCCAGGTTCAAGGGATCTGCGGAGAGGAGCGACGGAGCCACTTTGATGTTACTCATACTTGTATTTCTCCCTCTCAAGGCATTCTTCAAGGAGTGTGAGGTAGGTTTCGTACCTCTCCCTGGCGAGTCTTCCTTCTGCGAGGGCTTCCCTCACGGCGCACGCGTCCTCCGTCTTGTGGAGGCACCTCGGGAAGTGGCAGAGAGGCACGAGGTCTGCCATCTCCCTGTAGTAATAGCCGAGATCGTGAGGTTCACACTCGACCACATTGAGCCTGGAAAACCCCGGAGTGTCCGCTATGAAAGCGTCCCCTTCAACCGGATAGAGGGTGACGCCCTTGGTGGTGTGCCTCCCGCGCCGGATCTTGGAAAGCTGGCCTGTGGCTACCTCCTGCTTGGTGATAGCCGAGAGGATCTTGGATTTCCCGACGCCGCTGGCACCAGCCAGGACCACGTTGCTCCCCTTCATCTTTTCCACAAGTTCGTCAATCCCTTGTCCGGTAAGTGCCGAAGCAACCACCACTGCGTACCCGGCCTTCTCGTAGATAGAGGCGAGCCGCCTGATCTCTCCCGGGTCTTCTATGTCTGCCTTGTTGAAACACACCACCGAGTCTATCTCCTGGCTCTCGACGTGAACCAGGATCCTGTCCATATATGTCAGGTCGATGGGAGGATGGGTCACTGCGGTCACCACGATGGCGAGGTCGACGTTAGCCACCGGCGGGCGGATGAGGAAGTTCTTCCGCGGCAGGACTTCTTCAATGAGGTGCTCCCCGTCTTTCCTGCTCACCCTGACGAGGTCTCCCGGAGTCACCCGGACGCTGAGGCGCCTGAAGCGCCCCCTCAGAGAACACCGGACCGTGCTGCCTTCGATCCATACCAAACAGTAGGCGGAGTGAACGGCCGTTACCCTGCCCTGAAGCACTTCCCAGTGAACACCTCACATTAAGGTCTTATCGTCTCGTAGGTCTTCTTCCCGCCGATGTCAGTGATCACCGTAGCCTGGGTACCTTCCCACTCGATCGTCACCCTCTGCTCGATCTCCGGTTGAACCAGCTTGTCGTAGACGATCCTTTCCCCAAGGTCGTCTCTCACGGTGATCACGACGCGGACGAGCTCAGTCTGCCCTCGATATGCTTCGGGGACCCTGAAGACCTTGACGAACCGGTGCGTTGCGCCGGTGGTCGTCCTGCTGCTCACCGTGAGCGAGACCCTATGCTGGAACGGTACCTCGGTACCCGGGGGCGGATTCTGCCCTATGACCGTGCCCTCAGGCACGGTGGACGCCTGATAGTCGATATTGTCCAGGACGAGGAGAGAGTCGGCGAGGATCTCCCTCGCCTCGTCCAGCATCATACCCAGGACGTTAGGCATCTGCACCGTCTTGGGCTCCGGACCCTGGGACACCACCAGGTCCACGGGTGTGTTCTTCGGAACCTGCAGTCCTGCCTTGGGGCTTTGACTTATCACGCGGTCTTTCTCTATTTGCTCGTGATACATGCGGGTGACGTTACCCATGTTTACTTCCGCGTTTTGCAGCTCAACCGATGCCTCTTTGAGGGTCATCCCCTCAACATCGGGGATGGTGGCGAGGTCCTGACCCTTCGATACCAGGACCCAAATCTCCCTACCCTGCTTTACCTGTTCGCCGGGAAGAGGGCTCTGGGAGATAATCACGTTGGCGGGTACCTCCGGGTCGTTCCGCCAGGCGGAAATCATGAGCGGGAGCCCCAGCCGCCTGCACTCTTCCTGGGCGTCCACGAAGAGCTTGTTGGTGAGATCGGGCACCGTCACCACGGGAACGTTCATCCAGTCGCTAAACAGTTTGAGCGCATACGCCCCCATGGCCAGAAAAATCACGGTCACGGTGAGGAAAACTTTCGTGCCCAATGAAAGCCCGCGCCTCTTCTTCTGTGGCCGTGCCAAGTCGTCATCCTCCTCGTGCGACCCTCTCTCTCCAAGGGCCGGCTCTTCCCTTCTTCCTGCCGCCCGCGAAGGGGAGCCTTCGAGGCCCTGGGAGAGAATGAGCTTCATCTCTCGCCGCATTTCATCAGCAGAAGAGAACCTTTCTTCGGGATTCTTTCTCAAGGCTTTCGCCACGACCTTCGCGACAGAATCCGGTAGGGACGGTCTCATCTCCTTTACAGACGGCGCCTCGGAATGGACGTGCTGGAGGGCCACCGCCACCGGGCTGTCACCCGCGAAGGGTTGTTTCCCCGTGAGCATCTCAAAAAGGACCACGCCCAGGGAGTATATGTCCGAGCGGTTTGAAACCTCACCGTTTTTTGCCTGTTCAGGGCTCAAATATGGTGCCGACCCCACGACAAGATCTCTCGACGTGGTGGAGATAGCCCCCAGGGCCCTCGCTATTCCGAAATCGGCGACTTTGACGTGGCCGTTTTTCGTGATCAGGATGTTCTGGGGCTTTATGTCCCTGTGGATTATCCTCCTGGCGTGGGCATGGGAGAGGGCCTCACATATCTGACACGCGATATCGAGGGCCTCCTCGGGATCCAGCGCACCTTCCCTCTTCAGCTTGTCTCTGAGCGTCTCTCCTTCGATGAGCTCCATGACTATGAAGTAGAGTCCCTGGTCCTCGCCAACGTCGTAGATGTTCACGATATTGGGATGCGAAAGGGACGCGACAGACTGCGCTTCTCTCCGGAACCGGCGGATAAACTCCTCATCCTCGCTCATCTCGGGCCGGAGTACCTTCAGGGCAACAAAGCGATCCAGGACGAGGTCGTAAGCCTTCCACACAACGCTCATCCCGCCGCCGCCGATCCTCTCGACGATCTTGTACCTATTCAGTACTTTCCTGCCCGTAATGTCAGCGGGTGACACCCGGTTTCACCTCTCTCAGATACGCTCCGTCTTCCCGATGTCCGGCCACAGGAGAACGACTGTCACATTATCGTAACCACCGCGTTCATTTGCCGTATCTATGAGCTTCTGGGCCACTTCCCTCCTGCTCATGGAAAGGACGATATCTCTTATCTCTCTCGAGTTCACGAGGCCCGTGAGCCCGTCAGTACATAATACCACAACGTCCCCTGCGGAAAGATTTTCCTCATAGACAGCGACGGGCACGGACGCTTCCGTGCCCAAGGCCGCGGTGAGAGCGTTCCTCGCCGGGTGCGTCATGGCGGCTTCTTCGGTTATGGCTCCGTTGCGCACGAGTTCTCCCGCAAGGGAATGGTCTTCGGTGATCTGCCTTATCTCGCCGCAGGAAAGAATGTAGGCCCGGCTGTCGCCCACGTGCCCTACGTAGAGCTTCCCTTCGTCCTCAAGGAGCAGGGCCGCAGTGAGCGTCGTACCCATCCCGGTCGCACCTGTCTCGGCCGCGGCCTTAAGCACCTTGCGGTTTCCCGACTTCATGGCGTGGATAAGCAGTTCTCCAGGAGGGTACTTCCCGAAGTTGTGCAAGACAAACTCGCCGCAGTGCTTGATGGCAACGGCAGACGCCACTTCTCCAGCGTCACGGCCTCCGATGCCGTCGGCAACCATCGCGAGCCACACGCGCTCGGAAA
The DNA here is from genome assembly GCA_012842685.1 of Candidatus Fermentithermobacillaceae bacterium. GTDB lineage: Bacteria > Bacillota > Sulfobacillia > Fermentithermobacillales > Fermentithermobacillaceae > UBA3951. The sequence continues at coordinate 127,824 of DUSI01000049.1, forward strand.
AGGCCTGAACCATCCATGCGTCCTCGTTCTCGGGCCTCACGAGCCCGCGCGAGGTTCGAGCGCTCCACTGCAACTCCGGTCCCTCCCACAAAACCGAGACGCCCGCGGCGAAATCATTCTCTTTCTGTCATCTTGCGCCGGAGCTGGCCGCATGCCGCTTCAATGCTTCCACCGAGACTACGACGTAGAGTGACCTTCACCCGGTTCCGTTCCAAAATCTCTCTAAATGCCCTTATCGCTTCCTCGCCCGGGCGTTCCCACTCAAGGCCCGGGACTGGATTCCACGGAATAAGATTTACCAGACAGTCTATTCCCTCCACAAGAGCCGCCAGGGCCCTCGCGTCCCGCTTCTTGTCGTTAACGCCCGAAATAAGCATGTATTCCACGGTCACACGCTGTCCGGTGTACCGGGCGTAATAGGCGAGCGCTTCCATGACCGAAGCGATCGGGTACGTCCTGTTGAGCGGAATCAGCATGCTCCTTACGTCGTCGCTGGTCGCGTGGAGGGAAAGGGCGAGCCTCACGCCTCTCGAGTCCCTGGCAAACTGCCTCATGGCGTCGGGTATGCCGACGGTAGATACCGTTATCCGCCTGCGCGATAGGTTGTACCCTCCGGGATCCGTGAGGCTCTCTATGGCTGCCATCACGTTCTCGTAGTTCAGGAACGGCTCTCCGGTCCCCATGAAAACCAGATGGCCGATGCGGGCCTTCTCATCCGCGCACATCCCCATGAACTCCTCGACTATTTCCGCCTTGGAAAGCCCTCTTTCGAACCCGAGGTGGCCCGACGCGCAGAACGCGCACCCCACTGGGCACCCTACCTGAGTGGAGAGGAATCCCGTAAGGCCGTACTTGTACTTGAGGAGCACCGATTCGACCAGAGGCCTCCCGTCTTTGCCCCACAGGTACCTCTTCGCCCGCTCGCCGAAAGCCTCCTGCTTCTTGAGGAGCTCGAGGCTGCCAAATTTTATGCGCTCTGACAGCTGTTCCCTAAGCGTCTTTGGCAGGTCGGTCATCTCTTCGAAGGAAGTGGCCCATCGCCTGTAGACCCAACCCAGGATCTGTCCGGCCCGGTACGGCTTCTCTCCCATCCCCTCCAAAATCGAGGCGAGTTCGGCCCGGGTTAGACCGTATATATCGGGCTTAACGGACTCTCGGGTCACGGCTGAGACTCACTCCTTCCTGGCTTTCGCGACAAAAAATCCGTCGCTATCAGACTGGTAAGGCAGGATATACCTGTACCCAGGCCCCGCAAAGGGAGCATCCGCCAACATGCGCCCGGCCTCGTCGCCCAGGGCTTCTCTGGGGTCTTCCGGGACCATATCAGGTGAACGGCGCAAGAATTCCTCCCACACGCCTTCGTTCTCTTCCCTGGTGAGAGTACATGTGCTGTAGACGAGCACTCCTCCGGGCTTCAGATGCTTCCTTGCCGCCATGAGCAGTTTTAGCTGCCTCCGGCTCATGGGCAATATGTCGCTTTCCCTCCTCATCCACCTGAGGTCGGGGTTTCTCCGTATGACGCCCAGACCTGAACAAGGGGCATCGAGCAGGATCCGGTCAAAGCCATCGTCAAACGGTCCTCCGGAGAAAGATCCTCCCGCGGCGTCTCCTACCAGGACCTCCGCGAAGTGAAACCCGGCGCGATCAACGGCCTCTCTCACCATCTCCGCCCTGCGCGCGTCGATATCGGTCGCCACAAGCGTCCCCTTCCCCTCCATCATCTCCGCCAGGTGAGTCGTCTTTCCACCGGGAGCGGCGCAGACGTCCCATACGGCCTCGCCGGGTTTCGGGCGCAAGATCAGCGAGACGAGGATGGCCGAGGCGTCCTGCACGGCGAACTCCCCCTCTTCGTACCCCGGGAGCGCAGATACGTTCGTGCCCTTAAGCAGCGTGACGCTCCCGGGCACGCGGCCGAGCTCCGCCTCTATTCCCGCGGCTCCGAAGCGCCTTATGAGCCCATCAGGTGATGTTTTGAGCCTGTTTACGCGCAAGGTTATGGGCGGGGGACGGTTACCGAACTCGCAGATCCGGATCCCATTCTGAGTTCCGAACCTTTCCAGGAAGAGGCGGGCTATCCATCTCGGGTAAGAAAACCTAACCCCGGCGTACCCGACAGGGTCCAGGTCCAAGTCCGGAAGCTCGACATGGCCTCGCTGGCGCTCAACAGACCTGAGTACGCCGTTTGCGAAGCTCCGGAGGCTCTTCCTGTCCAGAAGCCGGACAGCCGTCGACACCGCCGCGTGAGGCGGGATGCCCAGAAACAGGAGCTGGAAGACGCCCAGGCGGATCGCCCAGAGGACCCGAGCGTCCAGGGAAGCCAGGCGCCGGCTGGAGTGGGCGGCAGCTATCTCGTCTATCAGCCTCATCCATTTGGTGGTGCCCGATACCAGGAGCTCCGCGAGAGCCCGGTCGCTTCCTTCAAGGGAAGAAAAATAGTCGCCCCGGGAGGCGACGGCTCCATTCAAGAGAACTCGGAAAGCTGCTTCCCGGGGATCCAATTTCAGTCCCTATCCCTGCTGCCTCTCAGCACCAAGAGCCTCAGGAGCTGGGCGACAGCGACCGCCAGACCGGCTACGTAGGTAAGGGCCGCCGCGCTCAGCATATTCCTCATGGGCCCCTCTTCTGCCGGCGCTACTAAACCAGAGACCTGGAGCATATCCATGGCCCGGCTAGAGGCGTTGAACTCAACGGGCAGCGTTATGGCCTGGAAGAGCACCGCCCCGAGGAAGAAGAGTATCCCGAGGTCCATGAGGAAACCTGAGTTCGTGAAAAGCCCGATGAAGAACAGCGGGAAAGCCGCCTGCGACGTAAACTGGGCGACCGGGACCAGCCCGTTCCTTACAGCCAGCGGCGCATAGCCCACGGAATGTTGGACGGCATGGCCCACTTCATGGGCTGCGATGGCTATGGCTGCCACGGAGGAACTGTTGTAGGTGGAATCAGATAGCCTCAACGTCCTCGTACGGGGATCGTAGTGGTCGGTGAGGTGCCCTCTTTGCCTCTCTATCCTCACGTCGCCCAGCCCTGCGCTCCTGAGAAGAGCAGCGGCCACTTCCACGCCAGTCCGCCCCGTCCGAGACTGGAGCCGGGAATAGGTGTTGAACGCAGACTGGACTTTGGCCTGGGCCCATAGGGCGAAGAACATTGCCGGAATAACAAACAGCCAGTATCCCTGGTCGAAGAGCATCATGTCTCTACCCTCCCACTAAACGCACGAGTATTTGACCTTAGCCCCATGAGAAACGCGGCAGCGCTCATCACGGTCCGGCCTTCCGGTTGCACTTCCAGGACGGCGATGGGACCGTCGCCGCACTGGACCAACATGGACTCTCCCTCTACTCCAATTATGCTGCCCGGAGCGTGAGATCCTCTTGAAGGTCCGGAGTATATGCAAGTCTGCCAGATCTTTATACGTCTCCCGTCCAGGTAAGTAACCGCTCCCGGCCTGGGTGAAAGCCCTCTGACCAGGTTGTGGACGCATGACGCGGGCTTCTCCCAATCGATGATGTCTTCGCCGGGTCTGAGGTGCGGCGCGTAGCTGATCTTCGATTCATCTTGCGGCGTCCTGGAGGCTTTCCCAACCGCCATAAGGCACACTACCTCTACCAACGCGTGGGCCCCGATAGAGGCGAGGCGCTTTTCAAGCGTCCCGAAAGTCTCGTTGGGGCCGATGGCTACTTCCCTTTGGAGAGCTATGTCCCCCGCGTCCATGCGTTCGCTCATGTGGATGATCGAGACGCCGGTCACCTCGTCTCCGTTCATAACTGCCCTCTGGATGGGATTACCTCCCCTGTACTTGGGAAGAAGCGAGGGATGGAGATTTAGGCACCCTATGCTCGGGGCCGACAGGATCTCCGTGGGGAGCTTCTGCCCGAACGCAACGACGATCACGAAGTCGGGCTTTAGGTCCACTATCTGCCTTATGACCTCGGGGTCGCTTACTCGCTCGCAGGCAAAAACCGGAATGCCCATCTCTATGGCACGGGCTTTCACGGGAGTAGGCCGCAGCTCGCGTTTCCTGCCGAATGGCCTGTCGGGCTGGGTTACTACCAGTTCAACCTTCACGCCCGCCGAGACCAGCTCGTCCAGGGACGGCACGGCGAAGTCAGGGCTCCCCATGAAGACGGCCCGGATCTCCCTGGCTCCTTCCACTCCCTCCTGGGACTCTTCTTCCTCGTCTTTCTTTATCTCCGAGATCGTAGTGGCCCGGTCGGTATAGAGGATGCCGTCAAGGTGGTCTATCTCGTGGCAAAGCGCCCTCGCCAGGAATCCTTCTCCGTCGATCCAGATCGTGTGTCCGTCGCGGTCCAGCGCCTTCACGCTCACCCTGAGGGGCCTTTCCACCTCACCGACATAGCCCGGCAGGCTCAAACACCCCTCCACGCCCGTCTGGGTTTCTTCAGACCGGCTCACGATCTCCGGGTTTACGAGGAATATGGGACCTTCGCCCACATCCACGACTACCAGCCTCTTGGAGATGCCTATCTGGGGCGCCGCAAGACCCGCGCCCGAAGCGTTCCGCATGGTTTCCAGCATGTCATCGAGGATTCTTCTAACCGCGTTATTGACACGGGGGACCGGCTTGGCGATCTTGCGCAAGACCGGGTCGCCGAACTTCCTTATCTCGTGGATAGCCAAAAAAACCACCTGCGCTTGAGCAACCCTTGTTGAGACCAGGCTTAGGCCACTGCCGGTAGATCCTATGCCTGCGGGCTCAGTACGTCTTCAGTCTCTCACTCAGTCTGAACCGGATCAATATCGACCAAGACCTTGACGGAGCTCCTCCTCTGAAGCGCCTCCAGGGCCCTCCCACACTCTGTCGCCAGACTCTCGTGGTCAGGACCCTTCAGGGCCACGTGCCACCTGTAGACTCCCCTCACCTTGGGTTTGGGAGCCGCAGCCGGGCCAAGCACCGTCACGTCTTCTGCCTTAGAAAGCCTTGACGCGAACTCGGACGCGGCCTCTTTCGCCTTTTCAAAGCTCCTGCTTTCAAATCTTACCCTGATAAACTTCCCAAACGGAGGGTAGCCGAGCATCCTCCTCATTTGGAGTTCGGTCTCGTAGAAACTCTCGCCGTCCACTGCTCCCTTGATGGCATGGTGGTCAGGGTTCCTCGTCTGGACCACGAAGGAGCTCCGGTCGCCAAGCCCTGGGTCAAGTAGGTCTTTGAGGTTCGACAGGAGCTGGTACGCCCGTTCAGAGGCCCTGAAATCAGGTATGCTCAGGGGCGTATCGGCGGAGAGGACACCGACGAGGCCGACCCGGGGCATCTGGCTCTGCCCCAAGACGATCTGGGTGCACACGAGGCATCCGGGAGATAGACGCCCGAAGGCTTCCAGGATTTCAGAAGGCCTGGTTTTCCGCGTCACATCCTGATCGAGCCTCAGCACTGGTATTCCCGGAAACTTCCTCTTGAACTCCGACTCCACCCTCTCTACCCCGACGCCGGAGAAACGCCAGTTGTGCCCCGAGCACTTAGGGCACACCACCGGGGCATCTTCCCTGTAACCGCAAGTGTGGCAAGCCATCTCCATCTCTTTCGAATGGTAGACCATGGGGACCCCGCAGCGGGGGCACAGTATGACGCTCCCGCAGTCGCGGCACGAAACCTGGGAAGAATCGCCCCTCCTGTTCAGGAAGAGTACCGCCCTGAAGCCCGACTGGAAGGCCGCTTCAAGCTCTTCCCTCAATGGCTCGGAGATGATGTCGCGCCCGGCCCGGTATTCCTTGAGGTCTATGATCCGGGTACGCGGGATACCAGGTCCCGGGCTCTCTTCTCGCACGCACAACCACTTGGCGCTCCTTATCCTCAGGAAAGCCTCCACGCTGGGGTAGGCGCTCCCGAAGACCACCCGGGCTCCCATCGCGCCGCGGGCAAGAGCCACAGTCCTGGCGTCGAAGAACGGCCACTCGACCGCCTTGTGGGAGGGAGACGATTCTTCGTCTAGGACGACGAGCCCGAGGTCCTTGACCGGGGCGAAAGCCGCCGACCTGGTCCCCGCACCGATCTTCGCTTCGCCCCTCAAGAGGGCCAGCCACGCCGCCCTGCGCGCCAGCCCGGTCGTCTCGGAGCTGAGGAGGGATACCTCCCCTGGGAACCTCTCTTCCAGCCGTGCGAGAGCACCTTCCAGCACCTTGATCTCAGGTAGCAAGAACAGCACGGCTTTCCCGGCTCTCAAAGATTCTTCCGCCAGACGAAGATAGTGATGCCACCGGAAGTCCGCGCCGCCCCACACGTAGAGCACTGGAAGGTCCTCTATCTTCCCCCCGAGTCCTCGCGCGCTCTCGCCACAGTCATCAACCGGCGTCGATGCATGAGGCTGGGCGGAGAGCCACCCCTCTTTCAGGAGCCTGGAAAGAGACTTCTTGGGCACGACCGGAGGGTACAGGTAGGACCACGCGGCGGCGGTGGTTGCCAGATGGTAGCGCCCCAAGGCTTCTATGAGGTCCAGGAGCTCGTGAGGAGGAAGAAACGCGAGGTCGTAGACCTCCTCGATGGCCTTTATGTCCCTGGGGAGTTTCTCTAGGCTCTCGCCCAGCACGTACCCATCCGCCTTCGTCCTAGCGAAGGGGACTCTGACCTTCGCGCCCCGAGGAAGGCTGATCTCAGCCGGGCAACAATAAGTGAACGCCCGGTCTCCCACCGCCGGCACGTCCACGAGGATATCGTAATACCTGAGGTCCATCTGCCCTAGGGACACGACCTCGTGTCCCCTAACGCTCACACCAGCGGACCGGATTCACCCGGAGGCCCTTCCTCCACGTTTTCTCGGGCTTCCGCGGCCGTCTTGTTCCCCCGGTCTCGCTTTGCGAGCGTAACAGCGACTTTGCCTTGCTCTATCTCATGGAGAGCTCGCGTCACCGGCTTTTCGCCGGAAAGCATCGTGTCCTCTTTCCTGTCCACGATTTCCCTGGCCCTCTTGGCCACGGCGATAACCAGAGCGTACTTTGAGTTCAGCACTGAGCGGTTTAGATCCGCCTCAGCCACCATGAGCCGTCCTCCTTTTGGAGCGGGCCCTCTCTCCCGCCACGATGGCGGACAACCTCTCGGTCGCCCGGTCAATATCGGAATTGATGATAACATAATCGTAGGCGCTGAGATCGGACATCTCCATTTCAGCACAATCCAGCCTGAGGCGCCTCTCCTCTTCTGTCTCCGTGCCTCTGCCCAGGATACGTTTTCTGAGCTCTTCCCTGGAAGGCGGAAGGACGAAGATGAACACGCCTTCCGGATATACCGACCGGAGGGTCCTGGCTCCCTGCACGTCCTTTTCGAGGATGACGTCCAGGCCTCTCGAAAGGGCCTCCTCGATGGGCTTCCCCGGCGTCCCGTAAAGGTTTCCGTAGACCGAAGCCCACTCGATGAGCTCCTGCCTGTCCCTCATGGAAACAAATTCTTCCCTGGACAAAAAGAAATAATCCACCCCGTCCTGTTCGCCCGGCCTAGGGGGGCGGGTGGTCACAGAGGGGCAAAAAACGATATCCGGATCGCTCGCCAAGAGTCTGCGCCTCAGCGTCCCCTTGCCGCATCCGGATGGAGCAGTTATCACAAAAAGCTTTCCTCTCGACATAGGCACTTTATTATCTATCTCTAGTTACCTAATGTCGTCAAGCCTGGATACAACCGTCTCAGGATTCACGGCGCTGAGCACCACATGTCCCGAATCGGCTACAATGACAGCGCGAGTGCGTCGGCCGTGAGTCGCATCCACGAGCATCCCCCGGTCTCTCGCCTCTGCGATGATCCTCCGTATTGGAGCGCTCTCAGGCGATACCATGGCGATAATCCTGTTGGCAGCCACGATATTGCCGAACCCGATATTCACCATGCGGATGCTCATGGACATCCCCTAATTACTTCACTTCTCCAAGAAACGGGCCAGGAGGGCTTCCCTCTGCCTCTTGCCCAGGCCCTGGACGCGACGGGATTCGTCTATCCCGATCTCCTCCATGATCTTCTCGGCCTTTACCTTCCCGACCCTGGGTAGGGACTTGAGAAGGTAAGAGACCTTCATCCTCTGGATGACCGCATCATCCTTGTTGTTGAGGACGTCGGCAAACTTTACGACGCCCTTCTTAAGTTTGGCCCTGAGCTCAGCCCTCGCTTTCCGCATTGTCTGGGCTTTCTCCAGCGCTTTCTTTTTTTCCGCAGGAGTCAGACTAGGAAGCGCCATGAACTTCTCCCTCCTAAGCAGTGTGTTCAGGAACCATGGAATTTTTCTCTATCTAACGCCCACTTTCGGCGATATTCGCTCCATCTGGCAAAATTCCTCTTTTTACCCCATGATTTAATGCCTAATACCTACTAGAACAACCTAGGCACGCTCCGCGATTTCCAGGGATACTTTGGGTCGAATAAACAGCCGGCTTAGTCCTCATATTTACTAAAGTCGCAGCAAAGATACGCCTACGGGCGAGTTTCTTTCGGATCTTGGCTCTTCGGGAGGAATCCTATTCGTGAACTGGTTACTCGGGATTTCAATACTGATAGTGGCCGGGCTCTTTCTCTCATTCTACTTTCAGAAGACCGGAGGACGGGAGAGAAAGGCCGGAGACGCGCCCGACGACAAGGGCTCTCTCAGAAAGCGGCCTCTCCGCAAGGACGGCCTATCGAAGGAAGTAGAACTTGCTTGGGAAGCATCGGAGACCATCGAATTCCAGCCCGGAGCCTACGCCTGGCCGGGCGATGCGTCTGAGCGGGGTGAGCCTGATCCCCACCGGGAAAGAAGTCCCGGCGAAAGCCCCCGCCGAGGGAACTTTAGAGATGAGGAGTACGCCCTCCCCGAGCGTTATGGACGAGACAGGCTCATCCTCATGGCCCGCGACCCTCAATGGGTCTACGCCTACTGGGAGATAACCCACGACAGGTACAGGAACGCCATGGAGAAACACCTGGCCGAGTGGGGGCTGTCGAGACCTGCCCTCAGGCTATACGACGTAACGCCGGGATCGCACAACGGGAGCTACCTGGACGTCCTGGTTTCAGAAAACGCCGGCGACTGGTACGTGCACGTAGACAGGCCGCGCCACACCCTGGTCGCCGAGTACGGCAGGCTCTACCCTGGCGGATTCATACCTCTGCTCAGGTCCAACCCTGTGACGCTGCCTCCCTGGAGCCCAGACATGGAGGTAGCCTTGGAATGGTCGGAATCCGACTGGATGAGGCTTTTCGGAAGGCGGCTCACCGGATACTACGCCTCATCTCCGCTCGTGTGGAGGCAATGACGACTTGGCGAACCTCGGATATCTCTCTCTGGTGCTCCACTGCCATCTCCCTTTCGTGAGGCACGTGGAGTACGAGGATTGCCTCGAAGAACGGTGGCTTTTTCAGGCCATCACCGAATCCTACCTTCCCCTGCTCGAGTCTTTTCTCCGCCTGGCTAGGGAGGGCGTGCCGTTCTCCATAACCGTTTCCCTGTCTCCTCCCCTGCTCGCGATGCTGGACGACGGGCTCCTGAAGAGGCGGTACAAACGCCATCTCCACGTAATGCACGACCTGGCGTGCAGGGAATTGTCGCGGCTCAAGGGATCTGAACTCGAGCCCCTCGCGGAGATGTACAAGAGGCGATTTGAAGAGGCCTACGGCTTCTACGTACAAGAGCTGGGCGAAGACATCCCGGCGGCCTGGAAACGCTTGAGCGACTTGGGGCATGTGGAGCTCATGACCACGTCGGCGACCCACGCTTACCTCCCCCTCCTCATACAGGAAGAATCGGTGAGGGCCCAAGTCGCCGTGGGGATCCAGGCATTTGAGCGGCGCTTCGGGGTAAGACCGAAGGGCTTCTGGCTCCCCGAGTGCGCCTACAGCCCGGAGATCGAACCCCACCTGGCGGAAGCCGGCGTTCAGTACTTCATCCTAGAGACCCACGGGCTCCTGAGCGGCACTCCGAGGCCCAAATCGGGCTCTTACGCGCCCGTCAGGACTCCTCACGGCCTTTTCGTCTTCGGTCGCGATCCCGACTGCGGGAAACAGGTGTGGAGCGCCGACGAAGGTTACCCCGGCGACGGCGCCTACCGGGAGTTCCACCGCGACATAGCGTACGAGCTCCCCCTGGAATACCTGGGACGAGCGGTCCCCGGTGTGCGCGTGCCGACCGGCATCAAGTACTACAGGGTGACGGACAGGCGGAGCGAACACAAAGAGCTCTACGACCCCCAAGCGGCCTCAGAGCGGGCCAAAACCCACGCCTGGAATTTCGTCTTCTGGAGACATAAGGAAGCCGAATACTGGAGCTCCGTGCTCCGAAAACCTCCCCTCATGACGGCTCCCTATGACGGGGAGCTCTTCGGCCACTGGTGGTACGAAGGCCCCCAGTGGCTCGAGGAAGTCCTCAGGCTCACGTCTTCTCCGGACGCCATAGTGCGGTCCGTGACGCCCCAGAAGTACCTTGAAAAGCACCCGCCCGAGGAAATCTTAACTCCCGCCCCGTCCAGCTGGGGCTACAAGGGATACAGCGAGGTCTGGTTGTGCGGCAGGACAGACTGGATGTACAGGCACCTCCACGCCTGCCAGGACGCGATGGCCGAGGCCTGTAGAGAGAAGGCCGGAGCCACAGGGACAGTCCGCCGCGCACTCAACCAGGCCTTCAGGGAACTCCTCCTGGCCCAGGCATCCGACTGGCCTTTCATCATGACGTCCGGGACGGTTCCCGAATACGCCAAAAGGAGGTTTGCAAACCATATCGGACGGTTCATTGCCTTGCTTCGCCAGGCGAAGTCAGGCGAAGTCGACGAGGGCTACCTCCGTGAACTCGAAGAAAGGGACAACATATTCCCCTTCTTGGACTTCGAGTCTTTTGTTCCCGAAGACGCAAGGCTTCTCCAAGGGACAAAACTCGGCTAGAAGGAAGTGGTCTAGGTGGCGCCGCTGGATACAGCACAAAACAGCACTGAGAACCTGAGAGAATTCGGCGTTCAGAACCCCCCGGAGCAAAAAAGCAACATCTTCTGCCTTCCCATTATCGGCCAAATAGAAGGCCACATAGTGCTTCCTTCGCAGAATAAGACCACGAAGTACGAACACGTCCTGCCCCAGCTGGTCGCCGTCGAGGAAAACCCGGATGTGGCCGCGCTCCTCGTCCTGCTCAACACCGTAGGAGGCGACGTGGAGGCGGGGCTGGCCATAGCCGAGCTCATAAAGAGCCTGTCCAAACCCACCGTGTCTCTCGTCTTGGGAGGCGGGCACTCCATCGGCGTGCCCGTGGCCGTCGCTGCAAGGTATTCCTTCATAACCGATTCGGCCACCATGACCATACACCCTATCCGCCTGGCAGGGACGGTCCTTGGGGTCCCCCAGACGTGCGAATACCTGGAGAAAATGCAAGACCGGGTCATAAAGTTCGTCGTGGCGAACTCGAAGTGCTCCGAGGAGACTTTCAGGGACCTTATGTTTAGGACGGGGGAACTTGCCAGGGACATGGGTACCGTCCTCGTAGGCAAAGAAGCGGTAAGAGCAGGCCTCATAGACGAAGTCGGAGGCCTCAGCCAGGCGGTCGCCAAGCTCAGGGAAATGATAAAGGAGGACGCGGAGAAGAAGCATTCATCCGGAGCAAAGGGTCCACCCCCTAGCCTCCCGGAGATAGACCCTCCCAAGCCCTACGGACCTGAACCGGAGGGGACTTCGTGAGACTTCCGGGAGCACGGTGGTACGGGGAGCAAAACCGCGATGATGAGAAAGGACTGCTTCAAATGGTCATCTATACCGTACTTCCCCCTGAACAAGTAATGGGACAAGAGGGAGAGCCGCCTCAGTACTTCACGGTGGATATGGGCGGAAGGGCTTTCGTCATGGAACTGGTAGGCGGTCAGGCCCGAATCGTAAGGCTCCTGTCGGTCGACCCCAGAGACTACCTGAGGCCGGAGTGGCAGCCGGGGAGGATGGTGGGTTTCACCATCCCCGGCACAGAGCTTCCATCGCGTCCATCAAACCCCTCCTGCCTTCCCACGTAATTGAAAAGAGAAGTCTCAGGATGCGGAGGGGAAGAGCGTGAAAATCGGCTGCTTGGGAATAATCCTGATCGTCATCGGAGCCTTCATGCTCCTGGGCGGCATCGTCGGCGCCTTCCTGGGGATAGGTTTTGGGATCGTGGGAGCCGTTTTCCAAGCCGTCTTCGGCACGTTAGGTGCCATTTTCCGGGCGATTTTCCGGTAGGCCCACGCAAGACCCTCGTCGCTCTGGCCCCAGGAGGGCGGGCCTCCGTTCACGGGCCCATCAGGTACCTCACCGGGTAGGCTCCGGCTATGGTCACCGGCGTGCCGATCACGACCAGAGGGTATATCGTCTCAACGTGCCAGTTGTGCATCCTGATGCAGCCGTTGGAGACATACCCGCCAATGCTCCAGTCCGCGTTCGTACCGTGGATCCCGTAGGACCCGTACGGGATGTTGAGCCCTATCCACCTCGAGCCGAGCACTTCCCACCACGGGTTCGGGTCTTTCTCTACCACCATCCACCTGCCCTGGGGCGTCGGCGTCGAAGGCTTTCCGAGCCCCACAGGGTAAGGACCGTACTGGCGTCCGGCATAGTAGAAAACGAGAGTCCTAGAAGGAATGTCTATATAGATGTGTCCTAGGTCTGCGGCATACGACCAGAACTCAGGTCTGTACAAAATGATCCCCCGGTAGATGGTATGAGGGAACTCTACGAGACTGTGCATGCAAGAAGCTGGAAAGGAAGACTTACAGCATGCGTCAGGGTCTCGCCATCAGGTAGATGAGGGAAATAGCCCCCGCGGCGAAGCAGTAGTACGCGAACTTCCTGAGGCTCCCTTTCCTGACGGTCCTGAAAACCACCGAAAGCGCCACGACGCCGGTTGCGAACGCTACCGTAGCGCCGAGCAAGCCCGAGAAGCTTAGTACCTGTTCACCCACGGACAAGGCCTCCCTAAAATCAAGCAGGGCGCCACCCAGTATAGCCGGAAGGGCAAGCAAGAAGGAAAACCTGGCGGCATCTTCTCTCTCCATGCCCGAGAGGATCCCTGACGCAATCGTGGCTCCCGATCTCGAGATACCGGGGATCACCGCAACGGCCTGGAAAAGCCCCACCAGGAGGGCGCGCCGCAGGTTCACAGTCGAGAGGATTTCGCCGTCTCCTTCAGGACGCTCCTTGAGGCCCTTGCGCGGCGTCCTTCTCCGGACACCCCTATCCGCCGCCACGGCAGTTTCGCTTCCGCCAGCCCTGGGAGGCTTCCCCGGCGCCCCGGGAAAGCCCGTGAAGCCTGCCCGCTCCGTCAGCATCAGGATAAACCCGGTGATAACCAGTCCGAGGGCGGCCACCCCGCCGGAGCCGAAGGCGGTATCGAGGAAGTCTCCCAACGTGAGGCCCACGGCGGCCCCGGGGACCGACGCGGCAGCTATGAAGCCCACCAGAGTTACGGCACGTAGGCGTTCCTCCCTAGAACCGGGCGTAAAGATGCCTCTCGCGAGATGGGCGATCTCCTCCCAGAGCATCACCACCGTGGCAAAAGCCGTCCCCAGGTGGAGGAGAAGGCTGAGGGACAAGCCCGGCACCGGGAAGCCCAGTACTATAGACCCCAGAAGGAGGTGCCCGGAACTGGACACGGGCAAGAATTCGGTAAGTCCCTGTATGATCCCCAGTACCACGGCTTGAAAAACGTTCATCCCAGGTCTCCTCTCCCAACTCGCTCATTGTCCATCACATATCGGTAAGAATCTCCTTAAGTCTACGGGCGGCGGGGCCCAAGAGAAACCACATGAGCCCTAACGCGAGGGCAAGAAGGAGGGCATAAGGCGCCGCGGACAGGACGAGAGCCGCATCTCCTCCAAACCTCTCCCGGAACATGACCGGGACGAGGAGCACGACCGCTATGAGGGCAAGCATCGCCATGGAAGAAAACATGCTCATGAGGATCTTGCCCGTGCCCTTCCCTCCGGACGACCCGAATTCGACTTTGAGGCTGAAATCAGGGAAGTAGACATCGAGCGCTACCTGGAGCGCGGCGACTGCCGCCGAACTGGCCACGCCGCCGATGAGGCCCAGCCAGAACCGCCCGCGAGGAAGGGCCGTAAACTCCAGGAACACCTGAAAAACCAGGGAAAAAGCCAGAGGAGGAAGCATGGCATAGGTGAACTTGGCCAGGATGAGCTCCCTTGACCCAACGGGACAGGCCCTGAGGATCCAGAATGCGTCGCCCTCCCTGGACAGCGAAACCCCTCCCGTCTGGGCCGAGGTTACCCCGCCCATGAGGACGGGCATCAGGACCATCAAGGCCGATAGGATGGCTATCTCGGCAGGGTCGGGCGTTACGGGACTTCCCTTTCCCGCGGCGTTCATCATGTTATAGGCGAAGAAGCCCAGCCCGATAGCAGCCACCGCCGCCGTATACCATACGAGGGGGTCCCTCACGAAGCCCGTGAGGTCCTTCCGCAGGACAGACCAATACGCGCCCTGAAGGCGCAGGCCTCCGGTCCGCGCGCTTTTCCGGTGCTTCCTCTTCGCGGGCGATATCTCTTCGCCCCGGCCCGCCCAGCCTGCAAGGTACCATTTCTCAGACAGGGAGAACGACGCATAGGAAGACAGGGCAGAAAGGCCCACGAGAGCTGCCCAGCCTCCAGTACCGCTCACACCAAATCCCCTGAGGCACCCTAGGACAGCCCGCGTCATCCAGGTGGCCGGAAGGTACCACATGGCAGCCAGCTGGCCCCTTCCGAGGGACTCTATTATCGCGGTCGGGTCGCCCGACTGGCTCAACCTGGCGCTCAACATCTGGCTCACAAGCACCGTGAGTATCCCGAAGATGGCCGAGAAGGCTATGAAGAGCTGTTTGAGCTTCCGTCCCGGGAGGAACCTCATGGCCGCGATGAGCACCAGGCTTATGACCCCATGGCACACCATGAGGAGCAATAGGAACGCGGCCGCGGTCAGAAGATAGAAGCCGGCTCCCAGGCCGCGGGCAGCTCCGAAGGCGAGCCACACGGGAAATCCCCAAGGCGCCGTCATGGCAGCGAGCGCGATGAAGGACGAGAGGAACTTCGCTCCGAAGACCGCACGTGCAGGCACAGGCTGGCAGAGCAAGAAACCGACGTCGGGGGACTCGTACACCGTCCTGTAGGTCATCTGCATTCCCGTAAGGATGGCCATGGTCAGCACGAACAGGTTGGAGGCGTTGAGCAGGTTTATCTCTACAGCCGCCCTGAAGTCGGGAGCCGCGCCAAAGACGTCTCCCAAGTATCCGAAAAGCCGCCACGTCCCGTAGCCCAGGGCGCACCCCAGGATGATCCATAGGAGGGCCAGGGAAGCTGCACCGATCCTTTGTCTCATGGTACGGCCCCTGCCCAGGGCGAGGGACTTCAGGTCTTGCCTGAGGATAAGCCACATGGAATCCACCGGCCTCACCTCCGCCCGCCCGGGCCCTCTGCGCCGGAAGGAGATCCCTCAGAGGACAAGTGCCGTATGAGGTCCCGGTATTCCTCGCCGCCTGTGAGTTTGAGGAAGAGGTCCTCCAAAGAAAAGGCCGCGCCTTCCTTGCCGGGCACCGTCTTTGAGCGGAGTTCCTCTACCGTGCCTTCGGCTATGAGGGTGCCGTTTTGGATGATCCCGACCCGGTCGCACATCCTCTCAGCTATCTCGAGAACGTGGGTCGACAGGAAAACCGTCCCGCCGGCGTCGGCGATCGCCCTCAGGACATCCTTGACTAGCCGGGCGCTCTTCGGGTCGAGGCCTACGGTAGGTTCGTCCAGGAAAAGCACCTTGGGCTCCCCCAAGAGGGCGCAGGCTATACAGACCTTCTGCCTCATGCCGTGGGAGAAGCTCCCCAGCAGCTCATCCTGCCTGTCCGTAAGCTCGAAAAGGGCCATGAGCTCGTCTATCCTCTGCTCGGTCTTGCGAGGCGGAAGCCGCCTGAGGTCTCCGACGAACCTGAGGAGTTCACGCGCCGTGAGGCGCTCGTACACGTGTGGCGTATCGGGCACGTAGCCCAGCACGCTCTTTGCGGCGACCGGGTCCTGAGCAACGTTTATCCCCGCTATATAGGCTTCACCGGACGTCGGCGCAAGAAGCCCGACGAGCATCTTGATGGTCGTCGTCTTCCCCGCGCCGTTTGGCCCCAAAAACCCGTAGATCTCTCCGGGTTTCACTGAGAGGTTCAGACCATTTACCGCGCTGAGAGTTCCATATCTCTTGGTAAGGTTTACGGCTCTTATCACGGCTCTTCCCCACATGATCACGTCCTGGCGACCACCCCGGCGTGGCGCTTAGCCCCAGAACTCGCCGGAAGCCCGCCCACGGACAGCCTACTTCCCAGGACCTCATCATATACCGCGACCGTCTTCCCGGCAATGTCGGCCCAAGAGTACTCAGAAAGGGCCCTGCTTTTGGCCTTGGCTGCCATCGCCTCGGCCGCCTCTGGATCTGAGAGCAGCCGGGTTATGGCCTCGGCGAGGGCGATGGGGTTGTTGGGCTCGACCACGAGACCCACCTCGCCCCCGGCCACGATCTCCCTGAGCCCACCTGCGCTTCCGACGACTACTGGGACGCCGGTTGCCATGGCCTCGAGGGCCACGATACCGAAGGGTTCATAGGCGCTCGGGAACGCGGCGACCCAGGCCTCCGAATAGAGATCTCTGAGTCTTTCGTCGTCCAGGTGTCCCAGGAGCCGGGCGCGTCCTTCCAAGCCCTTGGCGGCGATGCGGGAGGCTATCTCGCCCTGAAGCGGGCCGGTCCCGGCGAACAAGAGGCGGGCCTCGGGGACCTTCTTCACGACCTCGGCCATGGCGTCCACCAGGACGAGCGGACCCTTTTCCACAACCAGACGTCCGATGTAGATGACAAGGGGTTCTCTGGTTTTCTGCCTCCGCACCAGGAACCACGAAGAGTCGATCCCGTTGGGGATGACCCGTATTTTGTCCCTGGGCACGTGGAAAACGGCCGCCACCTCCGCCCGCATGTAGCGGCTGCAGACGATGACCCTGGAGGCTTCGTAGCAAAGCCACCACTCGGTTTCAGATATGTGCGCCTGCATCGGGTTATGAATGCCGCCCTGCCTGCCGAATTCGGTGGCGTGTATGGTGGCGACAAGGGGAACCTTCCAGGTATCCTTAAGGGCTTTCGCGGCGTAGGCGACTATCCAATCGTGTGCGTGGACAAGGTCGAAGTCTCCCGCCGAAAACTCCCCCACCGCCTCTTTCAAGAGGGCTACGTTGAACTGGGCTGCCCACGAGATGAAGTCCGGGGGATGAAGGTGAAACGGCGCGACTGCGACCACCTTCACGCCTCCGTCATCCCAGACTTCGGTGTTTCCCGAAACGGAGCGAGTAAGGACCGTGACCTCTGCCCCGCGCTCCAGAAGGGCTTTGCCGAGATGCCCCACGTGCCTTCCCAGCCCTCCGACGTGGTGGGGCGGGTACTCCCACGCCAGCATCAGCACTCTCCATGTCATACGCCACACCCCTTTTATGGAGGCTAAACCGCAGCCAAACCCAGATCCTTTTGCCCTTTGCCCGAGGTGCCTATACGAGCCAACGCTCGCCCCGGAACATACCCTGGTATGAAAGGGGGAGTTGTATGGCTGTTTCCCCGTGCTTCGACGCAGGCTCAGATTACTGCCCTTGCGTACTCGCCGAACTCGGACAGTGCGTCGCCTGTTCGCTTATACGAGGAGAGCCAACGTGCAAGTGCGGCTGGAGCGGACTCTGCATCTACGCTGAGTTCCTACGCGCCGGAAGTAAGGCAAGACCCAGGAGACGTGAGCTTTCAGCTCGGATCCTCTCCAGGGAAGAGATCGCCCGGACTCCGAGGACCCGGGCTTTCCTCTTGGAACTCGAGGTCCCCAAGGAACTCTCCGCTTGGTGCGAGGCGCCGGGGTCCTTCGTCCTGGTGCGGCCGAGGGGTCTACCTGAAAGGTTCAACGTCCCGCTTTCGGTCATGTCGTCGCGAGACGGCATCCTGACTCTGGCAGTCCAGGTAGTAGGCCCCAAGACGGTCGCCCTCGAGGGCTCGTCCCGTGAAGGCAGGCAAGTGACCCTGGTAGGCCCGTTTTGGGCGGGTATCCAGGGCTTAGAACACCTAAGCAGACACGCGGGCGGGAGCGTCCTCATAGTCGCCAAGGGGATCGCACAGGCTTGCGTGGTTCCCGCCGCCAGGTACGTGAACCTCAAGAGAGGTACTGTCCGGGCGCTCCTCGGAGGCGGGACTCTCGGGTCCGTCTTCGTCCTCAGCCGGCTCTTGGCCGCCGGCGCCTCGGCCGAGGTATTGCCCAAGGAAGACGACCACAACCTGGGCAGGATATCGTCTGAGCTTTCGGCGCATCGCTACGATGTGCTCCTCAGCGCGGGAGCAGATGTCCAGCACAACGGGCTCAGGCAGCTGCTCAAGCAGATGGAGGACCCGCCTGCGTTCGCGTGGACCTCCAACTTCTCCATGACCTGCGCGGAAGGCATCTGCGGCTCTTGCCTCACGGGCGGCCTGAGATCCTGCAAGGCCCATATCCCGGAAAGCATCTAGAGGCGAAAACTCGCATGGGGGAGGTCTCACCTTTGAAGAGATATCACGAAGTTGTCGTCGTCGGCGGCGGTTGGGCAGGCGTCTCGGCCGCGATAGCCGCGAAGAAGGCCGGCTGCGACGTCGCCATCTGCGAGAGGACCGACATGCTCCTCGGGGCAGGCCTGGTTGGAGGCATCATGAGAAACAACGGGAGGTTCACGGCTGCCGAAGAGGCGATCGCCATGGGCATAGGCGACCTCTTCCACCTCCTCGACGGTATATCGCGCCACAAGAACGTGGGTTTCCCCGGCCACTCCCACGCCAACCTGTACGACGTTTTCCTCGTCGAGCCAAGAGTCCGGGGTCTCCTCGAGAGGTCCGGGATCCATGTCTACACGGGCAAGCGGATAACCGGGCTGCGGAGAGACGGCGGCCGCATAACGGCCGTCACGTCTGAAGACGGCGATGTCCTATGCGCAGAAGCCTTTGTAGATACGACCGGTTCCTCGGGCCCGCCCGGGATGTGCAGGCGGTTCGGGAACGGCTGCGTCGCATGCATCCAGAGGTGCCCCGCGTTTGGCCCGAGGGTAAGCCTCACCTCCCTAATGGGTCTTCCGGAGTTCATGTCTAGCAGGAGGCGGGGAGCCTACGGGGCAATGTCGGGGTCTTGCAAGATACACAAGGAAACCCTTTCAAAGGACATACGCGAAGAGCTTGAGAGGACCGGCGTCGTCGTCGTGCCCCTTCCGGAGAGGCTCAGAAACCCATCAAAACTCGAGACAAAAGTCTGCCAGCAGTACGCCCTGCGCGAGTACGCCGATTCCCTCATCCTTCTCGACACCGGACACGCCAAGCTCATGTCCCCTTACTTCCCGCTGGAGGAGCTCCGCTCCGTGGAGGGATTTGAGGAAGCCCGTTACGCTGACCCTCTTGCGGGGGGCACAGGCAACTCGGTCCGCCTCACGGCGGTCTCGCCCAGGGACTTCACGATGAAAGCCACGGGGACCGACAACTTGTTCGTAGGCGGTGAACGGGCAGGAGTGTGCGTGGGACACACCGAGGCGATAGTCACAGGCGCTCTCGCCGGGCGAAACGCCGCTCTTCTCGCCCGAAAGAAGCCACTCACGGTCATCCCCGGGGACACCGCGATAGGAGACTTCATAGCCCAGTCGGCCATCGACACGTCGGGGAATCCGCTGACGCCGGGAAGCCACGGCCTTTCGGCGTCCCACACCTTTGCCGGTTCGGTTTATTTCGAAAGGATGAAATCCCTGGGTCTATATTCGTCCGATCCGGTGGAAATAGCCCGAAGGGTGCGGAGCTGCGGGGCCGAAGGGCTCTTTCTCGCGGGGGAATAACCCACGTGCCCGGTGGGAACTCCTAGATACGGTCCATCATGGCCGAGCGAAGATCGGCCGGAGCCTCGTCCGGTTCTGGCCGGTCGGGCAAAGGTAGTGCTGCCCGGAAGGGCAGTACTGCCGGAGCTAAGGTCGTGGCGTTTCCCTACGCCCTTCCGGTTTGTCTTGGCCCGAACTGTCAACACAGGCCGGACTGGGAGACGGTACGGCTGAGCCAAGGCTTATCAGGTTGCCGTATCTTTCTGTGTGGGTCGCAAGATCCTCACAGGCGGAAAAGGTAGCCTGATGGGCCGGGCAAAGGTTTCACGGCTGCGGTCCGGTGTCTATCTGGATCGAAAGACCCACCTAGATGCCAAAACCGTGGCCTTGAAGCCGGCGCGAAGGTCATGATGGATTTTCCTCTTGGAAAGCCTTTACTCGTGGCGAAGTATCCTGAGCCCGTTCAGGGTGACCAAAACTGCCGCGCCGGAGTCAGACAGTACCGCAACCCAAAGCGGCAGGATCCCGGCCAAGACCAGCGCCAGGGCCGCACCTTTTACCACTAGGGAAAAGGCGACGTTCTGCGCTATAAGCAGCCGTGCCGCCCGGCCGAGCCTGAGGGCCCACGGTACCTTGGAAAGACTATCTTTGAGCAGGGCGACATCTGCCGTTTCCAGGGCAACGTCGGCTCCTGCACCCATGGCTATACCCACGTCCGCCGCGGCCAGGGACGGAGCGTCGTTCACACCATCGCCCACCATGGCGACCGTACCGTGCTCCTCTTTGAGCGCGGCGATAAGGTTTTTCTTGTCTTCGGGCATAAGACCGGCGCTGTAGGAACCTACTCCGGTTTGGGACGCCACGCGCCTGGCGGTCGCCTCTTCGTCCCCGGTGAGCATCACGGTCGCGATCCCCATGTTCCGGAGCTCCGCCAGGGCGTGAGAAGCGTCCGGCCGCACCTCATCGGCGAGACCTATGACCCCCAGGACTTCCTGACCGGTCCCGACGAATACCGCGGTCTCTCCCCTCTCCCTCATGAGCGCCGCGTCTCGAACCAGGTCTTCCGGGATATGGACGCCCATCTCTCCGAAAAGCCTCTCGTTTCCTACATAGACATTGCGTTCCCCTACGCGTGCCTTGGCGCCCTTCCCCCTGATCGAAACGAAGTGCTCTCCGGGTTCGAAATCGAGGCCCATCTTTTCCGCGTGAGCCACGATGGCCCTGGCCAGCGGGTGTTCGGACCTGGCCTCTACTGCCGCGGCAAGGGCGAGAACGTGGGCGGGACCTGGAGCGA
Source organism: Candidatus Fermentithermobacillaceae bacterium (assembly GCA_012842685.1). Classification (GTDB taxonomy): domain Bacteria; phylum Bacillota; class Sulfobacillia; order Fermentithermobacillales; family Fermentithermobacillaceae; genus UBA3951. Next base: position 148,894 of record DUSI01000049.1, read on the forward strand.
GTTCAACGACCGGCTCAGAGGGCCCCATCTCCCAGACCTCGCCTCCCCCGTTTCCTCCGGCCAGAGCAGGAAGAGCGGCGCCGGCCTTTGCCGAAACGCGGCTCACAGCAATACGCCCCATGGTGATCGTACCGGTCTTGTCGAACGCGACGGCCTTCACCTTGCCCAGGTCCTCCAGGTGGATCCCGCCTTTCACGAGTACGCCGAAACGGGCTGCCCGCGCTATGGCGGCCACCACCGTAACGGGGGTTGATATAACCAAGGAGCACGGGCAGGAGACTATGAGCACCGTGAGGCCACGGTAGATCCACGGTCTAAACTCCGCCTTGAGTACGAGGGGCACACCCAGCGCGATGACGAGGGACAGGAGCACCATGGCGGGAGTCCAGTACCTGGCGAAAACGTCGACCATCCGCTGGGACCTGGCTTTCTTGGCCTGGGCTTCCTGGACCATGGCGATTATCCTTGAGACGGTGGTGTCCTCGGCAGTCCTCTCTGCGCGGAGCTCCAGCGCCCCTTCGCCGTTCAGACTACCCGCGAAAACCCTGCTCCCCACACCTTTGTCCACTGGAACAGACTCCCCGGTCAGAGACGACTCGTCTACGCTTGACTCACCTTTGACGACGTAGCCATCGGCCGGGATCATCTCTCCGGGGAAGACCACAACTATGTCTCCAGGAGCGATCGCCGAAGCCTCGACCTCGACCAGGGCATCGCCTCTCTTCACGCGGGCCGTCCGGGGGCTCAAATCCATGAGGGCCTGTATCGAGGTTCTGGCCTTTTCGCTGGCCTTCTCTTCGAGGAACTCACCTATGGAAAAGAGCGTCATGACGGCCGCGGCTTCTCCGTACTCGCCGATCAGAAGCGCTCCGGCACCCGCTATCGTAGTAAGGAGGTTGATGTCCGCTCCTCCACCGCCCATGAGAGCCCTGAACCCGGCCCTGGCGACGGGGATCCCCGCCACCACCGCGGCCAGCACGAATGGGACCCAGTACCACCCCTGCCCGGCGCGCTCCGCCAGAAACCCCGCGGCGAGCCCAAGAGCTCCCATGAGAGGCGCCCACATCCCGCCGGCATGGGAGTGGCCTTCGTGGGAATGGACATGGATAGAGTGGGAATGGTCGTGATGGGAATGGCCGCGCGCATGGTGGGCATGGTCGTGGGGATGGTCGTGGTCTCCATGGTCTTCATGGCATCCATGGGCGTGGCATGCCGGGCGATCTTGCCTATGGGCTCTGGATCCTTTCGCCCTGTATCCCAGGGCCACTATCTTGGACAGGATGTCTTCCGGGCCTACCTCTTCGAGAGAATACTCGGCCCGTAGAAGCCCCGAGGGGAAACCTACCGTCGCTCTCCTCACTCCTGGGAGCGAGGCCACCGCCTTCTCAACCCTCGCCGCGCAATCGTGGCAGTGTAAACCCTCTAAGATCCACTCGCCTGTCACCAGAGAAGCGCAGACTTCTGTTCTGTCGTCTATACCCACCCGGATTCCTCCGTTCCCGAACAAAGTGTCCAGGTGGGATAAGGCCTGCCTGCTTAGTTACTGCCCTTGCCCGCTACCCGTGGGCCGCGTGCTTGAAAGCCTCCGACATCAGGGTCTCAACGTGCTCGTCATCTAGCGAGTAGACCACCCTTCGGCCCACCTTGGTCGCCTTCACTAGGCGCATGGTCCTGAGGAGCCTGAGGTGATGGGACACATTGGATACCGACGTGTCCAAGATAGTCGCCAGATCGTGGACGCACCACTCGCGTTTCAGCAAGAGATACAAGATGGACAGCCTCGTGCTGTCCCCCATTACCCTGAATACCTCAGCGACGTATCCCGTGTCGGGTAACGACGCCCTAGCTTCTTCGGCCGAACGGAAATCCACCTCGTGTGTCTCGCACATGTCAAGGTCGTCTCGTTCAAGGCCCGGTTCGCAGGTCAAAGCCGCATCCCCCTTCCATGTGGGCGGCGGCAGGCCGCCTCACACGCATATATGATTATATGTTCAAATATCGAAAAGTGGAACCCCTTCGCGGGCACAGAAGAGCCTATCTTATCGGGCCCTCAGCGGCCGTTATGGGTGGCCTCGGCCATCACGGTGCCGGATAGGCATGCCTTAAAGATGTGGTCTGCTATCCTTTCAAGGTAGTTCACGACATCGAGGAAGATGAGCCCCGCCTCCAGGGTGCAGCGGCCCTCTTCAAGCCTTCTGGCGTGGCCCGCCTGGACTTCCCGGCTCATCTCGTCAAGCCTGTTCTCCAAGGCCTCAACCTCTTTGATGTGGGAACCGTCGGTCCTCCTCAGGGAGTCTATTGTGAGCTCAAACATCGACTCTATAACCCCGTGCATCTTCTTTAGGTCCGAAAGGGCTTCCTGGCTGAAGACGAAGCCGCCTTCGATCTTCATCTCGGCCAGAGACACGATGCTCAAAGCATGGTCGCCTATCCGCTCCGCGTTGTTTATGCCTGAGATCATGGCGGGGACCGCCTGGGACTGTTTGTCCGATAGGGCGTGTTTCGAGAGGTCCACAATGTACATGGTGACCTCGCGCTGGAGCGTGTTCAGAGTCTCTTCGTCTTTGCGCGCCTTCTCCAGGAGCTTCTCATCGTTCTCGTGGAACGCCCTCATAACCTCGTCCAGCATCCTCCTGCCTATCTCGATCACCCGCGCCAGCTCCGAGGCGACGGCCTTGATGGCAGCGGCCGGAGTATCCAAGAGGAGCCTATCAAGGTACTTGGAGGTGTCCTCGTCTTCGTCTTCCTTGCTCCTTATGAGGACCTCAAGGAACCTTACATATTGCTTTGTAAAAGGCAGGAACACGACGGCGCTGAAAACGTTGAAAAGAGTGTGGGAGTTGGCTATCTGGGCCGCCAATCCTCCGCCCGGGTTAAAGCTGTCTGTAAACGCCACTATGGACTTGAGGAACAGAGGCAGCATGATCGCCGCCAGTATGACCCCGATGACGTTGTACAGCGTGTGGGCCCAGGCCGTCCGCCGGGCAGAGATATTCCCGCTGAGAGAGGCCACCTGGGCGGTTATGCAGGTACCTATGTTGTCGCCCAGCATTATGCATACGGCAGATCTCAGGTCGAGAAGGCCTGCCTGGCCTAGGATCATGACGAGGCCTACCGTGGCGGTGCTCGAGTGAACCATGGCGGTCGCGACGGCGCCGAGCACGATGCCCAAGATAGGGTTCGAGGCGTATTTCTCAAAGAACTCCCTAAGCAAGGGGCTCTGCTGCATGAGGGGAACGCCTGAGTTCAGGATCTTGAGCCCCAGGAACATCATGCCGAAACCCATGATCGCGTTCCCGATGTACTTCATCTTTTTCCGGCCGAAGTAGGCGATGGCAAACCCCAGCCCTATGACCGGCAGGGCTATGTCGGTGAGCTTAAAGCGGAAGCTGAACGCCATGAGCTGGGCCGTGATCGTCGTGCCGATGTTCGCTCCGTATATGATTCCTACCGCTTGCGGGAGCTTCATAAGGCCGGCGTTAACGAAACCTACGGTCAAGACGGTGACGGCGGTGCTGCTCTGCACCAGGGCCGTGACGAAAGTACCCACCAGGAAGGCGCTCCAGACTCTACCGGTCAGAACGGTGAGGATCTTCTTCATCATGTCGCCCGACGCTTTTTCGAGCCCTTCTCCCATCATGTCGACTCCGTACATGAGAAGGGCGGTACCACCTATGAGGCCAAATATGAGTTCTTGCATTTGAACCTCCCGGGCTTACGATCTTAGCCGCTCTCACCCTTAATACTTCATACCACAATCGCGCGGACTTTTCCTTTGGTTCTTGGAGGAACGCGTGAAGGTGGTCACGACCCACCTAACGAAGTTCTCTACAGTCCCGGGAATAGCGGCGAAAAGACCCGTTTTCACGGTCGAGGAGGAATGAATCTTGGACATCCGCCCCATGACACCCAAAGATCTCTTCGCGTTCAAGTGCTTCGGCGACGCCCGGCTCTCTCCGGACGGGAAAAACCTGGCCTACGTGCGCCAGTACCACGACGCCGAGAAAGAGAAGTCCTACACCGAAATCTGGCTGTATTCACTCGAGACCGGAGCTTCAAGAAGGCTGACCGGTTCGGGGAAAGACCGCTCGCCAAGGTGGTCTCCGGACGGACAGCGCCTTGCCTTTGTCTCCGACCGGTCGGGCAAGTCCCAGATCTGGATAATCGAGCCATCAGGAGGCGAAGCGTGGCGGATCCCTACAAAGGAAGAGGTGCGGGGCGACTTCGTCTGGAGCCCCGATGGGAAAAGGATATTCTTCACGTCCCAGGTATTTGCCAAACCGGATGACTGGCAGCCATATCCGGGAGCCCCCGAGGATGACAGAGCGCGGGCAGTCGAACAGGCCAACCGGGCCCTCAAGCCCAAAGACGAAAAGCCGAAAGATGATTCTAAACCCAATGACATAAAGGTCATAACGCGCCTCCGTTACAGGATGGACGGTCAGGGTTACTTTGGAGATCTCCGCCGGCACGTATTCTGGGTGGAAGTCCCGTCCGGCCCGGTAGGCGACAAGGAGGAGCCCGCCCGGCAGCTCACGTCTGGAGACTACGACCACAGCCTCCCCGATATAACCCCTTGCGGGAGATACGCCATCCTCTCGGCAAGAAGGAGCGAGGACGCGGACTACCAGCTAAAATCCGACCTCTGGCTGCTTGAGATCGAGACCGGAAAGCATGTGCTCCTGTACGATGCTCCCGGACCTACCAGCGGACCTCAAGTCTCCCCCGATGGACGCTATGTCGCGTTCTTCGGCCACGACCTCGCGAGGAATGTGTCGACCAGGACAGACCTGTACGTGCTCGCCATCCAGGATTTCATAGAGAGAGTATCCCGAGGAGAAGAAGCCGAGCCTCTCACCCTAAAGAATGCGGTTAACTTGACGGCGCGCCTCGACAGGGGAGCCGGGCACCTGGGCGGGTCCGAGCCGCGGTATCAGGGCGCAGGGGGAGCCATCTGGCAAGGAGCCGACATATACTTCCCGCTCATGGACTGCGGCGAGACGTTCATATACAAAGCATCCCGGCGTCAAGCTTCTGACGAAGGACAGACGGAGCCTTCTCACGATTGGAAGCTGGAAAGAGTCTTCGGTACCCCCGGAAGATCTATCGGAGGGTTTGACCTGAAGGCCGGAAGGATGGCGTTTCAGGCCTCGACTCCCGAGACCCCGGAAGACGTTTTCGTGCTGAAAGACGGCGCCGAGATCAGGGTAACCACCGAGAACGACGAACTCGTGAAGAGCCTCGCCCTCGGGAAATGCGAGAAATTCCGCTACCTCTCCAAGGACGGGCAGGAGCTCGACGGCTGGCTCATCTACCCACACGGGTACGAACCCGGGAAGAAGTACCCGCTCCTCCTCCTGGTCCATGGAGGACCCCACGGGGCTTACGGTTCGTCTTTCATGTTTGGCGCCCAGCTTTTCGCGTCAAATGGATACGCTGTCGCCTATTGCAACCCGAGGGGGAGCAGCTCTTACGGCCAGGAATTCATGGCGGTGATCGACGGCGACTGGGGCAACAAGGACTACATGGACGTTATGGCCTGCGTAGACGCCGTGGTCTCCAGAGGCTCGGTAGATGAAAACAACATTTTCGTCCACGGGTGGTCCTACGGAGGGTATTGGACCCTATGGGCGATAACCCAGACCGGCCGGTTCAAAGCAGCCTGCGCCGGAGCCAGCGTTTCCAACCTCCACAGCGACTACGGCACCAGCGACATCATGTGGGCCGATGAACACGAGTACGGCGGAAAGCCTTGGGAGAACGCGGATCTGTTGCTGGACCGCTCGCCCCTCAGCCACGTGGCGAATGTGACGACCCCGGTCCTGCTCCTTCACGGAGAAAACGACCTGCGCTGCCCCATCTCCCAGTCAGAGCAGTTCTACATAGGCCTAAAGCGACTAGGGAAGACCGCCGTGTTCGTAAGATACCCTGATGAATACCACGGACTCAGGCGGCACCTCCACAGGATAGACAGGTACAAGAGGATGTTCGCCTGGTTCGAATACTACCGGACTCAGCCTGGGAGCTGAAGCCCGGGTTTCAGGACTCCAGGCGGATACCCACGGGCAAAAAGCCCGGGATCTTTGCACAAAAAGGCTGCTTACGGCCTGTGCGCCGCAAGCAGCCTTTTTCAACCAGTCAATCAAACTCGCTCCACTATCATGCTCATCCCCATGCCTCCGCCGATGCAGAGGGTGGCGAGGCCCCTCTTCGCGTCCCGCCGGGCCATCTCGTGAAGCAGGGTAACCAGGATCCTGGCGCCGCTGGCCCCGATGGGGTGCCCGAGGGCAATTGCCCCACCGTTTACGTTTACGATGGACGGATCCCAGCCCATCTCCTTCTCGACGGCCAAGCTGGTGGCGGCAAAGGCCTCGTTGGCCTCGATGAGCTCGATATCTTTGAGTTCGAGACCGGCCATGGAGAGAGCTTTCCGCGTGGCGGCGACAGGGCCCAGCCCCATGTAAAGGGGCTCCACTCCTGCCGACGCGTATGCGGCTATCCTCGCCATCGGCTTAAGTCCCAGCGATGCCGCCTTTTCCTCGCTCATGACCACAAGCGCCGCAGCGCCGTTGTTTATGCCTGACGCATTCCCGGCAGTCACCGTGCCGTCCGGCTTGAAGGCCGGGCGAAGCGCCGCCAGCTTCTCCGGCGTAGTCCCCGGCCTCGGGTGCTCGTCTTTGTCGAACACTAGGGCTGGCCCTCTCCTCTGTGGGACTTCCACGGGGACTATCTCACCGGCGAACCTCCCGGACCTCATGGCTTCTTCGGCCCTGGCCTGGCTCCTCGCCGCGAACTCGTCCTGCATCTCGCGGGTGATACCCCATTTTTCGGCTACGGCTTCCGCGGTGAGCCCCATGTGTTTGTCCACAAAGGCGCACCATAGCCCGTCCTTTATCATCTCGTCCACGAGCGTCCCGTGGCCCATCCGGTGGCCATACCTGCCCTTCTCCACGAGGTACGGAGCCATGTCCATGCTCTCCGTGCCGCCGGCGACCACTACCTCGGCGTCGCCGGCCGCGATGGCCTGGGCGGCGAGGGCTACCGCCTTGAGCCCCGAACCGCAGACCTTATTCACCGTCGTCGCGGGTACTTCGTGGGAAAGGCCTGCCCTTATCGCGCACTGTCTGGCCACGTTCTGTCCCTGGCCCGCTTGGAGCACGTTGCCCATTATGACCTCGTCCACTGTGAAACTGGCTCCGCCAAGGCGCTCCAGGGCTCCCCTCACCGCCACGCTCCCGAGCTCGACTGCGCTCACGCCTGCGATCGCTCCGCCCATGGTGCCTATGGCGGTGCGGACCGCGCTCACGATAACCGCTCTACGCATGTGGGCTCTCCTCCCTACACGGCCTCGCGGCCGATTATGTATTTCATGGGGTCGACTTCGTTCCTGAGGATCTCCAGTTCTTCGTCTGTCGGCTCTCCGCTTATGGGCACCTCTTCCGGCCACAGGAGCTCAAACCCTGTAGCGGCCACAACGTCTTCCTTGGTGACTCCCGCGTGGAGGCTCTCCACTTTCATCCTGCACGTCTCCTCGTCAAATCCCAGCACACAGAGGTTCGTGATTATCTTGTACGGCCCCGTCCCCGGAGGAAGCCCTGCGGCCTCCCTTGCCCCCTTCCCCGTGAGGTAGCCGGGGCTCGTTATGAAGTCGACCCTGGGCACAAACCTCCTCTTGTCGTGGGGTGTTATGACCATAGTCCGCCAGGTAAGCGAAGCCAGGTCGTTGGCTCCGCCAGAGCCCGGGAGCCTCACCCTGGGCTTCTCGAAATCGCCGATTACGGTAGAGTTTATGTTCCCGTACATGTCTATCTGGGCGCCGCCCAGGAAGCAGTAATCGACGATACCCCTCTGGCACGCGTCCATGATGTCGATCATGCTTGAGGCCATCACGGCCTTGTAAAACGTCCTCGAATCTCCCACAGAGATGGGCATGGTCGGAAGGAGCGGGGCGACGCCGCCGGCCTCAAAAAGCATGGTGAGGTTCGGGGCGTGGGTCTTCTGGGCCAGCATCGCCGCGGCGCAAGGGGCGCCCGTCCCGACCACCACGGTTTTCCCGTCTTCGAGAAACCTGGCCGCGAGGCATATCATGAGTTCCATCGCATTGTACTTCTTCCCGAGTCCGCTCATTCTAGGAGCTCCTTTCTGCGAAGGGTTTCCATTTTCGCCTCACCGCCACAAAGCTCCAGGTATTCGGCAAAATCTTTGGTCCCGTAAATGTACTTGTCGAGGAAAGGCTTAAGCGTCTCCGGGTTTCCGTCGACGGCCAGCCACTCTTTGAGGTGTTCTTCGTCGGAGAAATAGAGGTAGGGCATGTTCCCCGGATAGCTCCCATAGGGGACGTGGCACACCGCGTCGACGCAGTAATGGGTGATGACGGTGCGGGTCGGGTCATCGCGGATGTAATCCGTCGGGACGATCTCCTCTGTCGTGAGGATAACTCTCTTCGCCGCGCGGGCAAGGTCAAAATCGGCCACGCTGATACCGTCTATTTGGGCGTTCCCGTAGATGTCCGAGCGATGGACGTGTATGAAGGCGACGTCGGGATAGAGGGCCGGCAAGGCGACCAGCTTGAGGCCTGTATACGGACAGGTGACCGTCTTGGCCGCGCTCTTCCAGAAGGTATCCGTCCCGAGCATAACCCTGGCGGGTATATAGGGGATGCCCATCACAGCCGCCTTGTACCTCCACGCCAGGGCGCCGTTTGTCCACTCACATACTTCGACCTTGGCTTCTTCAAACAGTCTCCTGGCCGCCTTGGAAAGTCCCCGCGCCTCTAACCCCACCACGTAGGCGACGTCGACCCTGTCTATGGCTCCTCCCGCAGCCAGTATCTGAAAGTCGTGGGTCGCGGTGTGGCCGGAAAGACCGAGGTTCCTCTTGCCCTGCCGCAAGACCTCGTGCAAGAGAGCCGTGGGGATCCTGTTGGTCCCGAAACCGCCCACGGCAAGATAGTCGCCGTCATTCACGAACCGCCGGACGGCTTCGCTCACGCTCATGGTCTTATCGACCATCGCCCGGCTCTTCTTCCTGAAAAACTCGCGGGCCCTGTCGGGATGAGGGTCCGTAAAGAGCTTCCCTTCGCCCGCCTCAAGAAACAAAGTCTCCTCCAAGAGCGCCCCTCCTTGTGAGTATTTTGGCAAGTCTCTTATTTTGCGGACGGAGGCAAATTCCTTGTGGGCATCTCACCCGCCGGCGCACGGCCGGGGGCTCATTCAACGTCCTTAAGATGCTCGGTATCGTTCAGCTTGACCATCCTCCATCCGAAGTCGCCCCGCTCGACCACCGTGATGGAGCAGTTGTCGACGACGAGCCGTGGCCAGGTGCCGTCCTGGGACGCGATGCCGAGCACGGCGTTGATGGGACCGCCGTGGGATACAACGGCGACCGCTCCGTCCTTGTGCCGCTCGTATATCTCATCCAGCAGTGATTCCACGCGGGCCCGGACATCCAGCCTGGACTCTCCGCCTCCCGGCCGCCGCGTCCCGTAAGGATCTCGCTCCAGCTCCTTGTGGAACTCGGGGAACCTCTCCCGTGACTGCTGGATGGTAAGCCCAGAGATCGCCCCCATATTTAGCTCTCGGAGCCTCTCGTCGAGAAACACAGGTATCCCCCGGCCCTCGGCGATGGCCTCGGCAGTCTCCCTCGCCCGCGAAAGGTCGCTGGAGTAAATCGCGTCCAGACGCACCGGCGATAGGGCCGCCGACACAGCCCTGGCTTGCCGCCTTCCTTTCTCCGAAAGGGGTATGTCCATCTGTCCCTGGAGTATTCCTGCTTTGTTTGCTTCGGTCTCTCCGTGTCTTACGAAGTAGAAGGTGGTCATGACCTTTCGGCCAGAAGCGGCCTTCACCCCTTCATGGATCTTCCTGCGTGACTCCCGATCACTTCGGCACGCCCATCTTCAAGACCTCCCGGAGCCCAAATGCCAAAGGTGCAGGATAAGGGACCGCTTTTATTGAATCTCCAAGGAGTCAAACGAAAGGAGGCCTTCCCGAAAATGAAAAGAGTGGCAGTCACAAACGCCAGGATCCTGACGTGCTCAGCGGGGGCCGTCCCTGAAGTCATCGAGAAGGGCACCGTCCTCTGGGTAGACGGGAAGATCGCCGCGGTAGGATCCTCGGTGGAGATCCCCTCTGACGCCGTAGTGTACGATGCAGCCGGCAAGATCGTTACCCCCGGTTTCATAGACGCCCACTGCCACATCGGTCTCTCGGAAGACGGGGCCGGATGGGCCGGCGAAGACACCAATGAAGCCACCGACCCGGTCACGGCCGAAGTGAGGGCGCTGGACGGCATAAACCCGAAAGACATCGCTTTTCGTGACGCCGTCGCGGCCGGCATAACCTGCGTTCAGGTAGACCCCGGCAGCGCCAACATCATCGGAGGCGAGACGCTGGTCATGAAGACCTGGGGGACCGTCGTGGACGACCTGGTTATAAAGCGCCCCTCGGGCCTCAAGGCCGCCCTCGGAGAAAACCCGAAGAGGGTGTACGGCACGCAGCGAAAGACTCCGGCCACCAGGATGGGCAACGCGGCAGTGATGCGGAAAGCCCTCGCCCAGGCCAGAGACTACCTGCGGAAAAAAGAAAACGCCAAAGAACCCGACAAACTCCCCGACTACAGCCTGCGGAATGAGATGATCGCGAGAGTCCTCCGGAAGGAAATTCCTCTTAGGATCCACTGCCACAGGGCGGACGACATAATGACCGCCATACGGATCGCCCGGGAGTTCGACATCGACATCTCGCTCGAACACTGCACCGAGGGAGACCAGGTAGGAGAATACGTCAAGGCCAGCGGCTTCCCGGTGACCATGGGTCCGTCCCTCACTGACAAGAGCAAGCTCGAAGTCAAGGACATAGGCTTCGCGGCACCCGTGGCACTCTCTAAGCTCGGCGTGAAGCTCGCCATCATCACCGACCACCCTGTCCTCCCCATCCAGTACCTGAGGATCTGCGCAGGTCTGGCCGTGCGTGAAGGGATGGACGAAGATTTCGCCCTCCTCGCGGTCACCCGTTACGCGGCCGAGATCGCGGGAGTAGCGGACAGGGTCGGCTCTCTCGAACCGGGTAAGGACGCGGACCTGGTCATCTGGTCCAAGGACCCGCTCGAGTACGACGCCAAGGCAGAACGCACCTTCATAGACGGAGAGGAAGTCGACTACAGAAGAGAGCGAGGTGGGCTCCTGTGAAAACCCGCGCCTACGTAAACGCAACCCTGTATCCCGTCTCAAGGCCCCCCATTGAGAAAGGGCTCCTCCTCGTCAGGGACGGGAAGATAGTCTTCGCGGGAAGGGGCGAGGTCCCCGCCGAGGCCGAGATCATAGACATGAGCGGCAAGGTGATCCTCCCAGGTTTCGTAGACGCCCACACCCATGTCGGCATGTGGGGCGAGTGGTACGGGCAGCCTCAGCACGACGGCAACGAAGCGACCAATCCCGTGACTCCTGAAGTCAGGGCGATAGACTCGATATGGCCCGCCCACTCAGCCTTTGAAGACGCGAGGAGCGGCGGGGTCACTACGGTCCACGTCACCCCCGGTTCCGCCAATATCATAGGCGGCGAGACCGCGGTGATTAAGACCACGGGCAAAGTAGTCGACGAGATGATAGTGCGCAATCCTGCCGGCATGAAAGTCGCTCTCGGAGAAAACCCGAAGGGCGCGTACGGCAGAAACGGCAAGATGCCCTCGACGCGGATGGGTAACGCGGCGGTGCTCAGGACGGCGCTATACAAGGCAAAAGACTACGAAAAGAAGCTTGAGGCCGCCAAGAAGGACCCGAGCAAGACCCCAGATACCGACCTCGGGCTCCTCTCTCTGCTAAAGGTATTGCGCGGCGAGATCCCCCTCAGGATCCACGCTCACAGGGCCGATGACATCGTGACCGCCGTGAGGGTCGCAGAGGAGTTTGGCGTGGATTACTCCATCGAACACTGCACCGACGGCGCCACGGTCGCCGAGTTCCTGGGGAAGCGCGGCGCCAAGGTGAACGTTGGCCCGAGCATGTGGCACAGGGCCAAAGCTGAGACGTGGAACATCTCCCTGGAGACTGCGGGGATCCTTGCCAAGGCCGGGTGCCGGGTGAGCATCATCTCCGACCACCCCTTCCACCCCATCCAGTTCCTCTCAACTGCTGCGGCGATGTGCTGGGCAAACGGCATGTCCGAAGAAGATGCCCTGCGCGCAGTGACGCTTACGCCCGCCGAGACGCTGGGCGTGGCCGACAAGGTGGGCAGCCTGGACGAAGGCAAGGACGCGGACTTCGTGGTGTGGTCTGGACATCCCTTCCGGATAAGGTCCAAGGTCGAAGAGGTCTACATCGGAGGAGTCAAGGTTTACGGCTAAGAGCCTGACCAGAGGGCTCTCGGGCCACGGCCGGCTCTCACAGAGGGTTCTTCGTCAAGAAAAGACGGAGGGGCGTTCTCAAAGGTTGGGTACATCGACGCTGACTGTGAGAACGCCCCATTCGTATATTGCTCAGCGCCCATGAGGGGTATTCTCCCCTTTGGGGGAGGATCTCCGGCCAAGTTTTTCCGAAGGGGAGGAGTAAACGTGAAGCAGGCGGTCCTCAGGGATACACCCATAGGCCCCCTCACCATAGCGGCCCACTCTGGAAAGATCTGCGCCGTTTCGTTTGGGGACAGGCTGTCTAACGTCTCGATAGACGAGACACAACAGGTGGAGGAGCCGGCGCTGGGGAGCGAGTCCGTCCTCCGGCAGGCGATCCGGGAACTTGAAGCCTACTTCAGGGGAGCTCTCAGAGACTTCACGGTGCCCGTGAGTCTCGAGGGTCCGCCCTTTTACGTCAGAGTCTGGGAGCACCTGAGGCGCATTCCCTTCGGCCAGGTAGAAACCTACGGCCAGATCGCGACGTCTCTCCACCGGCCCGGAGGAGCGAGGGCCGTCGGGAACGCATGCGGCGCGAATCCGGTAGCCGTTATCGTCCCTTGCCACAGAGTAGTAGCCTCGGGAGGCCTGGGCGGCTATGGCGGAGGGCTAGACGTAAAGACGTGGCTTTTGAGACACGAAGGCTCCCTGCGCTAGAACCGCCAAGACCCGGGGCCCCTTCGCTGGACCTTGGCCGGCCTATCGCCCTCAGCCGCCGGGCCGGCCGGTCATGAGTGCGACTTGCAGTTCGTCCACGCTATAGATGGGTGCCCCGCAAGTGAATTGCCTGCAGATGACCGCTCTTGGACGGCCTTCTTTCGGGATTTCGTCCTCGAGAACGACGAGGCCGTTTGGCAAGTAGAGCCTCCTTACGTAGCTTATCATCGCCTGGACGGCCGGGTCGTCCCTTCTCCCCGCGATGCGGATGTCCAGCGCCCCTCCCGCGGCGTAGTCTACGGCCGAAAGGAGGTGGGAGTAGGCCATGGGATTTGCCATGAGCTCGGGGAGCATCTGCGAGATGGCTTCGTCGGCCAGTTTCCCAAGATCTTCGGCCTCGAGAAGATGGGAAAGCCTGAGGATATCCATGATTGCGGCGGAGTTCCCTGAAGGTACGGCCCCGTCGAAAACCTCCTTGGGCCTGACGATGAGCTCCTCGGCGTCTTTGGCCGTGAGGAAAAACCCTTTGCCGTCAGGGTCCCAGAATCTGTCCACCATTTCCCTGGCCAGCTTCTCGGCGCGTTTCAGGTATATATCCTCGAAAGTGGCCTGGTACATCTCTATGAGGGCCCATACGAGGAAGGCGTAGTCGTCCAGGTATGCCTTGTAGGCGACATGTCCGTCGCGGTACCTGGCGTGCAGCTCCCCGTCCTTCACGTTCCTTTCAAGGATGAACTCCAGGCACGCCTGAGCCATGTCGAGGTAATCCGGATCGCTGAAGGCCCTCGCAGCCTTGGCCAGGGCAGCCGCAGCGATGCCGTTTAGAGACGTGAGGATCTTGTCGTCGGTATGGGGCCTTACGCGCTCGTCGCGCCTGGCGAGGATCCTCTTCCGGCACCGTTCCATGGCCGGCGACCTTGGCGGCAACACGACGTCTAAGTCGCCATCCTTCTCTCGAACGACCAGGTGGGGCACCGACTTACCCTTGAAGTTTCCCTGATCTGTTATCCCGTAGGTCCTGAGGAACCGTTCCGCGTCGTCATCGAGCACTTCTCTTACTTCTCCGGGCGTCCACAGGTAGTACTTGCCCTCTTCCCCTTCTGACTCGGCATCTATCGCCGTGTAGAAGGCGCCATCCGGCGACTTCATCTCCCGGTCCAGGAACGAAGCTATCTCCCATACCACTTCCCTGTAGAAGCTTTTTTGAGTCGCCTGAGCCATGTCCGTGAAGGCCATCATCATGAGGGCGTTGTCGTAGAGCATCTTCTCGAAGTGGGGCACCATCCACTTGGAATCGGTTGAGTAACGGAAAAAGCCGAACCCTATGTGGTCGTATATCCCGCCCGCGTAGATGCGCTTCAGTGTGGTGTCCACCATCTCGAACGCTCGTTTTTCCCCCGTCCTCTTCCAGTACTGTAGGAGGAACATGAGGTTATGAGGGCTCGGGAACTTGGGAGCCGCCCCGAACCCCCCGTATTCCTTGTCAAACGCGGCGTGGAAATGGCGGAATCCCTGCTTAAGTGCCGATTCGTGGGAGGCCTCTCGATTTCCTGCCCGGAGGGCATCGTCCTCGGGGAATCCGGCTTCGCGAACACCCCTCCGGAGCGCGGCCGCTATCTTTTCGGCGTGTCCTAGGAGGACCTCTCTGTCTTTTGCCCAGGCTTCCGCTAGGACGTTCAGCACGTCTACGAGACCTGGAAGGCCGTACCTTGCCCGTTTGGGAAGGTACGTGCCGACCCAGAACGGTTTCTTGTCGGGGGTCATGACGACCGACAGCGGCCAGCCGCCACTGCCCGTAAGCATCCTGCAGACGGTCATGTAGACGTGATCCACATCAGGCCTTTCTTCCCTGTCCACCTTAACCGCTACGTAATGGCGGTTTAAGATCCCGGCCACTTCTTCGTCTTCGAAAGACTCCCGGGCCATCACGTGGCACCAGTGGCAAGTGCTGTATCCGATGCTCAGAAAAACCGGCCTATCCAAGGCTTTCGCCCGCTCGAAAGCTTCCTCGCACCACGGATACCAGTCCACCGGATTTCGGGCGTGCTGCAAGAGGTAAGGGCTCTTTTCGTGAATAAGCCTGTTGGTGAAGCTCATGCCGACCCTCCTCGCGTCGTCGTTCCCTAGTCTTCCCCGCTCGAGGGAGGAGCCGAGCTTTTCAGAATGTCCTCCAGAGGTACCCAGACCCTCCAGCGCATCTCTAGGGACCCGCAAATCAGAAAGCCGCGCTTCCTAAGCGCGGCTTTCCGTTCTCCCTTCACTATCACGACCTCTTGAAGAACTCATCCAGGGGAAGCGGCCGGTCTTTCGGGAAGGGGCATTTGTAGGGCGAGTCTTTGGTCTTTTCCTTGAACTCGGCCTGAGCCTTGGCTATCTCTTCGGGATGCTCTACCAGATCCCACCCGCACAGGGCCATAGTCTTGGCAGCGACCATCATGCCCTTCTTCCCTATGGAGCTGCCCGACGACGCCACGTTCTGCCAGGAGTGGCCGGGGCAACCGATCGGGACGGTCGACGCCGACATCTGCACCGTAGGGACTATCCAGCTCACGTCGCCCACGTCGGTGGAACCGCCTCCGGTCCTCCCCTTTCCTCTTGGAGGAATAAGGATCGTGGCGAGGGGCTTTTCTCTGAGCTCGGGGAACTCCCCGAAATCGGGATTCCTCAGCATGTTCTGCACCGAGTTCGGGTCGAAGGTGGACGCGAGCTTCCTCGCGAACTCCATGTCTTCCTCGTCAAACTTGGGCGGCCCCACCCTCTGGAGGTTTCTCCACATGACTTCGGCGAGGGCCTCATTGAGGAGCACCTCGTAGCATCCTGTGAGGAAGTTCACGTCGTGGGTGGTTCCCGTCATGAGGGCTGCGCCTTTGGCGATATCCAGGAGTCTCGCGTAGATCTCCTCAACCTGGCTGCGCCTGGGGGCCCGAACGAAATACCACACCTCGGCCTCGGCCGGCACGACGTTGGGCTGGCCTCCGCCCTCGGTTATCACATAGTGGATCCTGGCATCGGGTATGACGTGTTCACGCAGGTAGTTGGCTCCCACGTTCATGAGCTCCACGGCGTCCAGGGCCGACCGCCCGTTGTGCGGATCTCCCGCGGCGTGGGCCGTCTTGCCGTGGAACCTGAATTTCACCGAGTTCATAGCCGTGCCGCTGCCCATGCTCACGGTGGTAAGGGCCCCGGGGTGCCATGTGATGGCCACATCCAGATCGTCAAACACTCCTGACCTTGCCATATATACCTTGCCCGCCAGGAGCTCTTCCGCGGGGCATCCGTAGTACCTCACCGTACCGGTCTTGCCGGCCTGGGCCAGTGCTTCCTTAAGAGCCAGGGCGGCTCCCAGGGCTGCGGTGCCCAGGAGGTTGTGGCCACACCCGTGTCCGGGCGCGCCGGGCACGACGGGCTTCCGCTCCGGCGCGACTTCTTGAGATATGCCGGCCAGGGCGTCAAATTCTCCCAGGAAACCTATGATGGGACGGCCGCTGCCCCATTCGGCTATGAACGCGGTGGGGACATCCGCCACGCCTCTCTTTACGCTGAAGCCGTTTGCCTCGAGGTAGTCGGCCTGAACCTTGGAAGACTTAATCTCCTGGAACCCGAGTTCAGCCGCTTTCCAGACTTCGTCCGCTATCCCGTACAGTTCAGGTGCTTTCTTGTCGAGGAAAGATATTATGTCCAATGCTCCCGCCTCCTTGGGGAAGACTTCAATAGGGTCACGAAGGATTCCTGCCTCTAGCCCCCGGCTTCCCGGGATAGGCCGGATAGTGTGCTGTGGTCAGAACCGTTGTCTGAAGCGGCGGAAGTGCTCGGCTCCTCTGACTGGTCTCGAGCCGAGGACTCAGCCGCATTTATGGGCAGTACCAGGGTGAAAGTGGAACCTTGGCCAGGTTCGCTGTTCACGAGTACCTTTCCACCGTGTGCCTCGGCGATATGGCGTACTATGCAAAGGCCAAGACCGAGGCCCTTTGCCCCAGAACCTTCCACGCGGTAGAAACGGTCGAAGATCTTTGGGATGTGTGTGGAATCGATGCCGAGTCCTCGGTCTCTCACCGAGATGTGGACGGTTTCATCGTCTACCGCCAGGGAGACTTCAACCCTCGTCTCAGGTGGAGAATACTGGATCGCGTTGGTAATGAGGTTCTCCAGGCACCTTTCTACGCGGTCAGCGTCGACCACGGCCCGCACGTCATCCTCGGGGAGGCAGAGAGAGATCTCCTTGACGCACGGCCAAGACCTGTACCTGTCGATCACGTCCGAGACGAGCCTCTTCACATCTGTCTCCCTGGGCCTCAGGGACCATAGCCCCGCATCATAGCTGAGCGACTCCACCAGGTGGTCAAGCATGGCGCTTATGCGCTTGCCGCTCTTGAGTATGGCCTGGGCGGCCCTGTTTTCGTCGTGCAGGCCCTTGAGCCTCGTCTCCTTCTCAAGAAGCTGAGCCTGCGTGAGCAGCACGGATAGAGGATTCCTCAGGTCGTGGGACGTTGCCCTAAGGTAATCCTTCTGCTGTTCGGCGTACCGGTGCATGTCGGTGACATCACGGTACGTAAGGACCACAAGGGCCGGTTTGCCGTCTTCCCGGATAAGCGACCCGCTGAACTGAAACACCCTGACCGATCCGTCGTTTCTCTCGGCCAAGAACTCGAGACGCTTGACTTCCTCTCCCCTCAAGATCCTGGCGACGGGATCCTGACCCTGAGGGACCGGCGTGCCGTCCATGTACCTGAGGCGGACCTGGTAGTCCGGCCTCGTTTCCTCCCCCGGTCTTAGGAGGAGCATCTCTCTGGCGGCCTTGTTCCGCATTATCACGCGGCCCTGGGTATCCGTGACCGTCACTGCTTCTGTCAGGTTCTTGAGAATAGCGTGAAGCGATCTCGTGATAAGTTCGGGTGTGGAGTTCTCCTGCAGCTTGAGGGACCTCAAAGCTCTCATCCTTCCCGCAGGGACTACCGGAACTCCTGCAATGTAGGGAATCTTCGCTCGAGCTTCTGAAATTCCTTTCTTTGGCACGTCCAAATTTTGGTAAAGCTACAACGGGCAAAGTCTGCTGGTCTCCATGGAGCTTCTACCCCTCACGGGAGTGCCATCTCCAGGCGGTCTCGACGATCTCCCGCAAGGAAGAGTGGGACGGGGACCATCCAAGGACTTCTCTCGCCCTGGCGCATTGGGCGACCAAGATAGCAGGGTCGCCCGGCCTTCGCTCCCCGATTAAGTACGGCACTTTCTTCCCGGAAACCTCCTCCACGGCCTTGATGATCTCGAGGACCGAGAAACCCGCCCCGGTCCCCAAGTTGAGCGCCGTGGTCTCAAGTCCCTCGGACAGCGCTTTGAGAGCCAAGACGTGGGCTTCCGCCAAATCGCTCACGTGTATGTAGTCGCGTACGCACGTGCCGTCTGGGGTCGGGTAGTCGTCCCCGAAGACGGTGATGGGCTCTCCCGTGAGCGCCGCGCGGATCACCAGGGGGATTAGGTGGGTCTCTGGGTCGTGCTCCTCGCCGAGTCTCCCCGAAGGGTCCGCTCCCGCCGCGTTGAAATACCGCAAGGAGACGGACCTCAGCCCATAGGCCTTGTCGTACCAGAGGAGGGCTCTTTCGAAAAAGACCTTGGATTCCCCGTAGGGGCTCAGAGGTCTGAGAGGTGCTGTCTCGGGTATGGGCACAGACTCAGGGTCTCCGTACACTGCGGCTGACGAAGAAAAGACGATTTTCTTCACTCCGGCTCTAACCATGCTCGAAAGCAGGGAAATACCGCCCGCAACGTTCCTCCGGAAGTATTTGTCGGGGTTTCGCATGGACTCACCCACGAGGCTTTCCGAAGCGAAATGCAGCACGGCGTCGAACTTCCACTCGGTGAACACGTCGGATAGGGCTCTCTCGTCTGAAAGCTCCCCAATCACCAGGGGCACTCCCTGGATGAACTCGGGATGCCCTCGAGAGAGGTCGTCGAAGACCACTACGTCGTAGCCTGCCTCGAGCAGTGCCTTTACGGTGTGAGACCCGATGTAGCCGGCTCCTCCGGTCACCAAGACGCTGGATGCGGAAGACCGCTCGCGCCGCACGTTTCTTCCTCCCCGGTTGGTTCGCTTACCACCTGGGTGTTGGCCTACCGTTCGCTTTCTGCTTCTCTTGACGACTGGGCTTCTCCGCTACCCTAAGAGTAATCGATCCAGAGGACTAAGCTCCGGGCTTCCTCATGCGTCTATAATATCCCGAGGCTTGTCCCGGCGCCATACTTCAACGCCAACCCGTGGCCCACATTGGCCAGTCCATTCCGCTCACTTCAGGTTCCAATCAGCAGGATTCCTAGCCTCAAAAATAGAAGGAGCCAATGGTACAATGTGCTTGTACTTGTGCTTGCACTCAAAAAGGAGGCATCCGCGATGTATCAGGTACGCCATGAGAAGCTGAACCAGTGGGTTCGCGAAGTGGCGGAGCTTTGCCAGCCTGACTCCATCTACTGGTGCGACGGCAGCAAAGAAGAGTACGACAGACTTATGGATGAAATGGTCAAGAGCGGGATGGCCACTAAGCTGGCCAAAAGGCCCAACAGCTACCTCTTCCGCTCTGACCCGAGCGACGTAGCCAGGGTTGAAGACCGCACCTTCATCGGGACCCAGAAGCAAGAGGACGCCGGCCCGACCAACAACTGGATCCAGGCCGACGAACTCAAGAAGACCATGCTGGAGCTGTACAAGGGATGCATGCGTGGGCGCACTATGTACATCATCCCCTTCTCCATGGGACCCATCGGTTCGCCCATGTCCCGCATAGGCGTGGAGATCACCGATAGCCCGTACGTGGTCTGCAACATGCACATCATGACCAGAGTTGGACCTGAGGTCATCGAGGCCCTGGGCACCGACGGAGACTTCGTTAAGTGCCTGCATTCTGTAGGCGCACCTCTCGAGCCCGGCCAGAAAGACGCCCTCTGGCCGTGTGCCCCGATGGAGAAGAAGTACATCAGCCACTTCCCCGAGGAGGACACCATTTGGTCCTATGGCTCGGGATACGGTGGAAACGCCCTCCTGGGTAAGAAGTGCTTCGCCCTCCGCATAGCCTCAACCATCGCCCGCAGAGAAGGCTGGATGGCCGAACACATGCTTATCCTGAGGCTCACCAGCCCCGAAGGCAAGCAGTACCATATCTGCGGCGCCTTCCCGTCGGCTTGCGGAAAGACCAACCTGGCCATGATCCACCCGACCATCCCCGGCTGGAAAGCCGAATGCCTGGGCGACGACATCGCCTGGATGAAGATCGGTCCCGACGGCAGGCTCTACGCCATCAACCCCGAGGCAGGCTTCTTCGGAGTGGCGCCGGGTACATCTTACAAGACCAACCCGTCGGCCATGGACACCCTCAAGGAGAACACCATCTTCACCAACTGCGCTCTCACGGACGACGGAGACGTATGGTGGGAAGGCATGGGGCCGGCCCCCGATCACCTCATCGACTGGAGGGGCAGGGACTGGAATCCTTCCATGAATGAACCTGCCGCCCACCCGAACGCTAGATTTACCGCGCCTGCCAGGCAGTGCCCGGTCATATGCCCCGACTGGGAGAAGCCTGAAGGCGTGCCCGTTGATATCTTCATCTTCGGTGGGCGCCGCGCGAAGAACATCCCGCTGGTCATCGAAGCCTTCGATTGGGACCACGGCGTGTTCCTGGGCGCCACGGCCTCGTCCGAAACCACCGCGGCCAACATCGGCGCCATCGGCAAGATAAGGCGCGATCCCTTCGCCATGAAGCCTTTCTGCGGCTACAACATGGGAGATTATTTCGCCCACTGGCTCACGATGGGTGACAGGCTGGGCAGCAAAGCGCCTAAGATCTTCTACGTGAACTGGTTCAGGAAGGGCGAAGACGGCAGGTGGCTCTGGCCCGGATTCGGCGAGAACAGCCGCGTCCTCAAGTGGATGTGCGAGAGGCTCGAAGGCAAGGCCGAGGCCAAGGAAACCCCCATCGGACTACTTCCCACGCCCGACGCCCTTGACCTCACCGGTCTCGACATACCCAAGGAGGACCTGGAAGAACTCCTCAGCGTCGATGTGGAAGCCTGGAAGACCGAGATCCAGGACCTCGACGAGCACTTCGGTCAGTTTGGCGACAGGCTGCCGAGGAGGCTCGCGGACCAGCTCGACGCCCTCAAGAAGAGGCTGGGTGTGAAGTAATCGAGAAGAGGTTGCCATAGGCCTCGCGTCGCGGGATCGCGGCGCGGGCAGGTCATCGACGGATAACTGAAAGCGGATTTCCCTGAGCGGGAAATCCGCTTTTCATGCTTGGGTCAATGCTATCCCAGAGCTCATCGCCCCGAGTCATAGACTCCAAGATGCTGCCTCCTCAGCCGTAGCGCCGCATGTGCAAGCACACACGCGACCCAATTTTCCACTCCGTGAAAGCCGGGACGCGTTTCTCGAGATACCTTTTCCGGTTCGAAGGTCCCATAGATTCCCGTCACCGGTCTAGCGCGATGGGTTACTCGCTCTTGGAGATGACCTCAAGACCGCTTCCGTCCGTGCGCATCCGGTACAAGGTGTAGGCAACACCGTATGGAACCGTCTTGCTCGGCGACGTGGTCTCGAAGAAAACCCAGCCTTCTTGTACGCAGATGGCCCAGCACTGGGCGTCTTCGTCTAGAGTCGCCACTACCCGAACCTCGCTGCCGTCAAGCCTCATCCTCCGGATGGCGAGTGAAACCGACCGGTCGGGGTCATCGGTTCCGGACGCTTCTGTAGCGAAGTACACCCACCCACCCGCTACATTAAGTCCCTGACAGCGGTAATCCCCGAAAAGACGCTGAACATCGCTTCCATCGGTGCGTATGCGGTAAAGACAGCCGTCGTCGTATCTGACGCAATAGACCCATCCATCATGTACAACCAAGTAGGTGTGAACGAGGAAGTCGCTGATCTTCTCGACTGCCGAGCCGTCAGCCTTAGCCCGGTATAGACCTTTGCCGGTGTAGTAGACCCAGTCCCCGTCTATGTAGAACCGCGATACCACGTTCCTAACCACTGGTTCGGGTTCACCACCGTCAAGTCTTACACGATAGATGCTTTTCTCAAATGTCTCGAAGTCGATCCCGCTGTAGTAGACGTAGTCGCCAAGTACAGTTACCTGCTGCGCCTCAACATGGGCTACTTCCTGGGGTTCGCCACCATCCACGGGGACGCGGAATATCCAGGGAGAACCGGAGTACTCATTGTTCGAGCTGTAGCTATAGTGATGGGGAGAGAAGACCAGCCAGTCTCCCCGTTTGTTCAGGTGAGAAGCCTCGGTATCAGCTATCTTTTCGCTTTCGCTTCCGTCTATCCTGGAGCGGTAGATCCCGTCATAGGTGGCGTAGTAGAGCCACCCATCTTCTCCTGTTGCGAGCCCCTTGTTCATCAGGTTGGCCATGAGAGGAGAGGTAGGCGGTGAGGAATACACACGGATGCATAGGTCGTCATTCCACCACTCCACCCACATGCCCAGCGCTTCGCATATGAACCGGAAGGGCAGCATCAGCTCACCGTCCAGTAGCCTAGGGGGAACCTCCAGGGTCACAGCCTCGCCGTTCACAGAGGCTTCGTAGCTGGCAAGGACCAGGAGGAGCGTATCATCGCCCCTTGTGATGGTGATCCTCCCTGTGAGATTGTCGTGATCAACCTTGGCTCCCATGGCGGCAGATACGTAGCTGGAGGGCACGAGAGCACAGCCGTATTGATCCGCGCCCTCGAACTCGACTTGGGTATCCTCGAAGCAAACCCTCACCTTGGGGTGCTCAAGCGCCGGTCGGGTGGAAGTCTGACCGCCCGGGAAAGGCAGAATATTCCGTAATCTAAGTATCGCGACATAAGCCTGCTCCCGGGTGAGTGTGCCTTTCGGGTCGAACAGGTTGTTGCCGACGCCGACCATTATACCTGCTCGCTTAAGATTTGCCACGTGCCATTGGGTCAGGGGGTCCATCTGACTGTAATCGGTGTACGGTTCGTCAGGGCCATATGGGAGGTCCGCCGCATACCAGTATAGGAGCGTGGCCGACAGGCTCCTGGCCGCCTCTTCCCTTGTTACGTTGCCATCGGGGTCGAAGTGATTCTCATCCCTTCCCTGGATTATGTTGAGGTAGCAGGCAGCCAAGACATTGCGGTCTAACGTGTCTGAGAACGGCGAGACCGTGAAATCGAAATCGGTGCGTTGCATATGCGCCCGCAGCCACTCCTCCATGCTCGTTCCAGCCGCCTTCTCCATCACGATGATTAACAGGCGGCAGAACTCAGCCCTTGTTATCGGTTTTGTGTAATCTCCGAGCATGTCCGCTGGGACAAGGCCTGCGGCGATAGCCTGTTTCACTTCGTCTTGCGCCCATGGCGAGGGGAAAGATGCGGCGTGGGAATGATTGCCTGTCACAGACACCACGCATATGGTAACCACTAGGATTACGAGAGAGATCCTACCAAGCCCCATCGCCCTACTCAGTGCTGGGCCACAGCGCCCCTTGGATGCCACCATCAGGATCACTCCTCAAAAAACGACTTACTGTGCACTGACGCAGACCGGCCGCCTGGCTACCAGACTGTCGTAGCCTTCCGCTCCGGCTGCCACTCGCTCGATTAGACGGGGACTCACATACTTCCTCCCAAGTTGTTCCAACCGCAATACACTTACGACCTAGTTTGGAGTGCTCGTACTAATTGCTGAGAGGCACCAGCAGGAAAGAGACGCTCGGTCCCGAAGCCCTTAAGGCGGACATGGATAACCCGTTTGCCTTCTACCGCCTGTACAACCAAGCGGCGGAGAAAGCGGGAAGCCCGGTTCTCTCGCCCAAGGCCTTGCATGCGCTCGAGAGACTGGAGTACAAGTATCTCAGGTATGACGGCTGAACGCGGCGGGTGGGGGGAATAGGTGAATGGAACGCTCCAGGTACGTGCTCATCGGGCTCTTGGTCCTGAGTGTCTGCCTTAACATATACGCACTCAGTCGGATTGCTGACCTTTCGGCCGCAGTTCGAGATACGCGGAATGAGATATCGCGCATGAAAGACTCACTTTACGATGCTCTTACTTCGGTAGGAGATGAGCTAGAGAAGATCCGCGAGGAAGCGCGATGGATATCTAATCTAGAGGTGACTCCCGGAAAACCCACGGGCAGAGTCCAACCCGTAACCCTCAGCTGGCAAGTACGCGAGTACCCTGTAGCCGCCTCCGTTACGCTGTATCTCAGGGAACGCGGGCAGGTTGACTTCACCCCTTATCCCGCCCAAAGCACCGGCGGAGGGGGCTTCAAGGTCACGTTCGACCACGTCGTGCAGCCGGAACCTCCGATCTCCATAGTTCTCTACGTTGAAGGCTCCTCCTCAAAGAAAGAGACGGTCATAGCCGAATCTTCGGGGATGTACATTACCGGACAGTACGAGTATTACGTGACCATGACCGACGGGCGGGAAATGAAGACGACGGAGGTAGCTCCCATCAACATCAAGCAAGACTCAGCCGGCCTGGCCGCCCCCGTCACGATGGAAATAAGAGCCCAAAAGGACCCTCTCGCCTTTGACATCGTCGTCTACGAGGATCCCAAGCCTGAGGATTACTACTACCGGCTTCAAGGGGCCCTAATCCGAGTCAGAGACGGCGAGAAGGTGGTCAAAGAAGTGGACCTTACTGCAGAGCGAACCATTGAGGTCCAGACGCCGCAAGGAGAAGAACTGATTCCTGTCTTTGAAGGCCGGCTGGAAGACTACTTGACTCCTGCCGAGGTATTTCTCGTGCTTACGTACGGAGAGGGCCTATCCAGCGAAGTCCCGATCAAGTACCTGATGCGTCCGGCAGACATCTACTTCTAGGCTTGTCGAGGTTCCGACCGCGCCGCGGTCATGCACTCGCCTTTCCCACCCACTGCTCGTTCAAGGAAGAAAGACGGGCTCAAATTCTTTTATCTGCCCCCTTTACTTTTTTAATGCCATCATAGATAATTCTCAGTAGTCCATTTACTCATCGTGAGAGGGTGACCTGAGTGAGCAGCGCCACCGCTTCAAAGCATGGATTCCGTTCTCTGTTCAAAGCCGTGGACCCTACCATACGGTTACTTCTTATCATAGGCTTTCTCGAGACTACCGCAGTTGTTTTCTACACCTCGGTGCTGATGCCCTACTACCGCCATCTCGGCTTCGGCCCGGAGGCGGCCGGAGTCTTTAGCTCCATCCTCCAGGTCGTTTCGGCGGTCACGCTCACCATATCGGGCTTCGCGGCCGACAGGCTCGGCAGGAAGACACTCTTTATCGGGGGGCAACTCACAAGGTGCGTGGTCGCGGGATCCCTCCTCTTCACAAGGAGCTACTGGGGCTTCGCGCTCATACACGTGTTCCGCGGCCTCGGCAGCATGCAGTCGCCGGCGCAAAACGCGATCGTCGCGGAGCGCTCCGACCGTTCCACGCTGGCTACGAGTTTCGCCTTCGTGGATACGCTGAGCCAGTTTGCCAGTTTCTGTGCGCCGATCCTGGCCGGCGCCGTGGCGGATAGGTTCGGCGTCAGAGTGCCTTTCATAATCGGCCTCAGTCTGACCATCGCGTCGGTGATACTGGGTCTGGGGATCAAGGAGGCCAAGAGAGATACCGGCACCGACTCCGAGGCCGCGGCACCGGTCGCAGTCGCTCGAGAGAGCCATGCGGTTCCCAAGGGCTCCAGGTCGCTCTTCGCCCAAGTACGTGATATGTTCGTGGGTAGCGGCACCGCGATCCTAGTCCTCCTCCTGGGCGCCAACTTCCTGTCGGGGCTTGCGAACGGCGCGGTGGGGATCCTACTCCCCTTCACAATCATGGACAGGTTTTCGGATTCCTACAGCGCGGTATCCGGCACGCAAGCCGCAGGCGCGCTCGGAACCATGCTTGTCCTCCTCCTCGGAGGAAGGCTTGCCGACGTCTACGGACGAAAGAAAGTGATGCTATCGTTCCTGGCGGCACCGCCGGTCATGGCTCTCCTCTTCGCGGCAAGTTCTCTCTGGCAGATGTACGCCGTGGTCACCGTCGTAACCCTCATCGGAAACCTATCCACTCCGGCGATACGAGCCCTGCACCAGGAAGTCGTCCGAGAGAGGGATAGGGCCTCGTTCTCGGGACTTGCCGGCGGGCTGTCGGCAGCGGGCTTTGCCCTAGGTTCCGTCGTGGCAGGGTTCGCCTACAACTGGTCTCCCCAAGGGGCATGGCTACTGACCATCGCCATGTTCGCGTTGGACGGCATACTGTTCGTGATTGCGGCCGCGAAGCACGAAGGCGCACGAGGAACCCAAAAGGAAGCGGCGGCGGTCTCGTAGAAATCCTCGCTGGATCGGCGGCAGGAGCTCCGGTCCGGTGACGCTCGAGAGCCCCATTCGAGCGACTTGGCAGGCGGAGCCGCCCCATCCCACCGAGAAAAACCTATCGAAGGGAGTGCTCACATGGACGTTTTCGAGGCCATAGCCAACAGAAGATCCATAAGGGCCTACAAGAACGAACCTGTCCCGGCCGACGCCCTTGACAAAATCCTCGAGGCCGCGAGGATCGCCCCGTCTGCGGGCAACCGCCAAGAGTACAAGTTCATCGTCGTGACCGACGAGGCCACGAGGAAAGCTCTCGTGCCAGCGTGCAACAACCAGACTTTTGTGGGAGACGCCGGAGCGGTCATCGTGGGGTGCGCGACAAATCCTGAGCGCCGCTATCACGCCGTCGACGTGGCTATCGCCATAGACCATATGACTCTCGCCGCCCACGCCCTTGGTCTCGGCACCTGCTGGATCGGCGCGTTCTCAGAGGAGAAGGTGAAAGAGCTTCTCGGCATCCCCGCGGAGGTCAAAGTCGTCGCCCTCCTGCCCGTTGGGATACCGGCCAGAGAAGGCGTCGTAAGGCCGCGCAAGTCCAAAGAGGAGCTTTTCGTGAAAGAAAGGTGGCAGTAAGGATCTCAGGCGCTACGACAGCGCCGACCATGCCCTGAACAAGTTCTCACGGTGTGTTTCAAGGTAGAATTCCCGGTCCCGGGGGTCCATGGAGCTGAGCCTCTCCATGATCTCCGGGAACGCTTTTTGGAGCCCGTACTCGTCGTCCAGATTCTCAGGCGGTAGGCCTTTGGAAGCGGCTTCCTTGATGATCCCCATGACGGCCCTCAGATATTGGGCGTTCCGCTTCAGCAGCTCGGGTCCGGACACGGGTCCGTGCCCGGGGATGACGGTCCTCGCACGGGCGGCCCACTCCATGAGGCCGGATATCCATACCTGGAGGGACCTTGGATCCCCGATGGACGGGAAGGGATCCTCTGCCGCGTCGCCAGCCGCGAGCACCCCTGTAGCTACGTCGTAGGCAACGCACGAGTCGGCCGTATGTCCGGGCAGGTGCCGGATCTCTATCCTTCTCCCCGATGGATCGCCCGTGAGGACAGGTTGCACGTGGCGGAGAGCGCCTTGCCTGCGTCTTCCTGAGTCGCCCGGGACCCAGTGAGGCACCCTCTCCAGGTCGAGCGCCAATGAGTTCGTGAAGGTGAGGCACGGGAGGACAAACTCTCCCCCCGCCACAAGATCGGGGCTTTCTCGTCTAACCGTCTCCAGATCAGGGTGCACCGGCGCCAGTAGCCTTCCGCGCGCGAACTCGTGAGCGATGACTACCGGTGCGCTGAAAGCTCCTGTCCCGAGGCAGTGATCCCAGTCCGCGTGAGAATACGCTACGTATACCTGCCTGTCCCCGGCCATCTTGGAGAAGAACGTCATATCCCTGGGGCCACACAGCGTGTCGAAAGCGAGGACGCTCTCTGTTCCCATGAACAGCACGCTGGCGACGGCGGGGCCGTGTTTTCCAAGCGGACGCAAGTAGGTGAACACGCCTTCTTCTACCCGTCGGAATAAAGGTCCAGACAGCGACAACCCTATTCCCTCCAAGAGCCGGCGGTTTTCCACTTCTTATCCAAACGGTGTATGGCTTCAATGAACCTTACGGTACCCGTCGTACCGCGCATGACAAGCGAGTGAGTCCTGGCGATGGGTCCCGAATACCTGACTCCTCTCAAGAGTTCTCCGTCGGTGACACCGGTTGCCACAAATACTACATCGTCACCGCGGACCAGATCGTCCATAGTCAGCTTGCGCCGCACGTCCTCGATGCCCATGGCTTCGGCGCGGGCGATCTCCTCCTCCTTCGTGGGACAGAGACGTCCCTGCATCTCTCCACCTGCACATCGCAAGGCCACCGCTGCCAGGACTCCTTCGGGAGCGCCGCCTATTCCGGCCAAGACGTCGACCCCTGAGTCTTCAAACGCCACGGATACAGCGGGGCTTAGGTCTCCGTCGGGTATGAGCTTTATCCTCGCGCCCGCCTTTCTCACTTCTGCGATCAGGGCTTCATTTCTGGGGCGGTCGAGTATGACCACGACGAGATCGCGCACGTTTTTCCCGAGGGCGTCTGCCACCTCTTTGAGGTTATCGCCGATGGGAGCATCCAGGTCTATCCTGCCTGCGGCCTTGGGTCCTACGGCGAGCTTATCCATGTACATATCAGGGGCGTGAAGCAGGCAGCCGGATTCGGCTACGGCGAGGACAGAGAGGGCACGCGAAAGCCCTTTCGCGAGCACATTGGTACCCTCGAGAGGGTCGACGGCGACATCCACCCTTGGCCCCCTGCCGGTTCCCACCTTCTCGCCTATATAAAGCATGGGCGCTTCGTCCATCTCCCCTTCACCGATCACCACGGTGCCGTCAATGTCGACAGTGCCCAGGAGCTCCCGCATCGCCCTCACCGCGGCTTCGTCGCAGGCTCCGGCATCTCCGGTGCCCATGAGGCGCCCTGAAGCCAGGGCGGCCGCTTCCGTAACCCGTACAAACTCCAGGGCCAGTTCCCTCTCGATTCGCTCGCTCAAGAGACTACCTCCAGTCCTGCATCCTCTCCGGTAGTTCAATACTAACACCGTCCGGCAGGAACCGACACCCGTTTACAGAACTTGCTTTCTCCACCCTAGAGGGTGGGATATAATTGCCAGTGACAGTAAGCAAATCGGAGGAGGTGCCTAGCCGGTGAATCTCAAAGGAACACAGACGGAAAAAAACCTCAAGGTCGCCTTCGCGGGCGAATCTGAGGCGAGGAACAAGTACTGGTACTTCGCAAGCGTCGCCAAGAAGGAAGGCTATGAGCAGATAGCGGCCATTTTCCTTGAGACTGCCGAGAATGAGAAAGAGCACGCCAAGCTCTGGGCCAAGGCCCTCGGGCTTATCGGAGACACCAAGCAGAACCTCGAGCACGCTGCCGCCGGCGAGCATTACGAGTGGTCTCAGATGTACAAGGAGTTCGCCGAGACAGCTGAGAAAGAAGGGTTCCCCGAGCTCGCCAAGATGTTCCGCGAGGTGGCCGAGGTCGAGGAGGCCCACGAGAAGAGGTACCGGCAGCTGATTGAACGCCTGGAGAGCGGCACCGTCTTTAAGCGCTCCGGAGTGACAAAGTGGCAGTGCAGGAACTGCGGTTACGTATATGAAGGTACCGAGGCGCCGGAGTTCTGCCCGTGCTGCGCCCATCCAAGGGCTTTCTTCCAGGTGTACGCCGAAAACTACTGATCCCTGGCCGTTTTCCGCCAGGGCCGGCTTTCCTGTAACGAAGAGATCCGGCCTGAAAAGCGCCCCCAGTCCCCAAGGATTGGGGGCGTCTGACTTGGTTCTGAGAGTCACGAAACCCGCTCTCCCGGTTTGCTCTGTCCACTCCTTTGCCCCCAAGCAGGGATAGGGCTCTACCACCCTTCGCTTCTGGAGACACACCCAAGCTCCAGTTTACATAAAATACATCGACGCAAATCTCACAAGGAGGGTGTTTTCAATGCGTAGGAGTCCTTTCCGGGGCGATCCTGCGGCAGGCGACCGGGCTCTTCTCGGGCGGTCCGCGCCTGCGGTCGCGGAATCAGTCATCCAGACGCCCCCAGAAGCACCGTCCCCGCCGCAGGTGGACTCCGGCTTACCAGGAAAAGAGGATGACGAGGGCGCCAAGGAAAGCGCCTTCAGCTTGAGGAGGAGAAGACCGCCGTGGTGCCCTCCTGAAGAACCGTGCCCACCTGAAAGGCCCCCATGGTCTCCGCCCGAGATCACGCCTCCTCCCGTAGAACCTCCCTGGGGGAGGCCTGGTGGACCCCAGGGTCCGGGCAGCGGTCCTTCTTGGCCGCCGGGATCCTCCTTCCCCAGAACCGTACAGCTGGCGGAAGCCTTCGTGCCCTGGCAGGTCTACAGCGGCTACTGCATGCCGAGCCAGATGAAAGGGCCGGGGACCATCTTCCCTGAACTCTTGAGGACGCCGCCTCTATACCAGTATCCGCCGGGTACGGGCGGGAGGAGGGGATAAGCATGGACGCGCGGTACTTCGACATGCTCAGGCGCATCATGGAGCTTCAGTTCGTGACGCTCGAGCTGAACCTGTTTCTCGACACACATCCCTGCGACGAAAGGGCACTCCACGACTTCAAGGAAGCCCAAAAAGCCCTCACGCAAGCCATAGGGGAGTTCGAGAGGTCATTCCATCCTCTCTTTAGCTTCGGAATCGGACACGTCGAAGACGGCTGGAACTGGATCTCCGACCCGTGGCCGTGGGAGATCAACTGGCACAAAAGGAGGGGTTAAGCCGTGTGGGTCTATCAGAAAACGCTTCAGTACCCTGCCGGAACGGTCAGCACGTGCAACCCGAAACTCGCGAAGGCCATCATTACGCAGTACGGAGGTCCCGACGGCGAGCTTGCGGCCTCGCTCCGCTATCTGACTCAGCGGTATTCCATGCCGATACCTGAGGCGAAGGCGGCTCTTACTGACATCGGTACCGAAGAACTCGCCCATATGGAGATCGTGGCGACGCTCGTCTACCAGCTCATACGCGACGCGAGCGTCGATGATATCATCGCGGCAGGCCTGGAAGGCTACTACGCCGACCACGACAAGGGTCTATACTTCGTAAACGGCGACGGGGTGCCATGGACCGCCGCTTATATCCAGTCCAAGGGCGACCCGATAACAGACATGCACGAGAACATGGCGGCCGAACAGAAGGCGAGGTCAACCTACGAATACCTCATACAGATCTCAAATGCCTTCGGCGACAAAGCGGTTACGGATACCCTCACGTTCCTGTGGCAGAGAGAGATCGTCCACTTCCAGAGGTTCGGAGAGGTCCTCAATCTCCTCCACGACTACTACAGCCGGGATCACATCTTCGAGATGCGCGGGTGGAACCCGTACAAAGTACCGGAGGTAGACAAGTAGCTTAGAGTAACTTAAGCGAGGCTGAAGGGGCGGCGTTCCTGAGCGGTCATCCGCCTCCGCATCGGGCGAGGATCTAGGGGCGGTAAACCCGCCCCATCTTCGCGCTTTGCCTTCTGGCAGGTGCCCGATCCCGCGCGGGCAGGACCACGGGTTTATCCTTCCATCGCCCGGATCGCCGCCTTTATGGCGACTTCGATGGCCTTTCCGCACCGGCCGGTCCGGAACTGCTGCGACCACTGGGGCTGAATGCCTTCTCCAGAAGGGACAAAGCCGATTATCTCCCTGCACTGGGTTGTCCCCATGGCTTCCTTGAACTCTCTGGCGACTTCCTGGCCGAGTCTATAGCACAGCGCCTTCTTCTCTCCGTCGGCGGGGTCTGTCCGCCCGACCCTGGCGCTCATGGCCACTATGGCGCCCGTGAGGGCTCCGCAGGTCTCCCCCAGCCTGGCTACGCCTCCCCCAAGGCCCGTTCCGTAGCACGGTTTGAGGTCCTCGTTCCAGTACTGGCCCAAAGCCCAGATCGTGGTCTCGGCGCAGTTAAGACCCTTGAGCCTTATCTCGTGGGCTTTCTTGAGCAGGTCCTGGATCCTCTCTGTTCCTTCCGCGTCATTGACTCTCTCGGTTCCTTCCATCTGCCGCGCTTCCTCCCCCTGTCTGTCACTCTTCCCCGTCTCTCATCAGGTCACTTTCTGGCCAGACAATCTATGAACCTGTCCAGCGCCCTCGCGGCCATCCCCATCCTGAGGCGGATGGCCCCAGACGGGCACATCTCGTGGCAGCAGTAGCACCTTATGCACCTGCTGTCGTCGATCACTGCCTTCTTCCTCACCACCGAGATCACCTGCGGGGGGCATGACCGCTGGCACACCGCACATCCGGTGCACTTCTCCGTATCGACCACGGGCTTCGCGGTGATTGAGCTTTTCAGGATCCCGCCGAGCCTGAGGAGAGACCTGTGCCTGTTGCCGGTAGGCATCCTGAAATCCTTGATGACAAAGGATCCGGGCTCATCCCCGACGACTTCCACGTCGCGCTCGTACATCGCGCCGGCGCCGCGCTCGGCGGCGGCCTTGAGGTACGGTATTCCCGCGGGATCGACGCCGGCGAGTCGGAGGGCCACCGAATCCAACGCTACCGGGTCACGAGAGGCCAGGATCGCGCCGAAGGGACGGGGCCTCCCGTGGGACGGCCCATCTCCGTCCATGGCGATGACGGCATCCAGCACGGAAACCGCAGGCCTTACTGCCAAGAGAAGATCTGTCAGCATGATTCCGAACTCTTCTCTCCCCTGGTACCTGAGATGATATTTGGCCTTGCGGGTACCCGGGATACAGCCGAACAGGTTCTTAACGGCACCCGTATACCCCATGAAGCCGTGGGTCTTCATCTTGGCCACGCTTACGACGGCATCAGCCTCGAGGACCGGGCGGGCGAGGAAAAACTCCTTACACAGGCGCCCCTCCAGGAGCCTGAAATCCGAGCCTTCGTCAAAGGGAACCACTTCCACGCCCGCATCCCTGCACGCCTGGGCAACTCCGGATGCCTCCGCGGCACCTAAGGTATCGCCGCGGCCCGGGCTGTCTCCCACGGCCACCTTCCGTGCAACCTTCTTCACTTCGATGACTACTGCCTTGACTACCTCTGGGTGGGTGGTTATGGCCAGCTCTGGCCGGGACGGAGAGAGCAGGTTGGGCTTGACGAGGCAGGTACTCTCCCGGGGGAGGAGGCATTCGACACCTCCCAGGAGCCGGAAGGCCCTCTCAACCGCCGCTCCCACGGCGCCGGGGTCATAGGAATCGCATCTCACAAGGGCTACACGGGCTTTGGCCACAGGGATCACTCCAACTCGAGGATAAGTACATAGTACCACGGTGACCGCACCCTGAGGGCATCAAGAGTGGGAGACGATTTCCTTCCACACGGGCTGGACGAGAGCCCTCTTCGCTCAGGGATATCGAAGGCTCTACCCAAGCGTCACCACTACGCCGGCATCATCCACCATCGCCTTCGTGTGGGCAATGGTGATCACGGTCCGGCCTTGTGCCAAAAGGTCGACCGCCTGCTTGATGAGACGCTCTGATTCGGCGTCCACCGCCGAAGTGGGTTCGTCCAGGAGGAGGACGGGTGCATCTTTCAAGAACGCCCTGGCAATGCAGATACGCTGGCGCTGTCCGCCAGAGAGGTTTCCTCCCCTCTCACCAAGCACCGTGTCGAAGCCCGCGGGCAGCTCCTCGATGAAATCCGCGGCTCCCGCGGCTTGGGCCGCTCGCCTGACCTCCTGAGGAGTGGCGTCCGGCCTGCCGAGTAGGATGTTCTCCATGATGGTGCCCGGGATGAGCCAGGGCTCCTGGGGCACCACGGCGATCATCTCCCTGAGAACCCTGAGCGGCATCGAAGATATGCTCCTGCCGTCTATGAGGATATCGCCGGAAGCCGGATCATAGATCCCGAGGAGCAGGCGGAACACGGTGCTCTTGCCCGAGCCGCTGGGACCTACTAACGCGGCCCGCGCACCGGCCGGGACGAAGAAGGAAAGCCCGTCGTGCACCAGTCTTGAACCGTAGGCGAACCGCACGTTGCGGAACTCTATGGAAGGAGGAGTGGCGACGCGCGGCCGGGCGGAGGGTTGCGCTCCGGCTCTTGCCCCTTCCTCTTCCCCGCGCCCATCCGCGTCGTCCCTTTCCTGCGGAATTCTACACGCTTCCTCAACCCTTTGGAATGCGGCCAGGTTCTGCTGGAGTCCAGCCCAGATCTCGCCCAGCCTTCCGAATGGGAAGAAAGCCCGCGAGCTCAGCTGCACGAGGCCGGTCGCGTCACCCGGGGTCAGCCTTCCTCGAAACACCATGCTGCCCGCAATGAACATCATCCCGCCCATCCCTATAAACGGGATGGTCATGACAACGCCACTTTGGAGCGCCTGGAACAATCCCCTTCGCTTCCCTGAGCCGAGGTGTTTGTCGGCCACCCGGGCGAAGCGCTCTCCCATCTCCGCCTGAGCCCTCAAAGACTTCACCACGGCGATGCCGCCAAAGATGTTGGTCGCCGACTCGGATACGGCAGCCAGCGTCTCCTGGTATCGCTGGCCGGTTATCCTGAGGGGCTTCGAGACCAGGGCGCTCCCGAGGAAAGAAACCCCGGCCATAGCCACGAGCCCTATGGCCATCGGCCAGCTCCAGATAAAAAGCCAGGTCACCGACAGAACTATCAGGTATATCTGCTTTATCCCGTCTACGAAGGCCCTCATGCCTTCCTTGGCCGCCTCCACGTCGTTTTGTAGCCTGGATATCAGGTCTCCTGATTCGTGGGTGTCGAAATACTCGGCCTTTCCACCGGCAATCGCCTGGAAGAGCCGCCGTCTGAGGCTGAGCCCTGTATCTTCCACCACTATTGAGACCATATAGTGCCCGATAGCAGCGAGAGAAGCCCGGCAGGCCATGACGGCCGTCAGGAACAAGACCGCATCCAGCACGGCACGGAGGTCAGCGGCGAGGGCGGCGTTGGTGACCAGCCGGATGCTCCAGGATATCCCGATGCTATCGGCCACCATGTCGACGACCGCCACGGCCAGCGTGGCGATGAGCAGGGGTTTCCTCTCGCCGGCTGCGTTCCAAAGGCTCTTTAGTCCCGCGGTCTTTCCTTCCACAGTACGGCCTCTCATCACTGGGCATCACCGCCTTCCTCAGACGAGTCCTCGGGCGAAGGCGTCCTTGAGAGGCTGATTTCTCCGGTGAAAAGGCTCCAGTACAGACCGCGGCGCTTCAGCAAGTCCTCGTGGGTCCCCGCCTCCACGAGCCGGCCGGAATCCATAACGAGCACCACGTCAGCCATCTCCGCAACGTCAAACCGGTGGGTCACGATGAGGCAGGTAAGCTCCTCCCGGGAGGAGATGGCAGACAGGATCCGGGCTTCGGTCTCCCTGTCCAAGGAAGACGTCGGCTCGTCCAGGAGAAGCACCTGGGTACCCCTGAGAAAGCCGCGGGCAAGGCAAAGCCGCTGCCTCTGCCCGCCTGAAAGCAGCCCGCCGCGCTCCCCCACTTGGGAGGAGAGCCCCTGCGGGCCATCCAGGACAAACCCGGCGCAGGCCATCTCCAGACCTTCCGTCACCCTGGCATCTAGTCGCCCGTCGCCAAGGAGCGGCTCTCCAAGACCAAGCGCTAGGTTGTCGGCAACCGACCCGGCGAAGAGGAATGGTTCCTGGGGCACGTATGTGACCATCTCGCCCAGCTTTCCGAGCCGGTAGTACGCCATATCCAGCCCGCCTATGTAAACCCGTCCGGGCTCGGGCCTATAGAGCCCCGCGAGGACCTTCATGAGGGTACTCTTCCCGCAGCCGCTCCGGCCCACGATTGCGACCTTCTGGCCCCTCTTTACCTCGAAAGAAACCCCGTCGAGCGCCTTGACTCCTGGTTCGTACTCATAGGAAAGATCCCTGACGGAAATGAGCGCGTCCAGAGGAGCATCCGTTGAGACGTCGCCGCCAGAAAAAACCGGGAGTCCCGGGACATCTGCAGTCAAATCGGAATCCACCTCAGCCTCCACTATCTCCTTGACCCGCCCGTAAGCTCCCGCGGCCCTCCTGAGCCCCGCCAGATGCTGCCCGATGAGTCCGAGCGGGCTTATGTGGTCGGTGCAGATAGACGAGGAGATCATCGCCCCGATGGTTATCTTGCCGGCCACCGCCAAGTACCCGCCGTAGCCGAAGGCGACGAGCACCACAACGGAAGCCCCGCTGAAAGCCCCGAGTATGGACTTGCTCACGCGCGCCGCGAGGCTCATCGCCTTGGCTCGCACTTCCCTGGCCCGCTCGAGGAAACCGCGCGCCACGTATTCCTGAGCGCTAAAGGACTTTATGACGGAGTGCCCTTCGACGGCGTTGAGCGCGTATGAAGAAAGCGCCCCCAAGGCTGCCTGGTACTCCTTGCCCACACTTCCCATGGCCCGGCCGGCGCGGGAGTTTATGACGGCCGCTAGGGCGAGCGACGCGATGACGGCGATCCCAAGGCGGGTGGCGATGAAAAGCAGGAAGAAGACGGCCCCAATGGCCCTGAGGATGGTGGATAGAACCACATGCGCTGTCTCGAAGACGCGGGATGCCTCGCTAACGTCGGCGGTAAGCCTTGAGACCAAATCACCGCGAGAGAGCTTTTCAAACCTCCTGAGCGGCATGTCCATGGCCCTTCTCACGAACCTCTTTCTCAGCTCCGAGGCAACCGATTCAGTAAGGCCTACTCTCACGAGCACAGACCATGTTGAGGCAGCCGTCTCCAATAAGTAGGCTGCTATGTAAAGCAGTCCGTAGTTCAGAAAGTGCGCGTACTCTGCCTGAGCCACGCCGTCCAGGCAGCGGGCCAGGAAAACCGCACTCGCGACAGGAGTCACGGCTTTCAGAAAAAGCGTTGCGAAGAAGCTTCCCCACGCTGCCCAAGGTCTTCTGACGTAGCACCCCATCTCGCGGATGAACGCCGAGAGGGACGGTGAGGGGCGTTTGGAGAGAGCGTCATCCCGCACCATAGACCGGCCACCTACTTTCCATATCTACCTCAGACTACTGCACAACATAAATTACGTCAATCATTATATTCAAGAATTTAAGGTCTGACTTAAAGAGTATTCCGGCGCGGCGAAGCTATGGCCGGCCATACCCGGTAAGCTTGGTGCCGCCGAACACCCGTTGACCCTGGACGAGCGCTTGTGATAGAGTCTTGTGCGTTCGTCTTGGCTTTCCAGGCTGGATATCCTCGCCATCGGACACAGAGGAGCCTCAGGGATGTCTCTCAACGGACGAGTGGCCGATCGCGCCGGCCTTCGAAAATACACGGTCCTGGCCGTCAAAGGGTTCATACAGAACTTGCAGTACTCCGCCTCCCACCTCTTGAACTCGATCGCCAGCGCCATATTTGGCGTGCTTGGGGTTTACTTCTGGCTGAACGTGATCCCTCCCCAGGGCTTCGCGGGTTACTCGCCAGAGACCGTCGTCCATTACATCACCTTCAACCAGACCGTCGTGTGGTTCACCCAGTTCGGTATACGGGTACGGAATAGGATTAGAGACTCGGTGCGGTCGGGAAACGTCGCGACGGAGCTCATCCGTCCCGTGGACTTCTACGCCTACCACATCGCCACCGAATACGGCTCTTTGCTCTACGGACTGGTCTTCAGGGGCATCCCTGTGGGTCTTATGCTGGCCCGGCTCGGTTACTATGTGCCAAGACACCCGGCGACTTGGGGATGGGCGCTCCTGGCCCTGCTCCTCGGCGGGTACATCGCGGCGGCAGACATGTACATGGTCGGACTCTCGTCGTTCTGGACAACCGAGGTCAGGACGGCGTACTGGGTAGTGAGCTCGTTGAGCCTCGGCCTCGGCGGGGCAACGTTCCCCCTGGAAGTCCTGCCCGACTGGCTGTACGAGATCGCCCGGCTGTCTCCTTTTGCGTGCCTGAACTACAACCCGGCCCGCATCTACCTCGAGCTTTCCGGTCCGGAACTGGTCATACCCGGCTTTGTCTGGGCGATCGTCGTGACGCTCATCGCGCGCGGCCTTACCGGCCTTGCCCGGAGGAAACTGGAGGTGCAAGGCGGATGATACGAGCACGCCTGAAGGGAGCCTTCCGGATAGTCAGGCTTTACTGGCTCCTGATCTCGGCCGCCCTCAGAGCCAAGATGCAGTACAAGTTCGATTTCGTCGCGTCGCTCCTTGTCGAGAGCCTGATGGGCACCTACGACTACCTTGTGGCAGCGGCAGCCCTCTGGAGATTCCATACCGTAGCCGGGTGGAACATCTACGAGGTAGGCCTCCTCTACTCTGTCTCCAAGATCGGGTGGGGCCTCTACCGTGTGTTCCTGGAAGAAGTGGATAGGTTTGAGGGATACATCGTGCGGGGCGACTTCGACTCGGTGCTGGTGAAGCCCTATCCAAGCCTCTTCGTCCTGGCATCCCGGAATTTCGCCCTTGAGAGGCTTTCTTTCGTTGTGCAGGGCGCGGCCATAATGGCCATATCCCTGAAGGGGCTCCTCCCATCGGGCGCAGTAAGTCTCGCGGCCATATTTCACCTGGCGCTGGCTGTACTCTGGACGACCGTTCTCTTCTCAGCAGTGGGGATCGCCACCTCAGCGGCGGCTTTCGTTATCGTGAGGATAGAAGAACTTCAGGTGTTTACCCAAAACGCCACGAGCACCGCCACTCTCTACCCCCTGGAGATATACCCCAGGTGGCTGCGGAACATGCTCCTCTACTTCATACCGCTGGGAGTGGGCAACTACGTTCCAGTGCGATACCTTCTGGGCAAAGGTGGGACGTGGCTCAGCCTTGCGGCTCCCGCGGCTGCAGCGCTCGCAAGCATGGCGGTAGCCCTCAAGCTCTGGCGCATGGGGGAAGCCCGGTACCACAGCACCGGGTCATGAGGCAGGAGACATCCGGGCGGCGCGCCCGCAAAGCACATCAGGGAGGGGAAGAAAGTGGCCGTAAGCACGACCGGCGAGCAAGTCCTTGCGGTCAGCGCGAGGAACCTGAGCAAGTCCTATTTCGTCCCGGTGCGGAAATCGGGCTTTCTGGGCGGGCTCCGCACCTTGCTGTCCCAGGAAAAGAGGCGCGTTGACGCCGTGCGGGACGTCTCTTTCGACATCCGTCCCGGCGAGTTCGTCGGCTACATCGGACCCAACGGGGCAGGGAAGTCCACGACAGTGAAGATGCTCACCGGGATACTACACCCCACTTCTGGAGAAGTGCTTGTGGACGGCCTTTCTCCCCAGACCCAGAGAAAAGAGCTGGCCAGGCGGGTCGGGGTGGTCTTCGGCCAGAGGACCCAGCTCTGGTGGGACCTCCCCACCGTCGACTCCTTCGACATCCTCGCGGCCATGTACGACGTGAGCCGGTCCGATTATCGCTCCTTCCTCAAAGAGTTCGACGACCTCCTGGGGATAGGCGAGTTCCTGGATACTCCCGTGAGGCGCCTCTCCCTCGGTCAGAGGATGCGGGCGGAGCTGGCGGCGGCCCTCATCCACAGGCCCAAGATCCTCTTCCTGGATGAACCCACCATCGGCCTTGACGTAGTCGCCAAGCGCACCATGCGTGAGTTCCTGGCGGAGATAAACGCGCGGCGCGATGTCACTGTCCTCCTTACCACCCATGACCTAAAGGACATAGAGGAGCTCTGCCACCGGGTGATCATAATAAACCACGGAAGCCTTATCTACGACGGGACGCTGGAAGACCTGAGGCGTCACGCGGATCTGCCCACGGTCCTCGAAGTCCAGTACTACGGTCTGCCAGAAGGGCTCACCGCCGGAGCGTATGTGGGCCTTGGCGGAGAGGTCAGCCTTACGCCCGCTGACGGAGCGTGGCAGGTGGCCTCCATCGACCCCGGTTCCCGGTCGGTAAAGGTCCTTTTCGACAGAAGCCGCTGGCCCGCACCCGCCGTCATAGCCGCCATGCAGGCGCTCGGGGAGATCAGAGACGTATCCCTGGAGGAACCCGCCATCGAAGATATCATCCGGCGGATCCTGGAGACGAGGTAGGGACCGTGAGGGCCTTTAGGAACATGGTCGCGTACGAGCCCGCGGGGAGCGTGAAAGCCAGCCTCACCTCGAATTCCGAAGGCCTTTGCCGGTCCGGCTGAGGAGCCCCCGCGACGAGGCCTTCAGGTATCGCCCAAGCCTTCCTCGTGAACGATTTGAAATAGCCGCTCCGGAGCCCTCGCACGTTGAAGTCGGAGAGGGCGAGTCCGCGCTCAGAGAGCACTTCCTCGATCTCCACCCGGACAGAAGGGCTGCAAGGGGCGAGTTTCGCCGCTACTGTGGGGATCTCAAGGCCGGCATCCACGACCGGTCCCGGCGGAAACAGGTATGGTCCCGCTTTCCCACTGACCTCATGTAGAGGAGCGCCGGTTTTCCTCAAGTTCCTCCTCAGGACTTCGTTCCATATAAACGCCTGATATGCCGCTATGTATCGCGCCATAGCCTCGTGGGGGATCGCGTTCAGGGCCGCAATGAGGTTCTTCTTGCTCGCGCCTCCGAGAAGCGGCCTGACTACGGCCCGGTCTTCCTCCCTCTCGCAGAGCTCAAACACCTTATCCCACTCACCCCACACGGCAGCTATACTTGCTCTCCTCTCCCTCTCGGCCTTTTTCTGACCCGGAAATACCTCGGCCAGGTGGATCTTCAGGGCGCCCCTCAGGTGCCCTCGTACAATGCGTTCGGCCGCAAAGTCCCCCGACCCGCTTACGCTCCCGAACCGCTGGTCGTCGAAATAGTTGGGAAAGCCGTCCCGCCCTACCTCACGGGCCCTTTGGGCCATACGAGCGGCATCACCGGCAGTGAGGCCCCCGACGCGGACCTCGAAACGGTTTCCCACAAGCACCTTTGTGGATATAAAGTCACGGGAAAAACCCAGGAAGGTGAGGCGGATGTCGTCCCTCTTGGAGGTGAGCTCGTACCCCGCGGGGACCGAGAGATACTGGACGGTCCTGGCGTGGCGGTCTTTGAGCCCGGCGTAGCCTATCAGGGGAGGGTCGATCCGGCTCGCCTTCGCGATGGACGAAATCGCGTCGAGGGTGTTCCACCCCCGTTTCTCCATGACGTAGATCCGGTACCCGGCCCTGCCCGGAGAGGGCGAAGATGACATATCGATGTCCACGATCTCCGTCACGACGAAATCGTCTGGCGTCGCCTTTATCCGCATCCTAGCACCCTGCCCTCACCCGCCCGAAGTCTAACGGTCAAGGATAGACTAAACCCCGGGAGGAGCCCGCGCAAGTTTTGGCGCGTAGTGGCGCGAGGAAGGGATTTCCCGAGTTACAGCAAATCTGTCATTACTCACGAACTTGGGTGTCCGGGAGGCTGAAAACATGGACGATCGGAATACGGCCATCGTCATAGGCCAAGGCGCTGCGGGGCTTGCGGCCGCTTTGGCCCTCGCGAGACAAGGCGTCAAAGTGATATCCATCTCCAAAGTGAGGCCGGGTAACGCGACGTGCACCGTGTACGCCGGCGGGGGTTTCACATTGGGCGTCGGCGGCATGAGCCCGGAAGAACACAGGGCGATGACCTACGATACGGGGAGGCGCTTGAGCATCCCCGACCTTCTGGACACGTTCGCCTACGAGGCCCCGTCCATAGTAGAGTTCATGCAGGACGCAGGAGTTCCCCTCACGGTGAGACGGGGCGGGATTAGCGTTAAGCGAGACCCCGCGTTCCCTCTCCTTGGAGGGAAGCCCCTCACCGACGCACTTGCCAGGGCGTGCCTTGAACGCGGAGTGTCGTTCGTGCATAACACCGCGGCGATGCGCCTTCTCCTCGGTGTGAGAGGCGTCGAAGGGGTCGAATGCCTGAACCTCACATCCGGCGAGGCATCTTTCGTTCGGGCAGGCGCGGTGGTGCTCGCTACGGGAGGGGCTGGGGCCCTGTTCTACAGGACCGACAACCCTCAGCGCATAACGGGCGACGGGTACCGGCTGGCCCTTGAGGCATCATGCCACCTCCTGGACATGGAATTCGTCCAGTTCTACCCCATCGGCATAGACATCCCAGGCGGAGCCCACTGGTTCCTGGACCTAGGCATAATCGACAGCGCGAGGCTCACCGGGCCCGACGGCCGGGAGTTTCTCAAGGAAATGCTGTTCAGAGAAGGAATTGAGTCTGGGCGAGAAGCCAACCTACTGGCCAGAGACAAATGCACTGTGGAGATCGCGCTGGAAAGCCGGAAGGGGCCCGTCCTCCTCCACCTCGAAGACATCCCGCGGGAAGAGTGGGAAAATAACCGTTATTTGGCGAGCATAGGCCGGATGTTTCCGAAGAGTGCCCCACCCTGGTCGGGGCCGGTAACGGTAAACCCCATCGAGCACTACTTCCCCGGCGGTGTGGCCATAGGTACTTCGGGCCAGACCGAAGTCCCGGGGCTTTTCGCCTGCGGAGAAGTCACGGGAGGCGTGGACGGAGCGAACCGGGTGGGCGGAAACGCCCTCACAAACTGCGTCCTCTTCGGGAGGAAAGCGGGGGAAGCCGCCGCACGTTACCTCAGGGGCGAAGGCATTGATGTCCTGGACTTAACGAAAGCGGGTCTGTCCGCGAGCAAGGCTGAAGCCGTGGAGAAGGAAGCAGCCGCAGGCGGCACCCCGGATACGGGCATGCACCTGAAAAGGGAGATCCCGGCTGCCCCTGCCCTCACGGCCGCCGCGTGGATTGAGAAGTGGCGCGAGGCGGCCGAACAGGCACCGCCGGCAGGTGCACGTGCAGCTTCTTCCCCTGAAGGTCTCCGGAAATCCTTGCGGGAGTACTCGTCGAAGTACCTCCTCCCCGTGAGAGACGGTTTGTCACTCGAGGAAGGCCTGGAGCGGCTCGAGGATCTGCGCGGCCTCCTGGAGAGGCAAGCGGTCCGATCCTCCAGGGATCTACTCTTCGCCGTGGAGAACCTTGGCCTCTGGCAGACTGCCGCAGCCGTGACCGTCGGGGCCCTCACCCGCACCGAGTCCAGGGGCGCGCACTTCCGGACCGACTGCGCCGGAGAAGACCCCCGCTGGGAAAAACACATCTACCTCTCAACGAAGTAGAGCCAGAAAACACGCAGGGGCACGCCCGGTGGCCGCGACGACCGGGTGTGCCCCGTGAATCTATGGATACGATCAACTCGCCGGCACCGCATCCAGCGCCTGGCGGAAGTCCCTCTCTATGTCCTCATAATCTTCGATGCCCACGGACACCCGCACCAGCCCGTCTCCGACGCCGCAGGCTTCCCTCTCCTCCCTGGGGACAGCCCTGTGGGACGTCTTCCCTGGGTGGGACACCGTGGTCGACACGCCCGCCAGGCTCGGGACCAGCTCCACCATACGCAGAGAGTCTATGAAGGCGCGGGCGGATTCCAGCGAACCGCCTTTCAGTTCGAAACTCAACATGCCCCCGTATCCGCCGTCCAGGTATTTCCCGGCCAGTTCGTGATAGCGGGATGATTCGAGCCCCGGGTAATGGACCACCCCGACCTTCGGGTGTGCAGCCAGGAACCTGGCAAGTCTGAGGGCGTTCTCCGAGCACTTCCGCACCCTGAGTTCAACGGTCCTGAGGCCCCTCACGGTGAGCCAGGCGTCGAAAGGCGACGGGGTCGGACCGTACAGAGATGCCAGGGCCCTCGCTCTGGCCGCCGGGTACCCTCCCTCGCCTCCGGAACGGCCGGACGAACTCTCCCCTTCGCGAGTGCCTGAAGCGCAGGGGCCGAACACGGCCACTCCTCCGGTAACGTCGCTGTGCCCGTTCAGGTACTTGGTCGTGCTGTTTATGGAGATGTCCGCCCCGTGCTCGAGAGGCCTGCACAGGACCGGAGAAGCGAAAGTGTTGTCTACAACGAGCAATGCGCCCGCGCTGTGGGCGATCTCCGCGAGGGCGGATATATCCGCGACCTCCATGAGAGGGTTGGAAATAGTCTCGCAGTAGACCAGGCGCGTGTTCGGACGGATGGCCAAACGGACTTCTCCGAGGTCATTGGTATCCACAAAGGTAGTCTCGACACCCCGTTTGGGGAGTTCGTCCTTGAAGAACGTGACGGTGCCGCCGTAGAGCACCCTTCCGGCCACTACGTGGTCGCCCGCCTTGACCAAGCTCAGGACCGAACACGCGATGGCAGCCATGCCCGACGCGAAAGCTACCGCCTCAGAACCACACTCGAGGCTGCATACCGCCTCTTCCAAGAGGTCTATCCCAGGGTTCCGCTGCCTCGAGTAAACATAACCCGGCACCCTTCCCTCGTACACCTCGTCGATCTGGTCGAGATAATCGAAGGAAAACACCGAAGACGCGTAAACCGGCGGGACCTTGGGCACGGTAACCGACTTGGGAGGTTTCCCCCCGGCATGTACCGCCCGCGTACC
Source organism: Candidatus Fermentithermobacillaceae bacterium (assembly GCA_012842685.1). GTDB lineage: Bacteria > Bacillota > Sulfobacillia > Fermentithermobacillales > Fermentithermobacillaceae > UBA3951. Next base: position 193,004 of record DUSI01000049.1, read on the forward strand.
GACAGAAGGTCTCTTTTCGTTCAAACCGGCACCTGCTTTCTTACCTGAAAGTCACAATAACTCCGGCAGGGGTCCGGCCGAGAGGCCGGCGCCACCTCTCCGGAGGAGCAGGCTAGGCTAGCACATGCTGAACAGAGCGGTGCTGAGGTACTTCTCGCCGCCGTCCGGGAGGACCGTGACTACCCGCTTTCCGGGTCCGAGCTCCTTGGCGACCTTGAGCGCCGCGAACACATTCGTCCCGCTGGATATGCCGCAGAAAATGCCTTCATCCCTGGCCATACGTCGGGCCGTCTGGACTGCCTCGGAATCAGTCACCAAGATCGCCCTGTCGATAACGCTCTTGTCGAGGATATCGGGCAGAATACCGTCGCCGATGCCCTCCTGCACGTGGAAGCCGACCGGGATATCCATGAGGAGAGAAGCCTTGTCCGGTTCGGCGGCAACGACCAGCACGTTGCCCAGGGCTTCTTTCAGGCACCGCCCCGTCCCGGTCACAGTCCCTCCCGTTCCGATCCCCGCCACAAACGCATCGAGCCTGCCCCCGGTCTGCTCCAGGATCTCTTTAGCGGTAGTACACTCATGGGCGGAACAGTTGTTGGGGTTTTCGAACTGGCGGGCCCTGTACGCGCCCGGCGTCGACTCGGCGAAATCTATGGACGCTTTTACGCAGATCTCCAGCGTCTCCTTAATATCCTTTCCGAGGGGCGTAAGGCGCACTTCCGCACCGTAAGCCTCAAGCACCTTGCGCCTTTCGACGCTCATCGACTCGGGCATGAAAACAACCACGCGGTATCCCTTTACCGCGCCTATCATGGCCAGAGCTATCCCCTGGTTTCCGCTGCTTGCTTCGACGATGGTCCCTCCGGGCCTAAGTTCCCCCGAAGCCTCGGCTTCCTGGATCATCCGTAGCGCGGGCCTCGCCTTTATGCTCCCGCTGGGGTTCAGAGATTCAACCTTGACCAGCACTTCAGCAGAATCCGGACCCGGCAGTCTGTTGAGCCTTACCATGGGGGTATTGCCGATAACTTCTAGTATTGAGCTATGGATCGCCACCCGGTCTACACCTCCTAGACTCCTGTTTTCGACATTCGTCCAGGGTTTCCTCCGCGCGGCTCGCCGCGTCGAAAGCGCGCCTTCCGTGCTCCGCGCGGACAAGAGACCGGGTGTCCGGACCTCTCACTCGTATCTCAGACAGTAGATGGGATCGAGATTGGCAGCCTTGGACGCTGGATACAGCCCGAAGAACATACCTACGCCTACCGAAAACCCTACGGCCATGAGCACGGCGGAAGGCGACGTCCACGCCGCCCAGCCGCCCAAGCGGGCGAGGATCCCGGTGGTAAGGGTGCCCAGCACCACACCGATGGACCCACCGATACCGCTCAGGATTGAAGCCTCTATGAGGAACTGGATCATGATATCCCTTTTCTTGGCGCCGATAGCCTTGCGCAGGCCGATCTCCCTCGTCCTCTCGGTGACCGAGACCAGCATGATGTTCATTATGCCTATCCCGCCCACCAGGAGCGAGATGCCCGCTATGGAAGCCAGGAGTACTGTGAACGTGCGGGTTACCGTCGACACGATGTCCATGAGCTGCTTCTGGCTGCTGACATTCACCGTATCCGACCTGCGGAACTTGGAGTTGAACGCCCTCTCGATAAGCGCTACCGCCTCGTCGGCCTGGGATATATCTCCCACCTGGACGTAGAGCGCGCTCACGTACCGTGTCCCGGACATCCTCTGGAGCGTGCTCACGGGGACCAAGACCACGTTGTCGGCATCGGTGCCCAAAGACTCCCCTTTCTCGGCCATCACTCCGACCACCGTAAACGGCTGCCCGCTCACGGTGAGGGTTTCGCCTATGGGGTCCCTGCCCTCGAACACTTCTTCCACGACGGTTTTCCCGACAACGGCCACTTTGCGGCGGCCCGATACGTCAGACGGGAGAAGAAAGCGCCCGTGTTCGACAGGATGGGCCCTGAGCTCAGGGAAATCTTCGGTGACGCCCATGAGCTGCACCGTCCGGGAACTAGACCGGTAGGTCACTTCCGAGTTTACCTGGATGACGGGCATCGCCCGCACGATGGTCTGGACGCGGTCGAGGATATACTGGGCGTCCTCGGCCTCCAGGCGGAAGCCGGAGCGGCCGGTGACGAGTATCAGGTTGCTGCCCAGAGAGTCGATCTCGTCGGAAATGGTCTTGTGGGCACTCTGCCCTGCGGACACGAGCGCTATGACGGCGGCAATGCCGATGATTATCCCGAGCATGGTGAGGACGGTGCGCATCCTGTTGGCCGCCAAAGCCCTGAGCGCAACCTTAAAGCTCTCACCCAGTACCAACCCCAAACACCTCCCGGAGCCGGCCTCATACCCGTTTTCTGCTCATCTAGGACCAAACATCCTGAACCCACGCAGGTTCACGGAGTAGTCGGTGAGGCCGCTCACCACTATCTCGTCCCCTTCTTCGAGCCCCGAGGCGATCTCCGCGTAGAGATCGTTCTGGACTCCTACCTTGACTCGCGTCTTCACCGCGCGGCCGTCTTCCAGCTTGGTTACGTAGGCCTGGTTGTTCTCCCAGAAAACAGCTTCCACGGGGACGACCAGCACGTCTTCCTTGCTGGATACGGATATCGTCGCCTTGGCCGACATCCCCAGCCTCACTTCTTCCGCCTCTATCTCGATGGTGACGTCGTAGTTCGTTATTCCTTGCTGGACTTTTCCTTCGTGGGCGATCCTGGAGACCACGCCCTCAAACACCTTCCCCGGGAGGGCGTCGATTTCGACCGCTGCCCTCTGGCCGATCGCGATGGCAGCCACATCCAGCTCGTCCACCGGGATGACCACGGTAAGCGGCGATACGGATACCACTTCGGCCACAACTTCGCTGGCGCTCACCTCGTCGCCGGGCTCCACCGAGAGGCTTATGACTTTCCCGTCGATGGGGCTGGTAACCACCAGCTTGCCGGCGGCGTTTTCCCTATCCTTGACGTTTAGCCTCGCCTGTTCCACGCGGAGGTGCTGTTCCTCTATTTGTCTCTCGCAGCTCTCGAGAGACTGCTTCGCGCTTTCGTAGGCGTTCAGGGCTTGCTCGTAGGCTATTTCAAGGGATCCTTGCTCGATTATGAGGAGTACATCTCCCGCCTGGACTACGGCCCCCTCGGCGAGGCGGACTTCCTTCACCGTGCCGGCCACTTCCGCCTCGATATCCCGCCTGTCCTTCGGGACGACGGTCCCGGTCATGGAGACCTTTGACCCGTTCCTGAGGTGGCAATCTACCTGGACGCTCATCCCCGCCCGGAGGTCCGGCCCAGGATTGTCGATCGACACTTTCACCGGAAATTCAATGCCTTTGGCTCCCTGGAGCCCTTCACTGCCTATGGACTCGATCTTCCCATACACAGGCTTCATATCGCCGCCAGGCTGGATCGTCACGCTGTGCCCGACAGTCAGTTTCCTGAGGTCCGCCTGCCTCACTCTCGCGTCCACGCTGAAGGAGCTCGTATCGGCGACCGTAGCCAAGATCTGCCCGGCCCGGACGCTATCGCCTTCCTCAACGTAGAGGCGCCACAGATCGCCCGATATGGGCACGCGGACGGTCAGCGCGTCAAGTTTCTCCTTGGCCGAGCGGAGGTCCAGCTCTGCCTGCCTGAGGGCCAGCTCGGCCTTGGCCCGGGTACCCGCGGGCCCGGTCATGTTGGCGAGAGCCTGCTCCGCAAGGGCAAGATCCAGCCTCGCCTGTTCTACCTGGGTAGTCAGAGTCTCGTTTTCGAGGATGAGGAGCGGGCTCCCCGCACGGACCAGATCTCCTTCTTTCACAAAGACCTTGGCTACCGTGCCTGAAACGCCCGGCCGGATATACCTCTTGTCTTTGGTCTGCACGGTGCCTTTGCCGGTCACGACCACATCAAGGTTTTTCCGCTCCACCACGGCGGTCACTGTGTTCTGGATCGCGTCGCGAAAGGCGGCTCGGGCCTGGCGAAATTCCCTGACCCGCAGGAGGACGTATCCTCCTCCTACGACCAGCGCTATAACCAAGAGCCACTTGACGAGTCTCCTCATGGTGTACCTCCTCCACAGCCGTAGCCAAGAGCCCTCTTGGGACCCAACTACCATTCTAGTACAACCTGGGCGGATCTATGGAACCGCGGGGGCGTGGAAAAGTCTGTTCAGGCCTCGAGTTTCATCTTCACGAACAAGTACGGCGCGCCGAGGCTCACCCACATTCCCGCCAGGCCGTAGCGGACGATGTCCCAAAAAGCCCCTTCTGGGAAGAGGGCCTTGAGCCCGTACCTTACGGCCACGAGCCCTGCCATGCCGAGAGCGAACTTCAAAGCCTGTTTCACTATGGGGGCTCGTTCTTTCCACTCGAACCTCTCCTCTGCTATGAGGTTCCCCAGGGGGAACCCCATGAGGAACCCAAGGACCATGTTGGTCGTGGGATCCTTGTAGAGCGCGGCAGCGAGCGCCGGCACGGCAATTATACCCGCAACCCTCAGCCAGCGCGGCGGGTGCGCGTGGGTCCAGCCTATGGCCAGGAGGTTGAAGGCCCTGAGGATGGCTATCCCTATGAAGATGCCGCCGATTATGTCGACGGGCCAGTGCACGTTCAGGTAGATGCGGGAGAGGGATATGAAGACGATGGCCACGACGGCCACGGTCCAGAAGGCCTTCTTTCTGACTTCCACGGCGGTCTGACCCCAGAAGACCGTGCTCCCCTGGGCGTGGCCGCTCGGGAAGGAGTAGCCCCCACCGGTCTCGGGGTGCATCACGCGGGCACATTCGGTCGGCACCGGCCGGGGAGTTCGAAAAGCCGCCTTGAAGACCGAGTTCACATAAACCGAGCCAAGGTATACCACGGCGATCCTGTAACCCGCCTTCTTGTTCCAGAGCCAGTACAGGGCCGGTAGGACAAGGATGAAGAACATCTCAGAACCCAAGTTCGTAATCCAGTACACCAGGGTGTCCAGCCACGGAGTGCTGAACCTCTGGAGAAAACAAGCCCACGAATCGGTCACCCGCTCCACCTCTCCCCGCGGCTTATTCCTCAGACAGGTCACTTCCAAAGTAGAGTATACTTTGACCGGAGGTGTTGGACATAGACCTGCCCCTTGAACTAAGAAGCGCCATCGAGAACCTGGTCGGCCCGTCCAAGAGGGTCATTGAAGCCGTGAGGGAGATGTCCGGCAGGTACAGGGCCGGCGAAGGGACGTGCCTCGAGTCCGAAACCGATACGTACGCTTACGCCGCGTACCGGATGCCTGCCACTTACGCGGCGATATACGCAGCCCTGGAGCAGGTGAGAAGCCTTCTTCCGCGCTGGAGCCCGCGGAGCCTGCTCGACGTCGGGGCGGGTCCCGGCACAGCCATGTGGGCCGCCCTCACCCTGTGGCCCGACATAACCAAAGTGGACCTGGTGGAACCCAACCAGCGCATGGTGAAGCTGGGCAAGCAGCTGGCCGCCCGGTCGCCCTACGAAGCGATAAGGAGGGCACGGTGGTTGAGGGCAGACGCCGAAAGCATCCCCCAGGGCCCGAAGTACGACCTGGTCGTCATGGCTTATGTAATGGGGGAGATGGACGAAAGGCGTCCCAAGGTGGTTGAGCGCCTCTGGGGACGTACAGGCGGACTCCTTGTGCTCGTAGAACCCGGTACCCCCGCAGGGTTCAGGCTGATAAGGGCCGACCGAGAGAGGCTCTTGGCCCTGGGGGCCAAGGTGGTCGCCCCTTGTCCCCACGGCGAGACGTGCCCGGTCGAGGAAAACGACTGGTGCCACTTCTCTCAGCGTATCGCCCGGTCAAGCCTCCAGAGGAAAGTGAAGTCCGGAGAGCTCCCCTACGAAGACGAGAAGTTCTCTTACATCGTCGCTTCCCGAGAAGAGGTACCCAAACCTGTCTCTGGCCGGATCATAAGGCACCCCCACATAAAACCCGGCCACATCATCTTCCAGGTATGCACCCCCAGGGGGATCGAACGAGTCGTGATCTCCAGGAAGGATAAGGACCTGTTCAGGCAGGCCCGGGACGCCAGGTGGGGCTCACTTCTTCCCGAGAAGGCTGGCCTAAGGCACGACCGCCAAGAAGGTCGTGGCGACGAAGGTCTGGATCCCGAGGAGTAGGACTATAAGGACGCAGTAAGGCAGGCATTTCCTGAGCACCTCGTCCTCCCTACCTGTGAGGCCCGAAGTGCTGGAACCGAGTAGGACTTTGGCGGGAGCGATTGAGGACGCCAGAGACGCCCCCGCGGTCTGGGAGCTGGCGATGAGGGTCTCGCTGAGACCGAGAGCCCTCGCCGTCTCGATCTGGAACGCACCGAAGAGTATGTTCGAATTAGTGTTGCTCCCCGTCATGAAGCAGCCGAGGACGCCTATGAAAGGCGAAACCACGGGGAAGAAAAGCGAGCCAGCCACACGGGCTACTCCGGCCGCCATTTCGCGGGTCATCCCCGTGTCGTTCATCACGAGAGCCATCATCACCATTGTGAGGACCCCAAGCGTAGTGGGCCACGATTGCCTCACGGTCTCCCTCCACGCCAGGCGGATCTTGCCTTCCCCAAGAAGCCCTTTCTTCTTGTACACGAAGTACCCAACCAGGCAAGCCAGGGCGATGAGGGGAGCCGGATGGGAAAAAAGTCCTATGGACGCGTAAGCCTTCTCGGCCTGGACAACATAGCCTTGCAAAGTGACCATCTCAGGGTAGTCGAACCCCAGCTTATACGGCTTGAAGAACTCCTTTACAGGACCTACCTGAGACATGAGGGTGAGGGCAAGCAGCGCGTAGTACGGAACTAGAGCCAGGTGGATGGAGATCCCCATGCCGCCTGCCTCCTGCCCGGCACCTCTCTCCGTCCTCCTGCATCTACGGTGCCTGGACGACATGGCGGCCACCAAGGCGACACCCGCAAGAGAACCCAGCAGGGCGGCGACCTGCGCGGAGCCCGATTTGGCCACCAGCCACTGCACGATGCCCATGGCAGCCCCCACGACGGCTATCTTGAAGAACCCTTTCCTCACTCCCTCCCAGCCTTGGACGATATGGGCCACGGCCAGGCCGGTGAGTACGGTGGGGATTACAAACGTAAGGCCTACCCAGTTGCCGCTTATCTCCGGCGGTATCTTGGTCGACAAAGTGAGCGTGTAAAAGGACGAAGCCATGGATCCAAATGTTATGGCCCAGGCGTGTCCGACAAGGCTCGCCGCCGCCGCGGTAAGGGGCTCGAAACCGGCGGCGATCATGAGGGGCGCGCACACGGCAACCGGGACGCCATACCCGGCCACCGCCTGGATAACGCCGGACAAACACCATCCCACCAGGAGGGCGAGCATCAGGGAATCGCTTGACAGCGTGGTCATCCACCTGGATATCACGGGGACCAAACCCGTCTGGTGGACCATTTGGTACATGAAGCCGGAGGTCCAGATGATGAGGACCACGAAGAGGGTAAGGCTGATCCCTTTGGCGCACGCAATCGCAAGCAGCTCTATTTGGCCTCCAAACCCAAGCCCGCCGACCAGCAAAGCCACGCCCAGAGCAGTCGCGCCGGCATCTTTGGCTTTCCACTTCAGCTTGAGCAAGGTATATAGAAGTACGAACAAAGGCGAACCAGCCAGCAGCCAGCGGACCATCGAACGACCCTCCGTAAGCAAAGTAACGCGCTTTTCCTGACTGAGATTCCCCTGCAGGGGCTCCCGTTCCTCCATGACATCTATAGCCGCTTTTTGGAGCAGACTAATCGCGGCATCGAGAACCCAAAAAGGAGTGAAGGACTGTGTCTAGGCTGACTCAAAAGGAGCGTATGCTCCTCCAGGACCAGCTGAGCCACGAACAGATCTGCATCACCAAGTACTCGGGTTACGCCGCAAGGGCCAAGGATCCGGAGCTCAAGAAGCTCTTCTACGAGTTCGCGGCCGATGAGCAGCAACACTACGACACCATCAACAGCCTGCTCCAGGGAACAGGCCAGAGCCAAACCCAGACCCAGTACCAGTCCCGGGGGCAGGGTCAGGGACAGTTCCAGGGCCAGTCTCAAGTGGGGATGCAGCAGTCCGGCACGCAGCACTTTGTCGCCGGACAGTCGGGCTCCCAGCAGGGAGGCATGCAGCACCAGTACACCGCGCAGGCTACCGGGCACCAGGCACCGCCTCAAGCCGGCGCATGGCAGTCAACCGGCGGCCAGGGCGCAGCGGCGGGACAGAACTGGATGTCGGAATCGAGGACCATCTACGGCGGTCAGATCTCCCAGGGCAACCAGCAAGCTGCCCAACAAGGCACTCAGCAAGGCACCCAGCAAGGAATGCAGCATGGCGCTCAGCAAGGCGCCCAGCATGCCATGGCTACGAGCGACGACAAATCCATGTGCGAAGACATGCTCATGACCGAGAAGTACATCTCGGGTACCTATGACACCGCCGTCTTCGAAGCCACCAACCCCCAAGTCAGGCAGGCCCTCCAGCACATCCAAAAAGACGAGCAGACGCACGGAGAGCGCATCTTCAAGTACATGCAGCAGAAGGGCATGTACCAGCCGCAGTGAAAAAGGGGACGGCGGGCTTAGAAGGCGAGCGGATAAGCGAGGTACCGCCCTCGCGGGCTTCGCGATATGTACGCCAACCATAACGCCACGCCTGCCGGCCTCGTGGAAGAGGAAGAGGGGGCTGCCTGCCCCCTCCCTCGATTCTAGCCCCTATCAGACGGACGGGATAACTTACTTCTTCCAGACCAGCTCCGCCTGGTAAGTGTTCTTGTTCAGGTCGAAGAACCAGAAGGTGTAGGTACCGGGCTCGCTGCTGTCCTTAAACCAGAGGAGGTTCGACTCAGGCAGGACCGACACCCTGAGCGTCACCGGGGTGGTCTTCTGGCCGTTGAAAGAAACCACAGCGCTGCGGATGTTGGCGTCGCTTAGGTTCACGGGCTGGCCGTCCACGATGAGTTCGAACTTCTGGTACCCGCCCGACGGTTCGCCGACGGCGACCAGCTCACCCTTGATCGGCTCGGCCACGCAAGCTACTGCGCCTTCGCTCTCATCCCTATGGATTACGTACATGACCTTCTTGGTCCACGCCTCAAAGAACTGGTCGGCAGGATAGAGGCGTCTCACCTCTTCGTCCTTGGCAGCCGCAGGGTCGTTCACTATGACGTACTCTCTACCGTCTTTCAAAGTAAAGCCCCTCACGAGCACCAGGTGCCCGGGGGTGTAGTTGATGGGCACGTTTTCGACCTCGGGCTCCGTGCGACCCTCGTAACCGGGCTTCCTGTACTTCACGCTCACGATGACCGGATTGCCCCGGTAGATCTCCTGCTTTACCGCGTACCAAGGATCCTTCCCGTCGGCAGGAGTACCGTACTGCACGTAGGCCGTGAACCCGTTTGCCGCCGCGAAAGCCGTGTTGAACGGCCAGTTCCCGAACATGGGAGCCCTGTAGTCGTTGACGCCCCAGGCTGCCTGCTCAGGCGACATATCTACTCCGTAGTAACCCAGGGCCATGGCCACACTCGTGGGGCTGCAGATGGAGTTCGCTATCTTGGGATCGCGCAAGTACTGGGAATACATAGGCACGTCCAGATCCATATCCATCTGCGTAAGATCGGGCAGGCTCTCGTCGTAAGCCGCCGGGATGGACTGACCCTCGAGGGTGTTCCTTATGGTACCGGCCATGAGCAGTACTTTCGGGCTCGTCTCCTCAGTACCGGGTTGACCGTCGGGCCCGTAGAGGGTCACCCTGAACTGGAACTTATCTGCCGTTTCCCCTGAGGTGCCGATTACGATGAGTTCATCCGTGGCGACCTTCGCGATCCCGTCCGAGGTCTTGGACGCGGGGGCGGAACCGGGCAACATCACCTTGCCGTCGGTCCCCGTGAAGGCATGGGCGCTCCAGGTCCCCCAAGAGAGCCACGAGCTCCACTGCCTCGCGCCTTCTTTGCCTGCGTGGACCCTACCCTCGATCTCGATGTAGGTGCCCTTCGGCGTATCCGCGTTCCACGAGAGGATCAGGTACTCGAAAGGCTTTGCCTCGATCTCGGGAGACGTGTACGTGCCGACGGCTGCGCCCTCTTTCAGGGTGATGGCTCCGTTTCCGACCGGTACCACCCTGGTGTTCTCATGGTTCCCGTTCTCGAAGTCTTCGACCGTCGTGAAAATCAGAAGGTTGTCTTCCATAGCAACCGGTTCCCCTTTCGGAGCCTCAGCCGGCGGTTGGACTGCGCCAGTGGGCGTCTCCGACACAGGCGGGCTCGAGCTCGAACACGCAGAAAGCGCCATGGTGATGACCAGTAGAAGGGCGAACGCCACCGGCAGCGCGAACCGCGGAGACCCCATCCCCATGAGCTCGTTCACAGATCCAACACTCCTCTCAAAGAGATAGGAGAATAAGCTCATCCTGCCGGCTTCGCCGAAGCCGGCCAGGCCTAGCTCACAGGGACAAATACGGCCTCGTAGCAGGTTTTCCTGCCTAGTTGGTGCCGTTCTGCCTGCTCCTCACACAGATCCGTGCTCGGGGCGCAAGTAGATCTTCCCGGGGCCACATGTCCACGCAGCTACGGTCCCGGGACATCTGCCGCGCTCAAGCGGAGACACCTACCCGGCAAGGAATACGCCCTGCTCTACCATGAGGTGGTAATACTCCACCAGGGCTTCGGTGTTGCGGAAGCCGGTCTCCCCTTCCAAGAGATCTGCGATCTCGGCGAGAGTTCTGGTCCCGTCGGCCCAGTACTGGAGGTATATTGAGGGCACGGGTGTCTCCCGGTACTTCTCCCTAAAGGCCTTTAGCTTCTCCCTGAGCTCCGGCCGCGTCTCCATGCTGATACCCGACCATGGTCCACGGAAAGCCCGTTTGGGGACGATCTCGGATGCCTTCTTGAGAGCCTCTTCCTCGTCGGGACGCCACGGTCCAGGAAGATCTGACACGTCGCTGAGCCCAGACGCGACAGCCAAGTCTCTCAGGGCTTTCGCCCAGAGATAGTCGGCTGTCTTGGCTATGTATTCCTGGGCCGCCGAACGCGCCTGGCAGGACATCACCGAATCGGGGATGAGCTTCACGAGGCTGGCTATGTCGGCGCGCCGGCGTTCAGAGATGAAAGCTATCTTCTTTTCGATTGCTCGCCTTGTCTTAGCAAGGATATTCCTCACTTCGCCCGGGTCTTTAGCCTTGGACATATCCTGCCGGGCCCGGTCTATGAGGTGCGAGAGGATAGAGTTGGCCTCGGCGGCAAACCCAACGGCAGCCTGGTCTGCGATGAAGGATACGTCCGCCGCGGTCGGCGCCGCTGCCGTATAGAGATAGGTGGCGGTAAGGGTGCCCGCTACCTTGAGCATCTTGGGATCGACCTTGTCTATGGTGTCCTCGCTCGTGTGGTAGAACTTGTCGGGCCACTGTATCAGCATTGGGCAGGTGACCCCTACGGACGGGTCTCCCCAGACATAGTGGTCGCTCCCACCCGCAAAAGGAGACACGCTGTACCTGAACATCGCGTTGGAGTGGTTACCCGCGTAGTTTCCCACTTCCCTGGTAAGCAGGCCGAGGATGCAGGCGGCAAGATCCCCGCCGAATCCGGGAAGAGCAGCGACCGGCCTCTCTACCATGAAAGTGCTGCCGCAGAGCGCCTGGTTCTCGCCGACCATATCGAGGTTTATGGCAGCGACGGTCCTCGCCAGGACGTCCTCGTTTGTCGCGAGGAACGCGTAAGAACCGGTCATCTCGGGGAGCCACAAGAACCTTATCGTCCTCCGCGGTTTGGGGAGGGCACCCCTCGCGACGAGGGCCGACAAAGTCCTGGCGGCCTCCATGAGCGCACCTGCCCCGGAAGCATTATCGTTGGCCGAGGGCTCGGGATGACAGAGGTGGGCCATGGCGGTAACTTCCTCGTCAGTCTCCCCAGGTATCAGGGCGCTCACGATCTCAAGGGAGCCATCGAAGAACTCGGAATCCACCCTCGCGAACACTCTGAGCTCCTTTTTCCCCGAAGCAAACATCTTCCGGATGGCCTCGCCCTGGCGGGGCGAAACGACGAACCCGAAAGCAGTATGCTTTTCCGGGTCCGCAGGCCAGAAAGAGAGGTACTGTCTCCCGTCGGGAAGGTCGAACCTATCGCGGACGGGAGGCTGCTCCCTCATGGTATCCACCACGATGCCTGCGGCACCGAACTTGTCTACGGCCACTTTGGCGATCTCCTCAGCTGCGCCGCGAGAAAAGACCAGTTTCCCCTTTACATCGAGTCCTTCGTAGGACTTGGGATCCTCCCCGTTTTCTACAAGCACCATCGCAGTGGTGAGGCCTCCGGGCGGCGTAGGAGCGCTTCGCTGGACGACCGAAGTCTTGATCTCCGAGAAGGAGCAGAGCCTCTCTCTCTTCCCGTCTTCCAAGAGCAGGAGTTCGGCATCCCGGCATACCCACTCCGGGAAGCTCTCCTGGGACCACCAACGCACGCCTTTCTTGGCGGGCAAGGATAGGATCTCCGCCTGAATCCCGTGCTCCTTGAGGTATTCGTAAATATACCGAGCGGCGTCCCTTATGCCCGGGCTGCACTGGACTCTGTGAAAAGATGCCAGTTTGGCAACACAGCTGAATGCCGCATTGGGCTGAAACTCCTCGCTGGTAAGTCGCAGGGTCTCGTGAATCAAGTAGCATCCTCCTCGCAGGTCCTTATGTCGAGCGCACTCTTACTTTCTTCGCCGCAGATCGCGGTTCTCCCCCTA
>DUSI01000050.1 GCA_012842685.1 Candidatus Fermentithermobacillaceae bacterium
GGGGGCGTACGCCCCGAGCCTCTCCTGGTACTCAAGGTGGTAGACCCTTCAGGGGTGGTCATAGAGGAAAACAGCGTAAAGCGGACCAGGGTCCTGGACGAAGGGACGGCGTACATAGTCACCAGCCTCCTGAGGTCCGTCTTCGCCCCTCAAGGCACCGCAGCGGGGCTCGAGACCTTCCTGGGGAACAGACCCGTGGCGGGCAAGACCGGCACGACGGACGGTCAGAGGGAAGCCTGGTTTGTGGGATACACCAGGGACCTCGCCTGCTCCGTGTACGTCGGGTGGGACAACAGGGAAAAGGCCCTCCCCGGCACGGGAGCGGCCGTGGCAGGGCCCATCTGGGCAGCTTTCATGGGAGACGCACACCGGGGACTCCCTGTCCGCGACTGGGATATCCCCCAGAACGTCACCTGGGCGGCAGTCTGCAGCGAGACAGGGCTCCTCGCGGGTCCCACCTGCTACCCCCGGCATTACGAGGTCTTCCGCAAGGACGCCATGCCTCCGGTGGATATGACCAACCACTTCACCGTGCCGGGCTGGCTGAGGAGTATCCTCCTCCCGGACCTTTTCCGGGGGTGGGCGCTGCCCGGAAACCGCGAAGACCTGGAGGAAACAGAGGAGGGCCGGGGGAAGGCTCCCTATGTCTATCCTGTGGAAGCCCCCGTCCCCGGCCCGTAAGCCTATAGCCTCTACCGCTCCTATTGTCTTATCGCAATTCTTCTCAGCTCGAGGCCTCGCCCAGGGTCACCTCGAGCACGATCTCCTGGTTTCCGCGGAGGACCTTGACCTTCACCACTTCGCCAGGCGACTTCTCTGACAGGAAAGCCTGCACCGCCGCCACCTTGCTTACCTGCAGCCCGCCGATCTCCAGGATGATGTCTCCGGCTCTTATCCCCGCCTCTTGGGCGGGTCCGCCGTTTTCTACGCGGTATACGTACACGCCGCGCTCTATGATAACGGACGGGTTGATCCTCCTTACGGCTTCCTTGTCGGCGAGGCTCGCGCCAATCTTGGCCCTTCTCACGCGACCCGTGGCTATGATCTCCTCGGCGACCCTCTTCACCTGGTTGGAAGGGATGGCAAAACCCATGCCATCGACTTCCGAGGAAGCCAGCTTCATGGAGTTTAGGCCGATGACCTCGCCCTTGGCGTTCACGAGGGGCCCGCCGCTGTTTCCGGGGTTAATCACCGCGTCGGTCTGGATGAGCCTTATGGCCGAATCCTGGCTGATGTTGAGGATCCTGTCCACCCCCGAGACTATGCCCGCCGTGACGGTCCGGCTGAAGTCCATCCCAAGGGGGTTACCTATGGCGACAGCCAGCTGGCCAATCCTAACCTTGTCGGAATCGCCGAACTTGACCGTGGGAAGGCCAGTCGCTTCGATCTTGATAACGGCCAGGTCAGTGGACTTCTCCGCGCCGACCAACGTGGCGGGGAAGCTCCTCCCGTCCGCCAGGAAGACCGTGAGCGACCTGGCGTTGGCGACCACATGCTCGTTGGTCACGATGTAACCGTCTTCGGAGATTATGATGCCCGTGCCGCCCGTATCCTGCACGTACTCTCGTCCGAAGAAGTCATACCCGATGACCGCCTGGTTGGTGATACCGACTACCGCCGGACTCACTTCCTGGGCCACCAGCATGATGGCGGCATAAGGGTCTTGGAGGTCTTCGGCGTTCAAGTACACGGGAACCGGGATCGTGACCCCCGAAGTGCCGGGATCGGTGGTACCAACGAGGAGGTTACTGGTTTTGTGCAGGAGTATCTGAGGGGCGATGCCCAAGACCAGGAATCCCCCGATCACCGCGCCCACGATCCCCACCACGAGATACGACCAGAAAGACGGCTTTCTCTCGCGCACCGGGATGTGATAATCCATGGGACGCCCTCCTTTCACGCCCTCTGACTCTTACGGTCCATGAGGACCCTGTGTTTGTGCTCCCTAACTCGCCTGCGTGCCGGTTTCCACCGGCTCTAAATTGGCCCTGAACCGGCTCTTCGATGTATATATCCGGCGCACTTCCCGGTAGAACGCCTTTGAGAAACATACCTTCGTCATGAGATCAGTGTAGCAGAGAGCCATGTCCATGGGTTTGAACATTCTTTTAACGCTTTCGGAGGACTGGCGGCAGCCAGTCAGAGAGTAGAACCACGTTGGCAAAGATGAGCCGGTGCCGGGAAAAAGAGGCGTAATACTCGGGATATCTACGGGCGGCATAGTGACGGGGCTAATGGCTGGCGGAAACCACCGCGTGGACAAGGGAGGTCTGGGCTCCTCCCGGCACGTCCCCCCTCAATCGGGGCGGACCTCTACGTCGGCTCCGATGGACCTAAGCTTCTCGTCTACCATCTCGTATCCCCTGGCGATGATCTCAAGCCCGTAGACTTCGGTGACTCCTTCGGCAGACAGCCCCGCTATCATGAGGCTGGCGCCGGCCCTCAGGTCATTCGCCTTGACCGGGGCACCCACGAGCCTCGGGACGCCTTCCACGATCGCCGTCCTGCCCTCGACCCTGATCTTGGCGCCCATCTTCACGAGCTCGGAGACGTAGCCGAGCCTGTTCTCATAGATAGACTCCTGGACGACGCTCACGCCTTCAGAGCGGGAAAGCACGGCCACGAGGGGCTGCTGGGCATCGGTCGGGAAGCCCGGGTACGGTAGGGTCTTTACGTTGAGCGCCTTGGGCCTTTCGGGGCCAATCACCCTGACGTAATCGCCGTTTTCTTCTATAGTCGCGCCCGCCTCGCGGAGCTTTGCCGTCACCGGTTCAAGGTGCTTCGTGATCACGTTTTTCACAGTGACGTCTCCGCCTGTGGCCACGGCGGCCATCATGTAGGTATCGGCTTCGATATCGTCGGGAATCACGGTGTGGGAGGCACCAGTGAGATTCTTAACGCCCCTTATGCGCACCACATCGGTTCCGGCCCCTTGGACCCTGGCCCCCATCGCGTTCAAGAAGTTCGCCAGGTCCACCACGTGGGGCTCTTTGGCGGCGTTTTCGATGACCGTGATGCCTTCGGCCCGGGACGCGGCAAGCATGATGTTTATGGTAGCCCCGACGCTGGGGAAGTCAAGGTACACGGGGGCGCCTACGAGCTTTTTGGCCTTGAGCTTTACCACGCCGCCTTCTACGTTCACATCAGCGCCCAAAGCCCTGAACCCTTTGAGGTGCTGGTCAACCGGCCGGGGACCTATGTCGCATCCGCCGGGAAGGCCTACTTCGGCCTCGCCGAACTTGGCCAGGAGGACTCCCATGAGGTAGTAGGAGGCCCGGAGTTTCCTCACGAGCTCGTAGGGCGCTATATGGGACACAAACCCGTTGGGAGCGACGGTCATGGTAGTCCCGTCCATGGTCACTACGGCGCCAAGGTCTTTCAGGATCTCGGCGAAAACCGCCACGTCGCTTATCCTGGGGATATTCTCGAGGATGCTGGTGCCGTCGCCCAATAGTGCCGCAGGGATGATGGCGACAGAGGAGTTCTTGGATCCCCCTATGGTAACTTCGCCGTGAAGACGGCGCCTTCCGCGTATAACAAGCTTCGACATAATGGACAGTCTCCTACCCCGTCATGGCGTCTTAGTCCTACAATACTGCAAGGCGCTGCTCTTTCCTGCGTGGAGCAGAAAACCCGCTGCAAGAAGATGCTGCCAAAGGCGCTTCGTCCGCTTACTTGTAGAAACTCAACGGGTCCTTGGCCACTCCGTTTATCCGCACCTCAAAGTGCAGGTGCGGGCCCGTCGATTTTCCGGTCGAGCCGACATAGCCTATTACCTGGCCTTTGGTTACCGTCTGTCCGACCTCGACCGCAATCTTCGACAGGTGAGCGTATCGGGTTTCTTTCCCGCCGCCGTGATCTATCTTGACGAGATAACCGTAGCCTCCGCTCCATCCGGCGAAGCTAACCATTCCTGAATCGGCGGCCAGGACCTCGGTACCGGTGCTGGCGGCTATGTCCACTCCTTCATGCATGGCGCCCCAGCGCCATCCGAAATGGGAGCTGATCGTCCCCTGGGTGGGCCACACCATGTCGTCGGAGCCCATTGGGGGTACCTGTTTGGATCCGCGGGAGATTTTCCTGGTCACGGGATAGGAGAGGATTTTCTCGCTCAAGGTCACCCTGGAGACTTCCTTGCCGTTTTCCCTGATTATCTCCTGGGTGATCTCTTTAGAACCGCTCTTGCCTGCCTGGATGACCACCTCTTGCCAGGGCCACATGCTGTCGTCGTAGGAAACTTCCACAGAATACGGTATGGAAACCGTGTACGTCACGATTTCCTTGGACTGGAGGGTTATGTACGGCTCAGGCACTACCAGGTTTATCTCTTGTCCGATCTGCAGCAGGTTGGGGTTGATCGTGGGATTGGCCTTCAGTATGTCTTCGAGGGTAAGGCCGTTGGCATTCGCTATGGCCCAGAGGGAATCTCCTCTCTTGACCTCGTAGTTCATCACTTTATCGGTACCGCGGGTGAGGATCCTCACTGCCTCCTCCCGGGTACGGAACATGGAAAGAGGTACCGCTTTGGGTTCGAGAGTGACGTTTTCTTTAACGTAAACTTCTTCTATTATCTTTTGGTCCGAGCCGATCTCGGCTATGTAGTTGGCCCTGAGGTCATTAAGCACCCCTCTTGCCTCTTCCTCTGAGCTCAGGGCTACTATGTCTACTCCGTCCACCTGAATCACATATCCCGTGGCGACGAAGCACGCGTTGCTCCGGATGGCCTCCGCCAATTCCTCTTCGTCAGAGATGACGATATCTTCTGACGGTCGCTCAACCTTTTCAGTAGAAACTTCGCAGTCCAGCTCTACGTCCACTCCGGCGGACTGAGCCTCTGTCTCCAGCAGCCGGTCCACGATGGCCTGGGGAAGATCTGGAGTGTCTGTATATCCGACTATCTCGTCGCCGATCTTCACCGCGTACACGGGCGGGGCGCTCTTTACTCTCGAAATAAGAAAAACAAAGGCTACGGCGAGAGCAGCAACCAAGAACCATGGACGTATCCGAACTCTCGAGGGGGCTCTCCTTCGCTTCACTCCTGGCCCCTTAAGCCCGAGGCTGTGGAGCCGGTAGGTAGTCTTGTCCAATCCCGCTCTGGAAATCTCTCTCTCCGCGTCCATGATACGCACCGCACCCCGACTTAACCTTGTAAGATGGATATCGTAACAGGATATTACCTGCATAGTTTTGCCAAGTGAAGCGGCTTTGAACCAAAACATGATATTCGGACCATCCGGTCCGATCTCCTTCTACGGGATCAGCCGGGTAAAGAGGCAATATTGAGCATAAAGCGCGTGCTCAAGGCGCATTTTCATTAGCTGGCAGGAAATAACATCGGGTTTGAGGAGGTCCCCAGTGGAATAGACGGCCCTGGCGTGGCAACCGCCGCCGCACAGATACCGGGCCCAGCAGGAGGCGCAGCCGGCCTTCATGGGGACGCGGGATAGGCAGAAACGCTTCATGAGGTCCTGCCTCTTGATGCCGTTCCAGATGTCGCCCAGCAGGAACTCATCACGGCCCACCAGCTGGTGGCACGGGAAGATCTGTCCTTCGGGCGTCACGGCCACATATTCGTAGCCCGCTCCGCAGCCGGTCATCCGCCTCTCTTTGCAGAGGCCGTGGTGGAGGCCGAGGTTAAAGTGGTAAAACTCGAAGGGATCGCCGCGGCGACGGCAGTCGAGCCAGAACTCGGTCAGCCTGCCGTAGGCCTCATCTACGGCACGGAAGTCTTTCTCGGTGAGCCCCCAGGTGCCTTCGCCAACCGCCGGTTCAAGGGATATGTACCTAAAGCCCTGGCTATAGAGGTATTTCACGTCCTCGTCGAAATCCAAGTTGTGCTTGGTGTAGGTGCCCCGGATGAAATAGCCTTTTCCGCCCTTTGCCGCCACGGCCTTCTTCGCGCCCTCGACCGCGACGGAATGTGACGGAAGGCCTCCGCGCGTCCTACGCATCCGGTCATGGACCTCCTGCCTCCCGTCGAGACTCAGGATGAGGCTCACGCCGTGGTCGACCAGGAAAGAGATCTTGTCGTCATCCAAGAGGACGCAGTTAGTGGTCAGGGTAAACCGGAATTCTTTCCCCCTCCTGGCCCCTTCCCGCAACGCATAGAGGAGCACAGACTTCACCGTATCGAAGCAGAGGAGGGGCTCTCCGCCGAAGAAGTCCACATCCAGGTACTTCCGGTCTTTGGAGGCCTCGAGAAGGTAATCTATGGCCGCTTTACCCATCTCCTCGTCCATCAGGGAAGGCTTTCCGCCGAAAGACCCTTGAGACGCGAAGCAGTAGTCGCACGCGAGGTTGCAGTCGTGGGCAATATCGAGGCACATGGACTTAAGCCCTGCCTCTAGCGCGGAAGTAAACTCCTTTTCGTCTCCTTCTTGATCAAGAATGTCGTCCGGGGCAAAGAGAGTCTTCCCGAGGGCGGCTTTGAGCTCTTTCCAAGCCTGAGCCAGCTCCGCGTCCGAGAACCTACCCCCCAGGGCAGAAGCGAGGCCTTCCGGGAGGGTTTCGTCCAAAGCCATCTCCGTCTGCTCCGGACCCACGCCGCAATCCACCGCCTTGGAGACGGCGCCCGGGCAGGTCACGCCGGCGAGGCAGCTGTCCATGAACCACCTTAGGACGGCCTCTCCCACTTCGTCCAAGATGTGGAGCGTTCCGGACGCACCGTCGTAGGCGAGGATCCGGCCTCCTCTCCGGAAGACGTGCACGGTCTCTCTCGGGTTAACACCCAAGGCTATTCCTTCAGCGGGCACGGCTGGTTGGATACGGTGCACGAAGTCTTGCAGGCAGACTGGCAGGTGGACTGGCAAGCCTCGCAGTCAGGCTTCTCTTTCTTCCAGTCAGGGATTATAACGGGCACGATGTGCTTGGCCTCCATGGATATTCTCCTCTCCGCGCCGGTTCTCAAAACCGGTCAAGTTTACATAATATAGAACGAACGATTTTACAGATATGATTATATGGCCCAAGCGGCGGTTGGCAACACGGGTGAGACAAAGAGGCGCGCGGGAAGCCCTTATGCCCGCTGGGGCTGAACACATAAAACCGCAGGTAGACGATTTGTCTTCGCCGTGGCCAAGCGGTATAATTCGCCTGTCAAACCAAATAGGATACTCTGGAGGAAGGTGTACCCTGAGGTGCGACGGCATGTGAGAGTCATGTCCTTCCGGGTCAGCCCCGAAGACTCCGGGCAGAGCGTCAAGTCCCGGGCCAGGTGGGTTCTCATGTGCGTCGCCTTCCTCTTCGCGGGTCTCCTCATAGGCCTTCACAGGACTCCTCCCGCGCCACACGAAAAGACCTCTATCGCCGGAGGCGCTGCCAGCGCGGGTCTCATCACGTGGATGCCGGAAGATATTTCGCCCGCTCTCGGGGAAGACACGGCGACCTTGTTGGGCTTACAAGGCAGAAAACCTGATGCCGGTCTAGGCGCTCAGGAGGAGGAGCTGACTGCCTCTGGCTCGGCGGAGAAATCGAGGATAGATCCGCAAGTCCAAGGAGAAGCGCAGAGTGTACAAGGGAAAGAAGGGAAAGACCCGGAAGGGAGTGAACCTTCGACTGAGAGTGAACTTTCGACCCGTCCCGAGATAAGGCTCACCACTTACACCGTGAAATCGGGAGATACCCTGAGCGCCATCGCGGCGAAGTTCAACACCTCAACGTCTTCTATCGCGTACATAAACGACCTGTCCTCTCCCGACTTCATAAAGCCCGGCATGGAACTCAAGGTAATAGAAAACGCCTCAGGGGTTTTGGTCACGGTCTCTCCCGGAGACACCCTGTGGGATATATCCAGGGGATACGGAGTACCCATCGCGGAGATAGCTTACGTGAACAACCTTGACGTCACGGCGGTGCTGAAAGTAGGCACCCAGCTTATCGTCCCCGGCGCTTCTTTCCGGTACGTCCCGGTCGTGTCAAGGTCCTCTTCGTTCCGGTGGCCCATCAAGGGTACCCTCACCAGCTCGTACGGGTGGCGAACCCACCCGATCACGGGAGAGCGGTCTTTCCACGAAGGCCTGGACATAGCCGCGAGCTACGGGACCGCCGTCGGCGCAGCTGCCGGGGGCAAGGTGACGTTCGCCGGCTGGAACGGAGGGTACGGACGGCTGGTGATCATAGATCACGGCGACGGCGTCGAAACAAGATACGGGCATCTATCCTCAATCGCCGTCTCCACAGGCCAGTATGTCTCTTCGGGTGAAACCATAGGATACGTAGGGCAGTCTGGAGACGCCACGGGCCCCCACCTCCATTTCGAAATGAGGAAGAACGGGAAGACCGTAGATCCCCGAGACTACTTGCCCTGAAATGGTTAGGATGCGAGGAGAGCAGCTTCTCCCCGGCGAAAGCAAGGCGCCATGCCGCCTGGAGACAGTCCTATATGAAATACTTCACGGCAAGAAGCAGAGCCGCGCCGGGAACCCCCAAGACTCCGATGGTCAGGGCCGAGGCCAGATTCATGCCTATGTGAAAACCGGCGTAACTCCCGAGGGAGTTCACCGCCCAGATAAGCAAGAAAGCGACCGCGGACCTCACGGCGATCCTGCCGAGCCCAAGAAGAGGCCTGGCTATGGCCCTTATCAGGTAGTAGGCGACTATGAGGAGCACACCCGCGCCCAGAACCACGTTCAAGTCCATGTTTCTCCCTCCGGCAAATCCGTATGAAGGACCGCCGGAGCTTATTACAGGTCGATCACATCACATAGGGGAGCTGCTTCCGGGTTCGGCTTCGGCTTCCCGGACTTTCTTGAGGAAATAGGAGTACTTCTTGCTGGCCGCCTGCATGAGGTATATGGCTTCATCTATGATCTCCGGCTCGACGGCCTCGGAAAAGCAGGACTGGGCCACCTCGTACTCGTTTCTGGCCTGCCTGAGCGCGCTCAGAAGGTCTTGCTTCTCTTTTTCACCCTGGGGAAGTGGTCGCGCTTTCCGAAAAAGCATTCTGGGTGAATCGCCTCCATGCTACATGTCTACTCACGTCTTGAGCCAAATGTCACTCAGAAGTATTGACATGGCATGGAAAATTCATACAACAAAGGAAAGAGGTTTTCACAAGTGACTAGTCCATCTCTCTCCGGGCTTCGAGGGACTTTAAGATGGTCATTTCGTCTGCGTAGTCCAGGTCAGCGCCAAAGGGCAGGCCTCTCGCCAGCCTGGTCACTTTGAGGCCCAAGGGCTTCAGCGCTCTTGCCAGGTAAAGAGCGGTGGTCTCCCCGTCGACATCGGGGTTGGTGGCGAGGATTATCTCTTTCACCTCTCCCGAAGAAACCCTCTTGAGGAGCTCCTGGATCCGGAGTTCCTCCGGTCCAATGCCCTTAAGCGGCTCTATGTACCCGTGGAGCACGTGGTAGAGGCCCCGGAAGGCCCCCGCCCGCTCGAACGCCAAGACGTCTTTGGGATAGGCGACGACGCAGATCACAGAGGAGTCGCGCTTCGGATCCTCGCAGATGGCGCAAGGATCCTGATCGGTAAGGTTCCCGCATACGGAACAGTATCCTACCTTATCCCGTGCCTCTGCCAAGGCCGCGATCAGGCGGTCCATAGACTCCTTGCCCGAAACCACGAGGTGGA
Organism: Candidatus Fermentithermobacillaceae bacterium; assembly: GCA_012842685.1. Lineage (GTDB taxonomy): Bacteria > Bacillota > Sulfobacillia > Fermentithermobacillales > Fermentithermobacillaceae > UBA3951. The sequence continues at coordinate 9,571 of DUSI01000050.1, forward strand.
ACGCAAGCCTCTGGGCCGTCTTGGGTCCGACGCCGGGAAGCTTTCTCAGTTCCTCTACGAGCCGGTGGATAGATTCAGGAAGGCGGGACATGGTTACATCTTGAAAGGCATACCGGGCATGCCGGTGACCTTTGCCATCTCTTGCTCAGCAGTCTCTCGCGCCTTGGCCATCGCGGCGTTCACCGCCGCCACGATGAGGTCCTGGAGCATCTCCACATCTTCGGGATCCACGATTTCTCTATCGATTTCAATGGCCTTAAGCTCGAGGCCGCAGGTAACGACGGCTTTGACGACTCCCCCTCCGGCAGTGCCTTCGACCTCCCTGAGCGCCAGCTCCTCTTGGACCTTAGCCATCTCGTTCTGGAGCCTCTGGGCTTCCTTCATGAGTTTCTGCATGTCAAAACCGCCCGGACCGGGGAATCTCGGCATATCGTTCTCCTCCTTATAGCGCTACAAGGCCTCTTGTCTTACGTACGGGAAACAACTTTTCCGTCCAATATAGTTATTGCAGCTCTTACCAGGGGATGCAATTCGTCGTCCCCGGAGATGCTCCCGTCTTCTCCGTTACCGCCCGAACCGCCCCTGTGGCTTATGTCCGACATCTCAACCGCGATCTCAAACCGGTGCCCAGTGAGCCTATAGAGACCCACTTCCACCAGGCGCTTGTTCTCCTTGACCATTATCTGCTCCATGTGGGTCATGTAGCCCTTGGGATACGTGAGCACCAGCGTCTTTCCGCCCTCCACCCGGGACGGGCTTGCCTGCAGGAGGTAGGCGTGCACCTTTACCTTCTTGCTCCTGAAGAGCGCCTCCATCAGTCTGGGCCAGGCGGCTTTGGCTATCTCGGCAAGCTCTTCGTCGGAGAGTCTCTTCTCCTCTGCCGGAGGGGCAGGCCCTTCAAACAAGGCGGGCTCGGCCTTGCCACGCCCGTCCTCTGGGGCGAGCGGCATAGGTGAGGCCTCACTGGCCTCAGTCCCCGCCTGAGCCTGCTGCCGGGGTTCTACCGCCGTAGGCTTGCCTGTATCCGCCGCGACCGGGATCTCGCGGGCGGTCTGAGTTCCGCCATGAATATTGCCCGAAAATACACTTGACGGGAGGGCCTCGTCGCCCATGAACAACCCCAAAAGGGCTACCTCCAAGACGAGCCTCGGGTCGTCCTGCACCTTTATGGTCTGGGCCGCCTTGGATATCGCCTCGAGGACTCCGATGAGGAGCGGGGTAGAAAACGTACGGGCCAAGCTCAGCATGCCCTCGGCTTCCTCTTGCGGCCGGCCGAGCTCGGACGGCCGGGCGCCTTGCCTGAGGAGGAGCATATCCCTAGCGTACATCCCGATCTCCTGACAGAGCTCGCCCATGTCTTTCCCCTTGTCGGAAGACTCACGCGTTACCTCGAGGATGGTATGGATGTCCCTCTGGACGATGGCCCTGAAGAGGCGCTGCATCGTCTCGGCGGAAGTTTCCCCTAGTATTTCCCGGACATCATTTTCTGCAAGGGCGGTCCCGCCGTAGGTCAGGCATAGATCCAGTATAGACAGGGCATCTCGCATGGACCCTTGGGCGGCTCTGGCTATGAGCCTGAGGGCCGCCGGCTCCCAGGTTACCGCTTGTCCGGCCACAGTGGTAGCCCTCAGGATCTTCTCCATCTGGGCCTCGATGTCGGCGACCGTGAGACGTCTAAAATCCAGCCGCTGGCAACGGGAAGTTATGGTCACCGGGATCCTGTGGGGGGCTGTCGTGGCCATTATGAAGATCACGTGCTCGGGAGGCTCTTCGAGAGTCTTCAGGAGAGCGTTGAAGGCCTCCTGGGTGAGCATGTGCACCTCGTCGATTATGTACACCTTGTAGCGGCCCAGCGCCGGGACGTAACGCACCGCCTCCCTCAGGCTCCGCATTTCGTCTATACCCCGGTTGGAAGCGGCGTCAATCTCGATGACGTCCACGGTGGAACCGTCTTGGATGGATACGCAGGAACGGCAGGCGTTACACGGTTCGGCCCCGGACCTTTCGCTGCAGTTTACCGCCTTGGCCAGGAGCCTCGCTACGGTCGTCTTACCGGTGCCGCGGGGACCTGCGAATAGATAGGCGTGGGAGACTTTGCCTGTGGTGAGGGCGTTCTTGAGGATGCGGATTACAGGTTTCTGGTCTACGACGTCCTCCCATCTCTGGGGCCGCCACGCGCGGTACAGGGCTACGTACGACATCCCGGGTCCCCCTCTCGCGGCGCCGAAATATCGAAGGCCGTGCGCCGGTCTCCGACCGTTCTCCCCAGGCGGTCCCGGCGTAGCTTGCTCCGACCAGGAACCCCTGCGGCACATGGGAGAGATCGCTTACCGTTGCTTCCTCCCGGACCTGGCGGGGTTCACGATTTCCCATTGCGCAGGACCCAGCCATCAACGCCGCTCGCGCCGGCCAGTCCCTAAAAAGAAGCGGCCTCGGACAGGCATCAACCCCGCTATAGCGGATTGCGGGTTACAGGGCACCGCTACCTCCCCATCTAGCACGGCCAAACTTGTCGTGGCGGAGGGGGTGGGATTTGAACCCACGAGACGGTTACCCGTCTACACGCTCTCCAGGCGTGCTCCTTCGGCCACTCGGACACCCCTCCGCGCCTACACTAAACATGTCAGGTTTTCAATTTTCGAGTCGAGAGTGGCGGAGGGGGTGGGATTCGAACCCACGAGGCGCGTGAACGCCTACTCGCTTTCGAGGCGAGCTCGATCAACCGCTCCGACACCCCTCCGGGCCTAGCCTCCGGACATTTTTCCGCCGCGGAGCTCTCTAAAAAACGCCTCCAAGAGGGAAGCGCATTCTTCTTCCATCACACCGGTTATCACTTCGACCCGGTGGTTTAACCTTTCGTCGCGGACCAGATCCACGAGCGACCCACACGCGCCGGTCCTAGGGTCCCTAGCTCCTATCACAAGCTTGGGGATCCTCGCGAGCACGATCGCCCCGGCGCACATTGGACACGGCTCCAGCGTCGAGTACATGACCGCGTCCAGGATACGCCACGAACCTTCGCGCTCTGCCGCCCGGCGTATGGCTATGATCTCTGCATGGGCCGTTGGGTCCTGGAGGGTCTCCTTGAGATTGTGACCTCTCCCTATCACCTGGTCGCCCTTGATGATGACGGCGCCCACGGGCACCTCGCCGAGGGCGTAAGCCTTTCTGGCCTCTTCCAGGGCCAGCGACATGCCCTTGAGGTAGCTTTCAGGCCCGTCCATGCGCAAGTTCCCCACGCAGAGCGTAAAATCGATGGTGCGCCCGGGAGGACTCGAACCTCCGGCAGACGGGGATTAGGAATCCCCCGCTCTATCCGCCTGAGCTACGGGCGCACGTCTCTCACTTGGTGCGCCGGGCGGGACTCGAACCCACAACCTACAGATCCGTAGTCTGTTGCTCTATCCAATTGAGCTACCGGCGCATCTTCCCAAATAAGTGGCGGAGAGGGAGGGATTCGAACCCTCGAAGGAGGTTTCCCCCCTTAACGGTTTAGCAAACCGTCGCCCTCGGCCTGCTAGGCGACCTCTCCGCGCAAACCGCTTTTTGAGAAGCGCATGAACTATATTACCACGTATCTTTCTAAAATGCCAGTGGCGGAGGGGGTGGGATTCGAACCCACGGAGGGCTTGCACCCTCAACAGTTTTCAAGACTGCCGCATTAAACCGCTCTGCCACCCCTCCGAAAATGGACGAGTCGGGCGCACGCTGGTCTTGGATGCTGGATATGGTGCGACACCGGCTGCTTGATCGGTTTCTGCGTCTCTTGCTGCGCATGTGAGCCCGGCTCTCCAATAGACCATACTAACACAACTTAGAAAGCCGTTCAAACCTCAAATCTTCTTGAGGATCGATCTGGCGGCCTTGACTCCCGCGGCGGATGCCTGGGCAAGGCTCCTGGTCACACCTGCCCCGTCGCCCACGGCGTAGAGACCCGAGATCCCCGTCTCCATGGACGAATCCACTTTCACCCTGGACGAGTAGAACTTAACCTCTACTCCGTAGAGGAGGGTATTCTTCGACCAGATCCCCGGCATTATCTTGTCCAGGGCCTCAAGCATCTCAAGGATGTTGCGGATGTGTCTGTAGGGAAGCACCAGCGTGAGGTCTCCCGGCGTCGCGTCCTTGAGCGTCGGCCTCACCATGCTCTTGGCGAGCCTCTTGGCCGTCGAGCGCCGGCCCTCCCACAGGTCGCCCAGACGCTGGACCAGCACACCGCCTCCCAACATGTTGGCCAGGCTGGCGATGTACTTGCCGTAGGCTATGGGCTCCTTGAAAGGCTCCGTGAAGGTCTTGGAGACCAAGACGGCAAAGTTGGAGTTCTCGGTCCTCTTTTCGCTCCAGGAATGGCCGTTTACGGTTATGACCCCGCCCGTGTTTTCGGTCACCACTTCCCCGTGAGGGCAGACGCAGAAGGTCCTCACCAAGTCGTCGAAGGCCTGCGAATAGTAGTGGATCTTGGGTTCCCACACCTTCTCCGTAACCGGGTCGGCGACAACCGCAGGGACTTCCACCCGCACGCCCACGTCGACGGGGTTGTTCTCGGTCTCGAGGCCAAGCCTCTGGGCCTCTTCCGAGAACCACTCGGCCCCCTCCCTGCCGGGCGCCGCTATGACCGCTCCCGCGGACTCACGGCTCCCGTCGGCAAGGACGACTCCGGTAACCTTCCCGTCGGAGCACTCGAACCTCCTGACCTCTGCCGAGGTACGGATCTCCACGTGAGGCTCCAGGAAATCCCGCATGTTCCGGAGTATTTCCGGGCAATGATCCGTCCCCAGATGCCTGATCTTGGCGGGGAGAAAATCCAGACCCGCCCTGGCCGCCTGGGCAACCAGGTTCGCTATGGCTTCCTCGTCGGTCCCGAAGAGGCGTGACGATGCGCCGAACTCTATCCACACGCGGTCTATATAGTCGATAAGCTCCTTGAGCTCTTCCTCTTCCAGGTACTCGCCCAGGAACCCTCCGAACCTGGTGGTCAGGGTTAGTTTGCCGTCGCTGAAGGCACCGGCTCCGCCCCAACCTGACGTTATGGAGCAGGGCTTGCAGTTTATGCACCCTCCGCCGGTTATCTCCCGGGGGCATTTCCTCTGCTCCAGGGAACGCCCTTTCTCGAGCATCAAGATGGAAAGCCCCGGGCGATTCTTCACGAGCTCAATGGCGGCGAAAATCCCGGCCGGGCCTGCCCCAACAATGATCACATCCCATTTAGCCACATCGGCACCCCCATTATGGAGTGTGGTCGACGTCGAGGTCTTCAAACCTGCAGATCTCTCTCGAGAAGAAGAGCGTGATGGTCCCGGTGGGACCGTTGCGTTGCTTGGCTATGTTGAGCTTTATCGTGTTCTCCGGGTCTTCGGGCTCAGTGTAGAGGAACATGACGATATCGGCATCCTGCTCGATGGCTCCCGATTCGCGCAGGTCAGAAAGCTGGGGGATCTGCCTCTGGCGCTGCTCAACGGCGCGGGACAGCTGGGAAAGGGCTATGACCGGCACGTTGAGCTCCCTCGCCAGTCCTTTCAGGGACCTGGAGATCTCGGAGATCTCTTGCTGCCTGTTCTCTGCCTTCTTAGACGGCCTCATGAGCTGGAGGTAGTCCACGAGGACCAGCCCCAGCCCGTGTTCCGCCTGGAGCCTCCGGCACTTGGTCCTGACCTCCATGACGGATATGGACGGGGTATCGTCTATGAAGATCTGGGCTTCGCCGAGCCTCCCCAGGGCGCTCGAGAGTCGCCTCCACTCTTCTTCGTTCAGAAAACCGTTCCTTATTTTCTGGCTGGATATGGCCGCCTCGGAACTCAGGAGCCTCTGGGCCACCTGTTCCTTGGACATCTCCAGGCTGAATATCAGCACGGGAAGTTCGGTCTTTATGGCCACGTTCCTCGCTATGTTGAGCCCCAGCGACGTCTTACCCACGGACGGCCTGGCCGCGAGGATGATGAGGTCTGACGGCTGGAACCCCGAGGTGAGCCTGTCAAGGTCTCCGAGCCCGCTTGGGATACCGACCGTCTCCCCGCCGTGGGACGCCATGTACTCGAGCCTCTCGAGGGTCTCCACGAGCACGTTCTTGAGGGGTACGTAGCTCTCGCGGCTGCGGCGCCTGGCCACCTGGAAAATCAGTTCCTCGGACTTATCCAAGAGCTCGTCGATTTCTTCCGTGCCGCGGTAGGCCGCGGCGGCGATCTCCGTCGCGGCGGCAATCAGCCGCCTGGCGATGGCCTTTTCCGCGACGATCCGGGCGTAGTACTCTACGTTGGCGGCGGTGGGGACGAAATTGGCGAGCCTCACCAGCTCCGCCATACCCCCTATCTTCTCAAGCTCCCCGGTGGCGCGCAGCTTGTCGGACAGGGTAACCACGTCCACCGCTTCGGGCACCTCTGCCATCTCCGCCATACGCCTGAAGATGATACGGTTCTGCTCTTTGTAGAAGTCCTCAGGGGTGAGTATCTCAAGGGCGGTAAGGACCGCCTCTTTTTCGATGAGCATGGAGCCTATGACCGAATCCTCGGCCTCAATATTCTGCGGGGGTATTCTCTCGACCTGGTCCAGCATACGAAGCTCCTCCCCCTAGCCCATCAGGCATCCTTGAAAGACTCCCGCCAAGAAGGGCAGATGAAGTCCAGCGCCTCTTTGAGAGTTGAGACAAAGCCTACCTGAATGCCGCGGACTTCCTCGAGCCCAACCTCATTGGCCTTGGGGATGAGGATCATCTTCATCCCGGCCTGCTTGGCCCCGTAGATCTTCTCGTAGACGCCACCTATGGCCTTGACCTCACCCTTGAGAGAGATCTCTCCGGTCACGGCCACATCCTGCCGCACGGGGACGCCCGTTACCGCGGAGAAAATCGCTATGGTTATCGCCAAGCCGGCTGAAGGCCCATCCACCCTCGCGCCTCCCACGATATTCACGTGGACGTCTTTGTCGGCAATGTCTATACCCAGCTCTTTCCTCAGCGCGGCGGAGGCGTTGAAGAGGGAGTCCTTCACCATGCTGCCGGCAGTTTCATTCATCCGGATGCTGCCTTTTCCCTTCTTCGTGGCGTCGAACGCTACGGCTTCGATCTCCAGGATAGAACCCAAGAAGCTGGCCACTCCCAGCCCGAAGACTTTCCCGACCTCGGGTTTGTCGCTGGCCTTGGTCGTTATGTTGGGGGTGAGCCTTCCGGCACCTATGGCATCCTTCACGTCCCGGGCCTCTATGGGCAAAAAGCCCCTCTCGGGGAACCCGCCCTGCCTGTGTAGGGCGATGGCGAATGCGTCGGCCAGAAGCACAACGGCCTTTCGTCCTTCCACTGTATGGTCGGCTATAACCTCGGCCGCCTCTTCAGTGAGTTTCGCCTTGAGCCTCCTGGAGGCCCCCTTCACTATCTGCACGATGTGCTGCGGGGTCAGGGGATCGAAGAAGATCTCCGCCGTCCTCGACCTAAGGGCGGGGCTAATCTCCTCGGGATCCCTCGTGGTCGCTCCCACCAGGATGAAGTCCGCGGGCGCGCCTTTTTCGAAGAGGCGCCTCACGTACTCGGGCACGCGGCTGTCACTGGGATCGTAATACGAAGAGTCGAAGTAGACCCTCTTGTCCTCCAGGACTTTCAGGAGCTTGTTCTGAAGGATCGGGTCCATCTCGCCTATTTCGTCTATGAAAAGGATGCCTCCCGTGGCCTCGGTTACGAGGCCGAGCTTGGGCTCGGGCACGCCGAGATCGGCGAAGTCACGCCTCGCGCCCTGGTATATGGGGTCGTGGACCGAACCCAGCAGAGGGTTGGTTATCTCCCTGGGATCCCAGCGCAGCGTCGCGCCGTCTGCCTCAACGAAAGGCGCGTCCTTGGCGAAGGGAGAGAAGCTCAGCTTGCGCGCCTCTTCCAAGACGAGGCGCGCCGCAGAAGTCTTCCCCACGCCCGGAGGACCGTACAGGATGACGTGCTGCGGGTACGGAGTCGCGAGTTTTGATAGGAGGGCGCGGATGGCCCTGTCCTGGCCCACGATATCCGAGAGCTTTCGGGGCCTCAGGTAATACAGGGCCGACCTGGCGATGGACCTCCTTTCGAGCTTGAGGAGGCGGCTAAGTTTCTTGCGGGTCTCCTCGGTCTCTGGGTCTCCGTCCTCCATGAGCACCTCGCGGCGGATATCCTGGATGTACTCCTCGTGCCTCTCCTGCATCCGCCGGGAGACCCGTTCCTCGATGTCTTGCTCGATCGCTTGCCTTGCCATGCGCTCGGCTATTTCCTCCCGGCATTCCTCCAAGATCGCCGGGATGGCCTCGAGCTTGTCTGGCGGCTGGATGGTGGGGTCTTCAAAGACGATCTTCTGGAGCGCCGCCACCTGCTGGGCGAGGTCCTTCGAACGCATGCCGCTCAAGGCATCCAGGCGTCCCGCCTTGAGCACGAGCTTCTCAGGGCCGTATATTGAAGCTAGGAAGCTGAACATGGCCCCTACCTGTCTCCCGAGGAATTCCTCCATGTCCCGCTTCCCGGCAGTATTCTTCATCTGGCTCAAATCAGCTTTATTCCTCCGCTCTTATCTCGACGTTCACGGCTACCCTTACCTTAGGGTGGAGCTGGATCTCCACTTTGTGGGCGCCGAGTTCCTTAAGGTTTTCGTCCAAAAGGATTTTCCGCTTATCAACTTCCACTTTATAGCTCTTCCGGATCTTTTCGGCGATCTCTTGAGGGGTCACCGAGCCGAAGATCCGCCCCTTGCCCGCCTTGGCGGTGAAGACCAGAGTCTTGCCCTCCAAGAGCTGGGCGTTTCTGGTCGCCTCGGCAAGTATCCTTCCTTCTTTGTCTTTCTTGGCCGCCTGCAGAGACTCGAACTCCTTGAGGGTTCCCTTCGTGACGGGCGCCGCAAGATCCCTGGGGAACAGGTAATTCCGGGCGTAACCGTCCTTGACCGTCACCTTGTCTCCCTTTTTGCCCAGGCCGGGCACGTCTTGCTTGAGAATGACCTCCACGGCGGACCTCCTCTCCCAAGGTAGATGACCCTATTTGTGTTCTTGGGCCTACAAACCCGCGATCTCAGGATATCTCACTTTCCGAAGGTCGAAGAGTACGTCTATCATACCAAAAATCTGAGCCAGCCAAAGGAAAAGGGGGTTCGTGTAAGCCATGGAAACGGCCAGTGCCGTGAATACGCCTGCCATACCCGCCGTAAACCCGGCCCGCATCAAGAAAAAGCACAGGACTGAAGCCGCGTCCAAAAGCAGGATCATCCCCGCCGCTAGGAACACGTTCTGGGCCATGACCGCTAAGAACGGCAGTTTGTCGGCATATGCGGGCTGGAGATAGAGCCCCATATAGGCCAGTATCCAAAGGTGCCCGGTTATGACCGGCATAATCCACCTGGAGAACGGCCTGAGGGGACCGGCAGAATAGCCGAACCTGGGTAGGATCCTCCGGGCTACCTCGTAGTTGAGCCAGGCAAGAAAGAGAGCGGACACGAAGAAGCTCCCCGGGGCAACCTTCATGACGAAATCCGGCGTCATCGCCTTAATGGCCTCTTCCAACATGGGGTTTTCGCCCAGGATCTTTGCGCTCATCTCATATGCGCCTGTGAAAGCCTTGATGGACTCTTCCACGAGATCTCTTAGGGTGAGTCCGGTCGCGATATAAGTCGCCAAGAGGTCAGCGGCCATGCCCACAATCGAGGCCCCCATCATGAGGCCTATGGTGCGTTCCGCCGGGAAGTTTCGCCTCACGCTGTAGCCCAGGGCAAGCCCCATGGTGCCGAAAACCACCCAAAACGCAACCGCGTAAACCGGGTTCAGGATCGGGAGGAGCACCAGAAGGGTCACTATGGAAGACAAGACCCCCCACCTGGGACCGTGCCTTATGACTGCGAACGCGATAGGCAAGGGAGAAACCAATGTGGCAAACGTCCCCAGGACCGGTATGTAGAAAGTGACGAGTATGAAAAGCGCCCCCAGGGCCGCTAGGAGAGCGCTCTCCACCAAAGGCCTCGCAGGACTGGTCATAGGCGACACCTCACTTCCTGCACTACCCAAGCCTTTCGTGGCGAAAGCGGGGCGCCGGAGAGGTGCCCCGCTTACAAGCCAGCCTTAACCTTCTCAGCTTTCCGGTTTCCTATTACTCTATGGTGAACGGCATGAGGGCCATGATCCTCGCCCTCTTGATGGCGTTTGTCAGAAGACGCTGGTGTCGAGCGCAGTTCCCGGTGATCCTCCTGGGCAGGATCTTGCCCCGCTCCGTGATGTACCTGCGCAGGCGGGGTACGTCTTTGTAATCGATATCCGCAAGACCGTCAACGCAGAACGCGCAGACGCGCTTCTTTGCCTTTCGGCCACCTTCTCGCCTCAACGAAAAGACCTCCTTCGATAAGTCAGAGCCGCGTATATTCCCTACTCTTCGGGTTCAACTTCTTCGTCTAGGTCTACATCTATGAATGTGTCGTCGACGTCCTCTTTCTTAGGCCTCGGCGAGAGGAACTGGATGTTGTCTGCCACCACCTCGAAGGCTTTCCTCCTCTGGCCTTCTTTGGTCTCGTAGGTGCGGGTCTGTATCCGGCCCTCTACCGCCACGAGCCTCCCCTTGTCGAGGTACTTGCACGCGAGTTCGGCAAGCTTTCCGAACAAGACGACGTCGATGAAATCGGTTTCTCTCTGTCCCGCTTGAGTAGGCCTCCTGTCCACAGCCAGAGTCACGGTGGTCACGGAAATGCTGTTTGGTGTTATCCTCAGCTCCGGCTGCCTCGTGAGCCTACCTATCAGTACAACCCGGTTGAGCACTCTCTTCCCTCCGTAGGGCGCTTACTTCGTTTCTCCCTGTCCTTTCTGGGTTTCTTGTTCAGGAGACGCCTGTCCCGATCCTTCCTGAGGTTCCTTCACTACAACGACCGCCTGTGCTTCCTGGGCTTCTACCTTGGGCTCCTGAGCGCGCTTGGAGACCTTGGGAGCACGCTGTTTGCGCTTTACGTTGTCTAGCCTCACGATCATGTGGCGCACTACGTCCTGGTCGATCTTCATAAGGCGGTCGAGCTCGGAAGCGACTTCGCTCCCGCCCTCAAATACCATGAGCAGGTAAAGCCCTTCCCTCATGTGGTTGATCTCGTAGGCAAGCCGGCGCTTGCCCCACTTGTCGGCGGAAATCACAGTGCCGTTTCCCTGGGTTACTACGTCTTTGTACCTGGAGATGATAGAGGCGACTTTTTCTTCGTCGTGCTCGGGGCTAACTATGAAAAGCACTTCGTACTTGCGCATTGCCATATCCTCCTCCCTTGGACTTATGGCCCCGTCTACGGTAGGGGCGGGAGTAAGGGGACATCCCCCTTCGCTCAACCGGCGCCAGCCAATTATAGTCCAAAGCTCCTTCCCATCACAAGTCGGCAAAGATACAGTTTTCCATTAGATGGCATCCGGCTCCCGGGGAGCGATATATGTCCGCTTCTTTACCCTTCTATTGAACTTCACCCTGTCGAGGAGCACCACGCGGCCGCACTCATTGCATTTGAGCCTCACGTCGGCACCGGCCATGAGGACGGTCCAAAGGCTCCCGCCACAAGCGTGGGGCTTTTTCATCTGGACTATGTCGCCCTCCCTAAGCGGCGGATCCAGGATAAGCAAGGGTAAGCCCACCCCCGGCTATAGTTTGACTCTGGCTATTATGGCAGGCCATATAGTCTGGTAGACCGAAAGCAGGACGGCAACGAGGTACGACCCTGCCGCCGCCTCGCGGGCCCGGCCCAAGAAGCCTGCCGTCAGGAAAGGATACAGGACCCCGGCCAGGAGGGAAAGCCAGACCAAGGAGAGGGCCGTTTCAACGATGCCTCCCCACAGGCGGACCAGGAAAGAGTCGGGGGTCGTGAACCCGAGGCTTTTCACGATGCCTTCCGCCACTATCCGCAGTATGGAAAAAAGGACGAAAAAGGCGACGCTCGAGAGGAGGAGCCGCGCGAGGGCAAGGCTCAACATCTCGGACCAGGTGGGCTCGGGGCTCGCGAGTGCGCCTACGGCGAGCAGGTTCTGCTTGACGGCCCCCTGAAGGAGTCTCCCCCAAGAGGCTCCGCCGATGGAGGAAAAGGCCTCGTCGAAGGTCCCCGGATCATACGGCACAAGAAGGGGCGGCACGGCATCGAACGCTCTTCTCCACCAGGTCGCCGTCTTTTGTAAGAGGTCCCACCGGGTATTCAGGAAGTCCACCGCCGGCCCCGCCAGCGCATACGCGCCGAGGAAAGCCGCTGCCACACCCACGAGGTTGAACACGGAGCGCCACACGCCTATCCGGAACCCGCGTATGAAGGAAAGGAGCAAGAGCACCCCGATCACCAGGTCTACGTAGTTCGTGGAGATTACCCCCTTCGCGATGAATGATTGCCCGGAGAATAGGCCTTGTCGAGGACCGCGAGTACGACAGCCGGAACAGCGGGCGAAGCGTGCCTGCCGGTGTACGCGAACAGGGCTCCGTCAAGGAGCGACGATAGGTACCCGAACCCTGCGTAGAGCGTTAGGCCCAGGAGGATATCTTCTAGAAAAAGGGGCCTCACCGCGCCGCTCCTGAGCCTACCTATGTTATCGATGGCGAAGACCAAAACGAAAACCGCGGCAAACCACAGCCCAGGAGGAAGCTTGCGGGTAGCTCCTTCCGCGATGAACGCGACTGCCAGTAGAAGAAGCGTGCGTCCGGCTCCCCTCCGCCACATCCAACGTCCCTCTGTCTCTAGCCTAGGGGAGATCCGCCAGGGCCTCATCGAGGCTGAGAAGGTAGGCCCCACCGCCCCTCGAAAAGAGCACCAGGTTACCTTCCACAGCCAGAGGCAGATCGAGGATCTTGAACGAATACTCCCTGCGGCCGTCTCTCAAGGAAAACCCTACCACATGGGTCTTGCAGAGAGCAACAAGACGGTCCCCTGAGGGTACCAGCCTGTGGGCGGGGGATGGGAGTCTCCCGCTCCAGAGTTCCTCCCCGTCTTCTGAAAACGCCGTAACAAAGGGATTCTTCTCAGCGCCGTGGGATACGGCCGCTCTGCCGTCTGTCCACGCCGCGGCCCACACGGGGCCCGCTACCCTGAAAGAGCGCACCACCCGGCCCGAAGCCGCCATCCCCGCGCCTTCCGAAGTGGCGTAGAACACTTTTCCGCCGGGAAGTGGTATAACGCACCTGAAATGACCTTGTCCTACGCTCATGGACCAAAGGACCTCCCCGGTTTCGATGTCGGCGCAGACGAGGAAAGACTCTCCCCCCGCGGCTATGTCCCGTACGCCCACGAAGATGAGACTTCCATAGACTGCCCCTTCCGCGGGAAGCCCTGGGACCCTCACCGGTGGGGACGAGCCCCCCGTGTCAAGAATGGCCCTCAGTACCCATGGCCGGCCGAAGCCGCTCCCTTCCGGCCTGAGCGCGAGGATACCCTTCAGTCCCCCGCAAGGCATGAGCCTCTCTCCAGGGAGTCTCTCCACGGAAAATAGGAGCCTGCCGTCGGGACCGTATCCCATGATGAGGTCCCCGGCGGCTACGTAGACCTTCTCATCTGAGACCACTGCATCATCAGCGCCGTCCGGCAGACCCACGACCTTTCCAGAAGGGCCATAGAAAGCGAGATCGCTTCCGTACCCCACGGCATAGACGCCGTCAGCGTGCCGGAGGACCGGTGTCTCCCAGACAGTCGTCCCGCCGGGCAGCCTGCGGCCTCCCATAAGTCCCAGATAGGCCTCGCCTGCGGCAAACAAGGAGGCCACGACCCCGATGAGGATGAGGAGCCGCGATCTCCCGGCCATCCTCTTCGGCGGGTCCGGTCGCCGGGCCGAAACGACAGGCCCGGGCCTTGGTTTTCTGCGAGTCCAAGGCAAAAGCACGCTCACGGACCGCTCTTACCTTTCCATATCCCAGACTCAAAGGCTGACGATAATGATGAGAAGCAGCACGAGGACCGTGATGGCGGCAGCCTTCCCCCACTGGATGGCCCTCTTCGTTATCACGTACCCTTCGTAAGAGGAAAGCACCTTTTCCGAGTGTCCAAGATCTTGGTACAGAAGCGCGAGGTTAAACCTGGGCTCGGTGGCCCAAGCGTCTTCTCTGAGGGCTCTCATGTAGTACTGCCTCGCCGAATCCAGATCCCTTTGCAAGTACGCGAGGTTGCCGAGGTTGTTGAGGGGTTTCGGATCTCTGGGCGAGAGCGAATGTGCCCGGAGGAACAGCTCCCTCGCTCTCTCAAGATGCCCCATGCGGCCTTCGCACACGCCCAAGTAATTCAGGTAACGGCTCCTCGGGCGGGCATCCTTGCTCATCCGGTCCCGAAGCAGCCTTGAAGCTTCCGCCAGCTTTCCCTGCCTGATGAGTTTTCTGACCGACCACTCAAAACCACAGAGCACCCTGCCGGCACCTCCACGCTTGTAACTGGATAATTCTAGAAGGCCACGGCGGTATCCTCCCGTTTGCTACATCGCACCTGAATACCCCGGATCCCCAGGAGAGACATTACTCCATGACCGGCTTAAAGCATGCGCCGGGATGGGGAAAGGAGGTAGGCAGATGACTAAGGTGGCCATCGAGAGCGGCCTCAGGCCGTTCCAAGAGGCTCTCAAGAACGCCGGGTTCGTCGTGGTGGAGGTAAAGCAGCCAGAAGACCTGAAGAGGGAACGACCCCATGCAGTCGTCGTGTCGGGGATGGACAGCAACTTCTTGGGTATGAGCGGCTTCAGCGATACTCCCGTCGTCACGGCTTCCGGACGTACGCCTGAAGAAGTTGTGAAAGACGTACGTCGGTCGCTGGGGCCGAGAGAATAGCGAGCTCCCTCTCCCATCGTTCGTTCGCCGGCCCGGGTCTCTTTTCCGAGGCGCTGCGGAGGAGGGCATCTGCCTTCTGGATGCCTGCCGAGATGGCCCGGGCCATCTTCATTACCAGACTCAGCCTCGTGTTCTGGAGCACCATGTACTCCATGAACCCGCCCACGTTTACGACTCCCGCGAGGTGCATGTCGCCGACAGGAGGCAGCTTCTTTTTCACGCCGAGCCCGGGATGCAGGGGGCCCGGACGGACCATGACTGCCCCGACCTCGGATTTTGTCCCGAGACAGGCATCGACCCCGAGGACCAGGGAATCGCCGCTCTCTCCCAAGGACATGAGGACCCGGCTGAGGTTCTCGGCGTGTACGGGCTCATCCAAGTTGCCGATAACCTCGCCCGGGAAACCCGCGTCTTCGAGCATGGTACCGACCAGAGGGCCCAGGGAATCGCCGGTCGACCGGTCGGTCCCCACACATACGACCCTGAGGGGCAAGATCCTGCCCATGTCGGAAGCCACTCGAAGGATTGAGAAGGCGATCCGTTCCGGAGCATCCGGTAGAAAGGCATTTATCGGGTGAATCGCTGGAATACCCCTGGTTCAAGAGTATGCGCGACTCCTTCGCGGATAATACCTGAGCGGGCGGGAAAGAAGGCTACTCTTTCGAGGCGAACTCGTCGAGGATGCGTCTCACTTCTTCGTCAGAGACCTGCTCAAAGGCCGCGTACCACTCACCTACTGCGTGGAAGACCGCGGGCCTGAGGGGGCAGACGACCGCGTCTATCAGAGGCTCCAGCAAGTCTATCGTGTCCTGAGGCGCCACTGGCACGGCGAGGACCAGCTCCTTGGGGCCTTTCCGCCGGAGATACTGGAGGGCCGCCTTGGCGGTGAGACCGGTCGCGAGGCCGTCATCCACGAGGATGGCAGACATGCCCCGGACGGGCCTTTCAGGCCTCTGGTTCCTGAGGGCTGAAAGGGTCTTCTCTATCGTCCTCCGCACCTCTTGAGCCTTGTCCAGGATGTATGACCCGGGGATGCCTGCGGGCATGTAGGGAGAAAAAAGAACTTCGCCGTCGGGGGCGACGGCGGCAACTGCAAATTCAGGGTTGTACGGCGCCCCCACTTTCTTGGCCATGACAACATCTAGAGGGGCACCCAGGGCCAGGGCAACCTCGCGGCCGACCACGACGCCTCCGCGAGGGATCCCTAGGACGAGGGGGCGATCCAGCTCCAGCTTCTTAACCGCCTCCGCCAGGACCTTGCCCGCCTCAGTCCTGTCCCTGTACATGGAAAACCATCTCCGCGCGCTTATTCTTCGTCCAGTTCGCTCTCAGTCTCCCTAGGACGTGCTATTGAGATTGCAGTTGGCTCTCCCATCTGCGTGGTTCCAGAGAAGATCGCTCCTTCCGATACGACCAGGGTGCCGACCTTTATATCGCCCCTCACCCTGGCGGTGGGCAGGAGTTCCAGCCTTCCGGAGCAGGTGACCGTCCCGGAAAGAGTCCCGCCGATAGTGACGTTTTGGGCTGTGACGTCGGCGTTCAGTACCGCGGTTTCTCCGATGGTCACGTCACCTTCACACTCGACGTTGCCTTCGGCCGAGCCTTCTATGCGCAGGCTCCCCTTGGACCGGACAGTACCTTTAATCTCAATGCCCTTGCCGAGAAGGCTCTCAAAAGTCCCCGGCTTGGTTGTGTTCTCTGTCTTGGCAAACACTCAAATCGACCTCCTAAGTTTCGTCGGGTAGGTATTCGGACGGGTCTGTTGTCCGCCCCCAGAGCCTGACCTCGTAGTGTACGTGAGGCCCCGTCGCCGTGCCGGACTGGCCTACGTAGGCAACTAGGTCTCCTCTCTTGACTTCCTGCCCCACGCTGACCGCAAGCCTGGAGCAGTGAGCGTAAAGCGTCTCGATACCGTAGCCATGCTCGACCACTACCGTCCAACCGTAACCGTATCTATAACCGGCAAACGTGACGCGTCCGTCGGCGGTGGCCACTATGGGGGCTCCCCAATCCGCGCCAATGTCGACGCCGTCGTGGTGCTCCTTGGTACGGTTTAGCGGATGCGTCCTCCAGCCGTATTCGGACGTCACGTCCCCCTTCACAGGCCAGATACTGGGTGTCGCCCTGAGCCGGGCCACGAGTTCGTTGGCCATTTCATATAGGTAGCGAGTCTCTTCCAATATATCCTCTGTCTCGTAGGCCAGCTTGTCCGCAGATTCCTTAAGGATGTAGAGGACCCTGCCCATTTCGTCCGGAGACAGCTCCCTGCGTATGGAGCTCTGAGACCTGCTCACCGTCCTCAGTACCCGTAGAGGGGCGCCCAGGCCCAAACTTGGCGCGAAGACCTGGGGCACAACCCCCTCGACCTCCAAGAGCTCCCGTATCTCGGAACCTAGGGATTCCGCTTGCTCAAGCCGGTTGCTGAGTTCCGAGAACTGCTCCTCAAGTTCCACTATGAGCTGACGCTGAGACTCGGCCAGATCTCTCATGTAGCGCAACTCGCGAAGCTCCTGGACGTTCAAGCGGTAGCTCCTGATCAGCAAGGCGAGGGATATTATCGCTAGCCCAATACACGCGAGGATTATTTTCGGAGTCCGGGCGTCAAAGCTGAGCGCCCTGCTATCGCCATGAGATGAAACGAGGAAAAGGGTGAAGCGTCGCTTTTGCGAACTCTTCCCCCGCTTACCTCGGGCTTTGTTCTTGAGGATTGCTCCTTCCAGTGATCCGAGCACGGCGCCTCCAGCAAGTCCCGCGTCTAGCCGCATCTACCCAGTCGCAAGTGGGTTCGACGCAGCGGCCCAAAATCCTGCCTAGCCAGTCCCGGCGCGGCTTCTCTAGCCCTGGTATACCCGTGGCACCCTAGCCGTAAGACCGGTGAGGACCTCATGGGCTATCGTCTGGGCCGCCTCGGCGACCTCGTCCACGGTTATCGTGTTCTCGCCCTGTGTGCCGATGAGGGTGACCAGCTCCCCCACCTGGACATCGTCGGAACCCAGATCCACCATGGTCTGGTCCATGCAGACGCGGCCTGCAAGCGGGTAACGCTTCCCTCTGATGAGCACGGCCCCCTTTCCCGACAGGAGCCTCGGGTATCCGTCTGCGTAACCGATGGGTATTGTGGCGATCGTCGTCTCATGCTGCGCGGTGTAAGTCCGGCCGTACCCGATATCTGTGCCGGCGGGTACCCTTTTTGCGTGGGACACCCTGGCATGGAGAGACAAGACCGGCTTGATGGGCACCTTCCCTTCAAGGTGTCTGTCAGGGAAGGAACCGTAGATGACTATGCCCGGTCTCACCATGTCGAAGTGAGACTCGGGATAGTCGAGGATCCCGGCCGAGTTCGCGGTATGCCTGTACTTAGGCCTGAGCCCGCGGGCCTCGATGGCCTGCAAGGCGTTCTTGAAGACGCTTAGCTGTTTTAGAGTATATTCTCTATCCACGTCCGCTGAAGAAAAGTGGGTAAACACCCCTTCGAATTCAGCACCGCCGCCGCTCAAGATCTCCAGCGCCTCTTCCAGCTCCCGGCCGGGGAAAAGCCCTATCCTGTTCATGCCGGTCTCTATCTTGAGGTGGATCTTGGGACGTAGACCGGTCTTCTCGCCGGCCGAAACGGCTTCCTTGAGTCCCCTTACGGAGGCAGCAGTAATGGATACTCCTGCTCTTACCATCTCTTCGGCCGCCTCTGCGGTCACGGGCCCCAGGACCAGGACCGTCTCATCGATGCCGTCTTCCCTTAGCTTGAGGGCCTCTTCAGGTGTGGCCACGGCAAACCCGGCTATGTACGGGAGGTCGCGGACGGCCTTCGCCGCCATCGTCGCCCCGATACCGTAGCCGTCGGCCTTGATGACCGGCATCACCTTTGTCCCTTTGGCCAAGAGAGAGGCTATCGCTTCAACGTTGGATCTAAAGGCGGCAAGATCTACTTCTGCCCAGACGGGTCTTAAGAGTCGCGCGGGCGCCATAGAACATCCTCCTCGTGCAACGCGCCCCGGTGTCGAGGCGCGAATATCGGCGTTACGCTGCAATTTTACCCTCAGTGTTTCACGTGAAACATTTGAGGGAGCGCCTACTGCCCGCTCCCTCTCCCGATCATCTCCACGATCCTCTCAAGGTCTTCTTCCCCGTAAAATGAGATGACGATGGTGCCTTTTGCTCCCTGGACCCTCACCTGCACCGGCGTACCCAGAGCCTGGGACAGGATCTCTTCGGCATCGCGCCTTCTTACCGGAGCACGCGCCACGGTCCTTGACTTCTTCCCCTTGGAAAGGCCAGCGACCAGCTCCTCGGTCTTCCGCACGGAAAGTCCCTTGGAAACCACGCTCCCCGCTACCCTTATCTGCTCCGCCGGGCTCAGACCCACCAGCGCCCTGGCATGTCCTCCCGTCAGTTTCCCATCCGCCAGGAGCTTCTTCACTTCGGGCTCAAGCTTGAGCAGCCTAAGGGTATTTGCCACCTCGGGGCGGCTCTTCCCCACCCGCGCGGCAACTTCATCTTGGGTCAAACCGAACTCTTCTATCAGCCGCTGGAAGGCCTCGGCCTGCTCGAGCGGCCCGAGCTCCTCCCTCTGAAGGTTCTCGACAAGGGACACCTCCATGGCTTGCCGGTCGTCCATATCCCGCACCACGACGGGGACCTTCTTGAGGCCGGCTTTGAGCGCGGCCCTAAGTCGTCTCTCACCCGCCACCAGCCTGTAGGCGCCCCCTACCCGCCTAACGATCAGGGGCTGGATGACGCCGTGCTCCTTAAGGGAAGCCGCGAGCTCATCGATCTTTGCCTCGTCAAAAACCTGCCTCGGCTGGAGCGGGTCGGGAGTTATGTCCTCCGGGTCAAGTTCCACGATAGGACTTTCCTCGAGCCCCGGATCCGCCGGGATAAGAGCTTCTATGCCCCTACCTAGCCCCTTCTTCGGCACGCCTCACAACCTCCTCAGCGAGCTCCCTGTACACCTCGGCGCCTCTGGACCTCGGATCGTAGACGGTGATCGGCTTTCCATGGGACGGCGCCTCGGACAGGCGTACGTTCCGCGGGATTATCGTCCTGTACACCTTGTCTCTGAAATACCTTTTTACGTCTTCCGCAACCTGGAGGGAAAGGTTTGTCCGCGCATCATACATCGTAAGGAGGACGCCTTCCAGCTCCAAGGTCGAGTTAAGCCTGTTTCTAACCAATTTGATTATGTTCAACAATTGGGAGAGGCCCTCAAGAGCGTAGTACTCGCACTGGATAGGTATCAGCACTGAGTCGGCAGCCGTCAACGCGTTTACCGTAAGGAGGCCCAGGGAAGGCGGGCAGTCGATGAGGACGTAATCATAGTTGTCCCTTACCTTGCCGATGCACCTTCTTAATCTCGTCTCCCTGGCCATCATGGGTACCAGCTCTATCTCCGCGCCGGCCAGGTTGAGAGACGAAGGCAGGATCCATAGGCCCCGGAACTCGGTGGCACGCAAGGCCTTGACCGGTTCCACATCGCTCACCAAGCAGTCATATATGGATACGTCGAGGGTCCTGCGGTCGACCCCCACTCCGCTCGTCGCGTTGCCCTGGGGGTCCATATCAACCAGAAGCACGGAGCGGCCAAGATCACCTATACAAGCCCCTAGATTAACGGCGGTAGTGGTCTTCCCCACCCCGCCTTTCTGGTTGGCGATCGCTATGACTCTCGACATCCTTAGACAGAGGACTCCCCTTCCGCTTTGACCAAAACCCTGAACTCCCAACTGTTTTCGACGTTTTCTTCTTCGTATACGACACTCAGTCCTGCCTTGAGCATTTCTCTCACGACCCTGCGGAGCCCGTTTTGATATATGCGGATGTCCTTCACGACGCCGAGGCCATGCTTCTTGCGCCCTCTCGTTTCCTTAGCCGGCCCTGCGGCCAGCGAACACATGGACTCTACCTCCTGGGCCGAGGCTCGAGTCCTAAGTGCCCTCTTGAATATGTCCACCTGCCTAGCAGGATCGCTCACTTTGAGGAGGGCCCTCGCGTGTCTCTCTCCTATCTCCCCCGTGCGGAGCGCGGAGATAATCTCCTCGGGGAGCCTGAGCAGCCTGAGCTTGTTGGCTATGGTGGACTGTACCCTGCCGCAGCGCATGGCTATTTCCTGCTGGGTCATCCCATATTCCCGGTTCAGAGTCCTGATAATCTCGGCCTCTTCTACGGGGTTTATATCTCCCCTCCGGGCTCCTTCCATAAGGCGTATGAGGAGGGCTTCCCTGTCGTCCAGGTCTGCCACCATGACCTTGAGCGACCTGGCCCCTCTGCGTACCGCAACCAAGAACTCAAGATCTCCCGCCACTATCTCCAGCTTGTCGCCCAGACGCCTCGCGAGGATCGGCTCCGACGTCCCCCGCACCAGGTTCTGCAGGAGCCTCCTGGACACCGTGTCGCTTCCGCCTGGCACCACCGCCCCGGGCCGTAGCGCGATCTCCGTCACACTTACCTCACTAGGCTGGAACTTGTCCAGCGTAAGCGCCTGCGACATGATACCACCCCCCGTGGAAGAGGGTTCTCTTTCCAGTCAAATTTTTCCTGCGTCTTTACAAGACGGGTTTTGCTCTCATGCTGGAGATAGACCTGGGGTAACCTTTTCCCATGTCTCCTTCGCGCACGTAAACCGCCAAGATGCGCCGCCCCAAGTCGTAGGGGAGGGTGTACCTCTCAAGTCCTTCGAGGCGCAGACCAAGCTCTGGGACTTCCGTCTTCTCGCCGGCTCTCGCTTCGTACTCGGGCCCAAGCCAGAGGACGACCTTGCCCCGGGGGGCGCAATAGGGCGCCGAGAGCTCCAGCGCAACTCCCGGCCGCGCCATAGCCCTCGAGGTGACAAGGGAGTAACGCCCTGCGTGCTCGGGTTTACGCCAGGCAGCCTCCGCCCTACCGGCGATTACGGCCACGCCTCTAATGCCGGCTTCCCTGATGTAGGCCTCAAGAAACCGGCACGCGCCCAGGCGCGAATCCAATAGCGTCAAGCCTGAATCCGGGACAAGCGCTTTCACGGCGAGACCCGGCCACCCGTTGCCGCTCCCGAGGTCTATGGCACTAATCATCTCGCCGTGCCGAGAAACGCACGAGAGGACCTTCTCCACAGCGAAGGAATCGGCGATGAGCTTTACCGCGATGTCCAGGACGTCGTCGAAGCCGACTACCCTGCGGCCTGCCCACTTCTCGTAGAAACGAAACCACCCTCTCACCACACGGAGCGCATCTTCCCCGCATGGCAGGCCCATTTCCCCCAGGGCCTCTGCGACGGCCTCCGTCCCGCGCTCTACAAGCGACCCGGCCTCATTCATCTCCTTGAGCCCCTCCGGAACCACGGTTTTTCATGTAAGCCAGCAAAATGAGAGCGTCCTGGGGCGAAACTCCGACCTCCAGGGCCCTTCCTATGGTCGCCGGCGCGTATCTTCTAAGCTTGTCACGCGCTTCCCTCGAGAGCCCGGGCACCTCCGACGGGTCGAAGCCAGGGGGGATCCTCTTGCCTGCATACCTCTGGAGCCTCTTGGCCTCCCTCTCCTGGCGTTCAATGAAGCCGCTGTACTTGGCTTCGATCTCTATCTCGGCCCTCACATCTTCGGGAAGCAGAGCGAGTTCCGGGATCTCGCCCAGGAAATCCTCGAGCCTCGTATCCGGCGCTTTGAGGCGCTCCCGGACTTCCACCCCGCCGGTTTTCTTACCCAGGAGCTCCCTACCCTTCTCGAGTTTGGCCCGCTTCTCCTCAAATACCCGCCATCTCGCATCCGACACCAGCCCGATCTCTCTCCCGAGCGGAGTAAGCCTCTGGTCCGCGTTTTGCTGCCTGAGCATGAGCCTGTACTCGCACCTGGAGGTAAGCATCCTGTACGGCTCGTCAATCACGTTGCTGACCAGGTCGTCGATCAGGACCCCTATGTAGGCCTGGCTGCGCTCTAATATGACCGGAGGCTTCCCCTCCAGAGAAAGCGCGGCGTTTATGCCGGCCATGAGTCCCTGGGCAGCCGCCTCTTCATACCCCGACGTCCCGTTTATCTGGCCCGCCGAGTACAGGCCTTCAATGCCCACAACCTCCAGCGACGGCTTTAACTGCTGGGAAAGGATGCGGTCGTACTCTATCGCGTAGCCGGGCTTCACGATCCTCGCTTCCTTAAGCCCGGGTAAGCTCCTTACCACTTCGACCTGGACGTCTACCGGAAGACTCGTGGAAAGGCCAAGGATATATACTTCATCCGAGTCCCTGGCCTCCATCTCCAGGAAGATCTGGTGGCGCTCCCTCTCGGGGAACCTGTAGACCTTGTCCTCAATTGATGGGCAGTACCTCGGCCCGGTGCCCCGGATGGTCCCGTCGAAAAGGGGCGAGCGGTGGAGGTTGGCCCTGATTATCTCGTGAGTGCGCTCGTTGGTATAGGTGGAGTAGCAAACGTCGTTGTTGTAAACCCGAGGCTTGGACAAGAAAGAAAAAGCGAGAGGATAGGGCGCGCCGCTTTCCTTCTTGAGTTCTTCCCAGCGCACCGAATCAGCAGCTATCCTCGGCGACGTCCCGGTCTTGAAACGGCCCAGGGCTATCCCGAGCCTCCGGAGGGCGTCCGACAGACCCTTGGCGGCAGGCTCTCCTAAGGGGCCTGACTCTTTGACGACGTCCCCTATGATAATCCGGCTTTCCAGGTACACACCGGTGCAAAGGATCACTCGCGACGCCGCTATATAGTCACCGTTTCCCAGCACCACCCCGCGGACCGCGCCTGAGGATACCGGGATGTCGACGACCATCCCCCCGAGGAGCGTAACGCCGGCATCACCGAGGGCCCTCTTCATGTGGGCGGCATAGGCTTTCTTATCCACTTGAGCCCGCAGGGACTGCACTGCCGGACCCTTCGATGCGTTCAAGACCCTGAGCTCGATGGTGGCGTGATCCGTGGCAAGAGCCATCTCCCCGCCCAGGGCGTCTATCTCGCTTACTATCTGCGCCTTCCCCGGGCCACCTACGGCTGGGTTGCAAGGCATACCGGCGACATTTTCCGGGTTCAAAGTCACGATCGCCACGGAATGGCCGAGCCGAGCGCCCGCCAGCGCGGCCTCGACCGCGGCATGCCCGCTGCCAACGACCAGTATGTCATATTTCCCGGTAATAGCAGTCATTTCCCCACGCAGAATCTGGAAAATATCTGTTCAAGCGTCTCCTCGCTCACATTTTTCCCGGTCAGCTCCGAAAGAGCCCTCAAGGCTTCTTCCAGACAGATCACCACCACGTCCTCGGTCCAGCCTTCGGCCTGCGCCGAAAGAGCCTCGCCCAGAGACGACGACGCCCTCCTCAGGCAGTCCACCTGGCGGGCCGACCCGGGGACCAGGAGGTCCATCTCTCCTCCACGGCTAAACCATCCGGTCACCTTCGTCTTTATCTCCTCAAGTCCCTCTCCCGTCTTTGCCGAGGCGAGAACGAACGACCCATGGGTCAGCTTCCTCAGCTCCTCTTCTTCCGCTTTGCGGGGGGAGACATCCGCTTTGGAGACAACGACGAGTAGCCTCCTCCCCTCTTTGCGCCATTTCTCGATCCAGCTCCTGTCGGCTCCCGTGAGCCCTACTGCACCGTCCACCACGTACACTATCACTTCCGACTCGGAAGCGGCCTTTTCGGCACGTTCCACGCCGATCATCTCCACTATGTCGGAGGTTTCCCTTAGACCGGCCGTGTCCAGCAGTATCACGGGCAGGCCGTTCCACTCGGTCCTCTCCCTGAGTACGTCTCTGGTGGTACCCGGGACTTCTGTGACGATGGCGCGCTCGGCGGAAAGGAGGGCATTGAAGAGGGACGACTTTCCCGCGTTGGGAGGCCCTACAAGACACACTTCTATCCCATTCACGAGGGCCAAACCCAGAGGCGCACGCTCGAGTAATGCCGCTATCTCCCTGTGCACCCTCTCGATCTCGCGGGTAGCCCGTTCCAGGCCGGGGTCGACGTCTTCGGGGAAATCAATCCCCGCCTGATAGGCCGCCAGAGCCGAGTACAGGCTCTCTTCCCATTCCCTCACTCTTTGTCCCAGTTCGCCCCTAAGCCTCTTCGCAGCCTGGGACAAGGAATACTCGGTGGGGGCTTCCACCAGTTCCAGGACGGCTTCGGCTTCTTCCAGGGTGATCCTGCCGCTCAGGAACGCCCTGCGGGTAAACTCCCCGGGCTCCGCCGGGCGCGCGCCGGCTTCCAGGAGTAGCGCCAGGACCTTTTCGCTCACGAGCCTCCCGCCGTGGCACTGGATCTCGACCACGTCCTCTCCCGTGTAGGATCGAGGGGATTTCATGACCACAACCAGCGCTTCGTCCACTTGGGCACCGCGGGCATCCACTACAGAAGCGAGCCTCGCCGCCCACGGCTTAAGCGACGCAAGCGGCTTTCCCGACCTGAGGCGCACCGCCTGCCCGGCTATCTTCAGCGCGTCTGGGCCACTTACCCTGACGATGGATATGCCCCCCGTCCCCGGGGGCGTTGCGATGGCGGCGATGGTGTCATCCTTCATCTTCATATATCCCTGCCCATAAACAAAAGCCCCGTTTCCGGGGCTTTCTCCTGTGCTTCCGCCTACTCAGTATCCTCGGGCCCCGGACGCTCTTTGGGCGAGATCACGACGCGCCTGAAGGGCTCCTCCCCTTCGCTGTGCGTTGTGACCCTCTTGCTCCCCTGGAGCGCCAAGTGCACTATGCGGCGGTCCCTGGCTTCGAGAGGCTGGGTGACCGCCCTCTGGCCCGTGCGCATGACCCGCCTGGCCAGGTTTCTAGCCATCTCCTCGAGTTCCCGCTCGCGCCGCTTTCTATAGCCCGATACATCCACGACGACCCTCAAAGCCTCGCCGCTGCCCTTGGAAGAAGCCAGGTTCGTGAGGAACTCGAGGGCCCTCAAGGTATCGCCTCTGCGGCCGATGAGGATGCCCATGTCCTTGCCGACCACGTCCAGGTGGAGGGTGTCTCCCCTGGGTCTTACCTCTATGGCGGCTTCGGTGTTCATGCGTTCGAGGACACCCGCGAGGAAAGCCTTAGCCAGTTCAGCGCGGCTTTCCTTTACGGTTACCCTGACTCTGGCTTCCCTCGTGCCCAGTATCCCCAAGAATCCCCTGGAAGGTTCCGCAAGCACTTCTATGCGGCAGTCGCTCTTCGGAACCCCCAGCTCGGCAAGAGCTGCACCTATTGCTTCATCTACGGTCCGTCCGGTTTTTTCAACGCTTCTCACTGGATCTCAATCCTTCCGCCTGGATTTCAGGCTGCGGTACGAAGAATTTCTCCACAAGTCCCAAGAGGTTACCCGTGATTATATAGAGCGACACTGCTGCAGAAAACCTGAGACCAAGGTAGAACATGAGGCCCACCATGAATATTACCATCACGTTTTGGGCCT
The DNA here is from genome assembly GCA_012842685.1 of Candidatus Fermentithermobacillaceae bacterium. Classification (GTDB taxonomy): domain Bacteria; phylum Bacillota; class Sulfobacillia; order Fermentithermobacillales; family Fermentithermobacillaceae; genus UBA3951. The sequence goes on from DUSI01000050.1 coordinate 35,646, forward strand.
GGCCCTGCTGGCCTCCGGCTCCCATGGTGGGGGAGAGCTTCACGCCGAGGTAGGTGGTAAAGGCCGCCAGCAAGGCTATGATCCACCCACCCGGCTCGCCCAAAGTGAGACCGAGGAACGTCGCCGCCTTTAGCGCCTCGTTGTCTCCGAGGGACTTGATCATCGCGATCAGGATGGGCCACTGTACCGCCAGGACGATACACCCGCTGGCAGGGTTCACCTTGTGCCTCCGGTATAGCTCCATTATCTCGAGCTGGAGCCTCTCTGGGTCGTCTTTGTACTTTTTCCTTATCTTATCTTCCTCAGGCTTGAGCATATTCATCGCCTGAAGCGACCTGGCCTGGATTATGTTTACTGGTAGTAGAACCAGCCGCAGCGCCACGGTGAGTAGTATAACGGCCAGTCCGTAACTCCCGGTAAGCGAAGCGAGCTTATCGATGATTCCGCTCAGAAATCCCACTGCGTACTGCATTAATTGACCCCCTCGGCCTCAATAGGTCGTTTTCTTACGGGAGGAACCGGGTCGTAGCCACCGGCTGAAAAGGGATTACACCTTAATATCCGCCGGAAGGCCAAGAGCAAGCCCCGGACCGGGCCGTGGACCAAGACAGCCTGTCTTGCGTATTCGGAACAAGTCGGGTAATACCTGCAAGAAGGCCTGTGAAGAGGCGAGATATATACCTGGTACAGCCGTATGAGATAGGCGAGCCCTTTACGCACCATTTTGAGCGGTCATCCTCTTCACCAGGTCTCTCACTGCTTCTTCGATTTCCTTATATGTTGCCTCCAAAGCCTTCTTCCGCACAATAAACACAAACTGGCCTCCGCCTGTAGCGGAGGGCCCCATGAGACGGAATGCCTCTCTGACTCGACGGCGGACCTTGTTCCGCTTGGTCGCTTTTCCCAATCGAGCAGATACGCTCACACCCATCTTTACAGTATCGTCGGGCAAGTAGTACAGAACGAGATACCTGTTCGCTGTCGAGCGCCCTTCTTTGAATACTCTACGATAATGGGGAGCAGGTATCCTTCCTTTAGCCACGGAGTAGCCCCACTTCGCCTATGCAGACAGCCGTTTCCTGCCCTTCGCTCTTCTGCGGGCGATAACCTTGCGCCCACCACGAGTCTTCATCCTAGACAAAAATCCATGCGTACGTGCTCTCTTACGCCTCTTGGGCTGGTATGTGCGCTTCATGGAAGACATCCTCCTAGAATTCAAGCGGGCTCTACAATGGTACGAGAGATTATATCCCGCCAAAAGTTTAAGTGTCAATTAACAGGCCCTCCGGGTCTCGTCCCAACTTGCCTGCTAAGTCGCGGAAAAGGAAGCAAGCCGGGGGTCTCACGTACACCCGTTCAATTGTCCCTCCGCTCCTGCCTTGATATAGTTTTCAAGCAAGGGATTCAGCGGCCAAACCGACCCGGGACTGCGATATCCCCAGGAGTTTATCCACAACTGTTGATATCTCTGTGAATAACCTGTGGCTTTAATATGCGAAAGCGCGATACCATAGGATTCGCAGTCGCCCTGAAGAAATGCCCAAGCATGTAGAGGCATCCTGAAACGAGACGTTTATGCACAACTGAATAATGTCTTCTTTCGGATCCTCGGCAGAGGAATTCCTTCGGTCGAAGCGGAATCACGCATTCACTAGACAAGACAAGGACGAAACGGTGGTATAGGCTATGTCGCGCAACCTGGAACAAGCCTGGGCAGATACTCTCACTCGCGCAGCGGCCAGGCTGTCGAGTCCCAGCTTCAGCTGGCTCAAAGACACTCGTCCGGCAGGTCTCAAGGCAAACACCCTGACGGTGACTGTGCCTTCTGAATTCGCGAGGAATTGGATAGAGTCCCATTACAAAGAAGAGCTCATGCGGGCTTGGAAGGAAACGTGGGGCACGTCGTGCGACCTCAAATTCACCGTCGTTGCCCAGGAGAAGATGGTAGCCAGCACCCTCTTCCCGGCAGACACGGCGCTTCCCCGTGAGAAGAAGCGCAGGAACACAGACGACATTTCCCAGTACCTGAGGGGCCTAAACCCGAGATATGTGTTTGAGAACTTCATAGTCGGCGCCTCCAACCGCTTCGCCCACGCGGCCGCCCTGGCCGTGTCGGAGGCTCCCTCGAAAGTGTACAATCCTCTCTTCATATACGGCGGCGTGGGGCTTGGCAAGACCCACCTCATGCAGGCCATCGCCCACTACGTGCTGGACCACCATCCGGGGCTCAAAGTCTGCTATGTGTCGTCAGAAACTTTCACAAATGAACTCATACTTGCAATCCAGGAAGGTACCACCGCTGAGTTCCGGAACCGCTACAGGGGCGTTGATGTGCTCCTCATAGACGACATCCAGTTCGTCGCCGGCAAGGACGCGACCCAGGAGGAGTTCTTCCATACGTTTGACGCCCTCCACCAGGCGAACAAACAGATCATCATTTCTTCGGACAGGCCTCCCAAAGAGATATCCACGCTGGAGGAGAGGCTCAGGACCAGGTTTGAATGGGGCCTTATCTGCGACATCCAGCCGCCGGACATCGAGACCAGGATGGCTATCCTCCGGAAGAAAGCCGAAATAGAAGGGCGTGAAGTCCCTATAGAAGTCTGCCAGTACATAGCCGAGAGGATCCCTTCGAACATCAGAGAGCTGGAGGGGGCCCTCATCCGCGTGCTGGCCTTTACGGCGCTGCAGAACAAACCGGTCACGTTGGAAGTGGCTAAAGAGGTCCTCCATGACCTCTTGCCGAGCAAGAAACCGGCGCCCATCACCATCGACATGATAAAGAAAGTGGTTGCGGAGCACTACGGCCTGGATGTAAGCGACTTCTCGGCCAAAAGGCGCACCCGGAACGTAGCTTTCCCCAGGCAGATGGCGATGTACCTCTGCCGGAAGCTCACCGACGCTTCTCTCCCAAGGATAGGGGAACAGTTCGGCGGGCGCGACCACACCACCGTTCTCCATGCTTGCGACAAGGTGGAAGCGGAGCGGAAAGTCAACCCTGCTTTGGACGAGACTTTGAACATTCTCACGGCCAAGATCAAGGAAGGCTAGAAACGTCGAACGCCAGGGTACCCCTTGTGGAAAAGCTTGTGGACGGATTCTTAGCTTCTTGTTGAAAGCTTGTGTACATCTTCACCCCAAGCTTGGGCGCCGTCTCTTTGTCCACACGCTTCCACAAACCATCCACAGTCTAATCTCCGGGAGGGAATTGCGTTTAACTGGAAGAATAGGACTTATCAACAATTCAACAGCACCTAATTCTACGGCTGGTTTAGCTATATACACACGCAGAACTAGCTATGGAAAGGGGAACCTTTCATGCAGGTGACCATCTCCAAAGACCGCCTCCAGTGGCTTGTTCAGACAGCGTCCAGACCGATTCCTTCCAGGACCACTCTTACGTCTATCAGAGGATGCCTTTTGGAGTGCACGTCAGACGCTCTGGTCCTTTCGGGAACCAATTTGGATTGGGGAGTCAGAGTCTCATCCGAGGCAGACGTACGTTCTTCCGGTTCCCTTGTGGTCTCGGCCAAGATCCTCGAAGACGTGGTGAGGACCATTTCCACTCCCGAAGTCACCCTTTCCCTCGACGAATCCGCGTGGGCCCTGAATGTTAAGTCCGGGTCTTCGGAGATGGTCCTTAATGCCATACCGGCAGACGATTTTCCCAGGTGGCCGGTAAGCCCTGAAGGAGAAGAGATTGAGCTTGACGGAGAGCTCTTCCGCGAGCTCGTGAAAATCGGCGCTACGTTTGCCGTTTCTAATCCGGCGAGGCCCCTGTGGGGGGCTTGTCTACTCGAGTTTAAGGAAGGCAAGATGATCGCCGTAAGCACCGATCAATTCGCCCTTTCGAGAGCGAGAGCCGATGTGGACGCGCCCGAGTGCCGGGCGATACTTCCCGCATCAATCCTGCAGGACATTGCCCGTCTTACCGATACGGAAGGCAGCTCCAAAGTAAGGGTGAAGATAGCCGACAACCACGCGTATTTCACGACCAAAGACGTCTCCTGCTTCTCTCGCCTCATAGACGGTCAGTACTACGCGTACGAACAAGTGATCCCGCGGAAGTTCGTCTCATCGGCGAAAGTATCTACTGAGGACCTCATGAGGGCCGCATCCAGGGCGGCGATCGTGGCCTCAGAGGAAGACAGGGCGATGAGGATGATACTCCGCAAGGAGGATGGGACTCTCACGGTAAAGGCCGGCTCTCCCGAAAGGGGTAGGATGGAAGAAGTGCTTCCGGCCGAAATCGAAGGCGAGTCCATTGAGATATGGGTGCAGCATAAGTACATACTTCAATCTCTTGGAAAGATAAGTACGCGCTACACCTTCCTGGGCATGTCCGGCCAGGTGAGCGCCATGCGGGTTGAACCCGTTGTCGATGAAGAGGCCAAGGAAAATTCCGAAGGAGCCGGGATCGAAGCCGCGTACGTGATCATGCCTATGTCTAGCCCGAGAGGAGCTTTCTGAAGCAGTGAACATATCGTTCCTGCTTCTTAAGGATTTTCGAAATTACAGGCACCTTGAGCTCCGGCTTGAGCCGGGGGTCAGCCTTTTTTTTGGCCGCAATGCATCCGGCAAGACAAATCTCCTCGAGGCCTGTTATTACCTCTCCTCGCTGACGTCGGTGAGGGCAGAACGCGACCATGACCTCTGTCGCTGGGGCGCCAAAGCGTTTGCCGCAGGGTGCCGGGTGGACGATGACGGTTCGTCGAAGACAATAAAGGTACAGGTGGCCGTTGAACCGGCGCTCCGGAGGAAAGTTACGGTGGACGACGTCCCGGTCCGGAGGAGCGAGCTTATCCGAGTGCTTCCGGCCGTCTATTTCTCTCCCGACGACCTGTACATGATAAAGCGGAGCTCCGCCTCCCGGAGAAAATTCCTCGACTCCCTCCTCGGGAGGATAGATCCAGAGTATGCCCGAAGGCTGAGTAGGTACCAGGATGCCTTGGCCAGAAGGAACAACGTGCTTAAGAAGATCCGGAGCGACCCTTCGTGGCGCAGGACTTTGGAGTCCCTAGACGGGATCCTGGTCGAAGCGGGTTCCATGGTGACGGCGAGGCGACTTACTGCCATGGGCGACCTCCAAAGGGAAGTGTCCGAGACGTACGCTTTCATAGCCGGGCGGCCGTGCGGTGTATCTTACGCTTCCTCTATCGGCGTAGGAGAGGTGGGAGGAGATCTTGAGGATATTTCCCGGAAATTTGAGGAGAGTCTCCAGGCGAAGAGGGAAGAAGAGACCGCCAGGGGGATCACCTTGTCAGGGCCCCACCGGGACGATATAGTCCTTACTCTGGGCGGGAAAGAAGTGCGCTATTTCGGTTCCCAAGGCGAGCAGCGGAGCGCGGCGCTAGCGCTCAAACTCGCCGAAGCAAAGATGCTTGAGGGCGCCTTCGGGAGGAAACCGGTGCTGCTTCTGGACGATGTCCTTTCAGAGCTCGACGAATACAGGCGGAAGAAAGTGCTTTCCCTCTGCGATTATGGGCACCAGATCCTCATAACCGCGACCGACCCTATCGAAGATCTTGCCCCGGACGTCACTGAGTTCAGGGTGCAAGACGGTTCCGTGGAGCCCTACGAGGGAGGTGGGATGGCGTGAGGAGAAGTCCGTACTACTCTACCGGTCTCGCCCGCTTATCTCAGGTGCTGGAGAAGAGCCTTGACAACATGGGGCTCCTTACCCACACCAAGAGATACCAGGTCTTTATGGTATGGCCCAGAGTGGTAGGGGATATAGCGCGGCACGCCAGGCCCCGCAGGCTCGACGGAGATGTGCTTTTCGTGGCTACGGCGTCTTCGGTCTGGTCCCAGGAGCTCACATTCATGAAAGAAACCATCTTGGCGAGACTCAGGGCTGCCCTGGGCGGGGATTATGTCCGGGAAATACGCTTCTCGGAGCACCTTTGGGAACCGGCTCAAGATTCCAGGAAACCGGTCAGGGCCTTTAGCGCAGATCAGGTTCCCTGGGACGGTTCTGTCTTGGAGCCTATCTCGGATGAAAAGCTCGCTTCTTCGGCCAAGAAGTTCGCGCTCGCGATGGCGAGACGTAGGCTCTACCTCTTGAGAAGGGGATACACCCACTGCAGCGCGTGCGGGTGTCTATACCCTTCTTTCAAGAAAGAGTGCCCCTATTGCGCCGTCAAGCGAGAATTGCGGGCGAAACGGAAGGCCATAGCTATCCTCGAAAAAGCTCCTCACCTTACAGACCAGGAGGTCATGGGGCTCATCGGTTCTCAAGATCTAGGGGCGGTAAAGACGGCCAGGTCTGAACTCGAGTCGAGGAGCATCGCCATAGCGAGGAGCTCAAAGAAGGATAGCCAGTGGCGCCGTGGATCCCGCTCGATTCAGGACACGTGATACATGAAGGCGACATCGTCGCCGTCATCGACTGGACCCAGGGTAAGGCTTCGAGGGCAAATAGGGAGCTCGTAAGCTACGCCAGGGCCCACGGGTTTCTTATCGAAGAAGGAAACGATCCGAAGTCGCTGGTCTTGACCAGGGACAAGGTGTTCCTGCTCCGGGCTTCTACGAGGAGCATTCGGAAGAAAATGGATCGAACATAGATTCGTTACCAGGCTTTATGTTAAGATGTGTGCCGAGAGGTGGTTCCATCTTGAAGGAGAACGGAGAAGTATTCGAATACGGTGCCGAACAAATCAAAGTCCTAGAAGGTATGGAAGCCGTGAGAAGGCGGCCCGGGATGTACATCGGGTCGACTTCTTCGACGGGACTTCACCACTGCTTGTACGAAGTCGTAGACAACGCGGTGGACGAGGCCATGAACGGCTTCTGCGACAAGATCAAGGTGATTCTCTGGAAAGACGGTTCCGCCTCGGTTGAGGATAACGGCCGCGGCATACCCGTGGATATACACCCGCAGCTGGGCATACCCGCAGTCGAGGTAGCGCTCACCAGGCTTCACGCCGGGTCGAAGTTTGAGAACGGCGCTTACAAAGTGTCGGGCGGCCTCCACGGAGTAGGTGTCTCCGCGGTGAACGCCCTTTCCGAGTTTCTGGAGATCACGGTGAAGACAGACGGAGGCGTCCACTACATCAAGTTCGAACGCGGACAGACCGTGGTGCCTCTGAAGCGCCTCGGCGAGACCGACGAGCACGGCACGCTGGTCCGCTTCAAACCGGATCCCCTCATATTCGAAGAGACGGAATTCGATTTCGATACCGTCTCTATGCGCCTCAGGGAGCTCGCCTTCCTCAACAAGGGGCTTGAGATCTCCCTGTACGACGAGAGGACGGACAAGTCCGTCGTCTACAGGTTCGACGGCGGGATAGAAGAGTACGTGAGACTCCTCAATAAGAACAAGGACCCGCTGCACAAAGACCCGATCTACGGCGCCGCGACGAAGGACGGCGTAGACATAGAATTCGCGTTCCAGTACAACGACAGCTACACCGAGAACATCCTGTCTTTCGCCAACACGATCCGTACCACCGAGGGCGGCACACACGAGGCGGGCTTCAAGACGGCCCTCACCCGCGTGATAAACGACTACGCCCGCAAGACCGGCGTGCTTAAGCCCTCTGACAGCAACCTCTCGGGTGAGGATATCCGCGAAGGCATCGTCGCGGTGATCAGCGTGAAAGTAAGAGAGCCCCAGTTCGAAGGCCAGACCAAGACCAAGCTGGGGAACTCGGACGTGGCGGGTATCGTCGCGGCGGCAGTGAGCGAGATCCTGAATTCTTACTTCGAGCTCAACATAGGCGTAGCCAAAACCCTGGCCCAGAAAGCAGTGGTGGCCGCGAGGGCGAGGGAAGCCGCAAGGCAGGCGAGGGAGCTCACCAAGCGGAAGAGCGCTCTTGAAGTCACATCTCTCCCGGGGAAGCTTACCGACTGTTCTACCAGGGATCCCAGGGAAGCCGAGCTTTTCCTCGTAGAGGGAGATTCTGCGGGCGGTTCGGCCAAGCAGGGTAGGGATAGGCATTTCCAGGCGGTCCTTCCTCTCAGGGGTAAGATCCTAAACGTGGAGAAGGCTAGGCTGGATAAGGCCCTCGCCCACGAGGAGATCCGTTCGCTAATCACCGCCATAGGTACGGGCATCGGAGACGAGTTCGACATCTCCAAGCTCCGCTACCACAAGATCATAATCATGACCGACGCCGACGTTGACGGAAGCCATATCCGGACGCTCCTCCTCACCTTCTTCTACCGTTTCATGCCCCAGATCATCGAGGGCGGTTACCTCTACATCGCTGAGCCGCCCCTTTACATGGTGAGGAAAGGCAAGACCGAGACATACCTGCATTCGGATGAAGAACTTGAGGAGTACTTCCGGAAGCACGGTAGGGAGGGCACGACGGTCCAGAGGTACAAAGGTCTCGGAGAGATGGACTACCACCAGCTCTGGGAGACCACCATGGATCCTGAGAAACGTACCCTGCGGAAGGTTACCATCAAGGATGCGCAGCTCGCCGACGAGATCTTCACGATCCTTATGGGCAACAAAGTTGAACCCAGGCGCGAGTTCATCGAGAAGAACGCCCACCTGGTGAAGAACCTGGATACAATCGCGTAGGAGGCCCGCTATGGCAGAAGAAGTGAGGAGAATAGTCCAGACACCCATAGAAGAAGAGATGCAGCGGTCGTTCATCGACTACTCGATGAGCGTCATCGTGTCGAGGGCTCTTCCAGACGTCCGCGATGGTCTTAAACCCGTGCAGAGGCGGATCATCTATGCCATGGACGAGCTGGCCCTACGTCACGACAAGCCGCACAAGAAATCCGCGAGGATCGTGGGCGAGACCATGGGCAAGTACCATCCCCACGGCGAGTCGGCCATCTACGACGCCATCGTGAGGATGGCCCAGCCCTTCAACATGCGCTACCCGCTTGTCGACGGTCACGGGAACTTCGGCTCCATAGACGGGGACCCGGCAGCGGCTCAGAGGTATACCGAGGCCCGCCTGACGGCCTTCGCCGAGGAGCTCTTGACCGATATCGACAAGGATACGGTAGACTGGCAGCCTAACTTCGACGACACGTTGAAGGAGCCCGTGGTGCTCCCTTCTCGCATACCAAATCTCATCGTAAACGGGTGCGTAGGCATCGCCGTAGGCATGGCCACGAGCATCCCGCCCCATAACCTGAACGAAGTGATAGACGCCCTAAACCTCCTCATAGACCGTCCCGACGCGACGGTAGAGGAGCTCATGGAGCACGTAAAAGGACCTGACTTCCCGACGGGAGGCCTCATAATCGGCCGGGAAGCCATAAAGTCCCTCTACACGACCGGCCGCGGCATACTCACCATCCGGGCAAGGACGAGGATCGAAAAGGAGAAAAACGGCAGACAAGCGATCATCGTCGACGAGATCCCGTACCAAGTAAACAAGTCGCGGCTCCTTGAGTCCATCGCCGAGCTCGTGAGAGACAAGAAAATCCAGGGAGTTACGGACCTCAGGGACGAAAGCGACAAGAACGAAGGCTTGAGGATCGTCATCGAAGTGAGGCGAGACGTTGAACCTCAGGTGGTCCTCAACCAACTGTTTAAGCACACGAGCCTCCAGACCAGCTTCGGCGGGATACTCTTGGCCCTCGTGGACGGGCGGCCTCAGGTGCTCACGCTGAAGTCCCTCCTCTGGCACTACCTCATGCACCGGAAAGAGGTGGTGGTGAGGCGTACCAATTACGAACTGAGAAAGGCCGAGGAGAGGGCACACATACTGGCAGGCTTGGTTATCGCCTTGGACAACCTGGACGAAGTCATCGCCCTCATCAGGGCCTCGGAGAACCGGCAGGAAGCCGAGAAAGGCCTCATGGAGACCTTCGGCCTCGACAAGGTCCAGGCCAACGCGATCCTTGAAATGCGCCTCGAACGTCTCACCAGGCTCGAGCGGGACAAGATCGTCGAGGAAAGACAGAGGCTGCTCAAAGAGATCGAATACCTCAGGGCGGTGCTTGCGTCCGAGCGCATGGTCATGGGCATCGTCCGTAAGGAACTCGAGGATGTGAAGAAGTCTTACGGCGACGATCGCCGCACGCGCATCGTCGATGCAGTGGAAGAGATAAGCGACGACGAACTCATCATTGAGGAGGACGTCACGGTACTCCTCACCAACCTAGGGTTCATAAAGAGGATGCCCCTTACCGCCTACCGCAGCCAGCGCAGGGGAGGCATGGGAGCCACGGCCATCCAGACCCGGGACGAAGACTGGGTGGAGAAAGTCGTGGTGGCCACGACCCGCGAATCCCTGCTCCTCTTTACGACCGAAGGGAAAGCCTACTGGCTCAAGGTATACGACATACCCGAAGCGTCGAAGCAGGCCAGGGGGTACCTGGTATCGCGGCTTGTGCAGCTGGCCGAGAACGAAAGGGTCACAGCCATGATCCCAGTGAAGGCCGACTCGGACGGAGATCTGTTCTTCGTCACTTCGAGCGGCACATGCAAGAGGACCCCCATATCAGAGTTCGCTTCTTACCGCAGGTCGGGGCTTAGAGCCATAAACCTGAAGGAAGGCGATTCATTGATCCACGTCCGCATGGTCAGAAGCGACGACGAGGAGATACTCCTGGCCACCCAGAGGGGCAAGGCCATCCGGTTCAAGGTGAGCGACGTAAGGCCCATGGGCCGCGAGGCTGCGGGGGTCAAAGGGATAAACCTGGCACAGGGCGATTCGGTAGTCGCGGCCGACACCGTGGATCAGCGAGGGAAGGCCCTGCTCGTAAGCATGTATGGCTACGGGAAACTCACGGACCTCTCTCAGTTCCCCCTCCAAAGGCGGGGCGGCAGCGGCGTGATCGCGATAAAGACCAACGCCAAGAGCGGTCCTCTCGCAGTTATGCGGATAATAACCACCGAAGAAGAGGTCCTTCTTATGACCGCCGAAGGCGTGGCCATACGCACCCCCATTTCCCAGGTAAAGGAGCTCCAGAGGGCGGCTTTGGGCGTGAGGCTGATGAAGATCGAGCCGCCTGACCGTCTGGCCGCATGCACCGTGCTCGAAGGTGTCTGAGGAGACATGGGCGAAAAAACATGGGGTTACGAGTTCCGGGACCACGTGGCCGACGTAAGGATAAGGGCCTGGGGAAACGGCTTTGAGGAGACTCTCGGGGCTCTTACCTCGGCCATCTGGAGATATGTTCTGGGAGACGCAGAGTTTCCGGCGAACCGGTCTTGGGGAGTATCGGTCGAAGGCCAGGATATAGACGAGCTAGTGGTTGGTTTCCTCAACGAGCAGATCTACCTGTACGATTCGGAAGGCCTCGTGCCCGTTTGCGTTAATTCCTTAGACATTAAGGAGTCTGACGGCGGTTACAGGTTGGAAGCCGTGCTTGAGGGTTCCTCGCTAGAGGAGATCCCGTTCCTTCCCAAGAGACAGGTGAAAGCGGCGACGTATCACGAGCTGGTGGTCAGACCCGAGCTTGTAGAAGTCACGCTGGACGTATGACATGGAGGTGCAAACATGTCGGCAATCCGCCCGGCGCGAGACAAAAATGAGAAGTTTACCTGGATAATTGAGCCTACGGGATCCATGAGGGTCCCCGGCGTCATCTACGCCACCGAGAGCATCATCGAAGACCTGGACGGGACGAAGGCGCTCCAGCAGGTCGTGAACGTAGCGTGCATCCCCGGTGTCCTGAAGGGTTCCTTTGCCATGCCGGATATCCATGAAGGTTACGGCTTTCCGATAGGCGGCGTCGCCGCCGTGCCGGCAGACGAGGGGTATATCACCCCGGGAGGCATTGGATACGACATAAACTGCGGCGTCAGAGTGCTCCTCTCGCCTCTCACGGAAGACGTGGTCAAGGAGCGGCTCGAGCGGCTTGTGGACGCCCTCTTCAGGAAAGTGCCGAGCGGCGTGGGCAAGGAAGGCCCCATAGCCCTGTCAAAGGACGAGCTGAGCCGAGTGCTCACGGAAGGCGCCCGGTGGGCGGTGAAGAAGGGGTACGGGCTGGAAGAAGACCTGCTCCACTGCGAAGAGGGCGGCGCCATGCAGGGAGCCGACCCGAAGGCAGTCTCGGAGAGGGCCTTTAGCCGTGGAAGGAGAGGCATCGGGACCCTCGGTTCGGGAAACCACTTCATCGAAGCCGGAACTGTGGAGGAGATCTTCGACGAGGAGACCGCGAAAGTCTACGGCCTCTTCCCGCGCCAGGTGGTCTTCTGGGTGCACTCGGGCTCCCGGGGACTCGGCCACCAGGTCTGCAGCGACTATATCGCCGTTATGAGGAAGGCCGTCGCCAAGTACGGCCCGACTCTTCCCGACAGGCAGTTGGACGGCGCCCCCCTGTCGTCGCCTGAAGGACGGCAGTACTTTTCGGCTATGGCCGCAGCAGCCAACTACGCGTGGGCAAACCGGCAGGTCCTAACCCATTACGTCCGCCAGGTGGCGTGCGAAGTTTTCCCGGAAATAGGCGGGCAAGAGAACTTGCCTCTCCTCTATGACGTCGCCCACAACATCGGTAAGATGGAAACCCACACCGTAGATGGGCGCCAGGTGCGCGTGCTGGTGCACAGGAAAGGGGCGACCCGTTCCTTCCCGCCGGGACATCCGGATATCCCGGAGAAATACAGGGACAAAGGGCAGCCGGTGTTGGTTCCGGGCGACATGGGGAGGGCGTCCTACATCCTGAGGGGCACAGAAGAGGCCATGCACCTTTCCTTCGGTTCGGCATGCCACGGCGCCGGGAGGGCCAAGTCTAGGTCCGAAGCCAAGAGGTCCTTCTCCGCCGAGGAGCTCCAAGGGGAGCTCAGGGAAAAGGGTATCTACGTGCGGGCCGCTTCGAAAGACGGGCTCATCGAGGAAGCGCCGAGCGCGTACAAGGACGTCCAGGAGGTTGTCCTCGCCACCGATGGGGCGAGCCTCGCGAAAAAAGTGGCCAGACTTAGACCCCTTGTGGTCATTAAAGGTTAACATGCCGTAAGGGATAAGGAGGGACTCCTATGGAGCGATCTGCGGAGATAGCCGTAATAGGCGGCACCGGGTTCTACAAGCTCCTTGAAGAAGCCGAGGAAGTGAAGGTCGATACGCCTTTCGGGCCTCCCAGCGACCTTATCGCCCTGGGGACTATCGCCGGGCGTAAAGTGGCGTTCTTGCCGCGTCACGGAAGGCACCACCAGTTCCCGCCGCACATGATCAATTACCGGGCTAACCTGTGGGCGCTCAGAGAGCTCGGGGTTACCAGGGTGATCGGGCCGTGCGCGGCGGGAAGCCTTCAGCCCGAGGTGAAGCCAGGCGACTTTGTGATCTGCGACCAGTTCGTCGATAGGACCACCGGGCGGAAGGATACGTTCTACGACGGACCGAGGGCCATCCACGTGAGCACCGCCGATCCTTATTGCCCGGAAATGCGCGAGATCGCCCTCAAAGCGGCGAAGAGCCTTGACCTGCCCTTCCAATCCAGCGGGACCATGGTGATCATCCAGGGACCCAGGTTCTCCACCAAAGCGGAATCCAGGTGGTTCTCGTCCATGGGGTGGAAAGTGATCAACATGACGGGATACCCGGAGGTGGTCTTGGCCAGGGAGCTCGGCATGTGCTACCTGAATGTCTCCCTCATCACGGATTACGATGCCGGGCTCGAGGGAAGGGACGATATCACCCCCGTGACCCAGGATGAAGTCGTGCGGGTCTTCATGGAGCACAACGAGCACCTCAAGCGGCTTATCGGCAAGATAATTGAAGCCCTTCCGGAAAGCCGCGGCTGTGAGTGCGCCGAGCACGTGAAGAAAGCCAACCACTGAATCAGGTGGGAAACTGTCTTAGCCAGGGCCAAAGGCTCGCTACAAGAAGCTTCGCCTTGAGATCCTGTTGGAGGTGGCGGAAAGGTGATACCGGCCATAAAGTGGGAAGGCGATAGGCTCGTGCTTCTCGACCAGAGGTATCTCCCCGAACGGATCGAGTTCGTCCACTGCAGAAATTACCGGGAAATAAGCGCAGCCATCAAGGACATGGTAGTTAGAGGCGCCCCTGCCATCGGCATAGCCGGAGGTTATGCCATGGCTTCGTCAGTTAGAGAGTGCGGGGAGACTTCCTTTGAGGGCTGCTATAGGTACCTTCGAGAAGCGGCAAATCACATTTCCGCCGCCCGACCCACCGCGGTAAACCTCATGTGGGCGGTGGATAGGGTCCTCAGGAAAGCCCTTTCCGTGCTTGAAAGCGCCGAAAGGGCCGGGACGAGAGAAGATGCGGCACTCAAGGAGGCTTACGCTGCCGCGGTAGAAGAGGCCAGGACCATCGAAGCAGAAGACCTGGAGCTGAACAAGAAGATCGGAGAGCACGGCGCGAGGCTTATACGGCCAGGCTCGCGGGTGCTCACCCACTGCAACGCCGGGGCCTTGGCCACCGGCGGATACGGGACCGCGCTGGGCGTCATCAGGAAGGCGTGGGAAGAGAAGAAGATATCCATGGTCTTCGCCGACGAGACCAGGCCGTACCTCCAGGGCGCGAGGCTTACCGCCTGGGAGCTTTCCCAGGACGGCATAGACGTAACCGTCATCGTAGACAGCGCGGCCGGATACCTCATGTCCAAGGGCCTTGTCGACTGCGTCATCGTAGGGGCCGACCGGATCGCCGCCAACGGGGACGTGGCCAATAAGATCGGAACATACACGCTGGCGTGCCTGGCGCACATGCACAACATACCGTTCTATGTGGCAGCGCCCTCATCTACGTTTGATCTATCCATACCTGATATGTCGGCTATCCCTGTGGAGGAGAGATCGCCGGAGGAGGTCACCAGCTTCTTCGGAACGCGCACCGTGCCGGAAGGCGTCAGGGCATTGAACCCCTCTTTCGATCTCACTCCCCACGGCCTTATCTCGGCTATCATAACCGAGAAGGGAGTCATAGAACCTCCGATACCCGAGAACCTTCCGCGGATCATAAAGGGGTAGCGCGGTTACCTAATCCTGGGCTGACTCTTTCAGGTATTGTAGAGTATTATCAGAATAAGATCGAAAAGACCGGAGGGAGTGCCAGGGGAGAGACCGTACCGGTGGCCGGTATCCACGGACCCACCGAGAGGAGGGGCGATGGAATGTCAGGTTTTGCTCCTGACGGAGATGCGGTGTGCGCCGGTCAGGCTCGCGCTGGAAAAGGAAAGACAGAAAGCCAGGGCAAGAGCGAGGCTTCGGATAAACCCGAAAGCCCGTCAGTGGTGAAATCCCGGTTCATAGACTCAGGGTGGCGCCTTACAATACCGAAGGTCATGAGAGACCACCTCGGGTGGGGTCCGGGTACGCCGATTTGCGTAAGCTGGGACGGCATTCATATCATCATCAGGAGCCCCAAGTCATGTCCCTATTGCCTGGACGTGGTCAGGATGGGCTCATTGGGCAAGGTAGTGCTTCCGCCGCGCGTGAGGGTGGAAGCGAACCTCTACAGGGGACAGATCATGACGCTCCGCATAGAAGGCGACACCGTGCTCGTAAAGAGCGGTGATTCCCAGGTGCGGTGCAAAGCGTGCGGTTCCGAAATGGACGTCAAAGATGAGTTGCCCAACGTTCATCTTTGCCGCCGCTGCAGGGAGGCCCTTCAGAAGGCGGCAGTGAGAGCCGTGACATGGAGGTAAGCCATGAGTGTTCGGACCCCTACGCCAAGACAGTATCTAACCACCTTGACCAACGGATGGCGCTTCACGCTTCCCACGACCGTGAGGAAAGCCCACGGGTGGGAGGCGGGCACAAGGTTAATCGCCACATTACGGGGCGCGAGCTTGCTTCTCACCGCGGAGCTCAAGCAGAATGAGCGGCCGGTTTCCACCGACGGCAATCTCGCCAGGGACTTCGACGGCGACGAAAGCACCGTGGAGTGCTATCTGGGTTCCGGCGGCAAGATCGTCTTACCGGTTTCCTTGAGAAAGCGGCTGGGATGGGCCGTCGGGAAGCGCCTCGTGATCGTCGACGAGGGCGACGCGGTGGCGGTTACTTTGTGCTGCGACGCCAAGCGGTGCGAATCCTGCAGCAGTATATCGGGGGTCAGGGAGATTATCCATAACGTCTACCTCTGCTCCCAGTGCTGGAACAACTACCTGCGCGAGATGCACGCAAGGCTTCGTTTGGGGAAAGCGAAGGCGTAGATTGACTCGGGTTGCGAAGGTGGTCTCCAGCGGGTATAATTGACTTTGCCGAGCGGGAGTAGTTTAGTTGGTAGAACGTCGGCTTCCCAAGCCGAAGGTCGCGGGTTCGAGTCCCGTCTCCCGCTCCAGTTTAATTGCGTAGAGCAGCACATCGCAAACGAGCCAGCGTAGCTCAGCGGTAGAGCAGCGGTTTCGTAAACCGCAGGCCATGGGTTCGAATCCCTTCGCTGGCTCCATTTGTTTTCCAGGGGATCAGGATCATCCTCCTTATGCTAAGCTAGTGCTGAATCCACAGAAGTACTCACAAGTGTGAACAACAAGGCTCCTCGTTAGCTTCCGAGACGGATTCTTAGATGATGCAGAGAATCTCGTTGTAAACACCCGAAGGATTAGCGGTTGTGCTAGCAGAAATGGAAAGTAGTGCAGGAGGTTTTCCATGGCAATAGCTCGGACCCTCGAGGAAACTCAAGACAGTGTTGCCAAGATTCGTCCTCCTTTGAAGTGGGCAGGAGGTAAGCGTTGGCTGGTACCATATCTCACCCCGATTTGGCGGCAGCATTCAAACCGAAGGATGGTTGAACCGTTCTGCGGTGGGCTTGCCGTTACTCTGGGCCTGCTTCCCAGGCGTGCGCTCCTAAATGATATTAACCCGCATTTGATCAACTTCTTCAGATGGGTTCGCGCTGGCTTGACCATAGACATCGAGATGAAGAATGACAAAGCCCTTTATTACGAGTACAGGAATAGGTTTAACGAACTGATCTCAGCAGGTCAGGAAAACTCCAGAGAAGCTGCCGCCCTTTTTTACTACCTTAACCGCACGGGCTACAATGGGTTGTGCAGGTTCAACAAGAGCGGGAAGTTCAATGTCCCTTTTGGGCGATACAGAAGCATCAACTACGTGACGGACTTCACCACCTACCGAAGCGTACTGGCTGAGTGGGAGTTTACTTGTGGCGACTTTGAGGAGATTTCGGTGTTTCCAGAGGACTTTATCTATGCCGATCCTCCCTATGATGTCGAGTTCACCCAATACTCGAAAGACGGCTTTACCTGGGATGATCAAGTCAGGCTGGCACACTGGCTAGCGAAACACCCCGGGCCTGTGGTGGCGTCAAACCAGGCTACTTCGAGGATAGTGTCGCTGTATCGGGATCTGGGATTTCACCTGGAGTTCCTGGACGCGCCCCGCATGATTAGTTGTACCGGCGACAGAACAGCAGCCCGGGAAATCCTTGCCCTCAGAGGGATCTAACATGCCACGAGACACGCGTACAGGAGTAGTATTGGAGAAAATGGTTGTTCCGGCACTTGAGAGCGGCGGCTATGGATGGCAGCGGCAAGTCATCATCGGCAAGCGTCCCGGTGGTCGCGACCATAAGGTCGACTATGTAATCAAGAATCCAGACGGCGACTGTTTCCTTGTGTCAGTCAAGTGGCAACAGACTTCAGGCACAGCAGAGCAGAAGGTACCCTTTGAGGTGATCTGTTTGGCCGAAGCCATTCTGGAAAACCCCGGGAAGTATGCTGGTGCATATCTCGTACTCGGTGGCGATGGATGGACTCTCCGGGATTATTACACCGGGGACGGGCTTAGCAGACATCTCAAGCATAGTGGCTTAGTGAGAATTGTGACGCTAGAGCGGTTTGTGGCACTGGCGAATCAAGGACGCTTGTAGCCAGCGCCTTTTCACGATAGCAAATACCCTGTCTTGCACCTCTTTCGTCGAGATCAGAGATGCCTCAAGACCATCCCCGGCCTGGCTCCGGTATGGAGTCAGTGTAACTTTACTGTAGGAGTTTTTGGAGGTTAAGGGTCAGGAGATAACGAAAGAGACCCCACCGTCCTTGCAGGGACGAGTGTTACCACTCGAGAGGTGAGGTCTCATGCAAATTGTACA
>DUSI01000051.1 GCA_012842685.1 Candidatus Fermentithermobacillaceae bacterium
CCCGCCATACTGCCAGCGGCCGTCACATATCTCAACCGGCTCACCATCCCTGGGCGCGTACCACAGTTTGGAATCCTCGAGCGAATAGTCCACCAAGTTCGAGGCGACAAAGTAGAGCCCTTTTCCGGACGGATCCACCAGAACCAAGTCGACGCTTGGATCTTCATACCCCGGAAGACTCTTTAGGTCGGCTACGCGGACTGGTTCCCCGTCGCGTGAGACGTCCACCAGCATGGCGCTATCATACTGGACGGCGCTCCGCCAGGCCTCCGGCTGGAAGTACGATCCGCCCGAGCCATCTGAAACCCTCGGGATTCCCGCCAGGAAACCGATGGTCTCCGAATTCTGGGCCCACCTGGCGTGAGCCAGGAGTTTTCCTTCCACAGAGACGGTCTTGACGACCTCGCCTTCTGGCGTCACCACGGTCAAGCTCCCTGCGATCGGCATCAGGCTGTCCTCGCCCTGGAAGACCTCATAGCGTTCCCAGATCTCGAGCTCCTCTGCGTTAGGCTTTTGCCCGGCCGTGTAGGCTAAGATGTACTCCCCGTCTGGTGACCATTGAGGGAGAAAACTCCTGGTTTCTCCCACCGGAAGGAGGGGACGTTCCTCGCCGGTCGCAATGTCCATGACGTAGATGCCTTTCTTGTCTTCCTCCCACAGCTGGTAGACGGCATACCGGCCCGCGGGTGAGACCCTCACGGCAAATAGCCCGTCGTATGTGGGAAGGTCGCTCTTCACGAGCCTCAGCGACCGCGTCTTAAGGTCGCACTCCCACAGGGCTTTCGACACGTGGACGTACACCCTGGACTCTTCTTCGATAAACGTGAACGAGTGGTAGACACCGCTCTCAATCTCTATGAAGCCGACCTCTTCTGCTCCAGGGTTCGTCACATCCCCCTGCATGACGGCCACTCCGTATTTGCCCCCTTGCGCCTGGGCGCCTGCTATGAGGAAAACGCATGTAGTGGGAGAGGTCCATCCGACCGGGACCATCCTCACGTATCCAGAAGAATCCTGGCCGCTAATTGTATGCAGCACTAGGTCTTCCGTGTCGTCCTCTTTCAAAGACACGGCCAACATACTGTCTCCCACTTCCGCAAGGAGATAGTCGCCCCCGGGCGATATGGCCTGATGGGGATAACGGGTAAAAAGGTCTCCACTCAGGACCTTAGTCAAGACCTCTTGGGGGTCTAAGACGGTCTCCGACATCCCCGGAGTCTTATTGGAACATCCAGAAAGGATGGTCATCGCCAGCAAGATGACTGATATGACGAGACTTCTGTGGACTCGGCGCTTCAGCCGGCGCATCTTCATGTAGGTCACCTCCAATACATCCACATACTGTGTAGACGCCGCGGAGATACGACAGGGTTCCGCCATACTGGCGGGATGAGCGCCCCTTCCTAAAGCACATCGCAGGAGAAAACAGAAAACGGTAGAAACACTGAGCATACTTCCTCTTGAGGAAGGCTAGTGTTAGCTCTGCGCAGGGGAGTGCATCTGAAGGTGAAAGTCTGCTTTCTTGGCCACAGCGGGTTTCTCCTGGAGTGGGATTCGTGCTACTGGCTGTTCGATTACTACGTAGGAGAAATCCCCGAACTCGATACCGGAAAAAGGGTCTTCGTATTTGCAAGTCACAGCCACGGGGACCACTGGAACCCCAAGGTATTGGACTTAAGCCGCAAACACCCTGACGTCCACTACGTGCTTTCTTCGGATATCGATCTCACGGAAGCGGACCGGGTTTCCAGGACGGTCGCCTTCGTGGAGCCCGAAAAGGAGTACGAGCTGGAGGGCGGCCAGGGTCAGCCCATTCGACTCACGACGCTCAGGTCCACCGACGCCGGCGTTGCCTTCCTTCTGAATTACCTCGGGAAACGCATATACCACGCAGGGGACCTGAACCACTGGGTGTGGGAAGGAGAGCCCGAGGAGTACAACAAAGCCATGACCGAAGCCTTCAACGAACAGATGGACCGCTTGGAGGGCCTTGCGATCGACGTCGCCTTCGTGCCCCTCGACCCCAGGCAAGAGGAGTACTACTACCTCGGGCTCGAAGGCCTCCTGAAGAAGGCAAGAGTGAAGAAGGTCTTCCCCATGCACTTCGGCAGGAATTTCGGGGTCATCGAGCAGTACAAGAAGGAGAGGGCAGGAAACCTCGGAGAGACGATCCTGATGGAGATCAAAGAAGCCGGCCAGCGGTGGGAAATCGAC
>DUSI01000052.1 GCA_012842685.1 Candidatus Fermentithermobacillaceae bacterium
CCGACTGCTCCATCACGCTCACCTGTTCAACTTAAAAGGCACCAGCTACCGTTTGAGGGAGCACCTGAAAAGGGCCGGCAAGGAGGTGGCGCCATTGGCCTAAAGCCTTTTACACTACCGGTTCGAAGCGTCAGCGAAGGACAAAGGAGGTGGGGAAAAAGTTTGACCGAAAGTGGGGAGAGTCAAATGGCCGTTGACACCAGACTTCTATGGTCGCAGTCCGGCAGTACCCAGCGTGGTCGACACCGGTAGTCTAATGGGTTACTTCAGCTATCCCGAATCTGATCATGCACATTCGGTACCCGTAGATCTGGCAGTCCCGGACTACGTGCGCGTCCCAACGTCGGAAGACGGGCACTTATCCGTTAATGGCCGGGTTTATCAATACTCCAACAAATGCTACCGAGTACTTGTACATGGCCCACAGGTTGCGGTAATCCGTTAGTACGCGTGGGTCTTTCCGCCTGAGCATCGTGAGCCTATAGCCCAGTGAAGGTAAGTCGGTCCATACGCTCGAAACACCATACAGAGGACAGGCATTGTGATCGTCAATCAAAGTGTTGACCACCGCGCTAACCCAATTATTGACCACCCGTCTTTCCGCGGTGCCGCCAGCGGCGGCGACTTGCCTCTCACGCCTCTCTTTGAACCGGTAGGACTGACCGCTGAACAGCAGGATGTGGTATGGTGTGTGAGCCTGTCCACCAGCGCGAGTCGTAGTCTACCAGAGGGGCCGGTGGCCCGAACCGTTTTGGCTTAAGAACCGTTTTTACAGAAGCTTAAGGACACTACTGGGTATTTGTCTTATTATGTTTTCAGGATGCTCGCAAGAGGAGAGATCTTCCATGACCGGCAAGCGCCGCAAGGAATCGATGGATTCCAGAAGTCCCGAATCTCCTGAGACAGCGGCTGTTAGTGCCGGCGGCGACCAGCCGGTGTCAAGGAGAGATCAAGACCATTTTAGGGGCTGCCTCGTGGGCGGGGCTGTTGGCGACGCGCTTGGTTACCCTGTCGAGTTCTATAGGCTAGATGAGATAAGACGCAAGTATGGTCCCGATGGGATCACTGACTTGCAGTTGGCCTCATCAGGCAAAGCACTGGTTTCGGACGACACGCAAATGACCCTGTTCACTGCCGAAGGGATGCTGCGTGCGTACTGCAGGTGGGTAAACCGGGGTATCTGCCACGTACCTTCCGTGGTGCATGGTGCTTACCTGCGCTGGTTAATAACCCAGGGCTATCCCAAGACCTCGGACCGCGAGTGGACATATAACGGTTGGTTACTGGGCGTTCCTGAGCTTTACGCGAGGCGAGCCCCCGGAAGTACCTGCCTAAGGGCGCTCTCAAGTGGGGAGATGGGGACCATCTCGGCCCCTATCAATGACAGCAAGGGATGTGGTGCCGTAATGCGGGTCGCGCCGGTAGGCCT
Organism: Candidatus Fermentithermobacillaceae bacterium; assembly: GCA_012842685.1. Lineage (GTDB taxonomy): Bacteria > Bacillota > Sulfobacillia > Fermentithermobacillales > Fermentithermobacillaceae > UBA3951. The sequence goes on from DUSI01000052.1 coordinate 1,430, forward strand.
TTTCTCCCCACCTGAGACGGCGTTTAGACTGGCGATGGAGTGCGCGGCTATCACGCACGGGCATCCCTCGGGATACCTGTCTGCTGGAGCGCTCGCGTTCATCATTGCGGCCATCATTGATGGCGCGGACCTCCGGCAGTCGGTACAAGGAGCCGTTGATGTATTGAGAGGGCATGATGGGCACGAGGAATGCGTCCGCTGCCTGGAACAAGCCTTCGACCTGGCCGAAACCAACCGGCCGGCTCATGAAGCCATCAAGCATATCGGAGAAGGATGGGTCGGCGAGGAGGCTCTTGGCATTGCCGTCTACAGCGCCCTGAAGTATCCGGATGATTTCCGCCGCGCAGTGATCGCGGCAGTGAACCACGATGGGGACAGCGACAGCACAGGCGCGATTACCGGGAACATCCTTGGGGCGTACCTGGGGCTAAGCCGCATTCCGCCGGAATGGGTTGAGGTAATTGAGCTGAAGGATGTACTTATCCAGATCGCCGATGACCTGCTTGTTGGATATAGAGAAGACGAGGAGTGGTGGGACAGGTATCCCGGGTGCTAAAAAGCAGTATGGTTGGGACTCAGTCGTGACGTCGTAAGGCTGTCGACACTTCCGGAAGGGTAAGGAGCAAACCTCCTCGAACCACTGCATGGCGGACGACGGTCCTCGATACGTGATCATGTGATCATGGAAAGGAAGTTGCTTTCATGGCCACGATGATCCCCGACATTGACCCCCGTGACATCCCAAACTCCGGTGAGAGCAGGGTCTATGCGGCCCTCAGGAACCTTCCTTCGAGTTGCACCGTTTGTTACTCGTTCAAGTACCGTCCAACGGCGAGCCCTCCTACGCAAGATGGCATCGACTTTGGAGAGGCGGACTTCGTGGTTGTCTGCCCGCCCGTGGGGTACATCGTGATCGAGGTCAAACAGGGCAGGATTGAGTACAATGCCGGAGAGTGGTTGGAGCACAGGCCGGAGGGACTCGTGCCCTTGCCGAAGGATCCTCTCGAGCAGGCACGTAGGGCCATGTTCTCCATAGCAGATTACTACCAGTCCAAGGCTGGTACGGGTCACGTTCCGTTCGCCCGGAGGTATGCGTTGTGGTTTCCTGATAGTCAAGGGTTCCGCGGCGACTTGCCGGTCGAACTGACCGAAGGTAGCGTGCTCTTCGAGCCCGACCTTGATGAACCGTACAAGGCGATTCAGAGGGTTTTTGGCTCTACTACAAGGCGTGCAGACAGCACGGCTTTCGACACGCTTGTTAGGAAGGTGCTGGCACCGAGGTTTAGGGTCTTCGAGCGTCTCGACCAAGAAATAGAGTATCGGAGGAAAAGCGCGGAAATCATCCTCACCGAGGAGCAACAGCGTATCCTAGATGAGACCGAACTAGACAAGCAGAAGGTGTTCTTGGGCGCCGCCGGAACGGGAAAGACGTTCCTCGCGATAGAGAAGGCCCACAGGCTCGCTAGGGCGGGCCGTAAGGTGCTCCTCACCTGCTACAACAAGAACCTGGCTGCCTACATGCGGACCAGGATTTCTCCGGACGTGGCCGGGCAGATTACCTGCCAGAACTTCCATGATTACCTGGCTAACCTGGCTCCCCTTGTTGAGCGGGGTGTGCGTGTTCCCGATAACAAGGAAGAGTTCAACCGCTTCTTTAGCGAAACCCTTCCGGAAGAAGCCTACCTTTACTTCACATACGATGCGCCGAGCGAAGAGAAGTTCGACAGCATTATCGTAGACGAAGGGCAGGACTTTCACGGTAACTGGATCGACTGCCTCTTAGCCATGTTACGCAGCGAAGATGGGGAGTTCTACGTCTTTGCAGACCCCAACCAGGACATATTTGATGTCAGGCGCAGTGGGCTCAGCAAGTTGTCGTGCTCGAAACACCGGCTTACGCGCAACCTCAGGAACACCGAGAAGATCACCGAGTGGATGATGCCCTTTGTAAAGGAAGGTGCCCTCCGTCCCTCGCTGCCCGGTGGAATGCCGGTGGTTTACCGAACTTGGGAGGACCCCGCCGAGGAAAAAAGGCTTATCGAAGCCGAGATAGGACGTCTGGTGAGCCAGGGGCTGAGGCCAGAGCGTATCCTGATTCTCTCACCCAACACGCTGAAACGCAGTTGTTTAAGCGGCTGCAGCAGTATCAAGAACTGGCCGCTCGAGGTGGTGGAACCTCCAGACCGCGGGGACGACGCGCAGTACAAGGGAGATGGCACTTCCAAGCACAAGGCGTCCGGTGGAGGCGCGATTAAGTTCGCGACGATCAGGTCTTTCAAAGGGCTTGAAGCCGATGTCGTGTTTCTCATAGGGCTCCACAAGAACAACCGCGCATGTACCGAAGCGGATATCTACGTCGGAGGTTCCAGGGCCCGGTTTCTATTGTACGTGTTCTACAAGAAAGGGGAGCCGCCGGAGCTGCATGGCCGCGGGATCCTTGATGCAGAATCGGGCGCTACCCGACCCTCTCCTTGTCCAACATCATGGGGCGAATGAAATATCAACCACACATATGTCGTTTGGCTGACGATAATATAATTGGAAACTATTGGTGCCATGGCGTCTCCCGGAGGATTCCAGCCAGCGTCATAGAACTTACCTTGTGCCAATATACTCAGCCACGAGCGGAGAGGGAGTGTATACTTGGCAAAGGATGTTGTACAGGTGAAGAATCCCAAGACCAACCGGTACGTCAAGATCGATCGAGACACGGGGCGTATCATAGCTCACAAGAAGAGTCCCGGCCCGTACAAAGGGATTCCTGTCGCCGAGAAGCGCAAAGACTGACATGATTCTGTACAATCCCACCAACGGAGAAGTAATAACCACTCCGACCGTATACAGGCCTAGGACATGCTTCTTCATGAGCAAGATTGGAGACGATGTCCCGCCTGTAGTCCTGGAGGTCCGGAGCCGGCTCTCAGTTTTGCTCGGAGAGATAGGGTACTCCTTGATCGATGCTTCTCAAATCACCACGGGCAAGGATTTTCTCCGCAAGATCTGGGAGCTCATAGTGAGCGTGCCCATGGGGATAGCGTTCATCTACGCAGAAATGCCGCCAAATACCCTGGCCAACGTGTTCTATGAGCTTGGGATGATGCAGGCTCTGGGGAAAGATACTCTGGTCATTCGAGAACCGAAAGCCCCCTTCCCATCTGATCTGGTGAGAACCGAGTACGTCCTGTACGACGAAAGGTTTGAGGACCGTGTCCGCGGCTTCCTTCAGACGTGCCTCTCGAGCGCAGAATTCTTGGCTACCGTGGCAGAGCAGGTGGAACGAAATCCACTGCTGGCAATCGACTGTTACCGGCGTGCGTTCCTCCTTACCGGTGATGAAGAGTACTGCCGGAAGACAGACGAGTTGCTAAGGAGTGGGGAGCTGGGCAAGAGGGCCAAGAACAGTGTCGAATACTTGGCCGCCGGGTTCACCCGGTTCGCGGCGCAATCCCAGCGACACAAAGCCATCAGCCAAGCGGCCGTCACGAGATGACCGCCCGAGAGGCGTAGCCCGTAACGTTCAGATCCGTAACGCCCACGCGAGCCTACTTCTTCTGAATCACGACCAGCCCGTTGTTTACCTTCCGTCCCGGTCCCGTGAGGTACTTGCCGTCATACCACAGAGCCGACGACCCACCCGAATCCATCTGCATGGCGTTCCAGCTGCCGAGGTCTAGCATGGCTTCGCCGAACTGCTGAGGCGTCATCGAAGTACAGGTGACAAACATGACGATGTTGTCTTTGGTAACCCCTACGGCGCCCCTGTTGGCAGACAGCGTGTTCTGTTTCTCGTCGGTGTAGCCTTCGGCCACCGGGTTTACCGACAGAGCCCCATTGGTCACAAGCCTCGGCCCGCACCCTAGGGAGTGCTTTATGCCTTCCCACTCCTTAGCGTTCGGGTACGGTCTATCCTTGTGGTCCCAGAAGACGACCTTGTAGTCCACCCGGCCTCCCACGGGGAAGAGGCTATTCGTCCACTGGTTGACCCGGCTGTTGGAAACGAAAATGACGTAACCGTTCTCGGGTATGGGGACGTCGGGACCGCTTTTGGACACGATCTTTCCGTCTACAACCGTGAAGGTGATGCCGTCCGTCATGCCGGTTGTTGCCCCGCGTCTCGGAGTAAATGTCCCGACTATGTTTGAGGCAGTATGGTTGAGTGACCATGCACCCCATTCGCCTTTCCTGCCGTTGGTTGACCCCTCAATCATGGGGCGGATAGGGTCCATGATAATCCGCTTGTCGTGGGTGATCCCCAACGCGGTGCCCGAGAACTGGAGGTGTATCCATTCACCATCTATGCACAGCGCGTTGAAGGGCTCGCCGAAGTCGCCGTTATTATTGTTGTACGCGGAGAAGTACGTGCCGTTTATGGCGGCTATCGCGCCTTCTCTCTCGGCTATTTCCCCAAGGTGCGCAGTGTCCTTGATTGTCCCGGCAAGGGCGGGCTTTATCACGATATCCGGACGGTTGAAATTAACCCTTATGACTTGCAGGGTGTTGTTCCCGTAAGTGTATTTCTCCACCCATGCGGCGGGCCTGACCGCGGGATCGATGAGCCTCAGAACCATGAGTCCTGCTTCGGCTCGTGTAGATATAAGAGATGCCTTCTTGCCGAGCTCCTTTTCAAATCCCCCGGCCCTTACGAGCATGGTTGCTATCTCGGCCCGGGTTATCGGAGTTGTCGGATTGAACGCGGTACCGTAGTCGTCAGGGTTGATGATTCGTGCTTCAACGAGTGCCCCTATGCTCTCGAAAGACCACCTTTCCTGAGGTACGTCGGTAAAATGCTGTTTCCCTCCGGATGCGGTGGCTCCCACTGCCCTGGCCAGCACCGCGGCGAATTCTTCTCTGCTGATGTTTCGTCGGGCTTAAAGGAACCGTCGGGGTAACCCGTCAGGATCCCCTTGTCGACCATCGTGCTGATATACGGTTCTGCCCAGTGACCTCTTACATCTTGGAAGATTGGCGCCGTTTTTGCGGGCATGGAGCGCGCAAGAGAGAGGCAGATGATGAAGGTAAGCGCCGTCAGGATTAAGAGGTGCGTGTGCTTGTGGTATCGTCTTGTGCTCATCCTGCGATTCCTCCTCAAAAGACGCATCCTTCATTGGCCCAAAAGCTTTTCAACCTCTTCCGGAGAAACCCCGGGTAGTACCGTAATCCTTGGGAGCCTAAGAGGATCATCGCCCGGATGCACCAGGCCGTGGGTCGTAGTAAAACCTAATCTGTATCCTTGCTCCTCAAGCACCGCAGGCATCCAGTCGCTCACGGCCCCGAACGGATAAGCGAATGCCCAGGGGAGAGGCAGGTCATGGCTGTGAAATCTACCCTCTAATTTGCGTAGGTCTTCTATGAAGTCTGAGGTCTTCCATTCGAGTATCTCGGGAGATCCGGAGATGATCCCGTGCCCGTCATATGTATGGCTCTGGCACTCCACGAGACCGGACTCAGCCATGGTCTTGATGTCCTCCCAACTGAGATGCCTCTTGCCTGCAGTGGGGCCGTCCGGTCGCTCTCCAATGATAAACACTATGGCAGAAAACCCATGTTCTTTGAGTACTGGAAAGCCGTACTCCAGAACAGATCTGTAACCGTCGTCAAAGGTTATAAGGATAGACTTCTTGGGTAGGTGTCTCTCGCCGGATAACCACTGGCCGAACTCGGCCAGGGTTGGCGTGGTGTACCCCCGTTCCTTCAGCCAGGCAACTTGTGCTTCGAACTCTTCGGCCGGCACGACCATCTTGTTGTCGAGATGGAGCTCTTCGGCTTCGGGGGCCAGCGCATGGTACAAGAGAATGGGGATGAAAGAGGCATTTTCGGTCACTGTTTCTTCCACATTCCCGGTTAAACGCGCAAGGTTTTGCTCATCTTCTACCGGGACGCAAGCAGCGGTGAAGAGCAAGCTCACGAACGCTGGAAGCAGAAAGAGAGCCCGAACTTTCGATAGCACGCGCGACAACACCCTATCTAGTCATCGGATGTTTCGCGCAGCCTTGCAGCCCCAGTAGAGGGTAGATGGCTATTTGGGTCTCACGAAGTGGCCGGCAGCAAGTGAGTAATGTCAGAAAGGCGCCTGGGATGTGTTACAATGATACTCCACGTTGACCAGCGCTTTAGGCTAAAATATGAACCTCATCAGATTATAGCCGAAAACCGACAGCCAAACTCTGGCCGTGCCCATCGGTCTGATATAGCTACGGGCACAGCCTGTCTTTCATCCATGCGAGATATTGGACGGGAGTCCTACTCCTCTAACGCTTTCTCAAGGACCTTTCGTATTTGTTCTTCGGTTGGCACACCTTCGTGGAGCTTTTCCTGTCCGATCCACAGGCAAGGGACGTAGTAGTAGTCATATCTTTCGGCGATCTTGGGGTTCTCAGACTCCTCGATCTTCTTTATGGGGATCTCCGCGAACTTCGGGTTCTCTTTGATGAGCCTTTCTATGATCGCATCGGCTTTCCGGCAATAAGGGCAGTTCTTCAGGTAGAAGTAGGTGATTTCCTTCATAACCGACCTCCGTTCTTGCCTGCTTGTGTTTTTCTCCCGACATAGAGCATGTGCTCGCCGGCCCCCCAGATACAAGGGTCTGTCCCCAACCTGTAGCATACCTCGACCCACAATTCGAAGGCTTCTTCCGGCAAAGCGTTCACCGCGGCTTCAACGGGAGCAATCAGCCCTTCGGCCACGGCGAGCCGGAGGGTGGTGAGGCCACGACCGGCCATCAGAGGTTCGATCTCCGTTGGGTGTATGAAATAAGCGTCGGTGAACCCCGGGTTTTTCTCTGTCGGGATGTGGACGCCTGTTTCCATGAGTTTTTCGTACGCCTGGGCGAGGTATGTTATTTCTCCGGGGTCTCGCTTGAGCATGTCTATGTACACCGCGTATCTAATTATAAATGAAGCGAAAAACACCCCGCCCGGGGCAAGGACGCGCAGGGCTTCTCGTATCGCCAGGTCCCGGTCGGCAGGGTCGGTCAGGTGATACAGCGGGCCCATGAGAAGGACTGCGTCAAAAGAAGCGTCCGCAAACCGAGAGAGGTCTAGGGCGTTGCCGTGCACGAACTCGACGATCTGTACCCCGAACTCTCTGGCTTTCTCGCGGGCAAGCTCTATATTTCGCGAGGAGAGATCGAGCAGAATAACTCGGTGACCTGCTTTAGCCAGCTCGATGCTGTAACGACCGGGCCCGCCGCCGATGTCCAGTATCCTGGAATTTGGCGGGATGAACTCTTTCATCGCCCGGAGCGTCGTGCGAAATTCCATAGGATGTCTGTCCATCCGATGCCACTCGTCCATGGCGTGATTGTCGTAGAAGCTCTCGACCCTGCGGCTCATACCTGTTCCTCCTCGGATGCACTCATTCACTCGGAGAGCAATCTGTACGGCTTCTTTTGCAGTACTATACCTTCATCTTCGTACAGATTCAACAGGGACAATCTCTGACTCAGTTGCTGCCTCACTCGCGAGCCGACAACACTGTCACCTGCGCTCGGTCTCCACGGAAACGATTTGAGCGTCGGTGTTGGCTTCGATGAAGCGGAGGATGCTGTCGAGGATGCTGTTGGCTTGCGCACCGTTGGCCGCAATGGCGGCGATTCCGAGGGTGATCGTCTGGTGGACATCTTGGTTGTCTATTTCAGTTGCAGAAACGTTGAACTGGGCGCGAATCTTCGTGAGGAGGCTTCTCACTTCCATGCGTTTCTCTTTCAGGGAGTGCACCCAGGGAGCGTGAAGGTCTATGGTCATGACTGCGATGATCATGTTACCGGTCCTCCTAGCACAGTCTACCACGAAATGCTGTCCCCCTCTTGCGTTACGACCGCGATTGCATTATACCTAGTCTGCATGTGCTTTTGCTGTCAATAGACAGTGATTCTGTCACCCTAAGACGCGTTAACTAGACTGTGAAAATGTCACCCTCTGGGTTTTGAGTTGGGGGCAGCCTTGCTGCCCCCTGTATTGTCAATCGAGCAAAGTGCTCAGG
>DUSI01000053.1 GCA_012842685.1 Candidatus Fermentithermobacillaceae bacterium
CCTAGGCAGTGGAGTCGAAATTTGCCCATGGCTACGGGATATCTGGACGAGGCGGTGAATCAAGCTCACAACCGACGCTGAGTGAGCATGCCACATGTGACCTGAGCAGCCGATGCCGGTCTTCGGCACGCTCATGTTGTGACACTATACGTCAACCTGTCGAAGCCTCTTCGTCCGCCCGGTGCTGCACCTGACAAGGGGGAGTAGAAACGGTGACGATAGATGTCACCAGCGCCATCAGATACCTCAATAGTACGCGCGCTTCTGTGGAAGTGGCGGAGAGTCGGGAAGATTGACGCTCAGGCGGAAGCTCGGCGCAATGCAATACTGTCTCCGCGAACCCAGTGAAACCATAGGTTGGCAGTCTCTTCGCCTGGCCCGACCGATTCGCTTTTTCTAGAGTGGCCAGGCGAAGAGGAGAGAACAGGATATGGTAGAATTTGCTGTTAGACTCGAAGACAGTTTCGACTAGCAGCAGACAGATAACGGGAGGCGCGGAGATTGAGTGGCCAAATCCTCCACATCCTCACCACCGGCGGCACCATAGCATCACGCAGCGGCAGGCCCATGGCGCCAGGTGCCGAGCTGGCCGGGCCGCTAAGGGAGTTCTTTCCCGATGTCGAAATCGCCGTCAAAGAGGTATGTCGCATAGGCTCGAGCCAGATTACGCTCGACATTCTTAGGACCATCCGTTCGCAGGTCGAGGAGTCCTTCGCCGCTGGGGCTACCGGTGTCGTCATCTCCCACGGCACGGATTCGCTGGAAGAGACAGCGTATTTCCTGGACATTACGGTTGCCCGGCTTGGCCCTATCATCCTCACCGGCGCGATGCGCAGCCTGGACGCAATATCTCCGGAGGGCTTGGCCAACCTGGTCGAGTCTTGCAAGGTGGCCCTGGAACCCGAGTCGCGCGAGTACGGGGTCCTGGTGGTCATGAACGACCGGATCCACCTGGCCAGAGAAGTAACCAAGGTTCACTCCTGGCTGCTGGATGCATTCGCATCGCCCGATACGGGGCCCATGGGATACGTTAGCCCGCTCGGTGTGGACTTCGTGGTTGGACCACAGAAACGTGAGTATGCTCCCTATAGAGATCTCGAGGCCCCCGTCGACCTCATCAAAGTGAGCTTAGATTCCGGCGATCGCCTGCTCCGCGCGGCGCTGGATGCGGGCGCCAAAGGCATCGTGATAGAGAGCTTCGGCTACGGTCACCTGCCTCCGGGGATGATGGATGGCGTGCGCGCGGCAATAGACCGGGGCGTGCCCGTAGTACTGACTACCAGGTGCCTCACGGGAGGCGCCCCGCGTCCCGGGACCGTTCATAAGGAAGGGTTCATCACCACGGATCTAAGCGGCCCCAAGGCAAGGATCAAGCTGATGCTCGCCCTATCCTTGACCCAAAATAGGGAAGAGATTGCCCGGCTGTTTGCGCAGAGACCTTAACGTATGGTTCTTACCCTTGACTCTTAAGCTCAGGGTTTCTAGTCTAGTGTGTTGGCCCGGGTATCTAGCCTGCAGTCTAGACTGTAGGCTTTAGCCCTGGCCTCCTTGTCCAGGGGTTTTACCCGGAGACCTTCGGCTAGGTCTTTGGTTTCTAGTCTTCAGCCTGAGTTCTTAGCCTTGGGCTTTAGCCCAGAGTCTTTAGCCTGAGTTCTTAGCGGGAGTCCGGAGGTTCGATGCCTTGATAGTCAGTGCCAGCCGTCGCACCGATATACCGGCGTGGTTCTCGGAATGGTTCATGAACAGGGTGAGGGAGGGCTTCGTGTGCGTCCAGAACCCGTTCAGGCCCGGGCACACAAGGAGATACAGCCTTCGTCCCGAAGACGTGGACGCAATCGTCTTCTGGAGCAAGAACCCGAGGCCGCTCATGGACCACTTAGACGAACTGGATGCAGCGGGGTACCGCTACTACTTCCAGTTCACGCTGAATGACTATCCTTCAGTACTTGAGCCCAACCTGCCTCCCCTCGAAGAGCGCGTCGAGACTTTCAAAGCCCTCAGCCGCAGGCTGGGACCGCACCGTGTGGTATGGCGCTGGGATCCCATCGTGATTAGTTCCCGTACGCCGGTCGAACACCACCTGGAACACTTCGAGAAGGTGGCCGGGGCGCTTCAAGGGTATTCGGAAAGGGTCGTCATAAGTGTCCTCGACTTCTACGGCAAAGTCGCGGCCCGCCTGGAGAGGCTGGCCAAAGAGGCAGGCATCACTTTCCGGGACATAACGCACGAGGCGTTCCGCGATGAGCTATTGGATCTTGCGGCCGCGCTCAAGAAGATAGCCACGCAGCGTGGTTTCCAGATCTACACCTGCGCCGAGACGGTTGACCTAGATTGTGTCGGCATCACTCGCGGCGCCTGCATAGACGCGGAGCTCATCGGGCGGCTGCTGGGGGCGAGGTACGAGGGACGCAAGGACAAAGGCCAGCGCCCCCAGTGTCTCTGCACCGAATCGGTGGACATAGGGGCATACAATACATGCAGGCACAAATGCGTGTATTGCTATGCCAACTCTAAGCACGACGATTCGGTAGAGCGAAACCTTGAGCACCACGATCCCAGTGATCATTCCTTGGTGGCGGGAGTCTTGTCCTCATGTTCGTGGCACACGTGCCCAGTTTCTAGGGTAATGTACTCCTTGGGCACATACCCTCGAGATTGATGCGCTTCAGAGGTACGTTGCGTCGGAAGCGATGTGCTCTTGAGGTACATCTGAAGGAGGATGTTGTGCTTCAAAGGTACATCGCATTATCTAGGATCATCACGTCCAAGAGGATGGTCGAATGGGAGACATCACATACACTCACGTTAATCCCAATTCCCTGGCTATCTCCTTCCATGCTCCCTCTACGAGGTCGACCATCGTCTTCACCGTGACGTGCTTGAACCTCGACACGTCCACAGGCTTTCTTCCTTCGTACTGCTTGTAGAGAAGATGCGCCCTGGCCTTTTTTATGTCCCTGGCTTCCATTATTCCAGGGATATCTATAGGCCTTGCGCGCTCGAGGAGCTCCCATATCTTCTGCCTATCGGGGCAGGTTCTGTAGATTTCGAAGTCGACCTCAACCGCTTCCTTATGGAGGGCGCTGTAACCGCGCTTTACTTCCTCCTCGTGCTTGGCTCTAAACGGCGTCCAAATCTCGATGTTGTGCTTTATGTCTGCGAGGATATGGGCGCAGTAGCCGAGGATGAAGTCCGGGTCTTCGTCCTTCATGAGATCCAGGAAAGTGAGGACGTTTTCTCTCCACCCGTCGTTGTCAGTGACCCATCCCCACCTCTCGTCGCCGACCACGAGGTGGGATACTTTCTTCATATCGCTCTCAAAATCCGGCCTGAAATGCACTGCGTCCGGCGCGATGGAGCCCAGCAGGAACTGGGCTGGGTCCTTGATCTGGGAAGTGGCGTTCAGGATGTTCCTGGCGATTATCAGGTGCGTCATCGGGAATGGCATGTCTTGCACCACCACTTAGAAGCGCCTCCAGCGAGCGCTCGATCGAAGTCATTTTCTTGATTTTAGCACGGACAGCCCAATCGCCCCGCCGGTGCCACACACGCCGCATCGTAACCAGAGGAACACGGTTCACTCAGGCAGGTACAAGCCCCCTAGACAGCGAAAATAACCTGAACGCCATGGCATCATGTGGCAAACATGGGCAATCAAGGTATACGCGGGCGTTCGGATGGTGAGGAGGTGGGAGCCGGCGGCTAGAAGACCCGGGGCCGAGTCAGGCCCCCTGCCTTCAATCAACCTGCCAATCTCTGCAGCGGGGGAGAGTAGAAATGACAAGACGTATCCTCTGTAGTCTTTTGGTTGTCGCCTTGGTCCTTGCGGCGCTTCCGGCCATCGCGCTTGCCAGGCAAAGCGACGGGACGACCATCAAGGCCTTCGGCAACGAGTTCGAGATTGACACGCCTGAGGATTGGGCAACCGGCGATCTGGACAACGGTAACCTCGTCATTGACCCCTACCTTGGTGGAGGTGCCATCCTGCTCGCGGACGGAGTCACGGAGGCCGCCTATACGTCTTGCGAGATCGAGATGGATCCCTTCGAATACCTGGTCATGTCGTGGAACGCCGACTGCCCAGAAGGGACCTGGGTCGAGGTCACGGCCAGCGTCTGGCTGGACAGACACCAGGAATGGAGCACGTACCTCACGTGGGGAAGATGGAGTCCGTTCATCAAGAGGTCGTCTCACGCTTCGTATTCGACTTCCGAGGCGCCCTATGTGAACATCAGCACGGATGAGTTTTACGTGAGGGGAAACCCGGCCAATGGCGACACGGCGTCCAAGGTGAAGCTGAGAGTCATCCTTCACAGGGACGATCCGTCCATCGAATCGCCTGTCCTCTGGTACCTCCACGGCACTGTCCGGATCACAGATGTCCAACCGACGAAAGTATTCCGGGATGGCTTGGGCGACAGCATAGACGATTACACCTGCGAAGTCGAGGTTCCTCAGTACTCGCAAATAGTGCGTTCTCCCAACATCGCGGGTGTCATGTGCAGCGCCGCGACTGCTGCGATGCTTATCAACAGCGTGTCGCAGATGGAAGGAGCCCCGCTCAACGTGCTCGCCGAGGAAGTCGCGATGGGTTGCATGGACTTCCGCAACAACTCCTTCGGGAACTGGTCGTTTACGATGGCCGCGGCGGGATCTTACGGGTACAAATCCTACGTGGATTACTCCACCATCGAGGGGATCAAGCGCCACCTCTTGAGCGGGTACGCGGTTGGCGCGAGCGTCGCCTATTCGACCGACCCGAGCGCGCCCAACTACCTGGAGAACGCCTACGGCTCGACTCCGGGGCACCTCATCGTCCTTAGGGGCTACACGGTGATAGACGGAGTGGAGTACTTCATCGCCAACGACGCGTACAACCCGTCCAACGAGACGGTCAGGAAGCTCTACCGGGTCGACCAGTTTGAGAATTGCTGGAGCAGGAACGCCATCTACGTTGTGAAACCAGGGAAGCAGTCTGGCGTCGGTAACCATCCGGTCAAGAGGGTACAGGCTGACCTGGAAGAGATCGAGGTAGGAAAGTATGCCCTGAAGCTGGACGTTTTCGGCGCTAACGAGCCCGTCGTGACTCCCAAGGCCAACAGCTCCTACGGCAGCAGACACGGGTTCATAGCGTATGTTACCGAGCCCGAGGTGTTCAGCGGCTCCAGCCCGTCTAGGTATTCCTACATAAACGTGGCTTCCAACGATAGCGATCTTCTGTCTATCCCCGACGACGTGCTGGAGGATCCGGATTTCCGCCTTTACGTTGCCAATCAGGATGCTCACTGCGGGAAGATCTTCATAGTCGACAAGGATAGCGATGTGAAGTACATCGTCTCCACGGCGATCAACTCGACTGACTATAGGGTTTTGGAAGGCGAGATCGGTCCCGGTGAAAAGTCCATAGTCTGGGACGAGACGACCGTCCAGGAATTCCTTGCGGGTCTTGAGGTCAGGCATGCGCAGATCAAGCTTTTTGGCGCCGGCTCGGACGTGACCGACGCCGCGAGCTTCCTGAGCACTCCTGGGAAAACTGAAGGTGCGCTCGAAGAAGGGGACTTCGTAGGGGTTCTCGCCTGGGACGGTGTGACGTTCCAGAAGTACACAATACGCGCCGGAGCGGCCCTTCTCCCGCTCAACATCTACTTCGAGCACGATAGCGTGTCGCTGTATCACTATCAGTTCCCGTTCACCAACACCCTCCACGGTTACCAGGGACACGGCAAGATAACATACACGAGCTCCAATACGGCCGTGGCGAGGGTCGATGAAAACGGCGTGGTCACTCCCTGGAACGTGGGAAGCGGTGTCGTTATCACCGCCCATGTTGAGTCCGACGGAGTCTATCAGGCGGCAAGCGCAAGCTACACCTTGTCGGTCCTTAGAGGCACGGTAGACCGTTTCCACTGGGGCTTCATCGAGCCGCCCAGGGTGGGCGAAGTGCCTTCCAAGGTATATATCCCGAGCCCCGAGGATGAGTACCAGCTCTTCTACTTCGCCGCAAACGAACCGCTCATTACGTGGACGGGCCAGCTCGAGGACGGGAAGTTCAAAGAAGGCGAAGCCTACAGCGTCTCCATCAGGCTACAGACCAATGACTACCCGGGAGGAAACAGCGCCTACTTCTACGCAAACCCGTTTACCGCCGACATGATCGTAGGGCTCCCGAAAGCAGGCGACCGGGCAGGACATTCCACAATCACGGGAGTCACCGTCACCAGGAACAACAATTACTGGCTGACGGTGAAGATTGACTATGCTCCTCTCAGATTGCCGAGCGTTTTCGGCTATGCCGCAGTGGCGCTGGACGGAAACGTGTCTATGTCCGGGAATTCGAGCACTACCTCCGCTGAGCCTCTGGAAGGTGACGTGTACGCAGCCGGGGATATCATACTGAAGGGGAACGCGAAAGTCGGCGGAGACGCCTTGGCCACAGGCAGTGTATCTCTGTCTGGAAACGCTAGAATCGCGGGTTCCATCTTAGATTCGGTTGGTGCGCTGCGGTTTGGGGTTCCCACCATCGAGGATTGCCTCCGTGAGGCGGGTCTGAGCGCTGCTGACGTGGAGTCGCTGATTGAGGACGCTAAGTCTCTTCCGGAGAAAAGGTCCGCTGGAAGCTTCACGGTGCCCACCGGGACGGTACTGGGGACAAAGGGTACCTACTCGTGGGTTGATGGAGACCTCATCATCTCCGGTAACGCGACCGTAACGCTGGATGGAGTTCTCGTTGTGAGCGGCAACGTGACGGTTAAAGGCAATGCCAGGCTGGTCGGGAAAGGCGTCATCATCAGCGAAAGCCCGGCGGCCCATGCCATCAATGTAGAAGGCAATGGCAGGGTAGTGGAGGATGGCGGGAGCATCCTGACTGTAGCCTGGTCCGGCGGGATCAAAGTCACTGGCAACGCAGTACTGGCTGGTGGAATTGTGGCAGCCGGTGACATCGTGCTTGCGGCGAGCGCCACATCGAAACCAGCCGTGGACACAGTGGTACCGCTGGCAATGAGTCTCGGCGGCGACATCGAGATCAACGGAAACGGCTGGCTGTGTGCACGGGTTTGCGCGCCAAACGGCGAGATAAGAGCCGGAGGCAACGCGAAAGTCTACGGCTCTCTGGTAGGGAGGGAAGTAAGCCTTACGGGGAACGTCCAGGTGGATTACCCCGCGTCCCTCAGGGAGTAAACTCCCGCCACCAAGCTTAGTCTGACACGATGCGTCTGCTAGAGTGGTAGGCCTGTGTAGACCCGTCCTCTCGCCAGGACGGGTCTCGTTTCTGAGGGCGTGGGGAGTGGACTGCCACGCGCTTGGGAGGCCCGCCAAGACGAGTCACAGCCTACGCTCGTACAAGACGCACCGGTGGACCCTCCTGAACCGTTTGACGATGCCCTCCGGGTCGTCTCCCACGTAGTGGTTTATCCCGATGACGACGAGGTTGTCACCCTAAACGCCGGTGACTGCCATGTGGTCTTTGCTCAAGACGCAAGCGATGCCTTTGTGGCAGGATGTTTTGCCTGGTTCTCTAGTTCGGCGCGGAGGCGGTTCCTGTCCCACAGTACTACCCCGGTGCTTTTCGCCAGCCTCCTCGCGTCATCTGTGAAGCGGCTGTTGGTGACGACCATCGCGGCGTCAGCGCCGTAAAGCGTCTTTCCAGCATAGACCTCTTGGATTGCGGTTACGCCGACGCTCCCTTTCCACCGTTTTGCCTGGACCACGGTCTTGTGACCGTTTTTCTCCAGGATGAGATCCACGCCGTAGTCGCCTGCTCGGGGAGTCGTCTCGACCCGGTACCCTCTCGCCCTGAAGAAACTGGCGAGCCAGTCCTCGAACCGGGCGCCGTCCATCTGGTCGATATCCGTAAGCCCGAGCCTCAGGTCCCGCTCTTGCTCGATGTGTCTAAGTACAAGTTCGCAGCATGGCTTAAGCATTGCGAGCGGGAGGAGCCACCAAAGGACGTACTTGACCAGGGCGACGGCGGCTTCCCAGATGCCTAACCAGAACCAGCCCATGTCAATGGCAGGCAAGATTACCACCACCACTGATCTAATCGACAGAACGCGTCACAACTTTCACGCTGTTGGGCACAGGAGTCTTTCATAAGCCGTTTTGGAAATCTCCGCTCCTAGGCAGGAGTTTCCTTTTCATTGTTGAAAGTAGCGGGCAGCACGTTGATGAGGTGACAGGGTTTGGCTCGGCACTCGCGGAAAGACGAAGTCTCTTGGAGAAAGCAACAAAACGTCGAATCACGGATGTCGGAACCTGTGTCTAGCGAAATCTCTGTAGAAAAACTCCTTTGGAGTTTTCTCACTTCAGTAAGTAGGGCCCTCGATCTAAGCTACAGCGGGATCATGTCCCACCACATGCGCGTAGCCGTCGTCACCGCGAAGATAGGTGAGGCCCTCGGGTTTTCCAAAGAAGAGACCACCCAGGCCTGTCAGGCCGCGCTCATCCACGACCTGGGGGCTAAGACCTGGGGCGAGAGGGCAAAGCTTCACCAGTTCGAGGTTGCTTCTCCGTTCGAGCACGCCATCGACGGATACCGTATCCTCATGAGCGCATGCGGCGGGGAAGACATATCCGATGAAGACAGGACCGAGAGCCAGAAGCTGCTTTTGCCCTACGCCCGCATCATCCTCCACCACCACGATAGGTGGGGTGGGGGAAATCTGACCTCGGCGCAGGGAGAGTCGATACCCATACAGTCACGGATGATCCACGCGGCGGACAGGCTTGTCGTTCTCCTTGACGACTCGAGGCCTCTCAACGCCCAGAGCGAGGAAATCCTCGCGGCGCTCGCCCGCTACGCCGGCAGCGTTTTTGACCCCAGCATTGTAGATACCATCAAGAAACTGGCCAAGAGAGAAAGCTTCTGGTTCGACCTGGAGGAAAGGTTCCTTGCCCACAGTCTCGCGGCGTTCGCTCCTGAAGGATTCGCGGGCGGTTCGGCCGCGACGGGCGGAGGACCGTCCGTCTTCTCCCTCTCTTCCCTCGATACGCTTGAGAACCTGGCGCGGGTGTTCGCTGAGGTCGTAGACCGCAGGAGCCCGTACACCTCGGCCCACTCAATTGTGGTTGGCGAATGCTCGCTCATGCTGGCGAGATGCATGGGTTTGGATGAACTAACGTGCAGGGAGCTCAGGATAGCCGGGTTGCTCCACGACCTGGGGAAGATGGGTGTCCCCGAGGGCATCCTGAACAAGCGCGGCGCCCTAACCGATGAGGAAACATGCCTCATGAGGCGCCACGCCTACCTTACATACCAGCTCCTGAGGAGCATCCCTGGGTTCGAGCGGATATCAAGGTGGGCCTCTTACCACCACGAGCGCCTGGACGGGGAAGGCTATCCGTTCAGGTTGCAAGCCAAGGACCTGCCCCTTGAAGCGCGTATCATCGCCGTGTGCGACGTCTATGCGGCTTTGTCTGAGGACCGCCCCTACAGGAGGGGTCTTCCCCGGGATGAGGTCCAGCGGATTTTGAACAAGATGGCCAGGGAAGGCGCCCTGGACCCTGACGTCGTGAATGTCGCCAAGGAAGCGCTGTGGGGAGCGTTCGACCTGGTCGCCGCCACTGGGAGCCAGATAGCCGGGACGTAGGACCCGCGTCTGGGCGTCTAACTGGGTACCTGATTCTCAGTCGCGAGTCACAAGGGCCACAGGATATCGGCCAGGTCAGAGAAAGACCCGATCCAGCCGGGAGACATGTTCTCCCGGCTGAGTTTTTCCCGGATGATCGCCGCGGAAAAGCGGTGGATGAAGGTAAAGACCAACACAGTAGATCTCGATCTCCCGGCTATGCCGCCTACGCGGGCGGTCTCACCTACGGCGCCCGTATCATCTATGTCAGCTATACCGCCCGTATCGCCGTGAGGCCCATCGTGTCCCTGAGTATCTCCCGCGTATCCCCTGAGGAGCGCGGCGAACGCCTTCCTGTCTTGTCGGAGCAGGCTGAACCACACCGGTATCCATTCGTAGTAGAGCGGCGCTACTTCCGCGTCGCCGAAGTCAAATATGGTTGCCACCCGAAAGCGGCGAGCCTCGCCCGGTCTTGCGGGCGTAAGCAGCACGTGGTCTTCGGTTACGTCTCCGTGGATGAGGGCGAGGTCGCTTTCCGCCATAGAGGCGATTACCCGGGGACCGGTCTCGCGCAGGAAAGCCCTGAGCTCCTCCAGAACAGAAGCCCCGAGGTAAGGGACTCCGCCGGGTTCCGAGACGCGTGCGAGTTCCTGAGGAGCCTGGTCCAAACGCGAGAGAGCCCACGCCTTCCAACGGTCTACGCTGCGGTTTAACGCGGGGACGAGGGTCCTTTCGGTTCGGTGGAGCGCGCGGAGGTAGGTCCCGACTTCTTCTCCTATGTCGCATAGGTCTTGAGGTGTGAGGTTGTCTCGCAGCTCTCGAACCGCCGTGCCGGGGCTTTCTTCCAGGACAAGGTAAGGCCAGTCGATGGCGTCTCGCAGGATACCTGCAGACACCAGCTTCGGGATGGGGAGGGGAGACTCGGGCGATAGGGCACGGTAGACGCACTCCTCGGCGGTGAAGTCCCGTCGGGCCATCGGAGGGTAGAACTTGACGATCAGAGTGGTTCCATCCGGAGGCTCCGCGCCGCACCGCACTTTGAACACGGCGCTCGTGCCCGGGAAGCCCGCCTCGATTGAACGGACCGAAAACCCCAGCTCCGAGAGCACTTCGCGGACTGGAGGCTCCCATATAGACGCATCTAGGAACATCTCCGTCCAGTTTTCCCACGAGACGTGAGTCGGGAGCATGCTGCACCTCTTTCCTGTCCGTCACCGGTAGGCGGTGGAAGGTTATTACAACGTTATTCAATCGAATCTCGGATGACAAGAAGTTGTGGCGGATCCGCCAAGGCCAAATCAGACGGGACAATGTGTAGGGTGCTTCATCCCGAGCTGGAAGGCCACTCGCACTGGATACACTTACGGACACAATGATGGTCTTTCAAGAGCCTTGCCAATTCTCCAGACAAGCTATAAATATTACTTAGTCACTTAGGAATAGGAGGGTCCTCTATGTACTGCAACCAGTGCCAGCAACGCTTGAACGGAGTCGCATGCACGACTGTCGGAGTGTGCGGGAAGAAGGGAGACGTGCATGCGCTCCAGGAGAACCTGATTTACTCAATGAAAGGTATTAGCGCCTACGCGTACCACGCCAGGGAGCTGGGCTACGTCGACGAGGAGATAGACGCCTTCCTGGCTGAGGGGCTCTACGCCACGCTCACCAACGTGGATTTTGACCTGGATGCCCTTCTGGAGCTGAGCCTCAAGTCTGGGCAGATAACCATCCGCGCGATGGAACTCTTGAAGAGGGCCCACAACGAGACGTTCGGTGAGATGCAGCCCGCCAAGGTCGAAACGGGTACGTCGGCCGGCCCCGGGATCTTGGTCACCGGACACAACCTCAAGGCTTTATATGAACTTCTAACGCAGGCAGAGCCACGCGGAGTAAACGTCTACACCCATTCAGAGATGCTTCCTGCCCATGGCTACCCAAAACTCAAGGCGTTCAAGAACCTGAAGGGCAACCTTGGCAAGGCGTGGTTTGACCAGCGGAGGCTCTTTGCGTCGTTCCCGGGAGCTATCCTCGGAACTACCAACTGCGTCCTCATCCCGAGCGAAAGCTACCGTGACCGAATGTTCACCCACGGAGTGGCCCGGCTGCCCGGTGTCGAGCATATAGAGGGCTATGATTTCAGCAAGGTTATCGCCAAGGCCGAGGCGCTTCCGCCGCTCAAAGACGAACTCGGAGATGCAGTGCTCTCCACGGGATATGGGGACAACGTAGTGCTGCCTCTCGCGGGTAAAATCCTCGACATGGTGAAGGCTGGGAAGATACGCCACTTCTTCCTGGTAGGAGGCTGCGACGCGCCGGGCACGGTGCGCAACTACTACCGCGAACTCGTGGAAAAGGCGCCGAAGGACACCATCATACTGACGCTCGCTTGCGGGAAGTTCCGGTTTAACGACCTGGACCTCGGAGATATAGACGGTATCCCGAGGCTTCTGGACATGGGGCAGTGCAACGACGCCATATCTGCAATCCGCGTGGCGTCCGCGCTGGCGGAAGCACTGAGTTGCACCGTCAACGACCTGCCTCTCACACTGGTCCTCTCGTGGATGGAGCAGAAGGCCGTCGCGATCCTCATGGCCCTCCTGTCCTTGGGTATAAGAGGCATTTATCTCGGACCCACGCTTCCGGCGTGGCTCACACCCGAGCTTATCGCCAAACTCCAGGAGAAGTTCGACCTGCGGCTCACTTCCACTGCCGAGGAAGACCTAGCGAAGATCCTGGGGTAGACTGGTGAGGCAGGTGATGTCGATGGCTCAAGGATGGTGGGTATGCCCAGGGACTGCAGGATGTGGGGACTGGAGCCCTGAAATAACAGCCTGGGCTGGATAGAGTCAGATCCGGTGCTGGATAGAGCAAGATGACGAGGCAAAGGAAGAACCTGGCGAGGGGGTCTCGAGGTGATAACTAACAAGGTGGAATACCTTCTCCTCACGCTTGTGGACTTGGCGGCCCGCCGTGATGGTGAATACGTCGCGAGCCGCGAAGTTGCCGCTCGCCAGGGCATCCCTCTCAAGTACATACCTCAGATTGTGTCTGTGCTTTCCAAGAAGGGCTGGGTCGATTCCATGAGAGGACCCAAGGGCGGGATCAGGCTGGCTGTCGACCCAGAGTCTGTCACCGTACAAGACGTGATCGACACCAGCGGCGATCCGTTCCTGGTGAAGCCGTGCCTCGGCCCGGACACGTTCTGTTCAAGGATGGCTTCTTGCCCGCTCAGGGGCGTGTGGATGAAGGCCCAAGAGCAGGTCGCGAACGTCATGCGCGGCGTTACGCTCGCGGATCTCGTGATGCGCTTGGGGGAAGCGAGCAAGGAGAATCCGTAACAACGGACTGGTGGAGTCCTGGACGGAATGTAACCGACTTGGCATAGAGCGGGACATAACGTAATCGGCCCAGGAGAGGTCTAGGACGAGATGTAACCGACCTTGCAGGGATGGGGACAAAATGTGACTGGGCGGGCGGAGTCTAGGACGAAACGTAACCAACTTCGCAGGGGCCTGGACAAAAAGTAACCGACCGGGCCGAGTCTAGGACGAAATGTAACCGACTTCGCAGGGACAGGGACAAAACGTAACCAGTTGCGCCAAGTCCAAGACGAAACGTGACCGAGTTCACAGTGACCTGGACGAAACGTAACCGACCGGGTGAAGTCTGGGACGAAACGTAATCGACTTCTTAGAGACCGGCATAAATCGTAACTGTCTCCGCGGAGAGTCAGACGAATCGTAACCCACTTCGCAGAGACCGGGACAAATCGTAACTGTCTCAGCGGGGACTTAGACGAATCGTAACCGACTTTCCTGGGACCCAGACAAGGCGCAACCGCCCGACCGGAGGCTCGGACACGACTGGGTTGCCCATACGGACAAAACGTAACCAACTTGGCGGTAACGCGGGCGACGCGTTACCGCCAAACACACAGCCGTGCGCCTTCGTTACTCCGATACCAGCCTCTTCTCGCCGGTTATCGCCTGGATGGGCTTGATGTCCTGAGTGACCTCCAGGGTGCCCAGGAAGGTGCCGTCGGTATCGCGCACGGCGAAGTACCTGATAAGAACGTATTTGTCGCCCAACTTGATCCAGAAGTCCTCGTGGTCCTTGCGCCCGGTGCGGAAGCTTTCGATGATTCCTTCCACGACGTGGACGCTGGTCGGCGGGTGGCAGTCCACGACGCGCCTTCCGATGGCCGCCTTGGTGCGGGCGAAAACCCGCTCTTTGCCTTCGGAATAGTAGCGGACGATGTTGTCCTTGTCGACGAAGGTGATGTCCACCGGCATCGTGTTCAGTATGGCTACAAGCTCGTTCAGGTGGAGGGACCCGGTCGGCAGGACGATGGCTCCGGGCTGGGCTGAAATCTCGGGCTGTCCGTCTGATGTCCTGGGCCGGGCAGGTTTCCACTCGGGCGGCGGAGAGATCAGGAAGTACCCGATTTCCTTGCTTTCGTCCGCGATGACCTTCCACTCTTCGTCGGTGAACACGTCCAGGACCATGGGAAGGAGGATGTCCTCTTCCTTGGATATCATGTCGACGATCTTGGTGAGCGTCTCGTCAAGGTGCTTCTTGATGGCTTCCTTGGAAGGCTTATTAGGTTCAGATGGGTCGAGCCAGGCTCCCACAAGTCGCGAAGCTTCCTTGACCATATCCCGTATCTCGTCGTCCACTGCCCACATGACTTTGGGCGGCGCGGTTATCCCGTGCTGCTCCATGTAGGGGAAGAAGAGATGTTCTTTCCTGGAGTAGTGGATGTTTATGTTGTTCAGTTCGGTGAGATCGTCTGCCAGGGCGGCCGCTGCTTCTTCCTCGGTCATTGGCCGCGCATGGTTCCCGGTTCCCTCGCCGAGAAAAGCGGTCAGGTGGGGCCTTATGCGTTCGTCTATGAGGCGCTCCAGCGCTCGGTTCTCCTGCTTGAGCGTGTGGGCCGGATGCCCGGGTGTCTCCTGGGGCTTCGTGGGACGGTGGATTTCTTCGACTGAACCCTTAAACACTGCGGCGTGGACGTCGCACAGGCGGGTTATCTCCTCGACGGAGATACCTTCTCTGATGAGGGCCTGTTCCGCTTCTGCTATCTCGGTGGCCGATACATTCTTGAAGACCTGTTCAAACCTGGCCTTGACTTCTTCGAAAGGCTTTCCTGCGTGGAGGTCCGTCAAGAGTTCCCGGAGTACGTTCTTCCTGTATTCGCGGTTGTTGATCTCCTGGGTCATGATGAAACCCTCCTTCGTTGTTGGTTATGAAGCCTGCCTCGCGGTGCCAGCCGTTCCGTATGGCACTCTCAGTCCGGTTCCTTCACCTCAAAGCCGCTGGCCTTTAGGGCGGACCGGATCTCTTCCATGCTGATGCCTCTCATGGCTGCTCCTCTGGGGATGGTCATCACTCTGCCCACAGTGTTCAGCATTCCCGGTTTTGTGATCTCCTTGAACCCCAGGCCCTCCATTACCCCGACGAGCTCGGGATACTCCTGGCAGAGGGCGTAGACGGACTTAGTGAGGTCGATGATCTTGGCAGTCATTGGGCTCACCTCGTTACTTGGGACTCACGGCTTTCGAACCCACTTCGATTGTAGGGCGGCTGACTGGCAAGAGGATGTCCGGGACGCGTAAATTGCAATCCTCTTGTGAGGTAAAACCCCTGAGGCACACGTTCCGGAACGCACATGGATACCGGTATGAAGGATTGGCGGAGGTCCGGAACGAACGGACACGAAGTGAGGAACCTACGCATCCGGCGAGGTGTCGGTCATGAAGCGGGGCATCACGCTTCCGGCCAATCAACCCCTGCTCGGGCCGCGGCGGGTTCGACGCGGACGGAGTCGCAGCCGAGGAACGACCTGAACTGGTCCAAACAGTTGGCGAGCGCGGCGCGAAGGCCTTCATCGCTCGGGTCCGCGCCCTCCTCCCACCACCAGTTCTTTATGACCATAGTTTTGGATTTCCGGTCCCGAACGGGTTCGAACCTGGCCACAAACCTGTCTCCGTAGAGGACCGGCAGGACGTAGTATCCGTACTTACGCTTGTCTGCGGGAGTGTATACTTCCCAGGTGTAGTCGAAGCCAAAGAGGTCTTTCACGAGCCGCCGGTCCCAGAGGAGGTTGTCCAGCGGGGCCAGCGCGGCCGCCTGGGGCTCCCGGGTTTCTCGGGTGAGAGCCGAGTTCAGCATAGGCTCGTCATCTGAGCGCATGTAAAATGGCATCTTGAACCCTTCCACCCTTACCTCCAGGACGCGTCCGGCTGCAACGAGGCGCGAAAAAGCTTCGGCCCTCCTCTGGCTCGTGGCACCGTCTATCCCCAGCCATGCGTCAACGCCCCTGTTGGCCAGGAGGCCGATGCTACCGACCCGGCGGTGGATGCGCCAGTCGAGGTATTCTTCCTCAGAAGGATTGGGCTCAGGGGCCGCGAGGAGGTGGGGAGGGACGTGGCGTTCTGCCAGGTCGTAGTACTTCCTTATGCCGACCTTATGATGCACGACCAGTTCGCCCCAGAAATACATGGCTTCGAGAGAGGCGCGGGAAAGCCGGGTCATCCCCCAGGGCCAGCGTACTTGTTCCTCGAGCCCTATGTCGTCCGAGCAGAGCGCTCCTCGCTTCTCGATTTCGCCTCGCACGATTTCTCTGGCATGGATCACCGGGTGCGCCTTGTCCTCGTAATACCGCCTGTATCCTTCCCTGATCCGCCTGAAGAAGGGCCAGTCTTCCATGGGGTAGATGCACAGGTTCTTGTCGAACCCGTCTACCAGGCACCTGTCTTCATAGAGCGCTTCGTAAAGAAGGCCGGTAGAGAAATCCCGGACCCTCGCCTGCAGGACGAGCTCGTGATTCCTGCCGGTGACGTCTACCGGGTCGAACTGGATGGACCCCACTTTGCGCACGAATTCTACGATTCCGGCCTTGCCTTCCAGGGACCTCGGCGGGAGCAAATACTGGTGCGCGAGAAGAAACCTCCGCGCTTCGTCTTTGGAGAGATGGATCGTCCTCAAGCCTGCCACCACCCGGTGCCATACTCTAGCTTCTGCTACCCGGGCGGCCCCGTGTGAGCCGCCGTCAAGCCACGTATGGGCCGCCCTAGAGTCACGTATGAGACGGCCAAGCTCCGCCTGAACACTCCTGCTTTCCGGCAGCCTGCGCTACCTTTGCTCGGGGCTTCCGCGTAGCGGGACAAAGCGAACGCCTGTTCCATTATACCGGCCCCCTGGCTCTCGCGCAATTCCCAGTTGAAACCAGACGGCTCCGGGTGTAGAATTTGGTTAACGTGTTAACGATATAGTCCTGACCCGGCAAGGGCGGTCTAGACCCTGCCTCGTCACGCTCTTGGGGGCCTGCCATTGGAGGCCCAAGGCAGAAGTAACGCTCAGAAAGACGGTCTCGGCGAAGACCGGCTCATCACAGATTCTCCCGCTCGGGGTGGTTGCCACACGGCATCCCGTGAGAGAACATAGGGACGTGTTTGCTGAGGGCCAGTCACGCCGGCGAGACCACAGACAGCGGCATGCAGCGTGGGCTTCCTGGACTGGTGAGAGGTAGGGAGGTGCCGGAATGAAGGATTTCCGCGTGCTCGTGACTTTGGCGAGCCGCATCATTCACGATTGTCAGGTGTGCCTGAACAAGGCGCTATCCGAAATCGGGCTCGGGAGCGCAGAGGCAAACGTGCTCATGTTTCTCTTCGACGGCGGCGACGGGTGCAGGCAAGAAGACATCGTCGCGGCGACAGAGGTCAGTAAACCTGCCATCTCGAGGACCGTGGCGTCCCTTGAGGCCAAGGGCTATGTGGTGAGGGAAGAGCATCCAGGCGACAGGCGTTCCAGGATAGTGAAGCTCACCGAGAAGGCGAAAGCCACCCGGGAAGTCATCGAACAGCGGTATTGGGACGTTATATCGGCCGCTACCAGGGACATTCCTGAGGCGAAGGTCCAGGAGTTCATGGCGTTGTTCTCTCAGGTAGCCGGCAACGTGGCGGCGTACAGAGAGGAAATGGTGAGGAGCAAAAAGAGTCCGGACGGAGGCGGTTAGCAGATGATAGTGGTCACCGGCGCCCCGGGGCATCTGGGGAACAACCTTGTGAGGCTTCTTGTGGAAAGAGGAGAGAGGGTCCGGGCCATGGTGCTGCCAGGCGAAGACCTGACGCCACTCAGGGGCCTCGATGTGGAGATCGTAGAGGGAGACGTCCGCGACCCTGAAAGCCTGGACAACGCGTTTCGAGGCGCGGATCTTGTTTTCCACTTGGCGTCGATCATCAGCCTGCTTCCCGGACGTTCCGAACTCCTCGAGCAGGTGAACGTAAGAGGTGCCCGCAACGTCGCCGAGGCGTGCCTCAGGAACGGCGTGAGGCGCCTCGTGCACACATCTTCGATCCACGCGCTTGTGGAGCCTCCCAGGGGCGTCGGCATCGACGAGAATTCAGGCCTCGACCCGCTCAGGGTAAGCATGGAGTACTCCAAGACGAAAGCCAGGGGGACCCTCGAAGTCCTGGATGTTATAAGGAAAGGGCTTGACGGAGTCATAGTCTACCCGACCGGGGTCATCGGACCCAACGACTTCAAGCCCTCGGAAGTCGGTAAGATGATAATCTATTTCATCCGCGGGCACCTTCCCATCAGCATCGAAGGCGGCTATAACTTCGTGGATGTGAGGGACGTAGCCCACGGGCACATCCTCGCCGCCGAGAAGGGGAGGACCGGAGAAGGTTATATCCTCGCGGGGGAGTGGATCTCCGTCACAGATGTCCTCAAGGAAGTTGCCTCAGTCGTGGGCAGGCCGGTACCGAAGCTCAAGCTTTCTCCATCAGCGGCGACCGCGGTCGCCAAGGCTCTCACCTCGTTCAGTAGGATGACGGGGAAGAAGCCTCTGGTGAGCGAGGATATGGTGGAGGCCCTGCTGAGCAATTCTGAGGTCAGCAGCACGAAAGCCCTCACTGAGCTCGGGTTTAAGCCGCGGCCCATCAGGGAGACCATAAGGGACACTGTCCTCTGGTTCAAGGAGCAGGGGATGGTGTGAGACCTGGAATACTAGGGCTTGGTCTCACCGAGATGTGCTGGCCTGCATGCGATGAGAACGTTGAACACCGAGGCTTGGCCAGGGTGATCTAGTTCAGGCGCACCTTCCTGAGCTTTTCATCTATCTCGCATACCAGCGCCTGCTGATCTTCCCACCACGACGGGCTCTTCTGGGCGTTGAGCGCCTCGACCGATTTCCCGTGCTGTTCCACCCACGTGAAGTACTTCAGGTTGTGCCATCGCGCCCTGTTCAGGGCGGTGCCTTCCTGGATGTAGTCGAGCCCTGCCTTCACGAAGATACCGTAGTGGCGCTTCCGGGCTTCCGGCGCATCGAGGCGTCCAAAGCGCTTCGCAAGATCGGCCACCACTGAGCGGTAGCGGTCGATGCCGTCGGTGAAGACGGTAACCACCACGTCATCGGGACCCATATCGTAGAACTTGGCCGTCTTGATGGCGCCGAGGAGGTTGCATACCCCCGAGATACCGATGATCCCGGACAGTTTCTGGGCATCTTCAGGGCGCACGCCGAGCCCGCCCACGAGGAAATCGACGCCCGCGGGGTCAGTCAGAAGCTGGAGCCCCAGCTTGCATTCCATGTCGTCTATGCACATGAGGGCGTCCATGTTCCGTACGTTGTGTATCCAGGTCACGTGCTTGTCGCCGATCCCCTGGATGTCGTGGTCGCCGTAACCGTTGGCGTAGAGAGTGGGGCACTGGATGGGTTCCAGCCCCACGATCTTTGTGCCGTGGAAGACCTGTTTGACCCGGTCTCCGGCCGCGATGGTGCCCGCGGATCCCATGGCCGAGACGAACGCCGAGCAGTAACCCTTGCCGGTCCCCTGGGCCTTCAGTTCTTCCATGAGCTCTACGACGGTGTTGCCTGTGCAGTAGTAGTGGAAGCGGTAGTTGGCCATGGCTTCAAACTGGTTGAGTACGACCGTGTTTGGCACACGGGAAAGCTCCTTGCACTTGTCGTAGATCTCTTTGACGCTGGACTCGCAGCCGGGGGTCTTTATGTACCTCGCGCCGTAGCTTTCGACAAGCTGGAACCGTTCCTGGCTCATCAGTTCGGGAAGGACGACCACGGTATCGTAGCCCATCCTGCGACCGGCCCAGGCCCCTCCGATCCCGTAGTTCCCCGTGGAGGGGAAGACCAGCGTGTGCACACCTGGGCGAATTTCTCCGTTGAGCTGGGCTTCCATCGTCACAGAGTAGGTCGGGCCCACCTTGTGGGATCCGGTTGGGAAGTCGACGGCGTAGAGGGCGACAATGTTGGCGTCCACGCCGGTAAGTTCTTTGGGCACGACGAAGTAGCGGATCTGGTCGTGCCGGTCACGCCAGGAGATGTTATAAAGGTTAATGGCATCGAGAGGGTCGTTTTCGAGCGCCTCCGCGGCACGCGCGCGTATTTCCGGGTCGACCGATCCCGGATGGAGCATTTCTTCGTACGTCGGCCCCCAGACAAGCGCCAGTTCATGAGTTCTTCCAATTGCCATCTTCCACACCCTCCGGTTTGGCCTGTTCTGGCCCGCTTTCCCTTCCTCGTGAACCTTGACGTCCTCGTACTTGCGCTGTGTTCAGGCTGTCCTGGCCCTAGTCCGCCGTCCGGAGAGAGCGCACAGCCTCAAGCCGGCGGCATGGCAATCCCTAGACCCTTCGCTCCCCTTCGCCCCTGTAGGGCACCGGCACATACTGCACCGACGGCCTGTTCTGGGCGGGCTGCGGGTAGAGCTCCATGAGGCGGTAGATCTCCTCGGGCATCTCGCCGCATATAGGCGGAAAACCCAGTTTGGAGAGCTCCTCGCAGGTGAGCGGGTAATCGTGGGTCCACTGTCCGGAAGTGAGTTTCTGGGCCAGTTCCCATGCCTTCTCCTTATCGAACCTTTGCTCCAGCATCTCGGCCACCGTCTGTGTGACCTGCTTGATCGCCTTTTCAGCCATGTCGGCCAGCATGATGGTCTGGTCGTCGATATCCTTGGGCTCTTTTTCCTTGAGTACCCTCAGGATAGACGAGGCGGCGTACTGGCCCACCTGCGGGTCCACCGGACCAAGCACCGCGTTGGGGTCCATGACTATCTCGTCCGCCGAGAGGGCGATGAGCGTCCCGCCCGACATGGCGTAGTGGGGGACGAAAACCGTCACTTTCGCCTTGTGGCGCAGGAGCGCCCTGGCTATCTGTTCGGCCGCGAGGACGAGGCCGCCGGGAGTGTGCAGGATGATGTCTATCGGCATGTCTTCGGGCGTCATCCTGATGGCCCTTAGGACCTGTTCGGAGTCTTCTATGTTGATGTACCGGGTGATGGGGAGGCCGAGGAAGTTCAGGGATTCCTGGCGGTGGATGAGGGTTATTACCCTCGAACCTCTCTTCTTCTCGAGCCTGCGTATGATGCTGACTCTCGAGGCGTCAAGCTGCCTCCTTTGGATGATGGGCATGACCATGGAGAGCAGGAAGAATGCCCAAAAGAGGAACGATAGATCCATCGGCGCATCACTCCTCGATGGCGCTTCATGGCGCGTCGTGGGAGACTTTCTACCTGTATGATACTACAAGCTTGGCCTCATACAGGGCGGCTCCCGAAGGAGGCCGGCCCTCGCGCATGGCTCTCCGTCTGAGCTGAGGCTTGGGAGATCTTCCTCGCTCTGGAGGCGAAGATTGAAAACTACAATCTTAGGTTCAAAAATATCAAGGGATTGTTATAATACATGAAACCGAGTACAGACCTGTGGCGTAATGGTCTTCAGGAGGTGATTTCGTGGAAGGGATTCTCGTCGAGGGTCTCAACAAGACCTTCCGTGAGAAAAACCGGGTCGTCGAGGCCGTGAAGGATGTCTCGTTCTCCGTCGGCGAGGGGGAGATAGTAGGCCTCCTTGGGCCCAACGGCGCGGGGAAGACTACCACGATAAAGTGTATCCTCGGGCTGGTGAAGCCCGATTCCGGCAGGATAGAAGTGGGAGGAATAGACGCCCGGCGGGAGCCGCGCAAGGCAGCCGGGAAGCTTGCTGCCGTCCTCGAGGGCGCCCGGAATACATACTGGAGACTTACGGTTTGGGAGAACATCGTGTACTTCGCAGGGATCCACGGGGTATCCCTGTCCCGCGGGAAGGAGTACTTTAGGTACCTCCTGAGCGTCCTTAAGCTCGAGGACCAGAAAGACGTCGAGGTACGGAAACTCTCTAGCGGCTACAAGCAGAAGACGGCCGTGGCGTGCGCCCTCGCGAAGCAGACTCCCATCGTATTCCTGGATGAGCCGACCCTCGGGCTGGACGTGGAAGCCAGCTACGACCTCAGGGAAGCGCTGAGGAAGCTCCAGGCCGAGGAAAAAAGGACCATGGTCATATCCAGCCATGACATGAAGGTCATCCAGGACGTCTGTGAGCGGGTCATGATCATATCCCGCGGAAGGCTCGTGACGGACGAGAAGATACCGGACCTTCTGGCTCTTTTCTCGGCGAGGAGGTACAAGGTCGTGATTTCCCAAAACGGTGACGCAGCGGCCATCCGCGCGGCCGAAGAGAAGGCCCTGGAACGTTTCCCGGGGTGTGAAGTGAAACGAAGCCCGCAGACCGTGGAGGTGTTCGTTAACCTGTCCGATGGAAGGCAGATATACGAACTCGTGGATATCATGAGGGCTTCAGGCGCTGCCATTGAGACCATAACCCAAGAAGAGGTGGACCTGGAGAAAGCGTTCCTCGAGGTGGTCCGGAGGGAGGCCAGAGCATGTGGCTAGTCGTGCTCAAGACTTGCTGGGTTAAGACTTACAAGCTCATGACCCGGTACCTTTTCAATATGCTGTCAGGGTTCGTCACCCTCTACATAGTGTTTGCCCTCCTTTTCTTCGGGGCGAAAAGCATAGGCGGCGGAGCCATGGATCTGGGAGATACCCTCGAGGGCATGTTCGTCGGGTACCTCGCGTGGATGCTGGCGATGATGGGCAGCACCGACCTCGCTTGGAACGTGACCAACGAAGCCCAGACGGGGACTTTTGAACAGCAGTACCTCTCGCCCGTCGGCTACGGCTGGATAGCGGCGTTCACGGAGTCTTTCAACTTCATCTACAACGTCGCGCTGGTGTTCCTGATCGCCATCTCGATGGCTGCGACGACCGGACAGAAGATCCACCTGCACCTGGGCAGTACGCTGCCGGTCATGCTCACGGTGTACCTCCAGGCGAACGGCATAGGGTTCACCCTGGCCGGGCTCGCCCTCATATACAAGCGGATCCAGTCGTTCTTCCAGGTGGTCCAGTTCCTCATGGTCGGGATCTTCTTTATCCCGTGGGATAGATTCCCGTGGGCAAGGTTCTTGCCGTTGTCGGCGAGCCAGAAGGTGCTCCAGCGCGTCGTGATAGACGGTCAGAAGATATGGGAGATACCCGCGTCTGACCTCATCCTCATCCTTGCCGTGACGGTCCTGTACCTCGCCCTGGGTGTCCTGTTGTTCAGGCTTGCCGAGTCCAAGGCGAGGGAGAAGGGTCTGCTGGGGCAGTACTAGAGGAGGTTTTACTGATGGCAGAGCTTTACCGCTGCGGGACTTTGATTGACGGCCGGGGCGGCCCTCCCGTGAGGAACGCCGCCATACTGGTCGAGTCGGGACGGTTCGCGGAAGTGCTGGGACCGGAGGACTCGGCAGAGTTTGTAGCCAGGGTGAAGGAAGGGCGTCCGGACATCAGAGTGATTGACCTCGGCGACTATACCGTCCTCCCAGGCCTGATCGACATGCACGTCCACGTGGACTACTGGTACAGCCACCCGAACCGAGCCGAATACGAGGATGAAACCGGCGACGCCATGGCCGCGTGCCTAGCCGCGAGGAACATCCGCTCCACGCTGGAGAAGGGCATAACGACCCTGCGCGACGTTGGGAGCGGCGTGGGACTGAAGATGCGCCGCGCGGTGGAACTCGGGTATGTACAAGGGTCTCGCATCCTCACCGCGGGTAAGGGCATCTGCATGACGGGCGGCCATGGGTCTGACGGGTACAAATCGTGCCGCGAGGCGGACGGTCCGGAGGAAGTCAGGAAGGCCGTCCGGGAGCAGATAAAGGCGGGTGCGGATCTCATCAAGATCCTCACCAGCCACAGGTCGGAACATCCCGAATACCGCCAGGAGGAGCTGGACGCGGGAGTCGACGAGGCCCACAGGAGGGGCTACCGGGTTGCCTGCCACGCCGCGATCATGCCGTCTTGCAAGATGGCCGTCCTGGCGGGTGTGGATACGATAGAACACGGCACGCACCTCACAGACGAAGTCCGAGAGATGATGGCGGAGCGCGGGGTATATCTCATCCCCACCATGATCGCCTATGCCACCATGGCCAAGCTCGCGAGGAAGGCCAAGGAAGACCCCGAAAGCGGCGGCGATTTCAGGAGGGAGTTC
>DUSI01000063.1 GCA_012842685.1 Candidatus Fermentithermobacillaceae bacterium
CATGTGGGCAGCTTGCTACACCAGGAAATATGTCCTGGAGCAAGCTGTCCAAGAGCTGTGGTCAAGTGTGGGCAACTGCAAAATAGTTGTCCATCACTTGTCCATCAGCTCGGCATGTCCATCAAACTTAATATAATATTGACATTCAAAATTAGATAGCTTAAACTTTAATTATGATGTACAAAATTAAAAGGGTGGTAAAATGGAAAATAAACATAATCCAAAAGGAGCAGGTAGAAAAAGAAAATTAACGCCCCTGGAGGAAGTACATGTGTATCAGGAATACAAAGCCGGAAAAACTCATGCAGAAATAGCATATAAAAATGGCATATCAGTAAGTACACTACAGAGGATAATAAATAGAAAACGGATGGAGGAAGAAGAATGATAGATCAGCTCATAATTGAAAAATACAAAAAATATGGAATCAACGACTATGTCTTAAAAAACGTAGATGATATAAATAAAGTCCATGGAATAGATGTAGAAATGATCAATGGCTATTCAGATTTAACAAAAGAGAAAAAGGAGCTTTTTAAAAAGTTTATAGTAAACTTTATCAATGGTTATGGTATAAAAGCCAGGACAACATTTGTACCCCTTAGTATTAACGATGTTGAAGAAATCGATTATCTGGGAAAGAAAGAGCCAGAGGATGATTATTATGTAGTCCTTAGCCGTGAGATAAAAAGTATTAAAGCAGACGGTTCTTCGGAGCTTCTAAAGAAATCATTTGATGATTTATACAGTGGATTTGAAATCGCAAAAATTGAAAAAAGAAATTATCTTCGATTTGAGTATGAAGTGTACGGTGAAAAAACATGGCAGCATGTTATAAGTCCTACAGAATGGTATTAATAAAATGATTTAAGCCTTCAGAAGCCACCTCATAGTTTCTATATTATATATTAACTCTATATTTTTAGCAGATTCATTCAATATAACAACGCAATAATATTTAATAAGCCTTGGCTCTTTATGCCTTTTAATTTCATCTATTTTAATTATTTTATCGATTTTTAAGACGCAGTATTCTCCGGATTCATCTATAACCCTTATTTTGAAGGGCTTCATTTTACCGTCTTTTGTAGTATGTACAATAACTTCCGCAGGACTATTTATAATAGACATAAAATCACTCCTTAATATGATTTTCTTTTTCTGTACATTTTAACATTACAATTAAAGTTTTTTCAATCTTAATTGCATCTGGGAAGAACAGAGGTAATCCATGGCAGCTTAAAAAAGCTGCTTTTTTAAATTTATAAAGGTTAAAATAATATAAAAATATTAAAAATGTCTTGATGTACGTAATAATGTACGGTATAATTATATTAAGATGTACGTAAAAAAGTACATTAAAGGAGGGATGCAAATGACAACTATTAATTCTACAAATGCAAGAAAAAATTTCTTCAAGATAATAGAAGAAGCAATAAATACTCATAAGCCTATAACAGTAACAGGTAAAAGCGGTAATGTAATTATTATTTCCGAGGAAGATTACAATTCAATACAAGAAACAATGTATCTTTGCAGTATTCCAGGAATGAGAGAAAAAATAATCAAAGGTATCAATACTCCACTTGAAGAATGTGTTGAGGATGAATAACAATGAAAGAACAATGGAAAATCGTATATACGAAAGATGCTTTAAAAGACAAAAAAACAGCTTATACAGCAGGCTTTAAAGATAAAATTAAAAAACTCCTGGAAGTGATTAGAGAAAATCCGTTCAGTAATCATCCGCCATATGAAAAGCTTATAGGCGATTTGGCCGGTGCATATTCAAGAAGAATTAATTATACTCATAGGCTAGTATACATGGTTTACAAGGAAGAAAAGACAGTTAAAATAATAAGTATGTGGAACCATTATGAATAAATAACTCAAGGGATATATCTGGAAAGGCTTTGCAAATGGGAAATATGCCAGGATTGTTGTGCACAACAATAATGCCGGCAGAGATATACCAACAGGAACATTCCGCCAGTATGTTCGTGAGTTAGGCTTCAGCAGTCCTGAAGAATATTTCGATTACCTGAAGAATATATAATGTCGCAATTTTGATGAAATTATAGTTGCAAACAGAAAAATATGGTATAATAGAAGAAAGAAAAAATTGAACAATAAAAAAGCGGTTGCCATACCGGATTCTGCGCCAACAGAATCCGGCTATGCAGGTGAACCAACCACCATACACAGGAGCAATGCTCCATAGCAACCTTATTACATTATAGCATAATAAGCCTCATCTGAACAAGGTTATAATAGCGTGTGTGGTATCATCTGCACACGCTTTTTGGTTGTTCAGAGGGAGGAAAATATATGAAATTAAGTCAAGAAAGCAAGGAACTTATAACTATGTGCTTCAATGCAGCATTATATGAAATGCAGCTGGAGGAAGTGGAATATGGTGAAAAGCTGAAAATGGATAATGATTATATACTGCTTGCCAATGTATTCCTGGAGGAGATTCTGAAAAAAGACATCAAAGATATCCACGAAAGATATATGAAGCTTATTAGAGGGCTAGAGAACAGGAGGTGTATATAGGTGCCGGCTAAGACATTGAGACTTCAAATAATAAAGCCTATGGACACAACCTGGGATGTGCTAGGGGAGCTTCTCAGGGATTTGAGATACAATTCGGCAAAAATATGCAACAGGGTAATTCAGCTTTGTTATGAAAATGAAAACATCAGAAAAATGCACAAAGAATTATACGGAGAAACGCCAAAGGACAAAGATATATACGGAATGAGCTTTCAAGGATGGTTGTATCAGAAGATTAGAGATGAATTTCCTGAAATAGCAAGTACGATAATAAGTCAGACAATTCAATATGCATACAAGAGATGGCGAACAGATAAGAAGGATATATTAAGCTTAAAACAGTCAATACCATCATTCAAGCTAGATACGCCGATTTCAATATACAATCAATCCTATAGAATAGAAAATGACGGAGATAACTGGACGATAACAACCAACCTACTGCCGGCGCAAAAGGAAAAGCAGTACAAATATACATTACTGATACATTCAGGAGACAATTCCAAAATAACTATACTGAAAAGACTGATAGATGGAGAATACAAGCAGGGAGCAATGCAGATAGTCCAGGATAGAAAAAAGAAATGGTACTGCCTTATTACATACAGCTTTGAAACAAAAGCAGAAAAAGAACTAGACGATACAAAAATAATGGGTGTGGACATGGGCATAGTAAATGCTGTATATTGGGCTTTCAATGACAGCCTACAGAGAGGAAAGATTGAAGGAGGGGAGATAGAGCAATTCCGAAAACAAATACAAAGGAGAAGAGAGGAACTACAGAGGGCAATCAAGTGGGCCGGAGACAGCAGACATGGCCATGGTGTGAAAAGAGCATTGAAGCCTATAGAAGCATTAAGAGAAAAGGAAAGAAACGCAAGAAATATGATTAATCACAAATATGCGAAAACGATAGTTGAAGCAGCATACAGGCATGGATGCGGTGTTATACAAATAGAAGACTTATCAGGAATCAACGAGGAAGAAACCTTCCTCAAAAACTGGAGCTATTTTGACCTACAGGAGAAAATCATATACAAAGCAGAAGAAAAAGGAATACAAGTTATCAAAATCAATCCGGAATATACAAGCCAACGCTGTAGTGAGTGCGGATATATAAACAAGGAGAATAGAAAAACACAGGCTGAATTCAAATGTATCAGTTGCGGATATGAAGCCTTAGCAGATTATAACGCAGCAAGGAATATAGCGATACAGAATATAGAAAAGATAATAGAAGAAGAATTGAAAAAACAAGAAGCTAGAGTAAGCTAGAAGCAATGAAAAATATTCGGGTAGATCTGGCTGCCTAAAGGTGAGAAGTGGGTAAAAGCTAAGGCGTTACCTAACGCTCACCAAGCAGAGAAATCTGCACCCTGGGCGAAATGCCCAGCAATCCTTGTTACTGAAAAATTATTAAAAAAAACAGTGATAAACACTTGAAAGCATTGAAATACAAGACATAGAAGGCAATGTTGCTAAGCAAAAAACAGTAGAAAATAACAAAAATATGCAGAAAAACAAAGGAAAATATATTAAAATAAAGGTAGCAAATAGTTCCGATAATGAAGTTATATCAATACATATAGCAAAAGTTACTGTAACAATCGTAGAAAAAAAGAAGCAAGGATTGAGACAACTATTTTCCCTTCCTTTATGACATCTTCAAAACCGTAACAATCGTAGAAAAAAAGAAGCAAGGATTGAGACTATGTCTTCAATAAGGACAAGGATTTTAAAGAATACAGTAACAATCGTAGAAAAAAAGAAGCAAGGATTGAGACTCCAAAACAGTAGAGCAAGGTTCCGTCTGTCCGTCCGTAACAATCGTAGAAAAAAAGAAGCAAGGATTGAGACAAAACAGTAGTAGAGCCTGTGGTCATGTGGGCAGGTTGTAACAATCGTAGAAAAAAAGAAGCAAGGATTGAGACATTGTTCAGAGGGAGGAAAATATATGAAATTAAGTCAAGAGTAACAATCGAAGAAAACACGAAGCAAGGATTGAGACAAAATGAAAAATATGTCAAATATACTATAGGAAAAGGGAAGGTTTATTACTTTAAGTATGTTATAATAAAATGAAATAATATTATTAGGAGGTAGTAATATGAAAAAAACAATAATAATTCTATTAATAATTTCATTGACATTCAGCTTTGTTGCTGCAGCACCTGAGAGAGAAATCAAGGTTACTATAGACGGAAAGGAAGTGCTTTTCCCTGACCAGAAGCCAATAGCTGAAAATCAAAGGACATTAGTACCTGTAAGGTTCGTTTCTGAGGCCCTGGGAGCCAATGTTGACTGGATCCAGGAAGAGCAGAAGGTGAAAATAGAAAAGGACGG
>DUSI01000054.1 GCA_012842685.1 Candidatus Fermentithermobacillaceae bacterium
ATCGTGGCCGGCGCGGGGGCGGGCAAGACCGAAACTCTCACCAGGCGAATCGTCTACCTGTTGGCCTCGGGAGCCCCACCCGAATCCATCGTGGCATTTACTTTCACCGAAAAAGCCGCAGCTTCCATGAAAGAGCGCATCTACACGCGGGTGCGGGAGATCCTAGGAACCGACGTCGCGCGCCGCCTGGGCAGGATGTTCATCGGGACCATGCACTCTTACGCAGCCCGGCTCCTTCAGGCCCATTTCGGTTACGGAAACTACGACGTCCTGGACGAGAACCAGGAGGTGGCTTTTATCCTCCAGAACGGCTGGGGACTGGGCTTTGGGAAGTCTTTGGAGAAGCACGGGAAGAGGTACGGAGAGTACTGTCTAGACTTCCTCAAATCACAGAATGTAGTGTGTGACGAGCTTCTTACGCTCGATGAGGTAAGGAGCGGAGGCAACACGAGATTCGCCGACGAGGTAGAGAGGTACTGGGATCTTCTGGAACGCAGCCAGCTCCTCACCTTCAGCCGTATGATCCGTCTGGCGGCAGAAAACCTCCGTAGAACCAAACCAGACATCGGCGTCCGCCACTTGATTGTCGACGAATACCAGGACATAAACCGGGCCCAGGAAGCTCTTATCGATGCCATCATCGCCTGTGGTGGGGCCTCCTGCATGGTGGTGGGCGATCCCCGGCAGTGCATATACGAGTGGAGGGGCTCAGACCCGGGTTGTTTCAGCAGATTCCGGTGCTGTGAGGCCGAATCCATAGACCTCCTTGAAAATTGGAGGAGCCTTTCATCTATTGTCCGGACGGCCAACACACTTGCTAGGTATTTCGAAGACGCGGAACTTCGCAAGCCCATGAAGAGTCTGAGGACGGAAAGCGGGCTTGCGGTCCTTGTCGAGCACGGTTCTCCAGAAGCCGAGGCCGAGTGGATTGCGCGACAGGTGCTTCGGGCTAGGGAAGGCGGTCTCCGCCTTTCCGACATCTCTATCTTGCTGCGAAGCGTATCCACGTCCGGCCAGGTGTTTGCCGAGACTTTCGACCGGTACGGCATCCCGTACCTGGTGGGAGGCAAGATCGGGCTCTTCCGGCGGCCGGAGGCCGACGCCCTAGCATCTATATGGATGTGGCTCGGGGGTCACGAACGCTACATAGACTACGGCATCCTGATTCCACACAGCGCGCTCTTGGACCATGCCCAGAAACGCTGGCCGGGCGGGTTCAATAAAAAGTACGTTATTGAGTTCCGCGCAAGGCTCTTATCGGGGAAGTACGGTAACTTCATTGACGCCTACTACGACCTTTTGTCCAGGCTGGGATGTATGCAGTGGAAGCCCAACGAAGAAACCTTTGTCCGCATGGCCAACCTGGGCCGGTTCAGCCAGGTCCTCCTGGATTTCGAGTCTGCCCTCTGGCGGGGCGGACGGAGGATGAAATGGGAGACCCAGCTCGACCGCCTGGCCTGGTACATAACGACCTATGCCCAGACCGGTTACGGTGAGGAGCGTTCCGACGACCTTCCGGATGTGGACGCGGTGACCATTAGCACCGTCCACCAGGCTAAAGGCCTTGAGTGGCCTGTGGTGTTTGTGCCTGCATTGACTGACCAGAGGTTTCCCAGCCGGCGGACAGGCCAGAAGCAAGAGTGGCT
This sequence comes from Candidatus Fermentithermobacillaceae bacterium, assembly GCA_012842685.1. Taxonomy (GTDB): domain Bacteria; phylum Bacillota; class Sulfobacillia; order Fermentithermobacillales; family Fermentithermobacillaceae; genus UBA3951. Next base: position 1,647 of record DUSI01000054.1, read on the forward strand.
TTTGAGCAGGGACCTTTTCGACGCCGAACGCTACGAAGGAAACAAAGAGTCTGAGAGGCGCCTGTTCTACGTCGCGATTACCCGGGCGAGGGATGTACTGGTGCTCTCCCGGTTCTTGGCGATTAGGAGGCCAACGAGGCCATCCCCCTTCCTGAGCGAGGTGGGGACCCTTCCTTTGCATCATGGTGCGTTGGACCTCGCAGGTGCTGCCAGTTCCAAGACTGGAACAGACGAAGAGCTCATGAACTTAAGCATCCAGGAGATTCTGGCTTACCTGAGGTGTCCCCACGAATACAGGCTCAGGCACGTGTGGGGCTACGAGCCCGAGCTGGTTCGCCAGCTTGGTTTTGGGCGCTCGGTCCACTATATCCTGAGGGTTCTGGCGGACTATGCAAAAAGGGGAGTAGACCCTGCTTCGGTGGTATCCCAGGTGGTAAATAGCCACTTCTTCCTGCCATACGAGACGAAGGAGGCGATAGACAAGATCAAGCCGGCGGTCGAGAACCTATTGAGGCGGTTTCTGGCGGAGCACGGCCATACCCTGAACCGGGTGGAGGAAGCCGAGGCGCATGTAGAGTTCTTCCTGGACCGCCATGCGACGCTTTCGGGGCGAGTCGATGTGATCGTTACGGACGGCGATGCTCTGGAGGTAGTCGACTACAAGACCGCAGATGACGTCTGCGTGGATGACGAAGTCGAACTGCAGCTGCAGCTCTATGCGCTTGGTCTTTGCGAGAGCGGGCGAGAGGTCGCATGTGCGAAGGTCATTCACGTGCTTGATGAGGGTGCGCCTACTCGAGAGGTGCCCGTAAGTAAGGAGGCCTTGGAAAGAGCACGTAGGGTGGCCCACGTCTGCCTCTCTGGGATCATCAAGCGGGAGTTCCCGGCGGCCAAGGACGGCCAGAAGTGCAAGCGCTGCGACGTGAAGAAGGTTTGTTGGTGGGGGTAGGGGCAGCAGTCTGAGGAGTCATGCGGGTGTCTTAATAGAGCAACAGCCTCCTGTCACAGTTAACGACTTACTATGGACAGGTCTCATCCGGAGATTCCATTGCATTAACAGATATGTTAAACTACGCATAGATGTTACTGGGGAAATTAACCTGATGACATGGAAAAGTGGAGGAGAATGCTATGGGCAAGACCGGACTGCCCCAAGTGGCGTCAAGGTTGAAAGAGGCCCGCTTGAAGTCAGGGTTGACTCAGAAACAGGTGGCAAGACTTCTTGATGTCTCGGATGTCCAAGTATGTTATTGGGAGACTGGGAAACGTCCGATAGACCTATCCTCTTTGTCGAGACTCGCAGATATCTACGGCTATTCGATGGCGTGGTTCTTGGGCGACGAGAACGCAGCATCAGAGCAGGTATCAGTGGCGTTTCGAGCAGGAGAGCTGAGCGAAAGAGACCTAAAGGAGATTGCTTGGGCAAGGCGATTCGTTAAGAATCTGGACTTTCTCATGGAGATCGCTGGAGTGGGAGAACATGAGTGATATCAAGGCCACTGCCAAACAAAAGGCGCGGGAAGCCAGAAGAGCACTTGGAGTGAGCGAAACCGGTCCTATAGACCTTGCCAGGGTCTTGAGAATGAACCGGGACATCACTATTATCAAGAAGCCATTCGAAGGAAATGTTTCTGGATGTTTCCTTCGTGGGCGAACGTGCAACGTGATCCTCCTGAACTCAAACCGTACCGTGGGGCACATGAATTTCACTCTGGCACACGAACTATATCACATCGACTTTGAGCCGGGCCTGCAAGGCAGTGTATGCTCTATTGACGAAGATGAGTGGAACAAGTTGGAAAGCGAGCAGATAGCCGATGAGTTTGCCGCGAATCTCCTTATTCCTGATGCTGGACTGGAGGAGCAGATGTATCGCCTTCGAAGAGGTAACAGATTCCCTCTGTCGATGGCAGAACTCATAGAGCTGGAGCAGTATTTTGGAGTAAGTCACCGTGCGATGCTGAAGCGACTGGTCAGTGCGCGCTGGCTAGACGAGAACACAGCGGCTTCGCTGAAGGATGGAGTTATCTCAGTAGCACGCAGTCTTGGGTACGATACAACGCTCTACTCGAAGCATGGTGACTTTGCAGTGATATCTCCGTATGCCCGACTTGCTAGGAAGTGCTTCCAGGATGGGAGGATTTCGTGGGGCAAGTATCGTCAGCTCTTAGTTGAGGCCGGGTTGATAGAGCTTGTTACGCTGGAGGAGTCGTGGCCAGAGGATGCGGGTAAAGAAGATTGAACAACCAGTGATCTTTGATACCGATTGTTTGTCCTCATTCGCAGCCTTTCCTGACGGTATCGAGATTATAAAGGCGACTTTGGGTGATGTTTGGACAAGCAATTACGTTATAAGAGAGCTTTCTGAAAGTCCTGACGACGTGTACATACGAGTGAAAGAAGCAGAGAAAAGCAGTATGATCGGGGTATATTCATTAGGAATCCAAGGTCCTGACACAGACCTGTTCCTCACCCTTACGAGTAACAGCATGAAGCCAGTGATGGGCGATGGAGAAGCAGCGGCAATAGCACTTGTGTCAGTCATGGGGGGCACCGTGG
>DUSI01000055.1 GCA_012842685.1 Candidatus Fermentithermobacillaceae bacterium
AGCGTTCGTCCTGAGCCAGGATCAAACTCTCCGTTACACCTTTTCCTCAAGGTCCACGGACTAACTCGCGTTATCCGCAAGTCCGGACTCAAAGGTTCTCGTACGCTGTTCAGTTTTCAAGGACCGAGACAACAGGCTTCATTCTACTCACGTTCAGCCTGGTTGTCAACGCTCTGCCTCGCTGTAGGCCTTGCGCGTCTTCTCAGTTCCGCGCCCCGCCAGCCGCGAAGCGAAAATGATCTTAGCACACCATTTCGGGTGAATCAAGCCCGATCGTGTCTTTCTCAGTACCTTAATCGGAGAGCTTGTATGATAACCTCCATGCTCTTGGAATCGAGGGCCGAAAACACTTCGTTTATGTCTGCCGGCTGCGTTGGGTCGTACAGGCTGAGCGCCGCCTGCACGAGCGCCCTCTCCACCGGCCCCCAGAACCGCGTGGCTCGTCTTATGCCGTCGGTGTCAATAGAGCCCTCGTCCAGGAATTCGTCCAAAGGTTTTGAGAGACACGACAGTATATATATGGAAGAAACAAGATTCCTGTCACGGGCCTGAGTCTTCCTCTGCATCTCGATGAACCTGGCCCGGTGCACATAGTCAGTAAAGAATATGTTCGGCTCGTCTATGAACTTGTCCAGATCTTCTTCCCTGACGCGCCACCGGTTCCCGACCTTTATTCCGTTAATCTTCCCTTGCTGAAGCCACGAGATCACCGTCCTCTTGCTGAGCCCCAGGATCTCAGCCACCTGCTCAGGAGTAAATACTCTTTTCATACATGATCCTCCCGTAAGTAGGCGGTTTGCTGCAGTTAATGGCCGGTATAGTGACAGTTTGTACAGTTATAAACCATTTTAGTGCTGTTTTTAGCGTTTTGTCTACCATATCCTACGTTTTTGTGACATGAAACCCGGCATCCAGGCCAAGAACGAACGAGCCGCCTCAAGGCACTAACCCGGCAGTGCGCCATAAGAACTAGAAAGACGAGGTGATGGCGGAGCGAGCCCCGGTAGACGCAAAGGCGAAGATAGATCCGCGAACCCATACGGCCGGAGAAAAAGACGAAGAGGAAAGCTCCAGGGTCAGGCGTGTATGTTACACGAAGAAAAAAGCGGCAGAGGAGAAGAGAAAATGAGGTCAATACACCGCGCGGAGACCTGGATAGAGAAGCCAAGAAAACGTATTGGCGCCCGGAAGCCCGGGCGCTAGTCTAACCGCGTTTGCTGTTTTGGCCCCATACGCTGGGCAAATGCCATGGTTCCAGGCGCGCAAACACCCGCCTGTGGCTATCCCTCACCTGCCAAATCAGGCCATGGGACGCCCCATACACGAGGATCCTTCTTCCGGTGGAGCCGTCACTGTGTCGCCTCTGCCTCCACGGTCGCCTTCACGATGATGTCTTCCGTGGTAAGCTGGTCGATCACGTCCATTCCCGAGACCACCTTACCGAACACGGCATAGGCGCCGTTGAGCCAAGCCGCGTCTGTCTTGAGTACATAGAACTGGGAGGAAGCCGAATTGGGGTCCAGGCTGCGGGCCATCCCCAGCATACCCCTCCTGTTCTTGAGGACCCTGCTTATCTCGAGAGGTATCGTCTGTAGCTCCAGGGCCGTCTCTTCATCCTCAGGCTCTCCCGTCTGTATGACCCAATCTTCTACCCTGTGCCACTTTAGGCCGTCGTAGAACCCCTGTTTCACCAGGTTCTTAAAGTTCTCCACCGTGATCGGGGCCAGTTTTGGGTAAAGCTCGACTACCACCGTGCCTTTGCTGGTCTCTATCTTGACCGTGTCGGTCACCGCGAGGGCCGCCTGAACCTGCCTGTGCTGCTGGAAAAACGCAGCGCCCGCAACCAGCAGGACCAGTCCCAGAAACGCAGGGGGAAGGTATTTGACGATCAGGCTCCTATCCGGGGCCTGTCCAGTCGTTGCCACAGGCTTTCTTTCGGTTTCTTTTCTTGTCTTCTTCGCCACGCCTACACACCTCTCTGAGTCCGGTACCTTGTCCTTCAAGTTAGATGCTTGGTATCACCGGTTGGTTTCCACAGATCTGAGACATCTATGCTTCAACGCGCACCCCTCTGCATCCTCTCATTTGCCGCAGGGAAAGAAAGACAGGGCCGTACGCAGCCACGGAGCCGGGTTAATATATTTAAGCCGTGCCTTAAGAACCTTAATTGTCATATTATCACGTTTAAGATATACTATCGCCAACCACGAAACCGGGAGAGATGGAAATGCGATCCTTCACTTTCGAGGTCCCCATGAAGGACGGAGTCCGGCTCGCGACTTCGGTGCTCAGTCCCGACTCGGGAGGACCCTGGCCGGTCATAGTGGCGCGGACTCCCTATTCCAGAAAGGGCCTCATCTCTGTCTTGGCCCCGCTCTGCGACTACGGATACGCGGTCGTAGCCCAGGACACAAGGGGCACGGGCGATTCTGAAGGCACCCTAGACCTTATCCGCCAGGAACCCCAGGACGCTGTGGCAGCAGCCGGGTGGATCCTTGCCCAGCCATTCTGCAACGGCTCCATTGGCATCCTGGGACTCAGCTATCTCGGTGCGGCATCCATATCCATGGCATCTCATTACAAGGAAAACGTAAAGGCATGTGTCTGGGTTTCACCGGTAATAGGCGAAAAGCATCTGTTCCTTGAAGGGGGCGCCCTGAGGCTCCACCATAACCTCCCGTGGATGGCTCTGGGAAACCCCGAGTGGAGGAACGTGGACTGGAAGAAGACCTACCGGCACCTCCCTCTCGAGGATGCCCTGGACGTCTCCGGCGTTCCGAACCCAACATGGCGCCAGATTTGCCGGAACTGGGATGAATGGTGGGCCGGGCGCGACCTCTCCGACTACTACTGCAAGGCAGAGGTACCCGGGCTCCACTTCGCAGGTTTCTGGGACTTCATGGCCGATTCGGCACTCAGGGCGTACGAGCTCATGAGCAGATCCGGAAGCCCTCAAGTCATGGTCATGGGACCTTGGTCCCATAACGGTATCGCAGGCGAGGTCACCAAGAACGCCCACGCTGACTACGGACCTGAAGCGTCTCCACGTTTCATGGAAAGGACTCTAACCTGGTTTAACCACTGGATGAAGGGAGAACCGCTGCCCGAAGACCTCCGCGCACCCGTCTCGGCCTTCATACCCGGAGCAGGATGGGTTCAAGCCCAGAGCTGGCCACCGGCAGCATCCGCCGAAGCGGTTTTCTACCTCGGAGGCGGTTTCCTTACAGACTCTCCGCCTGAGCGGGGCGAAGCTTACTTCGAATACGATCCGGCCAACCCGGTTCCAACCGAAGGAGGAGCCGTCTGGGAATTCCCGAGGGCCGGCTTGGACCCCGGCCCGGCCGTGGTCACCACGGGCAACCGTCCCGACGTGCTCCTCTTCCGGAGCCGTCCGCTGGACAAACCTCTCCGCTGCCTGGGACCCGCATCGGTAGTTCTCTTCGTCCAGAGCAGCGCGCCTTCCACGGATTTCACTGCAAAGATCGTGGATGAAGACCCGGAAGGTGAAGGCAGGATCGTCGCAGATACGATCTTCAGGTGGACGCGGGATATCGGTCCGGAGATCACGCTTCATTTCCCTGTGGTCGGACACGTCTTCCGGCAAGGGCACCGGATCCGCCTGGACATATCCAGCTCCAACTTCCCTAGATTCGACAGGAACCTCAACACTGGAAAGTCCGGTCTCGTATCCGCAGAGACTGCGGTGGCATCACAGACGCTCCTCTTTGGAGGATCCACCCCTTCAAGGCTGGTGCTAACGGTCATCTGAGTGGCAAATCGCCGGCGAGCCTTCCCCAAAACGCAGCGGTCCCGCCTTTTCGGGCGGGACCACTCGCGTGGGGGGTCGTCAGGAAAAGAGAACGCTAGGCCAGTTAGACCGCCAGGGCGGGGACTCGTTTGGTTTCTTTCGCCTTAGCGGCTCCAGCGTCCATCTTCCATTCTTTTTGGTCAGTATGCAGGAGGTGGTGTGCCAGCTCAGAGCCCGGTTTGCCCAGGAAGTCCTGGTATAGCACCTTGATCGACGGATTCTCATGGGAGAACCTTATGGGGGCCGACGCATCAAGGGCGTACAAGTTCTGAGCGCGGGCAGGCGACATATCCTTGTCGTCCTGGCATATCGGCTGCCCTCCGCCGCCCGCGCAACCACCGGGACATGCCATGACCTCTACGAAATCGTACTGGTGAGTGCCTTCCTTCAGGGCCTCAATGAGCCGCCTGGCATTCTCAAGCCCGTGGGCCACGGCGCACCGCACAGTACGACCGGGAAGTTCGAAAGTAGCTTCCCTCCATCCCTCCGGTCCTCTCACGACCTTGAAGGCATCGGGATCGGGATTCTTACCTGTGGCCAGGTAATACGCAGACCTCAAAGCCGCCTCCATCACTCCGCCGGTCGCGCCGAAAATGACTGCCGCTCCCGTTGAGTCTCCGAGGATTGAGTCGAACTCTTCTTCCTCAAGCCTCTCGGGCAGTACACCTTCTTCTCTGATCATGGCGCAGAGTTCTCTCGTCGTGATGACTATATCCACATCCTGGCCGTACCCCGCGGACCTCATGTTCTCAAGGGCGGCCTCATACTTCTTGGCGGTACAAGGCATGATCGAAACCACGCAGATTTTCTCCGGTGGGATACCCATGGTCTGGGCGTAGTAAGTCTTCGCTATCGCCCCGAACATCTGCTGGGGTGACTTGGCCGAAGAAAGGTTTCCCACCAGTTCTGGATACTGCCCCTTCAGGAACCGGACCCAGCCGGGGCAGCATGAAGTGAACATGGGGAACCTCGGATCGCCTTTGACTTTCTCACCGGTGAGACGCTGGAGAAGCTCGGTGCCTTCCTCCATTATGGTGAGGTCTGCGGCGAAACAGGTGTCGAGCACGTAGTCGAAGCCCAGGTGCCTGAGCGTTGCCACCAAGCGCTTGAGCGTAGCGGCCTCCCTAGACATCCCGAGCGGTTCGCCCCAGGCTGCCCTCACTGCGGGAGCAACCTGCACCACGGTCACTATCTCGGGATCGGAGATAGCCTCCCACACTCTGTCGCGGTCGTTCTTCTCAGACAGGGCTCCCACGGGACAATGGGTTACGCACTGGCCGCAATAGGCGCATTTTGTCTCCGCGAGAGAACGCCCGAATTGAGGCTCAATGGTCGTCCTCGCGCCGGTGCCGCCGATCCTCCAGATACCGAGCGACTGGACTTTGTCGCACACGCTCACGCAGCGATAGCACAAGATGCATTTCTGGGGATCCCGGACGATGGAGGGGCTAGAGGCTTCCTTCCTCTGCCCCGAAACCACGTTGCCCAGGCGGACGTCACGGACTCCCAGCGCGTTGGCCAAGGTCTGCAGCTTGCAGTTTCCGTTCCTGTTGCACGTGGGGCAGTTGCAGTTGTGCTCGGTCAGCATGAGCTCCACAGTAACCCGCCGGGCGTGACGCACCCTCGGGCTGGCGGTCAGAACTTCCATACCATCCTGCGCGACTGTGTTGCAGGCCGTCACGAGCTGGGCAGTTCCCTTGAGCTCGACCACGCATACCCTGCAGGCCCCGACCTCATTTATCCCCTTGAGGTAGCAGAGAGTGGGTATCCGGAGACCGATAGATCTCGCAGCCTCCAAGATGGTCGTACCTTCTTTGACTTCTACGGTACGCCTGTCAATCTTCAGGGTAACCGTCTTTGCCTTCGTATCGGCGATCTTGCTTGCTACCATCTGGCGAGCCTACCTCCTTCAAATGCGCCTGAGCCGTGGTGGTCGCACCTTAGGCAGCGGCTGGCCTCGTGCAAGGCCTCGCGCCAATCCATACCGAGCTCAACCTGATCCCAATCCTTAACCCGTTCGGAGGCAGGACGTTCCCTCAAGTTGACTCGCCCTATCGGAGTCGCGTCTGCGGGGACCGCGGGCGGCACCGAAACACCCGATGTCCACACCATGTTGCCACCAAGGTAGTGGTCGATGTTGGCCGCCGCGACCTTGCCCGCGGCAACGGCCCTAATGACCGTAGCAGGACCGCTGACGCAGTCTCCGCCGGCGAACACTCCCGGCATATCCGCTACGGAGAGGTCGTTTGCCGCCACGAGCGCTTTGCGGGAAGTCGGTACGCCTTCCTTTGCGAAAGGTTCGGATTGAATATCCTGGCCGATAGCTACCACGACGACGTCGCACTCGATGGGGACGTCGGGGGCTCCTGAAGCCACCGGCTTGGGACGCCCTGACTCGTCCAGGTTGCCAACGGTCATCCTCTGGCACCACAGGGCCTTTACCTTGCCCTCTTCGTCGGTCTCTATTCTGAGCGGGGAGAGGAGCTGCAGGATGTCTACGCCTTCGTTGAGAGCTCCCTCGACCTCGAGTTTCTGGGCCGTCATGTCCTCAGTCCTGCGCCTGTAGGCCACGGTCACCTTGGATGCGCCTAGACGGACGGCTGTCCTCGCCGCGTCCATAGCCACGTTTCCTCCGCCGACAACAACCACTCTCTTGCCTTTAAGGTTCGGGTTCTTGCCGAGGGCCACATCCCTGAGCATTTCGACCGCCGGGACGACGCCCTTCGCGTCTTCGCCGGGGATGCCCAGCTTCTTGTCCCCCTGGGCTCCTATGGCGATATAGACGGCGTCGAATGACTTACGGAGGGAATCCAGGGTGCAATCAGTGCCGACGTTAAAGTTGGTCCTTACCTTGATCCCGAGGCTCAAGATGCCGCCTATCTCCCGGTCAAGGGCTTCTTTGGGCAGGCGATATTCAGGGATCCCGTACCTCAGCATCCCACCGAGGTCAGGCTGCCTTTCGAAGATCGTCACCTGGTGCCCGGCGAGGGCCAGGTAGTACGCGGCGGTAAGCCCCGACGGCCCGCCACCGACTATGGCCACGGTCTTACCGGTGGACGGGGCAGGTTCGTCGTGGGGAACATCTCCCGCTGCCTCGATGGCGTATCGCTTGAGGCCCCTTATATTCACAGCGTCATCCAGCATTGAACGCCTGCAGTGGCTCTCGCACGGATGTTCACAGACGAGAGCACAGGCAAGGACAAAGGGGTTGTCTTGGCGGATGAGACGCACGGCGTCAGCGGGCCTGCCGTCGCGCACGAGTGCAATGTAACCCGGGACGTCCACGCCTGCCGGACAAGCCGAACGACAGGGAACGGGCGCCGCGAAGCGGCCGGTGCAACGGCCTTCTTCGATATGGCATATATAGTCGTTTCTGAACTGCTCGAGGCTCTTAAGCACCATGGCGGCAGCATCGGCGCCGATGACGCAGTCAGCGGTATCCCTTATCGTTTCCGCGATCTCCTGGAGCAGTTTCAGGGTCTCCGCGTCGCCTTTACCGTCCAAAATCTCATCAAAAAGGTCTCCAACCCTACCGAGCCCGACCCGGCACGGCACGCACTTCCCACAGGTCTGAGCATGGCACAACCTGAGGAACACGGATGCCATGTCAACGGGGCAGATCCCGGGAGGCGCTACGGCGAGACGCCGTTCCATCTCCCGGATCATACGACCGACAACAAGTTCGGCGTCGTCCGGTGTGTATACCGTGAGCCTACTCAATGAGGACTCCTCCTCCACCTGGTTCTGCCATCATGAGCACAGGTCACCATGACCACCCGTATTGTAGCATAACTTCACATTGTTAAATAGAGGTTGTGCTCACAAGCGCAAAAGTAGCGTGAGGACAATGTCGTTGTGAGGAGATCCCAATTCACGTTGTCATAGAGACGGAATCTTCAGTATTTCCGGCAAGAAGCGCCGGGGCTTACGCGAAGGCGCACAAAGGCCAGGCCAAAGCTTTTTTCCACCTTGAGCCTGCGGCCGTTTACCACGCAAAAGTCCATGTATTCAGGCACCCGGAGGAAGACATCCCCTTCGCTACGGGCATGTGGGTGGATCGCCACTTCCGCGGCTCCATCTGCCCCCCTCACCGCGAGAACTTCACACCCTGGGAACACGTGCCCCGTCCCACCGGCGACGGCCCAGTCCGCAGAAGGCACCCTCAGGAGGCACCGGGACTCATACGGCTCAAGGTACCCAACTTCCTCGTACTCCTTAAATCCCGGGATGGAAGGGTCAAAATACAGAGAAGGCTCAACTCTGAACTCCCTAGGTCTCGGGCTCAGGTTCGCCAGGAGCACATATTGGCGCCCGTCAATTTCGAGATAAACCGTTAACGCGCCTCTCCGGGCCCTAACATTCAGGACTTTCTTGGGTTTCACCGGGAATGCCGCTCTGTATTCGGCGAGCTCACCCGGGGAGTACACGGCAGGGTTGTCCGAAACAAAGAACGTCTCCGAAAAAAGGAGGCTGAGCCGCAGAAGCGTTCTCAGTTGCTCCGGCGTCATCTTTTGTCCGGCCGGATCCAGACTCAAGGCGCTTCCGGCCGCAGCGAAAGCCCGTCCTCCGAGGTGGTGTCTTCCCACCATGGAAGTCAGCGCGCCTAAGGAAGAATGTCTTTCGCGGACACCGAGGAGCCTGCCCAAGAAGTCTTCCCAACCCATCGAGATATCGCTGCCGGTCATGCAGTAGTCGGCGCTCCCAAAGGCGGCGCCCAGCGGAACTGCCCCTGCTACCAGCACCTTATCTCCAGCGATCTCCCGCAAAAAGTCCAGGCCATCACACATGGCTTCTCCGCGGGTTTTTCTCTCTCGTGGCTTGAGTCCGGCCGCGTAGAGGAAGTCCGCCGCAACTACGTCAAAACCCCAATCTTGAAGCGCCGTATCGAACACTTCTCTGAGGTAGCCGCGCACCCCGGGATTGTAGATATCCAGGACATAGAAGTACCCGCCCCAATTGCGGTTCCATCCGGCTTTCACCGGTGCGCCTCTTTCGTCCCGGAGGAGCCACTCCCTGTGGCGTCGAAAGACCTCGGACCACCGGCCGCAGACGTAAGGCGCTATCCAAATCCCCGGCTTATACCCCGCTTCTTTCGCGGCCGCCGCGATTCTCTTCATGCCGCCGGGAAATCCGGAAGAAGGCTTCAGCCAGTCTCCCGTTTCCCTCTGCCAGCCGTCGCCGACCATGAAGAAGTCCAGCGGCACGTCCCTCTTTTTGAGTTCCCACAGGCTCGCTAGGACGACCGGCTCCGAAATGTCGCCCGTACGGTTCCTGGAACCGTACCAGCCGGAGACAGGTGGAGGAGCGGGTTTGCCGCCCCGTTTCCCTGAGGCATTTACTTCCTGGAAATAGGCGTCAAAGACTTCGTCCTCCCGGCCGGGGAGGACAACTATGTCGAGGGCGACGTAGCTCTCGGCGATCCTGCGTCCCTCGCAATCTCTGCTTACTCGCAAAATGCCTGCACCGACATCGAGTTCAAAAAGGGTATATCCGGGGCGTTCAGAGACGGATCCACAGAGAGTGATGTTGCCGTCGGCATGCCTCACATAAGTGTAGGTCCAGGAATGCAGGCAGCCCGGGTCCGGCAAGGAGGGACGTATGATCCTCTCTCCTGCTCGCCAGTTTACCGGAACCCCGGGCCACCTCAGGCGGGGGATCTTCTCGTGGAGATCGTACTCTCTGCTCTCGCTCCACGACTGAAAACCGTTGCAGAATACCTTGCTGTGCCCGTTTACGTCCAGGGAAATATCCACTGATACTGATCTGAGGACGATCTCTTCGGTGGGCGTCAGGGAAAAGGTGAACCGGTAACCGTCTCCGATGATCTTGCGCTCACCCCGCATCCGGAGCCCGAGCCTCTCTAGGGGCTGGACAGGGTAGAACTCGAAGGTCATCTCTTTGCCTCGGAAAACGTAGGTTATCTGCCCCTGGGTAACCATCCCTGCGCCCTTGCCTTTCTTGACGATCGTCGCGCAATACGGTTATCGACAGGATGGACCTTTGTTTTCAGTCCCAAGTCCTGGTTGACCCCTATCACCAACGTAGCAGATGATAGGACTGTCCGGTAAAGGACGGCAGCCTGCCGCAAGAAAAACCGGGGAGGAAGGACAATGCCCGCGAAAATCACGACCGTTTTTCAGTGTGGGGAATACGCTCTCACGAGGATATGCGTGGAAGTCCCCATACCCGGCTTTTCCGATTTCATAACCCCCTGGCTCATCTCTGAAGCAGGAGGGCGCACGATCCTCGTTGACCCCGGTCCTTCCTGCGGCATCCCCTCTCTCAAAGAGGCGCTGGGCGCTATGGGCATAACCAACCTCGACTTGGTGCTCGTAACCCACGTCCACATCGACCACTCGGGAGGGACGGGGCTTCTCCTCCAGTCATTCCCGGAAGCCCAAGTCGCGGCGCACCCGAGGGGCGTGCCACATCTCACGAACCCGGCTAGGCTATGGGAGAGCACCGTGAGCACCCTTGGGGAGGAGCTGGCCTTGACGTACGGTGAGATATTGCCGGTCCCCAGTTCAGCCATCGTGGGCGAAGGGACGGACATGCCCCGCATCGAGATAATCGACACACCCGGACACTCCGGCCACCACAGGTCATACGTCTACACATCTTCCGGGGGCAGCGTCGCTTTCGCGGGGGAGGCCGGGGGAGTCCACCTGGTAGAAGGGTACCTGAGGCCGGCAACCCCTCCGCGTTTTCTCTACGAGACTACGGTCGCCTCCATAGAGACGCTCAAGAAGAGGGCCACCGGTGTCCGGCTCATGGCGTACGGCCACTACGGATTCACCGGCTGCCCCACCCGGATGCTAGACGCCGCCCTTGAGCAGCTCGCTCTCTGGCGGAAAACCGCGCGAGACATAGTGGGCGATAGGCCGAGCCTCGAGGTGGAGGAAGCCGTCGAACGTATGGTGACGGTCCTCTCGACAACCGATCCTTTCATCGCGAAACTCGAGAGCTTTCCGGAAGACATCCGTCAGAGGGAACTATACTTCCTGAGAAACAGCGCGCGCGGGTTCATACTCGCGGAGCTGGACCTAAAGTAACCCCAAGAATGGATGTTCGGAAGACCCGCCGGACAGGCAGGCCTTCCGAACCCTATCACACGTAAACCGCTCACGCCTTTGGCGCGACCAATGCCACGATCTCTTTGAGGTGGTTGCGGATGGGAAGCGACTGGGGGCACGCCTGCTCGCAGTTTCCGCACTCCACGCAGGCAGCCGGATCGCCGAGATGCTCCTTCATGCGCTCGAAGCCCGCGGCGAAATCTTCTATGGTCCCGTAGATGCTCGCGTCGTTATAGGCCTCGAAGAAGTCAGGGATGTGTATGCCCTGCGGACACGGCATGCAGTACTCACACTGGGTGCACGGCACCCTCATCCTCCTGCGGTAGGTCTCCTTGATTCTCTCAAACATCTGGAGCTCCGCTTCCGTCAGGGAGTTCGGGAACGCCGTCTCCGCCGTGCGGATGTTCTCTTGGACCTCGCCCATCTTCCCCATGCCGCTCAGGACCACCGAGACCTCAGGGTGGTTCCACACCCACCTCAAGGCCCAGTCCGCCGGAGTGCGCTTTACCTCCGCCGAATCGTAAATGGCTTTCACTTCGTCAGGTACCTTCTTCACGAGCCTGCCTCCGCGGAGAGGCTCCATGATGACGACGGCCAGGCCCTTTGAGTTGGCGTACCTGAGGCCTTCCACACCTGCCTGAAAGTGCTCGTCCATGAAGTTCAGCTGTATCTGGCAGAAGTCCCAGTCGTAGGCGTCGACAATGGGCTTAAAGACACCCAGCTCGTCGTGGAACGAGAAGCCTGCGTACCGGATCCGTCCGTCTTTCTTGGCCGCGTCGAGGAAGTCAAACACCCCCGCGTCCCTGATGGACTCCCAGCGCTTCTTGTTCAGGGCGTGCATAAGGTACATATCGATATGATCTGTCTGGAGCTTCCTGAGCTGGATGTCCAGGTACTTGTCAAAGTCGTCTCGGCCGGTGATGAGCCACGTCGGGCACTTGGTGGCAAGGTAAACCTTGTCCCGGAGCCCGTCTTTGAGAACCTTGCCCACAACTATCTCGCTTTGCTCGCGGTGATAGTTATAGGCGGTATCGATGTAGTTCACGCCGTTTTCAACCGCGTAATTTACCATCTCGGCGACCTTTTCCACGTCGATGTTGGCCGAGTCCCCGCCTATAGTCGGAAGTCGCATCATGCCGAATCCTAGTGCCGAAACCTTAATGTCTTTCGTGCCAAACTTCCTGTATTGCACCACGCATCCCCCTTCCTCTTGGATATCACACCTGCACCTCGGAGTCGTCACCTATGAGGAGCCGCAAGGAGTCCCGCCCATCGGCGACCTTGGTGACCTTGGCATTCCGTCCTATGAGGCTGTCTTCAACTCGTCCAACATCTGTCAGAATGCAGTTCTCGACCAAGACGGAATGCTCTATGATGACATTCTTCAGTACGCTCCTGGGCCCTACGGCCGTGAAGGGCCCGATGAAGCAGTCCTCCACAACTGCGCCCTCGCCGATTACCGCAGGTCCTCTGATTACGCTTCTGATTACCTTCGCCGTCTTGGCCACCTCAACCCTTCCGGTGATCTTGCTGTCTTCAGAGACTTCGCCGTGAATGGCCCTGGTTGCGTATTCGTCGAGGACCACGCGGTTTGCCTCGAGGATGTCGTCTTTCTTACCGGTATCGAGCCACCATCCCTCGAGCACCTTGGCCTGGACTTCTTCTCCCGCGCTCAGAAGCTCCTGGATGGCATCGGTTATTTCCAGCTCGCCCCTGAACGAAGGCTTGATCTTGGCTATGGCGTCGTGGACCTTGTGGCTAAACATGTACACGCCCACCACGGCCAGGTTCGTGGGTGGCTCTTTCGGCTTTTCTATGAGCTGCTTGAGGTTGCCCCGCTCATCCAGGATCGCAACTCCGAATTGCCTGGGGTCGGCAACCTCCTTGAGGAGCACCATGGCGGCGGCCGCCCCACGCTCGAACTTCTCTACGAGCGGCGCCACTCCGCCTTCGATCAGGTTGTCTCCCAAGAACATTAGGAACTTATCGGCGCCCAGGAAACTCTTGGCCACAGACACGGCGTGGGCCAGGCCCTTCGGCTGCTCCTGGATTATGTATGTAATGCGGACTCCCCACCTTGAGCCGTCGCCGACGGCGGCCTTAATGAGGTCGATGTTTTCAGGTGAGACTACGAGTCCTATATCCCATATGCCCGCCCTGGCGATCTGGTCGATGACGAAGAAGATGATGGGCTTATTTGCCACCGGGAGAAGGTGTTTCGCAGTGGTATAAGTGAGCGGCCGGAGTCTCGTGCCCTTGCCCGCCGCGAGGATGATTGCTTTCATCGTATGCGCCTCCTTCTTGAATTGGGCGATACTGTAAATCTATGATTCGCCAGAGGACATCCGGTTCTCCTCTGCTTAGAACGAGGGAAAAACACGAGTAGTTCCTCTCTTCTTTCTGGGGACAAAATACCGTTAGGAAGCCAGAACATAGTCCCGCGGAGCCCGCGGACCTGCATCCCCTACCGGGATTTCACCCACTCGGCGATGGCGGCAACGACGCCCTCATGTACATTGCCGGGCACCCCGAGTTCTTCTGGCGAAGACTTGCCCTCGCCGTACATGAATAGGTGATTCAGCCCGGGGAAAGACATAAGCTCCGCGCCCGCCAGACTCCCGAGTTCGGCCTGCCAGATCGAGAAATCCTCCATGGTCACCTGGTAATCCCGTTCGCCTTGCAAGATGAAGATGGGTATGCCTAGCTCCTTGGCTTTGCTGACCGGATCGTAGGCCAGGAGGTCGTCCCAGTATGCCTTCCCGGCCCCCAAGATCATCTCGCCGGGCTTCATGGTGCCTTCTCGGATCTTCTTCACGGCTGCCTCCACCTCTTCCAGCTGGGAAGACTCTTCATCCGAGAGGCGCCCATCCAGTTCAGCCAGGTAACGATACTGTTCAACGATCAGGTCTATTACCGGTCTCGCGCTCGGAGCAAGCATGATGAGACCCGCGGGAGGCTCGCCTGTCGCCTCAAGCACGGCTTCGGCGATCCTGGGAGCGGAAGAAGCGCCCAGGCTGTGTCCAAGGATGAAGACGCGGGTGGGATCGATCTTTTCTGCTTTCCTGAGAAAGGCCACCGCCTCCACCGCATCGTCCACGACTTCTTCCCTAAGAGTGAAGGTGCTCACTTTGCCCGACAGCACTTCCGCGTATTGCCTGGTCCGCTTCTCATATCTGAGTACGGCGATACCTTTGCTTGCCAGTCCGTATGCCAGGTCTTTGAACGGTTTGTTGGGCCCGATGGTTTCGTCTCTGTCCTGAGGCCCGGACCCGTGGACCAGCACGACCGCAGGGAAAGGACCTTCGCCGGCGGGGAGCGTCAGCGTCCCGGGAAGCACCCACGGCTCTTTTCCGAGTTCAACATCCACTTCGGTAAACGAGCCGGCTACAGTGTATGGCGGTTCCCGGTAGTCGCTTGATTTTGCCTGGGGAAGACCGAACCACAAGCCGGATACCTTGCCTTGCCGGTCGAACACGACCTTGGCGTCTATAAGCGCGTAGTCGAAATCGCACTTTACGTAGGCTACTTTGAACCCCGCCTCGACAGCGACCTTCACGGATATTATCCCCCTGAAGGACCCCACCTGAGCGATAAGGCTTTCCCAGGTGGACTTGAGACGGCTTGCGGGAAGTACCGAGGCCATCTTGGAGTCCATCATGGCCACGGCGTCATCGAATGCCCCTTCCGCCACCCAGTTGAGAAACCCGCGGGCGCGGGAATCGAGTTCGGAATCGGAAAGGTCTTCGGGCGGCACGGCGCGAGACCTGACGCACCCTGCGAAAAGCGCCACGAACAGGAGCAATGTTAAAGCGGCTGCCAAGATACGCACGCGCCGTTATCCTCCCTTTCTTGGACTCTTTCTCCCCTGGCGCTGCCCGCCCGGAAAAACTTCCACCACAACATCTTCTTCCGCCAGCTGGACTACAAGAGGCTGGATGTCGGCCGAATCAGTCAGTGCGAAATATATTGTGACCAGGCCTTCGCCCGGCTCTTTCCGTATCTCGACCGCCTCTATGTTGAACCCCGCGTTGGCTATCACGGTGCTGACCTTGGCGAGGACACCCTTCTCGTCGTAGCATACCACCTCAAGGGAGACTGTATCCCTCTTGGAGCGCAGTATTTTGCGCTCCACCAGATCGAGCCCCACCATGGTCACCAGCCCAGCGGCAGCTGCAAAGACGGCCAGGTAGACCATCCCCGCCCCTGCAGCAAGCCCGATCCCCGAGCAAAGCCAGAGCCCAGCGGCAGTTGTGAGCCCTCTTACTGCGTCGCGCTTCACGAAGATGAGGCCGCCGCCCAGAAAACCGATCCCGCTTACCACCTGGGCCGCGACGCGGGCGGGATCTACGTCTACGTTGGGGCCCAGGACCGAAAGAAAACCGTGCTTGCTTACGACCATAATCAGGGCTGAGCCAAGCCCCACCAGGGTGTATGTCCTGAGCCCTGCGTCCTTATTCCTTATCTCCCGCTCCAGCCCGAGGACCGCCGCAAGGACACCGCCCAGGAAGACCCTGCCTATGAGTACAAAGTAAAGGCCGGCCTGAAACGCTATGGCGATCACCCGTCAAGGTAAGTTTAACTACATTGTACGTGCCCCGGCCCCGTCCGAGAAGCCTGAGCTACCGGACACCGGTCCTTGTAAGACTAGGGCGTTGCTACTACCGCGTCGTTATCTCAACGATAAGGTTATCCTGATCCCACTCTACATTTGCCCCCAAGAAGCTGCTTACAAACCGGACCGGCACCATCGTCCGGTCGTTCTTTATGACCGGGACGGAGTCCATCCAGCGCTCCACGCCGCCCACCTTGGCAACGGGGCTCCCGATGGTGAGGACGATCTCAAGGCCGTCCTTCGCGATCGTAACCGTCCTGGTAGCCTCGTCCCAGCCGACGACCGCTCCGAGCGCCTCGCTTATGAACCTGACAGGCACCATGGTGCGGTTGTTCTCATCTATATAAGGCTCGGAATCGAAGAAGATCACTACGCCATCGACCGTGACGCCGATCTGCCCGGGCTTCCCGGCATAGCCGTAGATCAGATACTGCTTTCGCTCTTTCTTGAATGCCTCAAGTTCGGCCGCGTACAGAGACTCTATCTCCTGCGGCGACAGGTTCTGCTCGAGCCACTTGCCTACCCGGTCGGTACCCATTATCTTGTCGAACATGACGACGCTTGCCGGCGTGGAACCGCTCTTCGGCACCTTGAACCCAGTAAGCTGCCTGGCGTAGGCCAGGGCATACAGACCTGACTTAACCGGGTTGAACGTCCGGTAGTCGGTGATCTGGAGCCTGACCCCTCCCAAGGAACCCATATCTTCGGGGATGTACTTAACTCCGGGGAGGCCTGCCCCGTTGAGGAGCTCCGCAAACTTGACGCTGTCGATGCCAGGCCCGCCGATCCACTTGAACTTGTCTCCCATGCGGATGCCTGTCCCTTCGCCCAATCCCGTGGCCATGTAGCAGAACACGGACTCGATATCGGGGATGTTGGGCGAAGTGGGGATCCACTCCAGTCCCGTGTCCTGGAAAATCATGTCGCGGGTGTAGCCTTCCATGGGGACTACCGTAAGGTCCGCGCCTATTTCCCTGTTGAAGAACCTGGCCAGTTCGCCGACGGTCATCCCGTGGGCCATCGGGATGTTGTCCACGCCGACGAAGGTCTCAAACCTGTCCTCCAGGACCACACCTTCGACGATCTCGCCGCCCAAGGGGTTAGGCCTGTCGAGGACGACCACCGGTTTTCCGTACTGGGCAGCCGCCTTCATGGCGTAATTCAGGGTCGAGATATAGGTATACCACCGCGCCCCGACATCTTGTATGTCGAAGAGGAGGACATCGATATCCCGGAGCATCTCCTCGGTAGGCATCCGCGTGGCCCCATACAGGCTGTAAACGGGGATGCCGAGCGTCGGGTGGACGTACGACTCGACGTATTCGCCGGCCTTGGCTTGTCCATCTATGCCGTGCTCCGGTCCGTAAAGGGCCGCCAGAGTTACGGACGGGTCGCTCGCTAAAGCATCGATCGTGCTCACACCCTTGCTGTTCACTCCGGTCTGGTTGGTGATGAGCCCTACGCGTTTTCCTTCTATCAGGTGGTGGTACCTTTCAAACAAGACCTCGTTTCCCAGTTTGAACTTGGGGACCGCGGCCTTCACGGAAGACGGAAGTCCCGCAAATAGGACCACCAGCAAGGTCAAGCCTGCGAAAAATCGACGCATGTTCCCCTCTCCCTGATCTGCGTTTGGTGAACTTCGGACGCGGCGCCCAAGGCACGGAGATGGGTGCCGCCCATGCCACGTGCATGTACTCATCTTAATATAGGAGTTCGACGCGTTTCTTCATATTCTGTTTCATTTCGATAGAGAGAGGCTCGGTCAAGGATCCGGGGACGCGCCTGAGCGCTCCGAAGAGAGAGAACCGCTCCCCTGGCATCATCTCTCTCTCCACTTTTTCACCAGACTCGTGATAACCATGACTATTCCCGTTATGCCGAGGAGCATAAGAAACCACCGCTTAGTGCCCGTGTAGATGAGCACTGCCGTCGCGATCAAGAGGGTCCCGCAGCCTAAGCCCCCGCGCAAGAGGACGTACACTCCGTAGAAGAACAGCGTGACAAGCCACCATGACCCGAAACCTCCGGCGATATTGCTAAAGCCGAAGTAGAGATACACGGCCAGGCCGCTGAGCAAGATGCCCCATGCGAGGCCCGCATCTTCTTCCCTCCTGCGCTTCTTTGCGAAAGGGTCAAAAGACATCCCCGCGACAGGGTTAAATGAGTCCTTGCGCTTTTTTGGATTCTTGGGCACGGGACGCGGATGAGACTCATCCTCGCCCTGAGCATAGGCAGCGCGTATATCGCCGAGAGTGGCGATGGCCTCCCGAAAGGCAGCATCTTCATCCAGGCCGGAAGCCTGAAGGTCGGCGATTTTCTCGGCCAGGTTCGCGGCAACTTCTTCCTTGAAGTCCCTTAGCCTCTGGGTATCCTCAAAGCCGCTGAAGACATTGTCAAGGTGCTTCTGGATTCGCGAGTTCATCCATGCATCGCCTCTCAAATGAGCATGTCGATGACTTTCTTGGCAAACTCCCAGTCCGCCTTACACTTTTCATAGGCCTCTCTTCCTTGTGGGGTGATGCGGTAGTACTTCCGGCGACTGCCTTGTACCTCGTCGCCCCAGTAGGAAGTTATGAGGTCTTGCGCTTCGAGCCTGCGAAGACTGGAGTATAAGGTGGCTTCCTTGAGTTCGTATAACTGCTGGCTCTTCTGGTAGATGGTCTTGCATATCTGATAGCCATACATGTCCTCCTTGCTGAGCAAGGCAAGCACGATGGCGTCGATGTGCCCGCGTATGATGTCTGAGGAAATGCTTGGCTTCAAGGCCATCACCGGAGCTATTATATGAGACATAATACTGTGTCTGTCAAGGTATATTCATTGAGCTGCCTGTCCACCGCTGACCACCTGCTAGCCTATGCACAGGACGGGCAGGAACCCTGAAGACCGGCCAAAACAAAAAACCCGCTTTCGCGGGTTACATCTTCCGTTTTGGTAGCCCCAAGGGGATTCGAACCCCTGTCTCCGCCGTGAGAGGGCGGTGTCCTGGGCCTCTAGACGATGGGGCCACTTCCTGGCTGGGGGAGAAGGATTCGAACCTCCGCGCACAGATCCAGAGTCTGTTGGCCTACCACTAGCCGATCCCCCAACACAAGCATTTCTGATTATAGCATCTGCGCTTTAGGCGAGCAACACACACGGAGCGGCTTTTTTCACGCTACCTTACCCAGACGACCTCTTCTCTGGGTCTCAGGTCTCGCGGCCCGCGCTCTTGATCCGGGTAACCCATGGGTATCATGGCCACAGGCTTCAGGTTAGCGGGAAGCTCCAAGATCTTGCGTACCTCGGTCTCGCGGAACGCCCCTACCCAGCAAGTGCCGAGGCCGTAGGATACCGCTGCGAGCATCATGTTTTCGATGGCGGCAGCAGTGTCCTGGAAGGCATAGAGCGTCCGGCCCCTGTCCTCATACCTGGCTCCCGAAACCTCCAGATCTGCGCACACAACGATCACCACTGGAGCCTGGGCCAAGAACTGCTGGCCGCCCGCGGCCTGCACCAGCTGCTCGCGGATTTCCTTGGTCTTGACAACGATAAATGTCCAGGGCTGCCTATTGCCTGCGCTCGGGGCCAAGGTGGCGCAATCCAAGACGGAGTTCAAGACGTCTTCAGGGATCTCTTGCGCCTTGTACTGTCTGATACTGCGGCGCTTCTTGATCGCTTCGATAACGTCCACCGCCGAATCCCTCCTTGAAGTAGTTATGCGTTCTTTGACCCCTCGAAGCCTTTCTCCTCCACGTAAGAAGCGGCAGCCTCCAGCCTGGCCACGGATTCCTCTTTTCCGAGAATCTCTATGATCTCAAAGAGCCCCGGGCCTACGGTTTTTCCTGACAGCGCAAGTCTCGTCGGATGGATGATGTCACCGCCCTTAATCCCTTCCTGCTCTATCAGCCGGCGGTAAGCGGCCTCGACGTTCTCGAGATTCCATTCCTCTACCGAAGCGAGGGCACGGGCGCCCTTCCTCATGAGCCCTGCGACCCCGGGTCTGGTGAACAGCTTCTTCTCCCCTGCCTCGTCGTACTTCTCGGGAGCGCGGAAGAAGTATGCCGAGGACTCAACCAGCTCGTCGACCGTCTTGCTCCGCTCCCGGAGGGCAAGGATGACCTTTTCCAGCCAGTCAGCCCTGCTCCGGAGCTCCTCTGCGGTCGCAAGTCCCATCTTTTCCGCCACGGGCACGTAGAGCTCCATGAGCTCTCGCGGCGTCTTCATCCTGAGGTACTGCCCGTTCATCCATGTCATCTTCGTAACGTCGTAGACCGCGGGAGTCGACGAGACCCTGTCGATGTCGAAAAGCTCGATCATCTCGTCCAGGGACATTATCTCTTTCGTCGAGTCCGGCGGAGTCCAACCGAGGAGCACGATGTAGTTCAAGATGGCTTCGGGCAAGTACCCCTTTTCCATGAACTCCTCGACCGTCTGGGCGCCATGGCGCTTGGAAAGCTTGGACCTGTCGGGAGCCAGGATCATGGGTACGTGGGCAAACTTGGGCATGGGCGCGCCGAGTGCCTCATAGATCCACATCTGCTTGGGCGTGTTGGACAGGTGCTCATCTGCCCGGATGACGTGAGTGATCCCCATCTGCCAGTCGTCTATCACGCAGGCGAAGTTGTAGGTTGGGAAGCCGTCGGACTTCATTATGACGAAGTCTGAAATCTCTTCATTCCTGAAGGTCACCTCGCCGTGGACCAGGTCGCGGACAACGGTGACACCCTCATCGGGCGTCTTCAGCCTGATCGCCGGCTTCCTTCCCTCCGCCTCGAAACGCGCGATCTCCTCTGGCGTCAAGGAGCGGCAGCGTCCGCTATACCTGGGCGCTCTCCTCTCAAGCCGGGCCTTTTCCCTTTCCGCGGCCAGTTCCTCTGGAGTGCAGTAACACTTATAGGCGGCGCCTTTGGCAAGGAGCTCTTCCACGTACCGCCGGTATATCTCCTGTCTCTGGGACTGGTAATAGGGCCCCTTAGGCCCGCCTACGATTGGACCTTCATCCCACGAAAGCCCGAGCCACTTAAAGGCAGCCATAAGTTTTTCGGCAGAGTCTTTGATGGTGCGTTCCGTATCCGTGTCCTCGATCCTGAGGACGAACTTGCCGCCATGATGCCTTGCGAAAAGGAAGTTGAACAGGGCAGTCCTAGCGCCTCCGATATGTAAGTACCCGGTCGGCGAGGGAGCGAACCTTACGCGAACCTCTGACACGAGAAACACCCCGCTCCTTGTACTTTCGGCGCGGCGAAACCTGGGAGCCGCCGGCCGTGAGATCTCGCTGCTTTTCGACTGACATTACCAAAAAGGGCGGGAACGGCTCCCGCCCTCCGCGTACTTTATTATAAGCTATCCTGCTTCAGCTATTGGAGAGCTCCTCGAGTTTCAGAAGCTCTTCCCATTTACGGTCGACTTCCTTCTGGATTGCCTCGAGGACCTCTTCGTTGCCAGGCTGGAAGAGATGGGAGAACCTGCCCTGGGCCTTCAGGAACTCGGTCACAGGCTTCTTCTCCCTGGGCTTGTAGGTCACCCGGTACTTGCCATCGACCACTTCATAGAGGGGCCAGAAGCAAGTGTCTACCGCCAGGCGACATATCTCGATGGTGTCCTTGGTATCGTGTCTCCAACCTCTGGGGCACGGCGCAAAAGCGTTTATGAAGGCAGCGCCGTTCGCGGCGAAGGCTTTTTCGGCCTTCTGGTAGAGGTCGTTCCAGTGGGACGGCGATACCTGTGCCGCGTACGGAATGTTGTGGGCGGCCATGATCTCGGTGAGGTCCTTGCGATTCTCGCGCTTCCCGTAGCTTACTTTGCCCACCGGGCTGGTGGTCGTGTTGGCTCCCTTGGGGGTGGCCGACGACCTCTGGATACCGGTGTTCATATAGGCACCGTTGTCGTAGCAGACGTACACGAGCTTGTGGTTCCTCTCCATGGCGCCCGAGAGGCTCTGGAAACCGATATCGTAAGTCCCGCCGTCTCCACCGAACACCACGATATTGATGTCTTTGTCCACCTTACCGCGGCGCTTCAGAGCATGGTAGGCGGCCTCAACTCCGGAGGCCGTCGCCGCGGCGTTTTCAAAGGCGGTGTGGATCCACGGGGTGTTCCACGAAGTATAAGGATAGATCGTGGTGGATACCTCGAGACATCCCGTGGCGTTGGCTACAACCAAGGGGCCCTTTGCGGCCCTCGTGATCATCCTCACTACGATGGGAGCGCCGCAGCCTGCGCACAGCCTGTGGCCTGGAGCAAGCACTTCCGGTAGCGCTGACAGTTCCTTCAAGCTTGCCATCTCAATCTCCCCTCCTATACTCTGACGTCCAGGTGAGTGACCTTACGGTCCACAGACCCGCGCTCTTGGTCCTTCTTGAGGTCTTCGAACACACGGCGGATCTCAGCGGTCGTGGTATCGCGCCCGCCAAGGCCGAAGATGTAGTTCCTCATGAGCGGCTTCGTCGGTGCCTCGTAGAACGCGGCGCGGAGCTCGGTGAAGAGCTGGCCACCCTGTGTCGAGAAGGTCTCAGCCCTATCCATGACGGCCACGACTTTGGCGCCGGACAGAGCCTTCACGAATTCCTCCGCCGGGAACGGCCGGATCACTCTGGGCTTCATAAGGCCTACCTTCTCGCCCTGGGCCCTGAGCTCGTCTACCACTTCCTTGGCCGTCCCTGCGGTAGACGACAGGACGACGATGACCCTCTCGGCATCCTCCAGATGATACCCTTCGTAGTAACCGTACTTCCTGCCGGATATCTTGGCGAACTCCTCGGCGATCTCGAGGATCACCTCTTTGGCCGCGCGCATCGCGTCGGCTTCCTGCGCCTTTATCTCGCTGAAGTAGTCGGGGAGCACGAGCGGCCCAAAGGTTACCGGCGAGTCGAAATCAAAGAGGGTGTGCTTCGGGTTGTACTCGCCCACGAACTGCTTGACGGTTTCGTCCGGGAGGAGGAACAGGTTCTCCACCGCGTGGCTGGTGATAAACCCATCGTAGCACACCATAACCGGAAGCCTGACCCTGGGGTCTTCTGCGATCCTCATCGCCTGGATGACGTTGTCGTATGCTTCCTGGGCGTTCTCGCTGTAGATCTGGAGCCACCCGGTGGTGAGGGCGGCCATGGTATCCGAGTGGTCGCAGTGGATGTTGATGGGAGCGGAGACCGCCCTGTTTACTACTGGCATGACGATCGGCAGCCTGAAGCCGGACGCGATGTGAAGCATCTCGTGCATCAGGGCAAGACCCTGAGAGGAAGTAGCGGTCATCGCCCTTGCCCCGGCGGCCGAGGCGCCGATGGTGGCGGACATAGCCGAGTGCTCGCTCTCCACCGTCACCATCTGAGTGTCGACCTGCCCGTCCGCGACGAAGCTGGAGTAATACTGGACGATGTCTGTCTGGGGGGTTATGGGATATGCGGCTATGACGTCCGGGTTGATCTGCTTGATGGCGTTGGCCACAGCCTCATTTCCGGTCATAGCCACCTGTTTTGTTTCCAATGCCATATTCGTGTCCTCCTTAAAAAAGAACTGCCCTTCTACTCTCTGACCATTTGAAGGGCTTTCTCTTTACGCGGACACTCGCGGGCGCAGATCCCGCAGCCCTTGCAGTGGTCATAATCGATTCCCAGCATCCTGCCGTTTTCGACCTTGATGGCCGGCTCGGGACAGAACGCCCAGCAGAGGAGGCAATGCACGCAGCCCTCCGGGTAATACACGGGCTTCATGCTCCTCCACTCTCCGGTCTTGTAGAGAACAGAATTACCCCTTTCGGGAATGACCCCGCCTTCCGGCAGGTCCTTGTATCCTTTCAAACTCACGCCTGCTTCACCTCCTGGTAGGCGCGGCGCATGGCGTTCAGGTTACCCTCAACTATCGCCTTGCGGCCGTGGAACTTCCTGTCCAAGTCGATGCGCATCCTTTCCATAAACGACTCGAACGGGAGGAATTCATACACTTTGAGAAGGGCACCGATCATCGGAGTGTTCGGTATATCCCTGCCGATAGTCTCCACGGCGATGCCGCTGGCGTCGACGGTCGCGACCTTGAAATTCCCACTTACGCCCAACTTCTGCCTTACCGCTTGCGGTTCGTCTTGCGTGTTGACGACGATTACGCCGCCGTCTTTGAGGCCCTCGGCGACATTCACAGGACCAATCAAGGACGGGTCGAGAACCATGACGATATCGGGATTCTCGACGTTGGAATGGATCCTTATCGGCTCGTCGCCAATCCTATTAAATGCCAGCATAGGCGCGCCCATACGCTCCGGGCCGTATTCCGGAAATCCCTGAACGTATTTCCCGGCACTGAGGGCGGCTTCCGCAAGCAGGGTAGATGCCGTTTTGGCGCCCTGTCCGCCCCGTGCGTGCCAGCGGATCTCAACCAGCTTTGACACGAGCCCTTCCTCCTAACAGTAGAATCTCCTATCAACTTGTCTCACAAAAATCAGTGTGTGAAACAAAGTGCTATCTCTCAGAACGTAACACTCATGCTGCTTGACGTCAAGCCGACGAGAGGTAATGACTGGATATCTATGTCGTGTACTTGCGAAACGAGGAATACTTATGCGTCAGGAAAACCGCGTCGCAGAGACAGGAATCTCTTCTCACCAAACCGAAATCGTCGATAATTCGAGTCCCCAAGGAGGTCGTTTGTGTGTTCGATATAGTCTTCAAGAATGCCCGGGTCTTAGACGGAACCGGTGCCCCCTGGCTTGTCGCAGACGTGATGGTCAAGGGCGGACACATTGCCGGAGTCGGGACGTTTCAAGGCGAAGCCAAGACAGTAATAGACGCGACGGGGAAGTACCTGTCACCCGGCTTCATCGACGCACACTCTCATTCGGACCTCCCTCTCGTCCACAATCCTACCGCTGATAGCAAAGTAATGCAGGGAGTTACCACTGAAATAATAGGCCAGTGCGGTTCTTCAGGCGCACCAAGGAATCTCGGCCTGCACAGGCACGACGGCGAAGACGCCGAGGACGATGAGACCGGCATTCCCAGGTGGACCGACATGGCTTCGTATATGAGAGTACTGGAGGACCAGGGTGTGAGCGTCAATGTGGTCCCCCTGGTCGGTCACGGGACCGTGCGGCGCCAGGTCATGGGCGTGGAGAACCGTGCTCCCGACGAAAAAGAGCTTAACTTAATGAAGAAACTCGTTGACGAAGCCATGGAGCAGGGAGCCTTCGGGATGTCCACCGGGTTAATCTACGTCCCAGGGAGATATGCCAATACGGACGAGATCATCGAGCTGGCGAAAGTCGTAGCGAAGCACCACGGGTATTACTTCTCCCACATCAGGAACGAATCGGCAAAGCTCCTCGAAGCCCTCAAGGAAGCCATCGACATCGGTTTCGCCGCAGGCATTCCCGTCCAAGTCTCCCACTTCAAAGTCATGGGCCAGGCGAACTGGGGAATGGTCGAACACTCTATCGCGATGGTAGAAAAGGCACGTAAAGACGGGCTCGACATCACTGCCGACCAGTACCCTTACATAGCATCGTCCACCAGCCTCGGCTCACCCGTACCCCGTTCTGCCTGGAGAGGAGGAGAAGGTTCGGAACTCCTGAAGGACCCGGTCGAACGGGAGAAGATCCTTGACGCCCTCCGGGCGAGGGCCAACTGGGACAAGATTTTTGTCGCGTCCCTGGAACACGAAGACGACCAGAAGTTCATCGGCAAGAGCATAGCGGAAATAGGGGATACCCAAGGGATAACCCCGGAGGAAGCGGCGTTTGGCCTGCTCCAGAGGAATAAAGGCGTGGTTTCTATCGTGAACTTCGCCATGAGTGAAGACGATGTCAGAATGGTCATGCGCCAGCCATGGGTGATGGTCGGTTCAGATGGCAGGGCCTATAACGTGAAGACGGCGAAAGGCCAACCGCACCCCCGCTCCTACGGCACGTTCGTCAGGATCCTGGGTAGATACGTGAGGGAATACGGCCTCCTCCGCCTCGAAGAAGCGATCCGGAAGATGACATCTCTTCCGGCCTGGAGGGTTGGGCTGCAGGACAGGGGCATCATTAGGGAAGGCATGCGCGCAGACCTTGTCCTCTTTGACGCGGATACAGTTATCGATACTGCTACCTTCGAGGCACCCCACCGGTACCCGGAGGGGATCGAATGGGTCCTGGTAAACGGCGTCCCCGTTGTCAAGGAGGGGATCCATACCGGATCGCGTCAACCTACTGTAGGAACAAGGCACCGTCCCAGGGTTCGCCCACGACATCACCAAATACGTGCATGACTGATAGATCTGAGCCATTGGCGCAAGGGTGTTACCTTCCCAGCCAACAACGGCAGGTTGTCGCTAACCTCGCAAGCTACTCGTTCCAACGCCTCTCGCTCGCGTGACACTACTTCCGGTAGCGCTCTCAGCGGGCCTAGCCCACTCCGGTGCTGTTCGATGTACTTGA
>DUSI01000056.1 GCA_012842685.1 Candidatus Fermentithermobacillaceae bacterium
CCCTTCTTGTACTCGGTCATCCACTTGTCAAGCCACTGACCGAGGGTGATGGTGGCCGGCTCCAAGTAGGTACCTGCCTGGACCTTCTGCAGGGCCTCAGTCAGTTTCGCGGCCACCTCCTGCCGGGTCTTTCCGTAGAAAGTCTTGCGCTTCGGCTTGCCGGTCGCGGGATCGGTTCCGACGGTGGCCTGGCCGCACCAACGGCCGTCCGGCCGTCTATAGATGGTCCCCTCATTGTTTCCTCGCTTGGGTTTCCTCTGACTCGCCATGATGCTCGAGTCTCCTTTCCATGCGAATATTCCACGTGGGATAAGTCGATTGTTGGCGTTCGACACAAAACTCAGTCACCTTGCGCTATAATCAAGAGCGACGGGACGGGCTCATTGCTTGTCTCCAGTCCTAGAGGGCGGTTACCTTTGGAGTGGTGGCGCCCTCTTTTGCTTGGTCGCGAAACAGGGTGTACGCGCCCTTCTGATTTAGGCCTTCAGCCCACCGCTTGATCTCCTCTGTTACCTCCTGGTCAGGATCCACACAAAGACACCTGCCATTCGGGCCAACTACTAGCAGGGCGGTGACCTGGCGGGGTAGAGGCCTGGTGATGACCTTCGTTCTACTTGGTGTGCTCATTGTTGCCCCTCCTAATGAGGAACTTCTCTGTCACACCGGCTGCTAGTATCCTTTCGGCCCAGGCCAGAATCTCCTCGCGAGAGTCCAGCCGCGCCTTCGATATGTATAGGTACGGCGCGGCAAAAAGGGCCTCAACACTTACGGGGAAGTCCCACTCAATTACTACAATCTCGCTCATCTTCCGGTCAAACCTCCTCTGTGGTTTGGCCCAGCCCGTCGCTCTCGATTGTCAAGGATCAGATGGGACCCTGGAGAGCCCCTAAGACTCGTTCTTCCGCTCGGCCGGCTTCAGGCGTGCTTCTATGTATTCATTCAGGTCCTGGCGGCGGATCCTCCACTCGGACCGCCGGCCTTCGCCCAACTTGACCGCGGCCAGAGTGCCGGCATGGATCCACCGGAGGATGGTTCTCGGGGATACCTTCAAGATGTTGGCCACTTCCTCCGTCGTTAGAAGCTCATCCATTTACGTCACCTCCGTTCCTGTCCTTAGTGTACCACTAATAACCTCAGAATACAACAATGACAAGTGATATTTCGTTGGGCAAAGGTATGCGCGGCGCTGGAGAGGCTTGTTACCTATCCGTCGTGTTTGTTACCTATTCTCTTTTCGGTAAACCACGGTTTAGCAGGGAAGACGCTGAGGTGTTACCTATTGTTACCTATTGTTCAGGTTTTTCAGCTGTTTTTCTCTTATATAGGGAAAACCGAGACTATAGGTAACAATACGTAACTGGGCATCAAAAGCGCTGGTAGAGGGTTGAATTCGGACGGCCACAATGGGTAACAGCAGTTACCTATGATAGGTAACTCCCGGCGGCAACCACCGGCCCTTGGATAGCCCGTCCTGGAGGCGTTCATGGTAGCCGTCCAACCGGCCCGTGAGGGCGGCGCATCCGCAAGTTTCCGCACCCCTAAAAAAGGGGTCCGCAAATATCCGCAAGGGATCCGCACGGTCTTTCCACCTGCTAGAGGGCTAATTCGTGCGCCCCGACGCCCAAAAACCTACGAAAATCATCCGCAAGTTATCCGCAACCTTGCGGAAATGGAGTCTTTTCCGCTTCAAAAGTGGCGGTCTACCTGCGGGAATAGGGGTTGCGGATATTTGCGGTAGAATCCGCAAGCCGGTTGGTTGACTAGACTGTGTATCTAGTGGCGCGCCTGAAAGACCAGCGTATGAAGCGGTTAAGCGGTGTTGACTGCAACGTTACTGCAACAGCGGGTGCTCAGATTCCTCGGATCCTCTCCTCAACTTCCTCTATCCATCTAACGACCCGGTTGGGCTTGTGACCTCTGGCCAACATCGTCGCCCTCACTTCTTCCCGGGACGAGCCGGCGAGCAACATCTGTCTGACTTCCCGTTCACCTGCCCGCATTTCGTTGATGTAGCGCCTCTGTTTGGCTCGCTCCTGACAGGTTGGAGTGCAATATATCTGGTCCTCGCGTCTTGACGGCATGAAGAACATGCCACACCGCTCATTCTCACACTTTCTCAGGGTGCGACCACCAGTGAGATCAAGCAGGAGCATCAAGTACATGGCTGCGATAAGTGAGTCAAAACGCCATGAGAGTGCCGGATCCTTAGACTTCTCCGTGCTTATGTGTGGTGACGTTCGAGCCAGCTGTTCAGTGAAGACAACATCCAAGAGATTCTCTGCCCTGTTAAAAAGATCGTGCTCAGGTAATATGGCATTTTCCCACAGCATCTCCCAGAGGTGCTGCCACAATGGGGCTTTGCCATTTCGGACCATAGCACAACCTTCATCGAGACACCTCGCAAGGGATTCGGCCTTGCCGCGCTTGTACAGGTCGCTAACTTCAGACACCCAACGAAAGAGACAAAGCTCGGCCAAGTAGTTGGTCATCGGTTCTGGCCGGTGGGTTAGGAGGCGGCGCTCACGTGTCGGGCGATACCATCGGGTTAGCCCATAGGGAGGAGGCGGCATCGGTCTTTCCGCGTAATACAGACAACCGAACGTGTTCATGAAGCGCAATAGCTGCTCCGGCTTCTCTGGTGAAAGCGAAGCGAACAGCGTGTGCAATTTGAGCGGGGGGGTTTTCTTCTTCTTGTCTTTCGACCGTCCCAGGACGTACTCCACCTTTTCCTGCGGTACAGGCGCCGTGTAGTACATGAACGGCTCGTAGGCAGTGAGTTTGGAGTGCTCGACCCGAACAACGTAGCCGGCGCTGTCTATCTCAAGGGGAGACAGCACAAGGTAATAGCCCGCCGAGGTTAGCAGTCCACTCTGAGTATCGAGGTTATCCACAGGCATCCCCGCTCGAGTCTATTTCACGGTGTTTACTGCTTGTCGGACTGGGTCAGTCAACACCCATACCCTATGATGGCATCAGAAAGCAGAATCGTCAACAAGAACCGCTACCGAAAGGAGGGAATGCCCGTGGTTACGGCCCTCAGGGTGTACCGAGTCGCCACCGGCGACATCATCAAGGAGTTTGCGCGGAAGCATGGCTTGTCGGAGGTCATGTTGAGCCGTATGGAAAGAGGGCAGTACTACATCCCTTCGACCTGGCGTCAGCGCTTGGCTGACTCTCTCGGTGTGAGAGTTGAGGACATATGTGACCCTCAAACCGGTTGGCCGAAGCAGTATGAGGGGGAGCAACGAGGTGAGGCAAGTGGAGCGCGCAACAGATTGGACGAGCATCCCGCTGCTATTGGACGTTAATGATATACGCCGGCACTTTGGACTGTCGCGGCACAATGCCTATGCGTTAGCCCGCCACCTCGGGCTTCGCATCGGCGGGAAACGCTTAGTCGTTTCCCGGGCGCGCCTCCAGGCCTATCTCGAGGGCGAACCGAGCGACCAGGACGAAGCGCGTCCCCGGAGGCTGGCTGTATGACGCGGGCATGGCGTGAAGTTACCAAGGCCGAGCCCTGCCCCATCTGC
>DUSI01000057.1 GCA_012842685.1 Candidatus Fermentithermobacillaceae bacterium
GAGGAAATAGACAAGCGGAAGGACGAGATAATCGAGATAGGGAACGACATCTTCGCCCACCCGGAACTTGGCTACAAGGAGTTCAGGACCAGCGAGATTGTGGGCAAGATGTTTGAGAAGATGGGCCTCAAGTACGAAGACGGGCTCGCCATAACCGGGAAAAAGGCCCGCATACCGGGCAGAAACCACGACCTGAACGTCTGCATCATGGGCGAGCTGGACTCGGTCCTGTGCCCAGACCACCCCTACGCAGACCCAAAGACCGGCGCCGCCCACTCCTGCGGCCACAATGGACAGATCGCGGCCATGATCGGAGCCGGGTTCGGCCTCGTGTTCTCGGGCGCCATGGATGAACTGGACGGCGATGTAACCCTCATGGCGGTTCCAGCCGAGGAGTACGTTGAAATTGAGTACCGGGACTCCCTGAGGCGCGAAGGGAAGATCAGGTTCCTGGGCGGCAAGCAAGAGATGATCGCCATAGGGGCCTTGGACGATGTGGATATCGCGATGCTCACCCACCTATCCGCCTTCGACGACCCAGCCAAAAAGGCTAAGTGCGGCGGCACAAACAACGGATTTATCGGTAAGAACATATTCTTCAAAGGCAAGGAAGCCCACGCAGGCGGGGCACCGGAGAAAGGCATTAACGCCCTCAAGGCGGCAATGCTTGGCCTCACCGCCATCGACATGCAGAGGGAGACATTCAGAGAGGCGGATACGATAAGGATACACCCCATAATCACCAAGGGCGGCGACCTCGTAAACATCGTGCCCGCCGACGTGCGCGTCGAAACTTACGTGAGGGGCAAGACGGTGTCCGCGATCCTGGACGCCTGCAAGAAGGTGGACCGGTGCCTCAAGGCCGGAGCGTTCGCTTTCGGGGCGGAAGTCGAGATCCGGACTTTGCCCGGGTACCTCCCGAACACAAATAACCCCGACCTCGTAGAGATCCACGTGAAGAACCTGGTAAGCCTCCTGGGCCAAGACGCTGTAGTAGTCTCGAGCGACCACTCCACCGGCTCCACCGACATGGGCGACGTTAGCGCGATAATGCCCTCCATCCACCCCTACGGAGGCGGCGTGGTAGGCCAAGGCCATACCAAGAACTACGAGATCGTGGACCCCTACGTGGCCTATGTGGTCCCAGCCAAGGCGATGGCGATGACGGCTATAGACCTGCTTGTAAACGGCGCGGCAGAGGGGCTCAGGATAAAGAGGGAGTTTAAGCCCCTCTATACCAAGGAAACCTACCTCAAGATGTGGGAAGAAGCGGTGCGAAGTGAGTAGCGCCGGCCGGTTCGCCCCAAGTGGCGACTGGAACCCGCAACCCATAGAGGAAGGTCCGCCGGACGACGTAAGATAGGCATAGTCTCCGGAAAACCGAAAAGAGCACGCTTCCAAGCGGGCTCTTTTCGGACCCTACGCACCGCGCTCGCTCCGCTTCGCTCTTGCCCAGATGGGCAGCTCACCGGACAGCACACGCTCTACCGTGGGGTTTCCTAAGACCTCAGCCTCTTCCCACCGCTCCGTGGTATGGCTATGGAGTGTTACGGGTTGGCCAACTGTGGTTTTGCGGTCTCTCT
Organism: Candidatus Fermentithermobacillaceae bacterium; assembly: GCA_012842685.1. Classification (GTDB taxonomy): domain Bacteria; phylum Bacillota; class Sulfobacillia; order Fermentithermobacillales; family Fermentithermobacillaceae; genus UBA3951. The sequence continues at coordinate 1,584 of DUSI01000057.1, forward strand.
TCTCGTTATTTCCCGCAACACTTCCCGGGGAAGTATCTCTTAAGGAGGCCCGCCAGGGCCTGAGCGTGTCTGGCCTCGTCCCTAGAGGTCTCATCGAAGTAGTCGTGGGCCGCATCGATCCCGAGTTCCTTTGCCTTGATGGCGGCTTCCCTCTTCGCTTTGTTGGACATCTGCTCTCCCGCCAGCATCTTCTTCAGGTTCTCCTCGGTGGACTCGGAGATCTGACCTGTGAGTTCGGCGTAACCGGCCGCATGGGCGGCTTCCTCGTACGCTATCCTAACGAGCACCTCGCCGATCTCGGGGTACCCCTCACGATAGGCCTGCCTGGCCATCGCAAGATACAGACCGACTTCGGTTACCTCGCCGCTGAAGTTCTTTCCTGCCATCTCCTCGAGTTCGGTGCCTTTGCAGACACCAAGCTTAGCCTGGTTGATGAGGTCCAGATCCACTCGTTACTCCTCCTTGTGTCTTGGCTAGTTTCTACTCCCCTCGGAGCGCATCCGGGCGCTCGCGACAGTCGTCGCAATATCCGTAGAAGCAACAATCCATCGCTATGATGTCCCAACTGGTGCTGGCCGAACCTTTCGCGAGGAGCTCGTGGAGGAGCGGCTCCAAATACCCGTTGGTGTCGTCTACCCTGCCGCACCGGCGGCACACAAGGTGCGCATGGGGTTCTACGTTTGCGTCGTACCTGTAGACGTTGTCTTCCATGCTGATGCGGCGGAGCAGCCCTGCCTCTTCCAGCGAATGCAGCGTTTGATAGACCGTGTTCGGGCTCAGACCGGGGAACTCCGGTTTGAGGTGGTCGTAGACCATCTCCGGACTGGGGTGCGACTTGGTGCCCTTCATGTAACGCATGATGGCGAGCCTCTGGGGTGTAACCCTGAGACCTGCAAGTCTTAGTGCCTGTTCTTCTTCGGATACCGCAAACTGTCGTTTCTGCACCCGGATTCACTCCTTGCTGTAATGAATACTATCTAGTAATCATTCCTATGTCAATAGATCGGGTGTTTTTTTCTTGGAAAAATCTCCGCCGCCATCCTCTCAGGGATCACGTCCGCCAGGACGTACCTCTCACCTCTTTCGCCCGGTTCACGGGCCTCCCACCGCTCCGTAGTTTTCCCGCGATATGCTGGGCTTTTGCCACGAATTGACTTTGATGCGGGCCGAAGCCGTCCCCTAGAATTGATAGAAAAGAACAGCAACTAGGAGGTCACCATACATGAAGCAGGCGCGGATCCTGGCGCTACTCCTGGCAGTAGCTTTCGTGCTCATAAGCAGTGGACAAGCCTTGGCGGCTATGACGCCCGAGCAACGGGCGATGTACAACGAATGGTACCTGGCCCGGTTCGGACGTCTCCCTTCTACTTCCGACCCTGCGCCAACGCAGCCAGAGCCTACTCCCACACCGTCTAATCCGCCTTCGGGCGCTTCAAAGGGAAAGATAGCTCCGGTTGAGCCTTCCGCGTTTGAGCAGGAGGTCTTCCAGCTCATTAACCAAGAGCGCGTGAAGATAGGGCTCAAGCCACTCAAGCTGAACCCTTACGTGTCGGCGGTCGCGCGAGTCAAGGCCGATGACATGATAAAGAACAATTACTACGCCCACGGATCCAGCTACGGCTACTCGGGCAGCATGCTCAGCTACTTTGGCGTCTCGGTTAACCTTTCGCGGGAGAACATCTGCCAGGCCTATAACGCCCAGGGCGCCCATAAGTCGTTTATGGGGAGCACGTCTCACAGGGAGAACATGCTGAAGGCTTACTGGGAAGAGGTCGGAATCGGCGTCATTAAGAAGCCCGGTTCCCAGCTCTACTACGTGGTCGAGATATTCGTGCGCTAAAGAGCCAAGAAGCAAAGCTCGAGAGAGGGGACTCCGGTCCCCTCTTCCTTCTTGGCGCCTTAACCCTCGCGGCCACATGGTCCGGTTCTCTGAAAGAATGAGACCGGTCTGGCGAGTCACTGATTCAGAAAAGAGTACCCTTCAGGTACCTCCCCGACATAGAGATGGATGAAACGTTAAATGGACTCAAAGCCGGACAAGGGGAGATCGGCATGTATCTCTTGATGCATAACCGCGAAGTGCGATCCCAGAGGATAGCCTGCCCTCCTGCAGAAGCATTGGAAAGCGCATGCCAGCTTTTCGGGCTTCCTTACAGATATGAAAAACGTTCCGGAGTGTTTGCCGTACACCCGCCCCTCCTAGGTAAGAACATACTCATCGAGTCGGTGCGGCCCATACGTCCGCCGGATTCAGACCTGCATGCCAGACTCAAGTCCGAAGTATCGTTCTTGGAACGCCTTCTCTGGATATCCGGCGCCGAGGTAATCGTACGAGAATCGGCGTACCTTGAAAAACATCCGCCCAGCAGGCGGACAAAGGAACATCCTCACGGCTGGGACCTAGTGCTTTTCCTCCTTCCGGGTCAGAGCATACCCAACTCCGTCCACCCAGCTGCCATATATCCCTGGTGGCAGTGGGCGAGGGCGAGTTACCGCCTGGCAGGTTGTCTCTCCGCAGGTTCGGGTCCCTCCTCGCCGGCCTTCACCAGGGCATCGAGCCTCAGGGTAGCTAAGGACGTAAGGAGCTGGTTCTCAGAAGCCATACAGGATACGCGCGCTCCGGCCGTACTCCTTTCGATCCCGCTCGTGGAAGGGTACATCGACCGGTTCGTCGAGGAACTCTCGGTCGTAGTCAGCGACGGCGTCCTCAAGTACTTCAGAAAGGAGCCTCTGCCCGGCGCGGTCAGGGATAGACTGAGGCAGATCTCTACCCAGGCACGTGAGAAGGCACCGGTAACCCTTGCCTTACGAGATGCGTCTGCGGAAAGCACGCCGCCCGAGGGTCTCCAGTCTGGAACCCAGGGGACACCTGTCTACCGGGTCGAGCCACCCTCGACTCTCTTGAGGCCTATGGCGCCCTCCCCTGTACAAGATCTCCTCCATGCGAAGCAAGACGCAGACGTAGAAACGCCCCTTCCCGAGGCAGACGTCTCCGAAAAAACAGCCAGGCCGCCTGTCAGCAAACTGGAACTCGCCCAGCTTGACCTGGCGAGACGACGGGAAGCGCTCCTTACGGCCCAGAAGGCCGCGTGGCGCGATAAACTCGAGCGCGCCCAAGTCCCACAGATAGTCATCCAGCCGGGCATGACGGCCCTTTTCCAAGAACAGAGAGAACCCGCCGCGCAGCCGGAAACACAGGAATCCCGGCAGGCGGTGGGACCGAAGGAGCAGGATCCAGGTCAAGAGATATCGCGCGAAGTAGAAAGACCACTTAAGTCAGAAGAGCGAGAACCCGTGAAGCAGCCGGACGAGAAGGAAATCGCCAAGACGTCAGGGCAACCGGCTACCGCGCCGGCGTCCCCGCAGCCTTCCCAGCAGCTTGTCAAGGAAACTCCAGAGCGTCTACTCCGGCAGTCCGAACCCGAGTCCGTCAAGGAATCTCCTGAGCGCCGGCTCCAGCATCCCATCCAGGAACCTGCCAAGGAGCCTCTAGAACACCCGGTCCGGCAATCTCTTGAGCGGACGAAGGAGCCTTTAGAGCACCCGCTCCGGCAGCCCCTGCAGCTTGCCAAGGGGCTTCCAGAGCACGCATCGCGGCAGCCCATCCGCCCGACCGCCGCGGAAGCCGCGCCGCAGCCGGCTAATACACCGGGCCGCCCTTCTTTCCGCGGACCTCAGGTCCATCTCGGGGTAAGTCCCCTCCAGCGAAGCGTTCCTGAGACCAAGCAGGAGGATAAGAAGACCGAAAAACCTGCGCCTCCTGCAGCGCAGGGGACACGCCCGCTTGACCATGCCGCGGTTAGCCGTCCTGCGGTGAGTCGTCCTCCGGCAGACACCTCACTGTCCCACCTCCCGCGTAGCCAGCGGAGCGACGAGAAAGTCATTAGGCTCAGAGAACTCCTTGCGAAGTCACCGGAAAAGGCAGCTGCGCAGGCGGCGGAAATCCTGTCGGGGAAGGGTATAACGCCAACTCCAGAGAGGGTCGAGGAATACGTGAAGTACCTAAACCGCATGCTTTTTCCGCAGAACCCAGGAGACAATACTTCCAGCTGAGCACCGATAAAGCCGAACCACAAAATGGAGACCGGGAGAGATTTCTCTCCCGGCTTTTTCGCTGCTTTTGCAACTTGGATCCGCTACGGATTCTGTATAGGCGGTATGAAGTAGTCTTGCAGCTGGGGCGGGTTGAAAGGCGGGAACGGCCTGTTGAAGAACTCGATGCACGGGTTCTCCGCGAGCGGAGGCGGCACAAGGTCCCAATCGCACTCGCCGAAGGCCGTGATCACGAGCTGGGCATCCGCCCAGGTCTTGACGATGATGTGGGCTCCGACCGTCACGCCGACCCTCAGGACATCGAGGAACACGTCGACCGAGCAGTCCAGGATCTCCCAGTGGGACTGGGTCTTCACGCTGACCTGACCGATGAGCTCCTGGTCCGGGAAGAAGAGCACGAGGGACTTGGCGAACTGGACCGGGCAGACCTCGATGTAGCCGGTCGTGGGAGTCCTGCCGGGGGTGTTGTTCTGGAGCTGCGCCAGCACGGTGTTCCTCACCTGGCAGGTGTCGATGGTCGGAGTCTCGTCAAGACCCGGAGTCACGACGACGTCGATCTGGGCCGCCGGGGGAACGCCGCCGAGCGGGGTTATGAGCAGGTCAGGCGGCGGGCTCGCGGTCACAAAGATCTGGCCGAGCCGGTTCTCCTTGAAGACGGCGCCGAGACACACGATATCGTCGGTGGGCTCCCAGTCTACGCCAGGGATGGGGTTCTGATCGATGTCGATCAGGGGCAGCGTGGGCGGTTCGGTACCGAATTCCTGGAGCCGGAAGAAGGTGTCACACTCAATCTGTTTCCTGGCGTCCAGGATCTTCTGGACTTCCACGCACACACACTCGCACCTGAAATCATTTGGCCTAATGGGCAGGTTCGGGGGCGGTACTTGCGGCAAGCCCATCGGCACAGCTTTCTTCATGTCTTTTTCCTCCTCCTCTTACAGACTTGGATTCGGGGGTTCCGAACCTGTTGCATATTATGTAAATGCCTCCAGCGAGGTTACATAACTGACAAATCAACACGGGCGCAAACCGCACATACACTGCTTATAAAACGGGTTGACATAAGGGGTTGACGGACATGGTCGACATAGTGATCATAGGTTCCCGCAAGATAAGGCACCGTACGGGATGCTGCGGATCGCGGAGCCAGGAAGAAGTGATAATCGGCTACATCGCCACCCTCTACAGGACGTTCGGGAGGAGGAACCTGAGGTGCAGGTACGTGGACATCGATGACCCTCAGGCCCAGGAGTACCCGCACGTGGTAGACGCCGTTAGAAACAAGAAAATAGGTCTTCCGGTAGCCGTCCGCGGCCAGGAGATCATCTTCCACGGGCAAGGCTCACTTCATCAGCTGCCCGACTACATCCGCGAAGCCATAAGGAACGAAGCCCAACCTGCGCCATAACCCGCAGCAGCGAGCCTGTTATCTCCACCTTGTCAGTACAAGGCCGCCGGCTCCCGGCTCCTTGGAGAAGCGCTTCAGGACTCGTTCCCGGAACGCCCGGTCGCCGTGGGCATGCCGGCGGCTAGCATCTTTCGGAGCCTTCTCCGGAAGACTCCTCGCCCGCGTCAGGGCCTAACGCCGCCGTTTGCACGTCTTTCTTCATCATCTTCTCGAGGATACGGCCACAGTGGACGAGCACCTTTGCGCCCCAGTTCGGGTCGGTCGCGTACCTCTTCCCAACGCCGGCCACCGTGGGACCGTTATAGAAGGCGCCGGCAGGGTTCAGATACTCTCGCGAGATAAGACGGCAGAAATCCTCGATGCTCTCCCTGTGCGAACCGTAAGACCGGGCGCTCCCGTAAGGATCGCTGTCGTAGGCCATAATCCCAAAAAGGTTGCGCTTGTCCCGGGCTATCGCCGAACGCCCGAAATCGCTCTCGTGGCATGCCACGGCACACGCGAATACCGCGTTTACCCGCCACCGTTCTTCGGCTGTCACGAAGTCCGCCCCCAGCTTCTCCATGGCAGTCCCTGCAAGATACTCGTCCAAGAGCCCGGCGGTCGCGCCGCTCGGAAGCCGGAGGTCGGTGCCCTCGTCCAAAGGCCTGGGCAGTTCAGAGATCACTACCACTCGCTCGGGCTTCCACTCAACGTAGAACCCCAGGGCTTCTGCCAGATCGCGTACCCTGGCATAGCTCCTTTCCTCGATCAGATGTCCCTCGAGCTCTATTCCTCCCGGGACTATGATCTTTACGCAGCCCACGCGGTTCACCTCCACGACAATGCCGTAGATACCCGGAAACAAGACCTCCAAGGAGTCTATCTCAGGCTATGCCCCGATGAACGCGCTGTTGCAGGAAGGTAGACAGGAACCGGGTGATGGAACAGGACGGGACGATCAGGTATCTTGATGGAGAAATCCGGAATGAGGACGATATTGACGGACTGTCCGCGGTTGACGGAGGATTGATCGAGACTTGCGACCAGCTGGCCGCGTATATGGAGGCACTGCTATCAGTAGAAAACGGAGTAAGGCCCGCCACTCTTGTGGAGGCGCTTGACAGCATAGTGCTGAGGTACGGAAACCGGTCGCTGGCGGGAGTCTCCTTTGAAGAGTTGACGAAGGCACTTAGGCGATCTGCCAATCTGGACTTGGGCCATGACCAAGAGCCGTCTCACGATCCGGAGGTAAGCCTATGAGATCCATTCGGGACGTCTACAAAGTCGGAACCGGGCCGTCAAGCTCCCATACCATGGGGCCTGCGTTCATAGCGTCAATTTTCAAGGAAGAACACCCGGAGGCTGACCGCTTTGAAGTCCTCCTATACGGCTCTCTCTCAAAGACCGGGCGGGGGCACGGCACTGACCGCGCGGTTAAGCATGCATTTGCACCGGTCGAAACCGAAGTGGTCTTTACCAGCAAGGACCCGGAAAACATGCGCCACCCCAACACCCTGGACCTTATCGCGTACCGCGGCGACGTAGAGATAGGCCGCATGAGGGCCTACAGCATAGGCGGCGGAGACATACTCATCGAGGGCCGCGAGAAGGATTCGAAAGGCCAAGAGGAAGTCTACCTGGAGAACTCCTTCGCGGAGATCAAAGAGTTCTGCCAGTACCGGCATATAGACCTCGTGGAATATATCGCCATCAACGAAGGCGACGATATCTGGGATTTCCTCGCGGGCATATGGAAGGCCATGCGGGCGTCGGTGGAGGAAGGTCTCTCACGAGAAGGAGTGCTCCCCGGAGGCCTCAATATCGTGAGAAAAGCCAAGTATCTCCACGAGCGCGTCCTGCCGACCGCCCACCCCGAGATCATGGAATGCCAGAAGGTCTGCTCTTACGCCTTTGCGGTCGCAGAGCAGAACGCAGACAACGGCACGGTAGTTACCGCCCCTACCTGCGGCTCTGCGGGCGTGTTGCCTGCCGTGCTTTACTACTTCCAAGAGAAACGGCGCCTGCCCGATGAAGAAATCGTCCGCGCCCTCGGCGTCGCAGGGTTGTTTGGCCAGCTGGCCAAGACGAACGCCTCTGTGTCGGGCGCGGAATGCGGCTGCCAGGCAGAGATCGGTGTAGCGTGTTCAATGGCCGCCGCGGCTCTCGGGCAGATCTTCCATTACGACATAAGCCAGATCGAGTACGCCGCCGAAGTCGCCCTTGAACACCACCTGGGACTCACTTGCGACCCCATCCGAGGTTTGGTGCAGGTGCCCTGCATCGAGCGAAACGCCGTCGCCGCGATGAGGGCGATAAACTCCGCGAACCTCGCCTACTTCCTCTCCAGCACGCGTACCATCAGTTTCGACATGGTCCTGAAGAGCATGTATCATACGGGGCTGGATATGAACCACCGCTACCGCGAGACATCTGAAGGCGGGCTGGCCCGCGCGTATAGCCGGCGAGGGCGGGTGTGAAAACGGGTACTCTAACGATGCCTAACTGATAAGGTCGGGCGAGCTGCCACGCGAAGCTCTCGGGCAGCATCGAACGAAACGCCGACACAATCGCGCAAATCTCACTGTCCATTGCCGGTTGGCAGCAGCAGGGCCTCGTAGTCTCTTACGGATACTACGATGTCCGGCCTGTGTTTCTCGATGAATTCATCCAGCGTCATATCGCTGTAGAGTCTCAGCCATGCTCTTTCAGCTGGTGTCTGCCAGGTACGAGCGCGGGGCGATCATCTTGACCTCTAGCAAAGGGTTTGGAGAGTGGGGTGAGATATTCGGAGACACCGTAGTCGAACCCGGTTGTTTCAACCGGAACTTGTGAGAATCTCCTCATTGTTGAACACCTCGTCAAGACGAGCGGACCCGCGGCGTCCAGCGCAGTAGATTCCCATCTCAAGACCTAATCTGCGGGTAAGGACAAGAGGCATGATTCGCCACGGCTGCAAGAGTCTGAACACCGCCAGTAGCAACCAATCACAGAAATGCTACGAACCGAAGTGCATCAAGTGTCAAACCTGTCGCTCCATGCTGATGACGGAAGCCCTCGAAGTCAAGACCTCCAGCCCGAGAATGTCGCGTTAGGATGGCGCTTTCTCGACCACCTTGCCGTCTACCAGTGACAAGACCGTGCCGGCTCCTGCGACAACTCCCTCTGTATGTGACACAACGAGGACCCCCTTCCTGGAGGCGTACTCATCTACCGACTGCCGGATGAGTGCTTCCGACTCTGCGTCGACCGCCGAGGTCGGCTCATCCAACAGCAGGAGATCGGCGTCCTTGAGAAACGCCCTTGCAAGACAGATACGCTGTTTCTGTCCGCCGGAGAGGTTTCCTCCCCGCTCGTCCAGCACCGTATCGTACCCCTCGGGAAGCGCGGTGATGAAATCGTGGGCGTTCGCGAGCTTGGCGGCAACAATGATCTGGTCCAGAGAGGCCTCTTCATTTCCCATAGCAATGTTCTCGCGAACAGTCCCAGGGAATATGTACGGCTCCTGCGTAAGGAGGCCTACCCGGGCCCTGATCTCTCGGAGGGGCATCCTGAAGATGTCCACCCCGCGGAACCTAATCGTCCCTTCCCAGGGTTCGTAGAATCTCTGGACGAGCCTCAACACGGACGTCTTCCCGCAGCCACTGGGACCCACAAGAGCGACCTTCTCTCTCTCCATGACACTGAAACTCGCTCCGTTCAGCACGGGCTTCTCCGGCTCATAGCCAAACGCCACCGATTGGAACTCAAGAAGGATGTCTCTATCTCCGGGTGGTCTCTCGTCCTCCGTAACGGCGTGTCCTGCTTCGAGTTCCACCGGTATGTTCATTGCATCCATTATCCGCCTGCTGGCTGCCAAGTTCTGCTGGATTGCCGCCCAGCTCTGACCAAGTGAACTGAACACACTGATAGGAAGCGAGGCAAGTTGCATGACGCCTATGGCTTGCCCGACAGTCATCCTCCCTCGCAGGGTCAAAAATGCGGTCACTAGGAATACACCCGAAGAGGAAAGCGCGCTAGTGATGCCTGTGGCTCCCGATTGGAGGCCGAATAGCCTGCCTCTCCTGCGGCCCACATCGTACAGGCGGCAGATAATCCTCCGTACCCGCTCAAGGGCGGTACCTTCAGCGTTCAGTGACTTCACAACCGCCATACCAGTCAGAAGCTCAGCAGCGGCAGAAGTGGTATTGGCGGTCTCAGACTGGTACTCGTCACTAGCTTTTCTCACCGGCAAGGCAAAGCGGGCTCCCACATACGTGTTGATGCCCGCCACGGCAAGGAGGGCCAAGGCGGTGGCGGGTCCCCAGGCGATGAGGGTTACGACGCAGGAAACGATGAGGCCGATGTTACCGATAAGGCCGTGGAACATGCTGAGGCCCTGCTTGGCAGCCTCAGTATCGTTAATCAGCACCGATACTGTATCGCCCGTCTTGTGGGTATGCCAATAGGAAAGGGGTGCCCTCAATGCCCTGGATATGACCTTCCTCCGGATGTTGACCGCCACGGCTTCCAGGGTCCAGCTGGACAGGAAGTGAGATAGTCCCGCCAGAGAACCCATGGTTACTGCCATAAGCACAAGAAGTCGCGCCGCCTTCCACACCAGAGCGATGTCTCTGGCGATTATGGAATCCGTAAGGACCGCAAGGGAATATGCCACACCTGGACCGTAAGCCAGATTCGCACAGATGTTGAGGACGATGCAGAAGATGAAAAGAGGCCAGTAGCCACCGAGGAACGAAAGGAGATCCAAGATGTCATTCACCTTTCGGGGCACGGCTTGCTGCACACCCAGCCGACCGCCGGCATTAGTACCCCGTTCCTGGCTCATACCGCCACCTCCCCTTCGCTCTCACCTACCAGAGTGCTATAAAGCGTTCCGGGTCTGTACAGTTCCGCATGGGTCCCGCATTCGACAACGCAGCCCTCTTCCATCACGACGACAAGGTCGGCTCTTTTGGCTATGTCCAACCTGTGAGTTGCCACCACACACGTCTTTCCCTTCATCGCAAGGAGGAGACTTGCCCAGATCCGCTCTTCTGATTCCCTATCCACGGAACTTGTCGGTTCGTCGATGAGTAACACCGAGCCTCCTTTCAAAACCGTCCTGGCAATACACAGGCGTTGTCTCTCTCCACCTGAAAACGAGCTCCCCCTCTCGGACACCTCGCGGTCGAGGCCATCCTTATCCCGCTCGATGAAGTCCAGGGCGTCGGCGATCGAGAGCGCCTGTCGCAATTCTTCCCCGGATGCCTGCGGCCTGGCCAGTTCCAGGTTTTCTCGCAATGTGCCCGAAAAGAGCAAAGGCTCTTGGGGCAGGTAGGCAGTCACGCCGCGGACCCAACTCGCATCGTAGTGAACGTCCCGATCGTCCATGAACACCGTGCCCGGAGACGGACGGTACAGACCGGCGAGGATCTTCAGCAGAGTGCTCTTGCCAGACCCGCTTTTCCCCGCAAGGACAACGAGAGCCCCGGGCGGTATCTCGATTGAGATGTCTTTCAAGACTGGAGTGCCTTGGACATATTCAAAGGAAAGATTCCGGACGGTTATCGAAGGACTTGCGTCCTGGGCTACGCTTTGACCTGGTATGGTCACCGCTCCTGCTACGCCTGGGACCGCTTCGGGCCCGGCTGAACGCTGCTTGAGGTCTCCATGGCCTCGAACCGGGTCCACTTCGCGCGGGTAGTCGAGGATCTCCATCACACGCCGAAAAGCTCCCAAACTCCTTCGCACGTCGGCCAGTGATTGTCCCATCCCCGCCAGCGGCCAGGCCAGGTGGTTGCAGAGGCTCACAAGCGCAAGAATCCCTCCAACTGTGAGTCTGCCTTGCACGGCCATGTAACCGCCGTATCCGAAAGCGACCACGAAGGGCAAGATGGAACCCGTCCCCATCCAGGCAGCGTTTAGTGCGAATACGAAGGACATCTTCACGGCAGCTTGCCTGACAGCGGAAGCTTTCGTGAGAAAGCGCTTCTCAGTCGAATCCTCTGCCAGGTAGGACTTGATGACCGGAATCCCCTCGAGTGCATTCAGGGCCTCGGAAGATGCTTGGCCCAAAGCCGCCTGAAGTTCCTGCGACCTCTTGTTGACCGGCCTGGAGATGGCCGCGCCGACAATCAGGGTAACCGGACCGGTAAGGGAGCAGGCCAAAGCAACCTGCCAGTTTAGGGTGACCATATAGGCTGCAGCAGCCACGGCTCGCAGAACGGCCATGGCCAAAAGGTAGCACTCGGTGATGATTCTTGAGGAAACGGCAACATCTGATGTCAGTCTAGACATCACGTCGCCACGCGGAAGTTTCTCGAACTGAAGGAGCGGGATCTCAACCACGGAGCTCAACAGGGCCTCTCGTTGCCGGAGGGCCAGCTCCTCTACAAGGCGGACTCTCGCTGAGACAGCTGAGCCACCAACAACCGCTCTCAAGACCATGATGCCGAGGTACACAAGCGCAGTCCGCAAGGCAAGAGGAGCATTGAGAGACGCGAAGGCGTCCAGAAAGCCCTTCAGGGCGAAAGCCGCCAATACGGGGTCCACCGACTCAGCCATCAAGAAACAGCCGATCTTCAGGTAAGTCTTTACGGGGTTTTTGACCATCGCTGTGACTCGCCGGAGATCGCTGACGATCGCTGCTCCCGTCTTCACGGATCATCCCTGCCCCCAGAATGTGTATGCGCACGGGGGGTCATGCCAATATCTAGGTCTGATCATGTGGTGTTTATTGTGCCAATGCCCCGTGGGTGTCCCTGCAGTCTGACGGGATTGGGTACGCGATGCCATCGTACCGGTACTGGAAAGACGTGTCAAGCTGTCCAGATGATGCATTCCAATGCGTTTGTGAAGCTGTCTACGTAGATCAAGATGCTCGGCAACTCATCGCGATGGGTGTAGATCTCCGTAACCCGTATCCCGGTTTATGGTTTCGCGGAGAATGCGGTAGGCCTCGTAAGCTCCGTAGATGCTGTAATGGTCATCCTTCGCAAAACAAACTGGTGGACCGGATGCGAATCGAACGCACGACCTCCTGAATGCCATTCAGGTGCTCTCCCAACTGAGCTACCGGCCCACCTGACTCGGCCACAGCCACAAGCTGCGGTCACAAAGTAGATTATATACAGCGTCTATACTCGAGTCAACTTCTAGACCCAGATTAGCCTAGCCAACCTCTGGCAGCGTCTTTGGCTATTATGAGGCACCCGAAAAGCTGCTTGTACGCGTCCAGGTAGTTGTCTGCCTTGACCGCTACCACCTTGGGCCCGCGCCGCTCCACCGTGGGGAACAGGCAGCACATATGGGCCATGCTGGTGAGTTTCATGGTGATCTCGAACTCGACCGGCGTCTCCACTTTGTGAGGCTTGAAATCGGGAAGCCGCTTGAGAGCCCTAATGGCCGCCTCTTTGATGAGCTTCTGTACCCTCTTGGGCGGAAGGAGCCTGGCGGCGTACCGGTCTATGGCCCTCTTGGTCACGACGGTTTCAACGTCCCCCAAGAACCTCTTGGCTTCCTCGCAGAGGATGTGGTCCCCCGCCACGAGCACGACGGGCACGCCGAACGCCCCGGCAATCCCGGCGTTTATGGCCGTCTCCCCCACAACCACGCCGTTTCTCCGGATCTCGGTCACAGCGGTGCCCATGATCGTGTGGTTCATCACCGCGTCCTCGTTGCCCTCGTGGGCGTGGTAGCCAAGGAAAAACACAGCGTCGAAGGTTTCATCGATGCCTTCCATCTGGAGGAGGTGCTTGTTATTCCCGCTTATGAGCTCGGCGCGATCGTCTAGTTCCTCGATCAAGATGTTAGCCATGTTTCCGTGGGCATCATTTACCAGAACCTCGGTAGCCCCTGCCTCGAAAGCCCCTTCTATCGCGGCGTTGACTTCCTGGGTAAGGAGCTTTACCATCCGGTTGTACCCGCCGTCTGTCATGTGAGACGCTCCGGCGATACCGGTCCCGCCTTCCATATCCACGGATATGTAGACTTTCACGAAGATCCCTCCGTTCGCGAATATCAGCCTCTACGCAAGACCCCAGTGAGAGGGGATACACTTGACCTAATACGCCGGGCTCTAATCCTGCCCCTCCCGCGATACGATTGTTAAATATATGCCCGGCCAGCACGATAAACATCGTGTGAGTGGGATGCCCAGTTCCTACGCAGAAATACACGCCCTCTAAACACGAGCGGAGAATAGAGAAGGGATGATGGGTGTTGAAGAACCGACCGACGATGGCAGTGAGACTTCTTGCTTCAATGCTTCTCCTGGCCCTAATCCCCGTCACCGTCGTGGGGGTCTTGGCCTTTAGGTCGTCGAGCAACTTCATAAAGGATCAAGTCACCGAAACCCTCAAGCTGGAAGCCAAGCTCCTGGGCCACGATGTCGATTCATTCATTGACGAGGCTCTCGCCCAGCTGCTAAGCCTTGCCGAGACCAACCTGTTTTCAAACCCTTGGAGTTCCGTGAGCGAGCGCAGAAAGCAGCTGGAAGGCATCGTGGGAGATGACATCGCCTGCGCCTACCAGGTTGACACGAGAGGAAATCTGCTCGTATCGGCGGGCCTTCCCGAAAACCCGAAGGTAGACGTAGCTGAAATCCTCGAGAAGGTGCAAGACGGGGAGCTCTACGTGGGCGATTGTAGGTTGAGCCCCCTCTTGGGCAAACCGACCATGACCATAGCCGCCCCGCTCTTCTACTACGGTACTCTCAGGGGAGCCCTCATCCAGGAGATCGACATGGCGGCCATCCAGCGGATAGTGGATACGTACGCCGAAACCCAGGCGGAAAAGGGGTACACCGGATATGCCTATATCGTAAACCGGAGGGGCGAGATAATCGCCCACCCGGACAAAGAGCTCTACTTCGTGAACGCAGGAGACTTGGGTGTGCCCGAGCTCACCGAGGCAGTCCCCAAGATGACGGCGGGTGAAGAGGGCCTCACGATATACACGTTCAATGGCGTTGAGTCGCTGGTCTTGTACCGCCCGATGACCGGCCACGACTTGTACGAGGGGAACGGCTGGGCCATAGCGACCAAGGTTCCGACCGCAGAAGTGTTCAAGGGTGTCTCTTCCCTTCGCGCGCACATGGTGGTCCTGGTCACGCTCTCGGTCATAGCCGCGATCATCGCCGGGACACTCACGGCCCGCAGGATTTCGGCTCCGCTCACGGCGCTCTCCAGCGCCGCCGCCACGATAGCGGAAGGCAACCTCTCCGTTAAGGTACCGCCGTACGAGTCTGATGACGAGATAGGGATCCTCACGCGGAGCTTCCAGGCGATGGTGGATGGTCTCAAGGGGATCGCCAAGAGCATCTGGGACACGGCCGAAGAAGTTGTGGCCATGAGCGAGGAACTCAAGTCGACGGCGTCGGTATCCGTTTCAGCCCTGGAGCAGATCTCCACGACCATGCAACAGCTGGCGGCCGGCGCCGAAGACCAGTCCAGCGCGGCCATGCAGATGGCGCGTGAGGCCGAGACGCTCCTCGAGGCCGCATCCAGCGTGGCAGAAGGCGGGCAGAAAGAGTCCGAAAGCGCAAATCTGGTACAGGAAGCCGTAAACGGAATAGCGTCGGCTATCAGTGAAGCATTGAGCGCGGCGTCCGAGATCCAGACCAACGCCGACGAAAACGCCGCGTCGGCCTCTTCCGGGCTCGAGGCCATAGGCCGTGTGTCGCAGACCATGGACAAGATCAGGGTCGACACCGAGTCGCTCGCGAACATCATAGCCAAACTCGGCGATCATTCCGAAGAAATTGGCCGCATTGTCCAGGTCATAACCGAGATCTCCTCCCAGACCAACCTCCTCGCTCTGAACGCGGCGATCGAGGCCGCCAGGGCGGGCGAGCACGGAAGAGGATTCGCTGTCGTGGCCGAGGAAGTCCGCAAGCTGGCCGAAGACTCGTCCAAGGAAGCCAAACTCATCGCGGAACAAGTGCAAGGAATCCGCAAGGCCATAGACAACGCCATACGCTCCGTCAACACCGTATCCCAGGAAGTCGGGAACGGCAGCGAAGTGGTGCACCAGGCCGGAGGCGTATTCCAGGAGATCGCCGAAGGGGCTTCCAGGGTGACTGCCCTCCTGGCCAGCATGACCGACATGTTCAGGACTCTCCAACAGACGGCGTCCAACGCCCAGGAAGCGGCTCGTTCAATCGCCGCGATAGTCGAGCAGAACGCCATATCCAGCGTGGAGATGGTCCAGAGCACGGAGAAGGTAAGGCAGCTTATCGACAGCGTCGCGGCGGTTTCCGAGGAGAATGCCGCGTCGGTGCAAGAAGTGGCGGCCTCCACGGAAGAAGTAAACGCCTCCTCAACGTCGGTCGCCCAGACGGCCAATTCCCTGGCAGAACTGGCCGCCAGCCTCAGAGACATCGTGGCGAAGATCAATCTCGATGGCTGAGGAAGAGGCAGGAACCGGTGTCTATCGCCGGGTTCCGGAGAAACCCGGGCAGACGGCTTGAAACAGCGGCCTCCCAGCCTGAGTTACCGTGGCTGGGAGGCCTTCTTCGCAGTAAGTGTGCCCCTGGTTCATGCCATGTCCAGCGGCCGTCTACTCGGGCGTGGCGAACGCCACCCTCGGCGCGTCGCCCCAAAGCCTCTCAAGACCGTAGAACGCCCTTTCCTGCTCGCGAAACACGTGGACGATGAAGTCGCCGTAGTCCATGAGGATCCACAGCCCGCCTTCGTAACCTTCGATGTGATCGGGCTCGCGCTTATCCGAAAGACCTTCGAGCACCCTGTCCGCGAGCGCCCGGCCGTGTCTCTGGTTTGACACCGATGCGATCACAAAATAGTCGGCTATCAGAGTGAGTCCCTGGACTTCGAGGATCACAACGTTGGTGGCTTTACCTTCGTCGAGAATCCGCGCGGCTGCTTTGGCCATTTCTCTGGCGGAAGCCTCGCCGGGATGAGTCTTCGTTTCAACCTGCAACTCGGGTTTTCGCACCTCCGCAAGGGTATTCACGGCCGCTTGTAATCCTTGCCTACGATGATTAGCACGTCGGCTCCTTCAGGGATGTTGTTGCTCTTGTACGGTTTGGCCGACGGGCAGATCACCCTCACGCCGCGGAGAGCCAGGGCCTGGGCGACCTCGTCGGAGCCCCTGGCCACAACCCGCGTCTCCTCATAATCCTGTTTGCTAGCGTTCCCCACGGAGACGACCTGGAAACCGAGGTCGCGCAGTATGGTGGCGAGAGCGTCTGCGGCTCCCGGAACCCCGTTCCCGTTCTCGATGGCCACCCGGACCGAAGCGTTCCTTTCCCTGCTCATGCCCTTGATGAGGTCGTTCACCAGTTTCTCGGTCGCGGGCCCGTCAGGGAGCCAGTAGCTTACCTGCCTGTCGTTCTCGGTAAGGTATTTGTCCGTCCCCGGCACGATGGCCATCTGCACCGAATCGGGGTCGATGTGCCTCGCTATTTCCGCGAGCTTCAGGATCTCCTGGAGCGTAAGATCTGTCGTGAAGTAAGGCTTAAGCTGTTCGTAAAGGGACCGGATCTTGAGCACGTTTGCCAGGCTCGCCGCCTTTTTTATGAGCGCTTTAAGAAACAGCTCCTGCATCTGTACCCGGCCGATGTCCGCGTTGCTGTACCCGCGGTAGCGAACCAGTTCGAGAGCCTTCTGCCCATCCAGGTGCTGCGGGCCTTTTTCGATCTTGATGTAGAGGTTCTGGGCAGGGTCAGAGTACTCCCCGGATACGGGGACATCCATGTCCACACCGCCGAGGGCGTCCACGGCCTGTTTGAACGCCTCAAAATCGACCCGGACGAAATAACCGATCTCAATGTCCAGGAACCTTTCGACAGTCTCAATGGCAAGGTTCGGGCCGCCGTAAGCATGGGCGTGGCCCATCTTGCTGTATTCGTTTATCTTGCCGGGGATAAAGACCCTGGTATCTCGAGGTATATGCAATATGGCGGCATCCTTGGTGACGGGGTCTATGCTCACCACTATGTTCACGTCCGACCTGGTCCATTCGCTACTCTTTTGCCCGTTCACTCCGGCATCTACGCCAAGAACCAGTATGTTTACCCGGCCCGTGAGGTCGGCTCCGAGCTCCATTTCGAATTCCGAGGGAGCAGTGACAGACTTGTAGAAACCGAAAACCAGCCCGCTCGCAAAAAGCAGCAAGGCCAAGAGGACGTAGCCCACGATCTTAGGCCACCGCTTCTTCGGCGGGGCTATATCAGAACGGTTGAACACTTTGGTCTCGTCCGTCGTCACGGCCGCTTCTCTGCGGGCCGGTTCTCTATCCCACGGGTTTCTCTCTACCCGTCGTCTTTGCGCTCTCCGCGACCTCACCCAAAACCACCACCGTACCCGATCTCGCTCCAGAGGCAAACGAACCAACATTACATAATCGCCGTTTATTGCATTATACCGTCGAGATGCCTTCACGGGTAAGGGATACCTGAGAAGGCCCTTCTGGCAATATCAAAGAAAGCGGGCGAATCTTGACAAGATCCACACTCGATGGGAACCGTCAAACTGGGCACCCAACATAATTAGACGGGAGACGACACGTGAAGTTTCCTGGCTCGATCTTGCATCGGGGGACTCTTCTCAGGGTTTCTCCCGAAAAATGAACTGCCTCCGCATCCCAGGAGAGATAAGGAGGCAAGATTCACGCTGAAGGTCTACTGCTTCCTAGTACTTCGGCTGGCGCGGACGGGCCTCGTTGACGATAATCTGGCGGCCTCCGAGCATGGTTCCGTTCATTGCCTCCACGACTCTGTCGCCGTCAGCGTCATCAACTTCGACGAATCCGAACCCGCGGGATCTGCCGGTGGCCTTGTCGGTTATCACGCGGCAGCTCTTAACCTCAGCCACCTGGCTAAACGCCCTGTGCAGGTCTTCCTCGGTAGTGCTCCAAGGCAGGTTTCCCACATAGAGGGTCTTCACAATCTCACCCCCTCTCTACAGCCTCCGTTCCGGCAACCCGCAAAGACGCGGCTGCCTAGGCCATGATGTCGGGCCCGGCAGGTCGCACTGCGCGCCTGTCCGCGTCTCTACGGTAGAGTCCTTCTTTCTCGATGTACTTCATCACCGGGTCGGGGACCAGGTACTTGGTGGACTTCCCTTCCCTCACCCTCTTCCTTATGTCTCTGGACGAGATGGCGAGGAGGGTTACGGGGAATGGGTGTATCTTGGCGAACCGATCTTCTCCAAGGTACACCCCCAGGGCGCTCAGCGCCTGCACACTGTACCCTGGGCGCGTAACGGCTATGAAGTCGGCGAGGTCGAACAGCTCCATGTAGCCGTTCCAAGACGTGATGCCCAAGACGGCGTCAAGCCCGGTAATGAAGTAGAGCGCCGTTTCGGGGCTGTAGATACGTCTGAACTCGCGCAGCGAGTCCAGAGTATACGAGGGACCTTCCCGGTCGATCTCCATGCGCGATACTTCAAAATAGGGGTTATCTGCCGTTGCGAGGAGCGTCATCACGTAACGGTGTTCTGGAGCGGTGACTTCCTCCGCTGGTTTGTGGGGAGGTCTTCCTGAGGGTACGAAAATAACCCGTTCGAGACCAAAACCCTGTCTTACCTCTTCGGCGGCCCTCAGATGCCCGTAATGGATAGGGTCAAAGGTGCCGCCCATTATTCCGATTGCCGTCATAGTTGCCCCCAAGACCAAGAGACCGGACAAACGATGCGAACAGACCAGGTGCTTAGTTCTCTCTCCTCACAAGAAATCCTTCTTAACTTGCCAAAACGTAGATGATTAGTCCCTGGCCGCCCGCAAGGCATCTCCAAGGTCCCCTGCCGCGACCTGAAGTACCCGTTCATCCCTTGACCGCCTGGATAAGCCCGTCGATGAGCTCGCCGATGCCATCGCCAGTCAGCGCGGAAATGAGATACACGGGCATCTTGGCCACGCTCCGCAGGGAATCCTCTATCTCCGCGAGGCGCTCCTTTGGTTCAACGAGGTCAATCTTGTTTATGGCCAGGAGGTTCTTCTTCTCTTTCATAGTCTCGCTGTAGGCCATGACTTCCCGTCTCACCGTCAGGAAATCGCTCACGGGGTCGCTGCCGATGCCCGCGGCGTCGACAACATATAGTAAGACGGATGTGCGCTCGATGTGCCTGAGAAACTCGTGCCCCAGCCCACGACCTTCGCTCGCGCCTTCGATGAGGCCGGGAATATCTGCCACGACTATCTTTTCGAGGCCCTTTTCCACCACTCCCAGGTGAGGTGTGAGGGTTGTAAACGGGTAGGGTGCCACCTCGGGGACCGCGTTGGATATTGCCCTGAGGAGCGTCGACTTACCCGCGTTGGGGAAGCCTACAAGACCCACATCTGCGATGGACCTGAGCTCCAGTTCTATGCGCCTTTCCTCGCCGGGCGAACCCTCCTCGTATTTCCGGGGAGCCCTGTCGCTGGGAGTCGCGAAGCGAGCGTTCCCCCTGCCACCTCTACCTCCCCTGGCGACCACCGCCTCGGCGCCTACTTCGACGAGGTCCGCCAAGAGCTCGCCCGTATCGGCGTCCCGGACCGTCGTGCCCGGCGGGACTTTGACTATGAGGTCGTCCCCTTTCTTGCCCGCTTTCATGTCTCCCTGGCCGTTCCGGCCGTTCTTGGCCCTGAGGTACGGCCTGAACCGGAAGTCATAGAGGGTGTTCATCCCCGGGTCCACCTTCAGGATGACGCTGCCGCCGTCGCCGCCGTCACCGCCGGCCGGACCGCCCCTGGGAACGTACTTCTCCCTCCGGAAAGCCACGCAGCCGTCGCCTCCGTCGCCGGCCTTCACCTGCACTATGACCCGATCTATGAACCGAGAACTCACACCTCACTCCTCCCGCCCTTAATAGCTGAAAAGCGGCGGAGTCCTCCGCCGCTCATCCTCCTAAGTTATCCGGAAAAAGCTTAGTCTCTGTCTCCCGACCCGGCTCCGGCTGCCTCTGCCACCATATCGGCAGGCGCGGGGATAACCGACACTACCTTGTCGCTCTTGCCCTTGCGGCCAAAAGACACAAAACCGTCGATCCTGGCGAACAGCGTGTGATCCTTGCCCATGCCGACGTTCTGCCCGGGATGGACCCGTGTACCCCTCTGCCTGACTATGATGCTGCCTGCCGTCACGAACTCACCGTCATAGGCCTTGACGCCCAACATCTTGGGCTTGGAGTCACGCCCGTTGCGGGAGCTCCCTACTCCCTTCTTGTGGGCAAACAGCTGAAGGTCCATGCGCATCATCCGACTTCCCTCCTTACCGCTTAGCGCCCTGTGTCGTCAATCCTAACGGACTGCGGGTAACTAGAGGCGATCGATCTCAGCCCGATCTCGAAAGCCCGGAGGAGAGCCTTGGGCCCCTCCTCGAGGGCCTTTTCCAGAGCGACGCTCACCCGCATGTCTCCTTTTTCAACCCTACAATCCACCTGGTCCTCGCCCAGCGTATCCTGAAGGGCGAACAGGATCGTCTGGGCTATGGCCGAAACGGCCGCGCACACGATGTCGGAACCGTACTCAGCGTACCCGGCGTGCCCCTCCACGACGTAGCCGCATAGGACACCGCTCGTGGAACTTCCGGTCCCAGCCTCACGGAGCAGCCGCACGCGTACCATTACCCTTCCACAGCGTCTACTCTGACCTCGGTGAACGGCTGCCTGTGGCCGTAGCGCCGCCTGTAATTGGTCTTGGACCTGTACTTGAAAACCAAGATCTTCCTCGCCTTGCCCTGGCGGAGGATAGTCGCTTTCACGGTGGTCCCTTCGAGATAGGGGTTGCCCACTCTCAAGCTCCCGCCATCGGAAACTGCAAGCACTTTATCGAAAACGAGGGTATCGCCGCGGGTCCCCGGGAGCTTCTCCAGTCTCACAACGTCTCCGGGAGAGACTTTATACTGCTTCCCGCCTGTCTCAACTATCGCGTACAACGTGGAAACCCCCTACTTAAGCCATAGCTCCAAAGATACCGTTACAGTCTAGCACGCTGCCCAAAATCGTGTCAAGAAACGCTTAGCCGCGCTTTCGCGTAAGTGCGGTAGCAAGCGGTGATTTGGACTGAAACCTTCTGGCCTACCCGGTGCCCGGCACCTTCTATGTCTATCACGTAACCTTCCAGCCTGGCTATACCGTCGGACGGGTTTTTCTCGTGGGGCTCTTCCACCACGAGCTCCAGGATGTCCCCCACGCGGACCGGGATGGCCTTCTCGGCTATCTCCTCTCTCGTGCCGATAGCCTTCACGTTCATATCCTCAAGGTGCAGTCCCTCGGAGCCCCTTATGAATATGCTCCGTCCCGTCTCCTTCTCTAGCTCCCTGAGGTTCTGCCCGCCGGGGCCGATGAGGTGGGAGGCAACTCCCGGGTGGACCTCCACCAGGATGGCTTCGCAGTGGGAGTTCGCCAGGACCCTCCGTATCTCCCTGCGCACCCTCGCGGCGACGGTTTCCTCCGACATCACCGTGCCCCTCCCGCCGCAGTAGGGACACATTCTCATCATGGTCGCGTCAATGCTCTGCCTGACCTTCTTCCTGGTGATCTCCACGAGGCCGAGGCCGGTGAGGCCCACCACCACGGTCTTGGTGTGATCCCGCTTGAGCTCCTTCTCCAGCTCCTCGAGGAGCTTCTGTCTGTGGGCGGGGACATCCATGTCGATGAAATCCACGACAATGATGCCGCCGATGTCCCTGAGACGGAGCTGCCTGGCGATCTCCTTGCAAGCCTCCATGTTTATCTTGAACACGGTATCGGCGAGGTTCTTGCTTCCCACGTACCTGCCGGTGTTTACGTCGATGACGGTCAGGGCTTCCGTCCTGTCTATCACCAGGTATCCGCCTGACTTGAGCCACACCTGTCTTTGAAGAGCCTTATCTATGGCGGCGTCTACCCCATAAAGCTGGAAGAGCGGGTATTCCTTATCCCTGTAGAAGATCACCCGGTCCTTCATCTCAGGGGACACAGAATCGAGGAGGTCCAGGATCCTGCCGTAGGTGTGGACGTCGTCCACCAGGAGCCTCGAAGTATTCTGGTTGAGCTCGTCCCTCACGATCCGGAAGACAAGCCCTAGATCCTGGTGGATCAACGCCGGGGCCTTGGCCGAACGAGCCCTCTTCTGGACTTTCTCCCACACTTTGAGGAGGAATTCCAGGTCTCGCCTGAGTTCCTCTTCGGACTTACCCTGGGCCACAGTGCGGATTATGAGCCCCATATCCTTGGGTTTTATCGCCCTTGCGATTCTCCTCAGGCGCTGCCTTTCTTCTTCGTCGGTGATCCTGCGGGAGACGCCCGTGTAGTTCACGGTGGGCATGAGGACGAGGTAACGCCCCGGGAAGGTGACGTGGCAGGTCACCCGGGCCCCTTTTGTCCCCATGGCCTCCTTTACTACCTGGACCATGATGTCCTGGCCTTGCTTCACGATGTCGGTGATACTGCGATTTTTCCTTCTGTTTACCGGTAGGTCTTCGTCTGAGTCGTCTAGGTTTGGAGGGAGCAAGGCGTCGTCCACATAGAGAAATGCGTTCTTTTCTTCGCCAATGTCTATGAACGCAGCCTGCATGCCCGGAAGCACGTTCATCACGCGCCCAAGGAATATGCTCCCCGCAAGCTGCTGGTTGCTCGGCCGTTCAACGTAAAACTCGACTACGACGCCGTCCTCTACAACCGCCACCCTTGTCTCATCTCTCGCCGCGTTCACAAGGATCTCGCGGTTTGGAGGAGGTGGCTGAAAAGCGGGCTGAGCAGCGCTCGCCTTCTTGGGACTGGCTTTTCGGGCTTTCTGTGTCTTTTGCTTGTCCGGCTTTTCGTAAAGCACAGACACGTCCTCCAAAGACGCGGTATCTTCGCCGTCTGCCGCGAGGGAAAGTCGTTTCTTCGCCCTTTTCTTGGATGATGAGCCTTTCTTCCTGGAGGAACCTTTCCTCTCGACGGAATCTGACTCGGCGGCAGCTTTCGCGGCAGAAGCCCTCACATCCGCTTCCTCTCCCGGCGGCCAAGCCGGCAGCTCGCCGGGCATCTCGTCATAAGGCCCTTCTCCGGGCCGCTTCGTGTTATCAAATGAGTTACTCAAAGATGATCTTCCTTCTGTCAATGATGGCCTCTCTGGGATCTGTCTTGAAATCAAATCGCTCCAGAGAGGAAATAACCCATTGCGGGCGTACGGTCCGTCCCCTGTCATGGGCAATCAGCATTTGGATTATTACCCGGCCCTCTCCTATTTCTTCCGGTTCTCCTACCTCGAGGACGTAGGGCTTTAGATCTACGGTTTTCACCTCGTCTGGACGGACCACGTCGAAAAGCACATTGGGCGCCTCGAGAAAAGCCTCCAGCGCGCGCCTCACCGCCTCGGGTTCCACCCCTGTCATATCCACGGAATAAAGGGATGCCCTTATCGTGTCTTCGAACGGCGGAGCATCGTCCCGGACGGGATAAATCTCATGGAGGGCAAACCCCTCGGGAAAAGAGCGGGAAAGAGATCTGGCCAGCGCACCCATATCCGGCCGCTCTGTGAGGACCGCGTCGAAATACTCCCTCATGCCCGCTACGCCGACAGGAAGGGGTGCGTAGATCGAGATCTTGGGCTTAGGCGAGAACCCCTGGGTCCACTCGAGGGGCCAGCCCGCGCGCCTCAAAGCAAGCCTTATGCACCTGCCGACGTCCAGGTGCCCAAGAAACCTCACCTTATCCCCTTTTTCATAAACCGCGCGAACTCTCATCGGTCACCTTCCCGGCCGGCTCACTAAGTCCGGCGATCGTCGCCTTCAAACCCTTTCTGACTCACGGGCATCAAAGGACGGTCCCTCACGTCCTCCCGCAAGGCGAACTGAAACCCCAAAGTCTCCGCAAATGCCGCAGCCCGTACACCGGCCTTCCCTGCAATCCCAGGTAGTGAGCGCTTCCCGTGCTTTCTCCCTCTCTCTCCACAAGAACCTCTTGCGCACTCCGGAACTCAGGTGATCCCAAGGGAAGACTTCTTCTCTGTCCCGCTCTCTGAAGGCGTAAGAATCGGGATCAATCGCGGCCTCGCGGAACGCTTCCGCCCACGCGTCGAGGCGCACCTTGTCAGGCCACGCGTCGAACCTGCATCCCTTCCTGAAAGCTGCCTCGAGCGCGGCGCCCAGCCTCCTGTCTCCCCTGGCAAATACCGCCTCCAGCGCCGTTAGGTCAGCGTCGTGGTAGCGGAACTCGAGCCCCGGTCCCCTCAGAGCGTTCCTGAGCAGCCGCTGCCTGCGTCTCAGTTCGTCGGGCCGGACCGCTGCCTCCCACTGGAACGGAGTATGGGGCTTCGGCACGAATCCGGACACCGAGACGACAACCGTAGGCCTCTTCCCTTTCTTGCGGCCTATCTCCCGTATGTTCCTCGCCAGGCGGGCTATCTCGAGCACGTCCTCGTCGGTCTCGCCGGGCAGCCCGATCATGAAATAGAGCTTTATGTGGGAGTACCCGGCCGAAAAGGCGCTCTCCGCGGCATCCATGATCTCTTCCTCGGTGACCCTCTTGTTGATGACATCTCTCATCCGCTGGGAACCTGCCTCCGGAGCAAGGGTGAGCCCGCTGGTGCTCGTCGCGCCGAGCATCTGGGCGAGGCCTACCGAGAACGAGTCCACCCTGAGGGACGGGAGAGATACCCTGGCGCCACAGGGAGCCTCTCTAACCAGGCGGCTCAGGGTCTCCGTGATGAAGGTGTAGTCGGCAGATGAAAGCGAGACCAGGGAGACTTCGTCGTACCCAGAGTGCCTCAGGATATCCCTTACGAGCCGGTCTACCGTCTCGGGTTCTCTCTCCCTGACAGGACGGTAGAGCATCCCTGCCTGGCAGAACCGGCAGCCCTGGGTGCAGCCGCGGAAGATCTCCACCATACCCCTGTCGTGCACGGGCGGGATTAGCGGGATAAACGGCCTATCTGGATAGGGAGCGCCTTCCAGGGACTTGAGTACCCGCCTGCGGACCACTTCGGGCGCCCTAAACCCATCCAGGTCTTTGGGTACAACCCTCGCTCCTTTCCCGTCATAGACCGCGTCGTAGAGGGACGGAACATACACGCCGTCTACCTGGGCGAGCCTCCTTAGGAGCTCCGCCCGAGTACCCTTTTCCCTTTTCCAGTCCCGGTACACCCTCACGATGTCCACCGCGAGCTCTTCGCCGTCGCCCAGGGCGAAAGCGTCCACGAAGTCCGCGAGTGGCTCGGGAGCCATGGCGCAGGGACCGCCCGCGATGACGAGGGGGTGCCGTTCTCCTCTTTCAGCAGACCTCAGGGGGATGCCGCTTAAGTCTAGCATCGCCAAGACATTCGTGTAGGTGAGCTCGTACTGCAGGGAAAAACCCACGATATCAAAGCTTCCTATGGGCGCGCGGCTTTCCACGGAGAAAAGAGACCAGCCCTTCTGTCTCATGAGCTCTTCCATGTCCGTCCAAGGCATGTAGACCCGCTCGCAAGCCACATAGTCCAAAGAGTTCAAGATGGAGTAAAGGATAAGGGACCCGAGGTGGCTTACCCCCACCTCATACACGTCGGGGAAGGCGAGGGCAAACGTTACATCCACGGAGGCCAGCTCTTTCCGGACGGCCCCGACTTCTCCACCCAGGTATCTTGCGGGTTTTTCGACTTTTCCCAGCTGGCGTCTCAGGTCATCCCAGGACGGAACCGAAAGCCTTTCGTCACGCAATGAATACGGCCAATCCTCTCAGTGCGCTTCTACTAGAAGCAGTATCTCTTCACAAGAATTATAACCTACGCTTGAACATGAAAGCACTGCGTGCCTTTCCTCACTCGGGACCGGTCCTCTCCCATATATCCCTCATGCGCAAGTGGGTCCCGCCCCGGTAAAAGGTTTCCAGGAGCTTGGTCTCGGTGACCCTCCCCAGGACTTTCATGTTCCTCCCGGCCACCAGGATAATGTGGTACCTGGAGGGGGTAAGCTTCGTCACCACCTCAGCCACTGTGGCGTCCTGGGGCACCATAATCTCGGCCACGGGGATGGCCCTCCTCTGGCGGAGCCTCTCGCCCCGGTTCAGGATCTCCATGATGTTCCCGTGGGCGGCGCTCTCCCTTTCTTCGGCCGCGCCCCATATGACGACCGGTCCGGCCACAGCCAGTACATGCCAGTCGCTCCCCCCGGCTAAACCGGCGAGGCCCAAGACCGTCATGAGGGACCCTACCGCCAGGCCCCACGTGGCCATCTTCCTTGTGGCTTCCACATATCCCATCCTGAGGGCCAGCCTTGACCTCAGGATGCGTCCTCCGTCCAGTGGAAGGCAAGGGATCAGATTTACCAGGAAGATACCCAGGTTTACTTTGATGAGGAGGTCGAGGAGCGGGTACGTTGACGGCGTGACGAGGGAGCCGGATTGTATGAGCCCACGCTGGAAGGCTGAAGCCACCGACGCAAGGAGCCCGCTGTTCAGCGGACCCGCAAGAGCCACCACAGCGTCGGCGTATGGCGTGAGCTGCCAGGAACGCTCGAGCTTGGCAGAAGCCCCAAAGGGCCACACCTCTATCCGGGTTATTTCGGCTCCCATGAGGGCCGCGGCAAATATGTGGCCCAGTTCGTGAAAGGTGAGGCTCCCAGCGAGGACCAAGAGTTGGAGCCCGTAGCCGGCGAGGGTCAAGACGAGGGCGGCGAGTACGAAAGTGATGTGAAGGTAGACCCGGGTGTTCCCCAGACTGGCCACCTGGATGGACACTGCGTCCAATTCCTTTCTAGCCTCCGGTCAGGGTCCCTTCACCAAGGGCGGGAGGAGAGTCATGGGGTCGACTTCGATGCCGTCCTTCCTGACCTCGAAATGGAGATGGCTTCCGGTGGCGTTGCCGCTATCGCCAACGGTACCTAGGTAGTCGCCGCGGTGGAGCTTATCTCCTTCCTGTACCAGGGCCGTATCGAGGTGGCCGTATACGGTGGAGATGCCGCCGCCGTGGTCTATCTCCACAACCAGGCCGAACTGAGGCGACTGGCGGACGCTGGAGACAACTCCGTCGAGGACGGCTGCGACCTTGGTCCCTTTGGGAGCGGCTATGTCAATGCCCTGGTGGAGAGACATACCCGGCGAATCGGGGTTGGGACGCCAGCCGAAATATGAGGTGATCTCGCCCATCACCGGCCAGGCCATCTCTTCTTTGTTCGCCGTTACCGCCCTGGACCAGAAGTCGCGGAGGTCGAGGGCTGCAAGGCTTCTTACCTTCTCAGGAAGTCCGGTCGCAAACTCCTTGACCTCTTCCCACGTAAGGTCCGCGGTGACGGCGTTTCTGGCAAAATCGGCCACGCGGACCGCAAGACCTCGGTCCGCTTTGGACGCGCCGAGGATAAGCGCAAAGATAAACGCGCAGGCCATAGTCTGTCTCACCCAGAGCGGCAGGGACCTGACGCTCGCCACCTCGCGCTGAGCGCGACTGCGAATGCGCCGCCCGAGGGCACTCCCGGCCCTGCCCGTAGCCACAATTCTTTCTCTAAGGTCGCCCCTCCAGGACACAGGTACCACCTCGCCTAGAGAAAAGCTATTATGGAGCCTGGCAAGATATGATAGTATTGGCTCATGACTGTTCCGGCACCGGGCGAGGAGGATCGCTCCATGAGGGACGCCCCGAGGGTAATTATAGGAGGCATTCAGTACACTCCGGACGACCCCATCCCTTCCCCCATCATCGCCGTGTCTTACCCGACTCGAGAAGAGGCTCTGTGGGCGGCGCGGGTGCTGCTGTCCATCCAAAACGGGAGGCGACCCTTTGAGACCGGTCCTGCGGTATACATGGGGGACACGCGGGTCAAAGTAAGAGCCCGGCCGGCGACCAAGGACGTGTTGGTGGAAGTGTTCGCCTATGCGGAGCCATCCCACCTGACCGCGTCGCTCTATGCCGCGAGCCGCGTCGGGAGGGATCTATACGGGGCATTCAGGCGCCTTGTGGATATCCATAAGCGGTACACGCTTACGGTCGCAGAAGGAGACAGGCTCCTCATGGAGGAACTTGATTTGGTGAAGTACGTAATCGACGAGAAAGAGGTTGGTTTTTGAGTGGCCGGAAGACATAACGCAGTACCCAACGAACTCGTACTCGCCGTACCTACCGCCGATCTCTATGAGGCCGTCGGCGAATGGCGTGGAGTGCGGAGGGATTCCCCAGACATCTGGCGGCTTCTGGCCAAGAGGAGCGTGTTCAGGCCCCGGCCCGAGCTGGAAGAAGACCCTACGATGAAGCAGCTCATCTCCTACACCATATTCACCTCTGACCGTCGGGTTTTCGTAATGAAGAGGCTCGGTACCCAGGGCGAATCCAGGCTCCACGGGCTCCTTTCCATCGGCGTGGGAGGCCACATGAACCCCGCAAAAGAAGTCCCCTGGCCCGGAAGGCGGAGGATATCAGATCTCAAGGCCCTCGCGATACTCAACACCCAGCGGGAAATCCGGGAGGAAGTCGTGTTCGCGGGCAATCCGCCTATGTCCATCGTGGGATTTCTAAATGACGACAGAAACTCAGTCGGGCGGGTCCACTTGGGTCTCGTTACGGTCGTCCACCTTCCGGCTCCCATATTGGCCGTCAGGGAGACCGACAAGATGCTCGGCGCGTGGGTCGAAATATCCAAGCTTAACCTACTGGGCAAGTTTGAGTCCTGGTCTTCCCTCGTGCTCGAGGGGATAGTCTGAGAGGCCTCGGCAAAGACGGATGGCCTAGCCAGAGGCCTCGCCTCTAAGGGCGCGCTGAGCAAGAATGCCTACCGAAAGCATGAAGCCGGCGGACAACCCGCCGGCTTCTCCTCTCCCAGGGCGGAAGGAGGTTACAGGCTTATACCTAGCCAATCGCTCAGGAGGAACGAGAGCCTGCCGAGGAAGAGGGATATACGTCCCGAAACCGTATTTCCGAAGGCCGCACCGAAGTTGATCATAAGGATCCAGCGGCCGACCTTACTAATCTGCTGGAAGGTCTTTGAGTTCCCGCCTACGGTCAGGAAGAAGTACATCATGGACAGGACGAACATGAGGAAGAACAGGATGTTCTCAAACTGACCCAAGTCCCTGACCGAGTCGGCGATCTGAACAGCGTACTGTCTCGGGAACAAGGAGAAGTAGTAACCCAGGGC
Organism: Candidatus Fermentithermobacillaceae bacterium; assembly: GCA_012842685.1. Taxonomy (GTDB): domain Bacteria; phylum Bacillota; class Sulfobacillia; order Fermentithermobacillales; family Fermentithermobacillaceae; genus UBA3951. The sequence goes on from DUSI01000057.1 coordinate 31,010, forward strand.
CCATCCTACGCTGATGGAGACGGGGTATCTGGTAATCCACGCGTACCTCGCCGGGAGGAACCTCGCGTAGTAGAGGACTCCGAAGGCGAAGAAGATCCAGAACCACCACCAGCCCTTAGTCTTCACATGGGTCTCGATGTACGGGATGAACGTATTGTGCCAGCCCGTAACAAGCGAGTGCGCAACCGCCAGAGCGATCATCGTGTGCTCTGCGATCCTGAAGAAGATGTTCTCCTTGTAGAGGTAGCTGTAGACCGCCAGCGTGCAGAGAGCGGCGACCCATGTCTGCGGATTTGTAGACATCTACTCTCACCTCACTTTCCTCTTCAGGTCACATCAGGCGCGCTTCCGCGTGTTGCGCAGCTTGAGCCTGTATCCGATATTGCCAAGGACTACCAAGATTATGATGATCAGGTGGCCCATAGACTGAGCGTCCATGAGCTTGACACCGAGACCGGGACGTTCGATGAGCTTCTCGTACTCCGCGGCGCCCCTAAGACCGGGAATAATTCCCTTCACCTGTCCGGAACGGAGCAGGTTGCTGGTGCCAGCCACCTGAACCGCCACGTCACCCACGTACAGGTTGTGGTCGGGGAAGTACTGGGTGAAGGTGGGGATACCGGGGCTACCGGCCGAGAAGCAGATGATCCCCTTGACCGTCTGAGGAGTCCATTGCCTCAGGTTCTGCAGGAGCGGCAGCTCGCTGAAGTGATTGCCTTCAACGTCGACATTGCCGCAAGCGGTCCAGAAGTCGTCCTGCATGGACCTCCAGGTAGGACCGCCTCCGGCTTTGTAGCCGGGCATTACCCAGTCTATGCCGTACTCAGCAGAGATGCCCTGGGCTTCGAGCTCCTGAGACAGACTCTTGAGAGCGTTGTAGGCAAGCTGTGAACCGGACTCCCACTGGGCAAGACCCACTACCTTGACGCCCCTCATCATGCAGTGGGTGAACCACGCCTTGAGCTGGGGTTCGAGCTCGGACGAGGAGCCGCCTCCATAAGCGGCATCGAAGATGACGATGTCGCCCGGATTCAGGCTCTCGATCCAGTCGTACACGGGCCTCGTGAGCTGCTGGTTGATGCTCAGGGGAAGTCCGATGGGTTTGAGCACCGGGAATATCAAGAACACCGCCATGATCAGGTATATGATCTGCGGGTTAATCTGGTCGAACCTTTCCAGGAACTTCAACGCTAATTCCCTCCTTTCTACTACTTAGTGAGGGTCAGGTTACTCTTGACCAAGGTGACGTCTCTCGATACCGAGCAGTATACGGCTCTGGGTTGCCATGATCCCCAGGAAGATACCCAAGTTAATGGCCCTGTTTCCGGCAGCGTTCGGGACGCGCAGGATCCAGTCCTTAATCCCTGTGAATCCGCCCAGCGGCCCGTTGGGGCCCCATATGAGCTCACCTATCGGAACGTTGCCCATCATCAGGAAGAATGCCGCCGCCAGCATGACAGCCGCGTCGGAGTTCCTGACTCGGAAGGCCCTGTAAGCAGCCGAAGCAATATAGAACGCGAGGAGCGAGAACATCGTCGAGTCTATCGGCACGTATATGCCCTGGTAACTCCAGGCATACGCCGGATGCGTATGGTGGGTGAAAAGACCCAACAGGCTCTGGAAGACGAGAACCACCAGGAGGTACACGCTGAGCTGCCAGTGGGGTCTCCTCCTCCGGATGTTGTTCCCGTGGATCCGGAACAGGTTGAGAACCCCGAGGAACAGGGCGCCGCAGGACATGAAGGTCATCGCCCACGACATCGCGTTCAGGAGCTTGTCACCGGAAACGAGCGTGTAGTTGTAGGGACCGTCGAATGCCTCGAGGGCGAACCTGAAGGCCGCGAAGATCAAGCTTATGATAAACGGGACTTCTTTCCTCACCTACTGCACCTCCTTCCAACGTCAGGTTGGACGCAAAGCTCTAGAACTTGATGAACTTCGTGATGAAGTTGTTCTCCGGCGAGAGCCACTGGATGATCCCACCGATGAGGATGATCACGTACAGGGAGATACGCACTATGTCCTGAGCAACAACAGTACCCGTGATGACCGGGTCTCTGGAGACATAGGCGGCGCCGGCGTAAAGCTCCTCACCGATCATGGTGTAGTCGCACGCGGCGACGAAGAACGGGATCTGGGCAGGCGAGCTTGCGGCGGCTACCTGGATGGCACCTACGAGGTTCCCTGCCTCGGCCAGGATCAGAGACTCAGCGTAGAAGTAACCGACCAGGAACTGGGCCGCAGGCTTCTCGCGCGCGATGAGACCCGCGACACCCATCGCCCAAGCGAACTGGGAACCGGCGATAAACCTGATATCGTCCGGGTTGTATGCTTCGGGCTTGCCGGCTTCGAGGTAGGCCTGCTTGACGATCTCCTGGTTAACGACGTTGACCAGGTAGTTGGCGTCGGTCGCGATGAACCTCGTGTCGTACTGGGCGCACTGCTTGGCGATGTAGGCGAGGAACGACCAGTACGCGAAGGTCGAGTCGCTACCCAGAGCGGTGCTGTAGTCGGTCATATGGACCGGCCTACCCATCTCGGTGGCGCGGCCAATCGCTTCGTCAAACGCCTCGATGCCGGGGATCTTGCGGATCTCGGGGATCTTCTCGCCCCTCCTGGCCCTGTTAATCATCACATAGACCAGGATGATCATGACGATGCTTATGAGCACCGAGAAAACGCAGTTATCCACGGGGCGGAAGATGCCCAGCTTGGGTGGAGTGGCCTGCTGAAGAAGCAGGAATCTAAGCACGCTGTTTCACCTCCTAACAGTGACTTGGAGGCACGAAAAC
>DUSI01000061.1 GCA_012842685.1 Candidatus Fermentithermobacillaceae bacterium
ATAATCGGGATAACCCTGCTACGAAGATCAATTACCCCCTCGACAAAATGAGGAGCATTAGGCACCTTTACTATGTTCGTCAAACGGATGATCTCTTGGACCTGCATAATATCAACGCCGTATTCTTCACTCCCAAGCTTGAATGTTACAAGCTGGGTTTCCTCAGCTAGATTTGCGACTGCCAATTCATAGCACCCCCTATGAGCCGTTTAGCTCTGATGTCTGGCAATAAGTCCCTAGCAAATAAGATAGAGGAGAGGGACCCCCTTGCCATAGCAAATATAGGCACCTGGAGGCCCCTGAAGCGTCAAACCTTGAACCTCGCTACAAGCTCCTGAAGTTTTTGGGCCATCTCAGCGAGTGATTCAGCAGAAGCAGACATCTCCTGGATAGAGGCGTTCACTTCCTCTGTGGAGGCTGAGACTTCTTCTACTGCAGCTGCGCTCTGCTCGGATACTGCAGCAACATTGTCTATGGCCTTCTTCATCTCCTCTATGCTTGCGGCCATCTCTTCGGTGGCTGCCGTGTTCTCTTCCGCTACGCTCACCACCTCGGCTATGGCTTTCTCCACGTTAAGGCTGGCATCTTTCAAGGCTCTGGACGAGCTAATCAGGTCCCCCACCAGCTTTTGAGCCTGGTTGGCACTCGCAAGTATATCTTCCAAAGCCTTACCCGCCTCCCGGGCTATCACGCTTCCAGCCTCAACCTCCTTCCTCCCGGAATCTATCGCCTCCACAGCCTTCTCAGTGGCTTGTTTCACGCGCCCTATGAGGTCTGCTATAGCCTTGGTCTCCCTGGACGAACGCTCTGCAAGCTTTCTCACCTCATCCGCCACTACAGCGAAACCCCTGCCGTGTTCCCCTGCCCTTGCTGCTTCAATCGCGGCGTTCAGGGCCAGAAGGTTGGTCTGTTCTGCTATGTCATCTATGACCTCGAGGATTCTCCCGATCTCCTGGGAGTGGTCGTTAAGTTCTCCTATCCTCTCAGCCACATTCCCAGTGGCGGTTCGGATCCTCTCCATGCTGCTGACCACATCCCTAACCGAGTCGCTACCCTTGGTAGCCGACTCGGCATTGCCCTGGACGGATGACCCCACAGTCTGGAGGACATCCAGGGTCTCATCCAGTGACTTTCGCATACTAGCCACCAGCTCAGAGGCACCGTGGATGCTGTGGACCTGGGATTCTGCACCCTTAGCCACCTGGTTTACTGCCTGGGTGAGCTGGGTCACAGAGGAAGCAGTGTTGGTAGCGCTTGTGCTTTGCTCCTGGGCCCCGCTTGCCACCTGCTGCACAGTCTCTGATATTTGCTGAACAGCCTTCGCAGATTCCTCGGCACTCGCCGAGAGTTCCTCGCTCGTGGAGGCTACCTGTTGGGCCGAATTGGTAACCTCGCCGATAAGGGTTCTTAGGCTTGTCATCATGTCCCCGAAAGACCTGGTGAGAATCCCGATTTCATCAGTAGATCGTGCGTGAACCTCTTCTGTCAGATCGCCGTGCGCAGCCTTCTGAGCCACGGCAACCAGCTTCTGGATAGGATCGGAGATGGCCTTGGCTATAAAGAGACCCATCAGAAGGCCTAGCACCGTGGAAACAATAACAATTACAATAACGGTGTTTCGCGCAGCCGCTTCAGTGGCTTTGGCGGCAAGCACGACACTATTCGAATGACTCTCTACTTGGGAAATGATCTCGTCGAGCGACTTGACCAGATTGTCCCCAGCCTCCTTGGTGCGCCCGCGGGCCAGCTGAAGGGCTTCATCCTTCCTCATCTGCTTTGATAGTGATATGGTCTCATCGGCCATCCTAATATACTCCTGCCAGTCCTTCTCGATGGCAGAATATGTTCTTTTCCCTTCATCCGTTAGAAGAAGCGTTCCCAACGACTTGAGGTCGGCTTCAAACAAGTCTTTATCCGCTTGGAGATTGCTCTCATATTGACGGAATTCCTCTTCGGAGGAGGAGATGATGTGTTGGAGCACATGACGTCTAA
>DUSI01000058.1 GCA_012842685.1 Candidatus Fermentithermobacillaceae bacterium
CCCCTGCCGCTACCCTCGATCCTGTAGAGGAGCTCGGGCTTGGGCGGCCCATCGCCCTGGAACCTCACCGTCCAGAGTTCGGCGGCAAGCCCACCGTCGGTGTGCTGCGTGTACATTAGCGTATCGTCCTCAAGCCAGACCGGCGCGCCGGCGGACCTCGTGAAATGGGACCGCCACTCGAGCTTCACGCCAGAAGGAGTGACGCGCACGGCGCAGATCTGGTGGTAGTCCTCTTGATCCCGGAAGGTGAACGCGAAGCGGCCGGACGAAGGAGACCACTCCACCCTGCCTTCGGGTCCTCTGCCGGGGGCTGCCCCTTGCGGGAGAGGGAACTCGATGAACCTGCCGGTCCGTTCTTCCCTGAGCCAGACTGCCCCGCCCTTGGAGAAGGCGAGATAGGAGCCGTCGGGCGAACGGGAAAGCCCGCCCATGGATCTGCCTTCGAGGAGCGTTTCGACGTTCTTAAGACCTGGGCCGCCGAGCCGTACCAGAGAGCCGTCCAGTATAGCGTAGATGTCTCCCTCTTTGGTCCACACGAAGTCGGAAACACCCTTCTTGGCCGAAGTGAGCTTCTCAGGCTCCGCCGTCCCCGGTTCTACAAGCCAGAGGTCCGTAAGACCTCCGTCGTCCCAGATAAACGCTATGTAGCGCCCGTCAGGGCTCCAGTCCCACTTGCCCAGGTGTTTTATGTCCAAGACATCGGATACCGTAATCGGGCCGCCCACGTGAAACCCTCCTTGAGTCTGTTTTCTAAACAGCCAATTCCTCCATGGACTCTACGAGGAGCTCTACCTCTTCCCGCGTTGTGTACGGGGCGATGCCGGCTCTCACCCAGGAGCCGCTCGCCCGTATCCCGAGGATTGTGGCCAGGGTCGTCGCGTAGAAGTCGCCGCTGGCGATGTAGATGGCCTTTTTGAGAGCATGGAGGCACACGTCCCTCGGATCCATCCCCCTGACCCGCCAAGCGATGGTCGGGGTCTTGCGCACATCGTCCGGCGCAGCGTACACGGTAAACCCAGGGATGGCCCTCAGCCGCTCTCTAACCCACTCGGCCAGGGGGTTCTCGTGCTCCTCGATCTTCTCCATGGCCGAGCGGATCTTGTCCCTGGTCGTCTCTCCCTCGCCCAGGCTCGCGATGAACTTCACGGCGGCTTCCGCCCCTGCTATCCCCTCGTGGTTCAAGGTGCCCGTCTCGATCTTGTCGGGGCGCCAGTCCAGCTGCGGGAGCACCTTGTAGGTCTTTAGGCGGTCGTAGAGATCTGCCTTGATCGAAAGGACCCCCAGGTGGGGACCGAAAACCTTGTATGGGGAGAAAAGTATGGCGTCGGCGCCCAAGGCATCCCGGTCGATGAAGATGTGGGGCGCGGCGTGAACGGCGTCCACGACAACACAGGCTCCGACCGAGTGGGCAGCGTCGGCTATGGTTCTCACGTCGTTGACGGTCCCTGTCACGTTGGACGCAAGCCCCACGGCGACCACCTTGGTCCTCGGACCGATGAGTGAATCAAGATCGCTAAGGTCAAGAGTCAGGCGTTCGCGGTCCACTTTGATCCAGCTGACCGTGCCGCCCCGATCTTCGATGGCCGAAATCCACGGGTCGACGTTCGCCCTGTGGTCCATCTCCGTGACGACGACCTCGTCTCCCTCGCGCCAGTCTCTGGCCATGGCTCTCGCCAATGCGAAGTTAAGCGTCGTCATGTTGGCGCCGAAGGCCACTTCGTCGGGCCGGCCTCCGATGAAGTCTGCCATGGCGGCGCGGGCGCGGAGGATTAGCTCGTCGGTCTCGACGCTCGTCGAGAAAACCCCGTGAACGTTGGCCGAACCTCTCAGGAGGTAGTTGGCCATGGCCTCGATGGCGGTATCCACCACTTGAGACCCGCCGGGGCCATCAAGGAACGCGACGGGCATACCGTTTTCCATCCTGCGCAGGGCAGGAAAGCGCTTTCTGATAGCCTGGACATCGTAGGAGCCTTTTTGGAGCGGAGTTGTCGCATGGTCTTTATCCGCGGCACAAGCCCGGGACATGGCAAATCCCCTCGCTTTGGTAGCGTTAGGCTGCGGGCGGTGAAGGTAAGGAGCGGGATCCCAGGGAATAGCTTCTTGTAAGGATGGGCTCGCCTGCCCGCGGCCGTCTCGGGCAAGCTATTCAGGGAAAGATGCGCAGATTCCTGCCTTCTTACGGAACCCGAAACGGATGA
>DUSI01000059.1 GCA_012842685.1 Candidatus Fermentithermobacillaceae bacterium
AAAGTTTCCCCGCCTCCTAGCAAGAATCGCACCTCCGAAACTTGGCTCGTTACGGAGTGCTTCTTCGAGGGGGTGGGGGATTTTTCATCCGGCCCTAATGGCGGATTTTACAACCGGCCGTAACATCGCAAACTTCCTGGGATCCTAATACCATCGACCGTGATGGCATTTGTAGTTCTTCCTCTCACCGAGGCTTTCTTGGGGCAGTGGTTGCCTGTCCGTATCGCGTCTTGGCTAGACATTGGGCTGGTTGGTCAATGTATACTCGCCGCGCTTGCCTTTTCGGCTCTACACCTGCACCATTGGTTAGCTGCGGTAACAGCCTTTCTTCCCGGACTTGTATTCGCGGTTGCGTACGTAGCTTGGAAGCATCGGTCACGGAGCCAAGCATTTTGGTTAACGGCGTTCGCGCATGTGTGGGAGATAGCATTTGTGCTGCTTCTTAGAAGGTTCTTTTAGCAGTAAAGGGGACCAATTGGCCCTAACGGTACAATTCGGAGTCTCAGCCATACAACGGAGAAGTTTGGCCGAAATAGGTCAGACGCGGTATTTGAGCAAACCGAGCACGAGGAGATGCAAGGGGTAGAACACGTAGAAGAACCACTTGGAGCGCTTGCTCCCGCCCAGCGTGCCGTTATACTGCCTGAGCAGCGGGATGGCGAGGAACTTCGCGTAGACGAACGGCATGGAGACCTGGCCCTGCAAGACAAGGAACACGGCAACGATGATGCAATAGGCTAGGGCCTGCTTCTTGAAATCTCCGCGGTACGCTCCGAAAGCCAGTACGCTGAGCACCGCGAAAACGCCCCAGTCTCCCGGGGTTGCCGCCACACACAGGATCGCTAAGAGGATCGCTTTCAGCGTGGGTTTGAGGCTTTCGTCGTTCCACACCATGAGCGCAATGAGGCAGATGAACAGGGTGTATATGACCGACGTCGGACTTAGCCAGAGCCTTCCGCCCGATACGGGCCATCGCCCAAAGTTGAAGTAGAAGAAAGGAAAGTGCGAGACCAGAGCAAAGACTCCGAGTCTCATGGCGTACTTGTTCACGTTTCTTGTGTGGTGGTAGCCTTCCGCGAGGAAGAACATCATGATCGGGGCTGTCAGCCTGCCGATGCCTCGCATTACCTGCCACAGCGCGCTTCCAGACGGTACAAATGCCACAGCCACGTGGTCCACGACCATGGCGATGATCGCGATGGTCTTCAGGGCGTAGGCCGATAGGCCCTTGCCGTACTGCCTGCCTATGAGGAGATCCATCGCGAGGCACCTCCTGTTGCTGCGCCGCGGCGACAATTGCCCTTGAGTGGCCTCTATTTAGGTTCGGTATGCAGCCCGGATTCCCTCCGTGTATCACATGCCGGAGGTATTCGACTGGCGCAGAAGTACTCGGCCGCTCTGGCAAAACATGCGTTTGGGGAGTATGATCGCGTCAGGAGCAGGCGGGGGTGCCAATGGGTCCTCTGGATATCTTTCACGAGAATACGAAGCGCTGGTTCAAGCGCGCGATGGGCACGCCGACTGCGGTGCAGGAGGCGGCTTGGCCCTCAATTGCCTCAGGAAACCACACGTTGGTTTCAGCGCCGACCGGCACAGGCAAGACGCTGGCAGCCTTCCTCGTGTTCATCGACCGCCTCATGGAGATGGCGCGGCAGGGCACCCTGAAACAGGAGCTCTACCTCATATACGTATCACCAGGCTGGGGATGTGCTGGCCACGCTATTAGGGAGCGGTAGCGTCGTTGAGTACGAAGGTTTCTACTACCACGCGGTCCTCTTCGACCGGGCGCGGAGGGACACCATACGGGCCCGCCGGAGCCAGGTCAGGACCCTCCCGCCAGAGAGGTACGCGGCCCTTCTCGCACGGAGGGTGGAAGTGCCGGGCGACCGGAAGGAAGCCCTCGCGGAAGCCATGGCGAGGCTCTACGGGATGTACTTCGCCCCGGCACTGTGGGAGAGCACCCTCCTCCCGGCGAGGGTCCCGGGCTACAGACCGGACATCCTTGATGCCCTCCTTGCTGAGGGCGCGGTTTCTTGGCGCATTGTTCCCGGGCTGGGCCTTGGTTTCCACCCGTACGATGACATCGACTGGGACGCCGAGCCCTTGGGCAAAGACGCTGGGCTCGAGGGCCACGCGAAGGTCGTCTTTGACGCGCTCCTCCAAAGGGGAGCCAGCTTCATGCAGAGGCTATCCGCATCCTTGGGAGGCGCCTCACCTATGATGCGTTCCGGGACGGGCCAGTTCAGGGTGGCCCTGACGGTTCTTGCCAGCCCGCGCCAAGGCGCAGTCTCGGTTATGTACTCATCCGCAGTGCTATGGGCTTTGACACTTCCGCCCCTCGGGACTATAATACACACTGTTAATAATATACGGTATTAACTATCTGCCGTTTCCGGAAAGAGGGGGACCCATGGAAAGGACAGAGCTCAGAGACCGCCTTACGGCGTCGCTCTCAAGACTCTACGAAAGCAAGGCCTTCGCGTTCCTGGCAGAGTTTCTCCAGGGAGAAATACGTTTGCTTTATCACCTTTCCCAAGCCCGGGGGGCCGGCATGAACCCATCCACCTTGAGTGAAAAACTATGCGTGTCGAGGTCAAGGGTCACCGCCGCGCTTTCCGCGCTGAGGAAAAAGGGCTTCGTGACCCTCAAAGGGTCTGAGGACGACCGAAGGCGAGTCTGGGTCACCCTGACACCGGAAGGCGCCGAGTTCCTCAGGCGCAAGCAGCAAAAAGTGGAGGAATACTTCGACCGGCTCGTCGAGGGCCTGGGAGAAGCCAATGTCCTCGACCTCATACGACTCATCGATCTTTCAGTCAATATCGCCAATGCGTAACGAGGGGATCGGTCGTTGAAGGACTTTGTCGTTTTTCACGATGTCTGCAAACATTACCAGATGGGTACCCATACGATAAAGGCCGTAGACCACGTGAGTTTTTCGGTGGATGAAGGCGAGTTCTGCGTGATCGTCGGCCCCAGCGGCGCCGGGAAGACCACGGTTCTCAACCTCCTCGGAGGGATGGACTCGTGCGATAGCGGGAGAATCTTCCTGGGCGGGCGGGACATAAGCGCCCTGAGCGATAGGGAGCTTACCGACTACCGCCGCTACGACGTGGGTTTCGTCTTCCAGTTCTACAACCTGGTTCAGAACCTGACGGCCCTCGAGAATGTGGAGCTCGCTACGGAGATATGCAAGGACGCTTACGATCCCAAAGAAGTGCTCGCCATGGTGGGCCTCTCAGACCGGATGTACAACTTCCCGGCCGAGCTGTCTGGGGGCGAGCAGCAGCGGGTGGCGATCGCGAGAGCTCTCGCTAAGAACCCTAAGATCCTCCTGTGCGACGAACCGACGGGCGCGCTGGATTTCGCCACGGGGCGGAGCATCCTTAAGCTCCTCCACGAGACCTGCAAGAAGACCGGCAAGACCGTTTTCGTCATAACCCACAACCAGGCCATAACCCGGATGGCGGACCGCGTCATACACCTCCGGAGCGGTACTGTCGCGAACATGTACCGCAACCCAAGCCCTGAGCCGCCCGAGGCGATAGAATGGTAGCTTCCCGGAAGACTTACGCCAAGACCCTATTCCGCCTGATCCGGGGGAATTTCGGGCGGTTTGCCGCCATTTTCGGCATCGTCGCCCTCGGGGTTGGGTTTTTCGCGGGGATGCTCGCCACGACGCCGGATATGCTCGCGTCGGTCGACGCCTATTACGACAGCCAGCGCACCGCTGACATATACGTAAAGGCAACCATGGGGATTACGCAGGAAGACATTGAAGCCGTGTCCGCCATGGATGTCGTCGAGAGCGTGATGCCCGCCTACGTCACGGATGTCCTCGCATACACGGAGCAGGAGAAGCCCTTGGCCGTGCGCGTCTACGGGCTGCCCCTCGAGGACATGGGCGAGACGGGAGCCGGAACGTTCCTGAACCGGCTGGAACTCGTGGAGGGGAGGATGCCCGAGGCGGAAAATGAGTGCCTTGCCCACGGGCTCGGCATGTTTGGTAATGGCATAAAGCTCGGGACGGTCCTCACCGTATCGCCTGAGCACCGCAGCATCGAGAACCTCGGCGATGTCTATCACGTAAACGAGTTCACGGTTGTAGGCATTGTCACCAGCCCCTTCTACTTCTCCTGGGAACGGGAACCCACAAACGTTGGGAATGGCACCCTCGACGCCGTCATCTACGTGGACGAGAGCGCCTATGCCTTGGACGTGTACACGGACCTCTACCTGACGGTCAGGGGAGCTGGGGACCTAACGGCGTTTACGGATGAATATGAGGACAAGGTCAAGGAGGTCGCCGAGCGCCTCAAAGACCTGGGCGAGGTGCGGTCGGATATCCGTTACCAGAATATCCTCGCCGAAGCGCAGGCCGAGATAGACAAGGCCAAGGCGGAGTACTATGACGCCAAGGCGGAAGCCGAAGCCGAGCTGGCGGATGCTTGGACCGAGATCGAAAAAGGCCGCGCCGAACTGGAGGACGCCCGGCGCCAGATAGAAGAGGGGAAAGCCGAACTGGAAGACGCCAAGGCCAAACTGGCCGCAGAGAAAGCCAACGCTCTCGAAGAGATCGAGCGTGGGAGGGAAGAACTCGCCGGCGCCCTGTCTGAACTCCTGGACGGAGAGCGCAAGCTCAAAGAGGCCGAGCAACAGCTGGAGGACGGCTGGCGCGAGTACAGGAGTGGTTACGACGAATACCGGGAAGGCCTGAGGCAGATGCAAGAGGCGCAGGCTGCCTTCGACCAAGGCGAAAAGGAGTACCAGAAGAGCCTTAGAGAGTGGGAGCTGGCGGGAGAACTGATCAAGCAACAGGAGGAACAGCTCGCCATAGCCGAATCGCATCTCAAAGAGTACGAGGCCCAGTATGAGGAGCAGTTTGCGGAATTCGAGCATCAGAAGAAGCAGTTTGACGCCCTAATGGACTATGTATTATCTGCTCTCGCCGGTTACGGCACACCGTTCGACTCCGAAGAAGAGCTCTTCGCTAGGATGGAAGTGGATCCGGCTGTCTCCGCGGCGGTCACCTCTGTACTTAACGCCGTTGGCGCCCAGATGTCTGCGGATGACCTGCGCGCTGGCTGGCAAGAAATAACTGAGGCCGAAGCCGGGCTCGACCGGTTTGCGGCAATGATCGACCAGGGATGGTCCGAGTGGCATGAGGGCCGGATCCGCCTTGAACAGGCCAAAGCCCAGCATGCTGCCGGTAAGGTACAGCTTGACGCGGTGGCAGTCGAGCTGGAGAAAGGCAGACAGCAGCTCGCCGCCGGATGGGCACAGATCTACAGCGCCCGGTCCGCGCTGAATGACGCACATAGACAGCTGGAGGAGGGCCAGGCAGAGCTCGAGAAGGCTCGCCGGGAGCTGGACGATGGATGGAAGGAGTACTATGACGGTCAGGCTAAGCTGGCCGAGGCCGAGGCGAAGCTGGCAGAAGAAGTGGCGAAAGCCGAAGAAGAAATCCGGTCAGCCGAGGCAGAACTGGCCGAAGCCGAGGCGGAGTACGCCGAAGGTCTCCGGAAGCTGGCTGAAGGCGAAGCCGAATACTGGAAGGCCAAGGCCGACGTTGAAAAAGAGCTTGCCGATGCCTGGCAGGAGATACTCGATGCAGAAGCATCCCTGAGCGAAATCGCGCGTCCTAAGTGGTACGTATTTGACAGAAGCTTCAACGTAAGCTACTCGAGTTTCTCGGTGAATGCCGAGAAGATCGAAGCTATTGCAAAGGTATTTCCGGCGTTTTTCTTCTTCGTCGCGACTCTTGTGGCGCTCACCACCATGGCTCGCATGGTGGAAGAGGACAGGACCCAGCTCGGCACCCTCAAGGCGCTTGGGTATTCGACGGGAGCGATCATGTCCAGGTACGTGGTGTACTCCGGCTTGGCAAGCGTCCTTGGGTGCGTGGTGGGCTCCTTCCTGGGCTTCAAGGTGCTCCCAAAGGTCATATGGGGAGTATACAGCACCGTGTACCGTCTTCCGCCGATGATAACCGACTTCCGGTGGGGCCTCGCCGCACTTTCCTCGGGTCTTGCGCTGCTTTGCACCATGGGCGCGACCGTTTCTGCGTGCACGAGCTCTCTCAGAGAGAAGCCGGCATCCCTCATGAGACCGCGCCCGCCCAAGGCCGGGAAGAGGGTGTTCCTGGAAAAAGTCCCCGTCATCTGGTCGCGGCTTACATTTAGCCAGAAGGCGACGGCGCGAAACCTGGTGAGGTACAAGAGGAACTTCTTTATGACCGTAATCGGTATCGCTGGCTGCACGGCGCTCCTCGTCACGGGGTTCGGCATCCGCGACTCTATCGGAGATCTCGTGACGGCTCAGTTCAACGAGATAACCAAGTATGACCTGTACATTGGTCTCGATAGTTCTTCAGGAGATGACCCAGTGGTCGAAGGCTTCTTGGCCGACCCGTCAAGGGTGGCCGGGTACGTTAAGTTCTTCGCAGACAGCGGTTACGTATCCGCGGACGGCGAGAGAATCGAGGTAAACATAATGGTTCCCCTGGACGCGCAAGAGCTCCCGAAGGTCGTCACGCTCAGGGATAGAAAAAGCGGCAAGGGGATCTCCTTCGACGATTCATCGGTGGTGCTCACTGAAAAGACTGCCGCCAATCTGGGCCTTCGCGTAGGCGATGTTCTCACCCTGGAGAATTCCGACGGAGTAAGCAAGGAGTTCGTGCTATCCGGCATCGCCGAGTACTACGCGGGAAGCTATGTGTTCATAGGCAGAACCGCGTACGCGGAAGAGTTCAAAGAGGAGCCCTCGTGTAACGTCCTCCTGGTTAGGACTCATATCGCTGGTAAGGATCAGGAGGACGAGGCGCTGTCAACGCTCCTCAGTTCGGATGCGGTCCTCGTCGCCCAGTTCATGTCGCAGATCAGAGAATCCCTGGACACGGTGCTGAACAGCATCAACATGATCGTGGTCGTCCTACTGGTTTCGTCGGGCGCGTTGGCGGCCATCGTCCTCTACAACCTCATAAACATCAACATAGAAGAGCGGAAGAGGGAGCTCGCAACCCTCAAGGTGCTCGGATTTCACGGTGAAGAAGTGGCCGCTTACATCTTCCGGGAGATAACCATCCTCACAGTCATCGGGACTCTCCTGGGATTCGTCCTGGGCATCCTGCTCCACGGCTTCGTCATCAGGACCGTGGAGACGCCCCAACTCATGTTCGGGAGGGAAGTGGCTCCCCTGAGCTTCGTCATGGCGGGCGGCCTCACGTTCGCGTTCTCGTTCCTGGTTCAGGTGGCCATGGCTCCGAGGATCTGGAGGATCAGGATGGTTGACTCCATGAAGGCTGTGGAGTAAGGTCGCCAGAAGTCCTTCGCTGTGTCTACCTGGCCGCTGAGCTTTGAAGGGCACAGGCGGCGGGCATACCCGGTCGGATCTGCCGGCCGCCTGCTTGATGTCCCCACGGCCAAGCGGGGTCATTTCGCCCTTAGGGCAACCTCGAACACCGTCCTCCTGTCTTCGTTGTACGCCCTGATGCTCCCGCCGTGGAGGTCTACTATCCTTTTGGCTATGGCGAGTCCGAGCCCCGCTCCGCCGGTGCTTCTCGAGCGAGAGCCCTCCAGGCGGACAAAGCGCTCGAAGATGCGGCCGAGCTCGGTCTCCGGAATGGGCGGACCGTAGTTGGCGATCTTGACCACGGCCCATCCGGGAGGATGGTGGAGTTCGATATCGACGAATTTGCCTCCCGCGCCATACCTCACGGAGTTGGACATGATGTTCTCAAAGACGCGGACCAGAAGGGATGGGTCGGCGTCCACTGTGACCTTCACGTCGGGGAGGCTAAGCCGGTATTCCATCTCCGCGGCTTTGAGTATCGGGACGAACTCCTCGGCAAGTTGCTCGAGCATCCGCCCGACGTTTACTTCCCGCTTGTCGAGCTTGAAAGCGCTGTCCGTCATCTTTGTGAACTCAAAGAGATCGTCTATGAGTGCCTTGAGGCTCTTTGCCTTCTCATGGACTATCGAGACGTAATGGCGGAGGGCAACCTCATCTTCGTAATTGTCGCTGTCTATGAGCTCTAGAAAGCCCAGGATGGACGTAAGAGGCGTCCTCAGGTCGTGCGATACGCTGGTTATGAGGTCGTTCTTGAGCTGTTCGGCCCTGCGTTCTTCTTCGATGGACTTCTTCAGCTGGGCGGCCATCCGGCTTACGTCCGCAGCGAGCCGTCCGATCTCATCTTTGCTGCTCACCGGGATGAACACGTCCAGATTGCCGCCGGCTATCTGGTTGACTGCACTTGAGATCACGGTTAGGTCACGTATCATCCCCGAACTGGCGATCAAGAAAGACAAGATGAACATGATGAGCATGACGACGATCAAAGTCACTATGGATATTGAGGGGGTATCTAGAAGTCCGGTCGAGTAGATCCCGAGCATCACGATAACCGTCCCCATTACGGCCACCACGCCGCTCAGGAATACTGCCATAACCATCTTCCAGCGGATGCTTATTATCCTCTCGTGCCCTGACCCTATAGGCAACTTCGCTACCTCCATCCGGGACCGCTAGGCGCATAAGGCTTCACTCACCGCTTTCGCTCTTACGGTTCGATCTTGTAGCCGACGCCCCAAACGGTCTTTATGAACTCGGGTTTGCTGGGGTTTTCCTCGATCTTTTCTCGGATCTTGCGGATATGCACCATGACGGTATTGTTGGACTCGTAGTAGCGCTCTCGCCAGACGCGTTCGAAGATTTCCTCGGCGCTGAGTACGATGCCCTTGTTCTTCATGAGAAGGTACAGGATTTCGAACTCCGTGGGAGTGAGGGACACCTCACGGCCATATACGGTAACCTTGTGGCTGTTTCGGTCTATCGTAAGCCCTCTTATGGAGATCATCGAGTCATCCTGAGTCTCCTGCCTAAGACGGTTTAGGTAGAGATACCGCCTTAGCAGGGCTTTTACCCGCGCGACGAGTTCCAGCGGGTTGAAAGGTTTCGTGAGGTAATCGTCCGCACCGGTCGTGAGCCCCATGATCTTGTCGATCTCCTGGGAGCGCGCGCTGAGCATGAGGACCGGAACCCCGGAGTGCCTGCGGAGTTCACGGCAAAGGGTCATGCCGTCTTTGCCGGGCATCATGATGTCGAGGATGATGAGGTGGACCGTGTTTTCGGCGAGGATCCTTTCGGCCTCTGTCGCGTCATATCCCTTTAGGACGCGGTATCCCTCGTTGGAGAGGTAGATCTCTATGAGCTCGGCTATTTCCTTCTCGTCATCGACAACAAGGACTGTGGTCTGGTCCACCTCGGTCAACCTCCCAGTGTTAAACTTCCGGAACTTCGCCTAACGGCGTAAGCCGGGCCGGCCCTTGGCCTTCCGCGTAAGGACTTGACCGGCCCTCTGCCTTGGCCGGGCGGCGCGGGTGAGCTCACGCAGCCGACGGCCTGAACACCTCTCGTACATACGCCCTGCGAGCCGCGACGAAATAGACTACCTGAATCGCTGCGAACCCGGCCATTGACGCCAAGGCATATCTATATACTCCCATGAATGGCCAGGGTACGCCTGCGAGCACGTTTGACAAGGCCTTCATCGCGAAAGCGCAGTGCAACGACCCCACCGCGATTGGAGCGAAGAAGAACACCAAAAGCTGGCGGCTTATAACCGTCCCGATTTCCTCCTTCGAAATACCCAGCTTCTCCATTATGCCGTACTTCTCCCGGTCCTCTTCGATCTCGCTGAACAGGCGGAAATAGAGCGTGCTTCCCGCGGCGATGAAGAAGAGCACGGTCACGAAAATCCCGATCATGGCCGTGAGGGCCAGTTTCCGTCTCATGTCTTCGTAGGCTTCTGCCCTGGACGTGTAGTCCAAGACTCTACCTTTCAGGGAAGAAAGCGCACGCGTGGTGGCGACGAGGGAGCCGCGCCAATTTTCGAATTCGTAGCTCGCAAACACGACCAAGTCTTCGTCCCGGGCTCCGCCTGCCAGCGAATCGAACAGGCTGTCGTCTACTACCAAGAACCTGGTGACCGCGGACGGGTAGTTGACCCGGAGAAACGGCCAGAGCCTGCAGTTTACGTTGCGGGACAGATCTCCGTAAGTGATCTCCATGGTGAACGCGTCGCTGCTAGGCTCGAGGACGGCTGCGGAAAGCTGCGCCGCGTCGTCAGGCCCCAGGAACACCTCCGGTACATTGGTTCCCGAAGACTCGAGCCACTCGTTGAATGAGGTCTCGGGGATAACCAGCGTCCTGCGGTTTCCCTCAGAGAATCCTATGAGTCCGCGGAGCACGACTTCTTCGGTCACCTTCAGGGATTCGTCGTCGAGGATCTCACGGATCCGCGGGACTATGTGCACGGGATCCGTCTCGCCCCGTACGGCGATTGTGAGAGCATGACCGTACACCGTCTCCATATCCATGAGAAGCACCGCTTGGGCAGTATATATCGTCGCGACCGCAGTGATGACGCAGGCGCTGAGCACAGCGACTGAAGCCAGCACCCGGGCGTTTTCCCTCATCCTGAAGACGAGATCGCCTACGGTGAGGAGGTTCAGGTTCCGGTAGAGGAAGGAGGTCTTTTTCCTCAGCGCGGTGAGGATCCCAATGCTCGCCTGGGCGAAGAAGAGGAATGTCCCGAGCGACACTACGGCAGTGACGGGGAGCATTGCGGGGACGAGGGTCCGTCCGTCTACGGACCAGGCGACCCAGTACCCTCCGCCGACGAGGATCAGCGAGAGGAGCGCCACCAACCCGGAATACCGCGGGTATGCCTTTGGCCTCTGGTGTTCGCGGAGGAGGCTCACCACCTGGCGCGGTGAAATCTGTAGCGTGGTGATGACTCCGATCGCTATGAACAGAATGAAGAACAGCCCTGCCGTCCAGAGCACTGCCGGCACGACCACCATGAAACGTATGGGCGATGTTACCTTGAGCATCCTCGACATGATGCCGAGCATGACCTTTGAAAGAGGTATCCCGAGTCCAAGGCCGGACAGTATCCCAAAGAGCCCGATGAGGACGTGTTCCGTCACGATTATCCTGCTCATCTGGCTCTTGGTCGCGCCGAGGAGCGCAAGCAGCCCGAACTCCTTTTTCCTCGCTCGGATGAACGCCGAGCTGGAATAGAGTATGAAGAAGAACGTGAAGGACACGATGATGTACTCGGAAACGAGGAGCCCGCTGCGCACAAGCTGGGTCTGGGCGTAATGGTTGTTTGCCGCATCTGGATGCATCACAAACGAAGCGAACAGGTAGAAAACCAGGACGGCCAGCGTGCTGGTCGCTATGAACGCGGCGTACTTTCGTGCCATCCCTCTCACGTTGCTTACGCTAATCCTGCTGAGCGTCAAGGTCTTCACCTCCCTGGACCCGCAGGCTGCTCAAGATCTCCTGGTAGAATGACTCCCTGCTGCCAAACCTGTGGATCTGTGAGTGGATGCGACCATCTCTTATGAACAGGACCCTGCCGCAGTAACTAGCGGCCAACGCGTCGTGGGTCACCATCAGTATGGTGGCACGCCACTTCTCGTTGAGGTCGCTGAGGGCCCTCATGACTCCGGCAGTGGACCTCGAGTCGAGGCTACCGGTGGGTTCATCGGCCAGGATGATCGCCGGACGGTGGATGATGGCCCGGGCGATGGCTGCACGCTGCTGTTCTCCGCCGGAAACCTGAAAAACCCTCTTGTCCAGGATGTGCTCAATTCCCAGCTGCCGGGCGACTTCGGAAAGCCTTCCCTGGATGTCCGCCGGGTGCACGTTGTCAAGGACCAGGGGGAGCACGATGTTCTCCCTGATGGAGAGCGTGTGGAGGAGATTGTAGTTCTGGAACACGAAACCCAGCCCGCGCCTTCTGAAGATGGCAAGGTCCCGGTCGCTTAGTTTGAAGATGTCGATACCGGCTATCTGGACCGTCCCTGAGGTCGGTGTGTCGATCGCTGCAAGCAGGTTGAGGAGCGTGGTCTTTCCGCTTCCGGAGGGACCCATCACTCCGATGAATTCCCCTTCTTCGACGGTGAAGCTCGCGTCGCGAAGAGCCCATGTGGGGACGCTTCCTTTCCCACCGTACACGCGAGAGAGCTTCGTGGCTGTGAGAATGGCCATAGTCAAACCTCCTGAAACCTATGCATGTTCGCGAGCTTCTCGAGGGCCGCAAGGGTTCGCGGATCGACCCGAAAGGGCCAGGTACTGGTCTTCCGGGGTGATTGCGACGATTCCCTCGAGAGCCTCTGACACAGGAGTCTGCCATGGCCAGATTAGGACCTTCGAAGGAGATTCTTAGGGCTTTCTTAAGGAACGGTTAGCATAGACCTCGCCTACCGGAGGGGGGCTCGCATTGAGGCCTCGGCCTCAGGTCTTGTCTCTTTAGGCCCGGAGGTCTTGTTCGGGGTCTTGGCTGGGGGCTCGAGCCGGTTAGAGAGACTGCCGTAGGCCAGTTATGGGCCGAGTCCATCTGGAGAACCCTCAGAGCCCTAGAATCCGACCGGTTTTCCAGTCGCAGGCGCGCTCAAGGATCCTCACCAGTTCCTCAAGGCCTTCCTGGTCCTCGTCGTCAAAGCGGTCAAACAGAGGGCTGTCGATATCGAGGACCCCGACGATCTCTCCCTCGTGACGTATGGGGATCACGATCTCGGAGTTGGACGCCGCGTCGCAGGCGATATGCCCGGGGAATTCGTGGACGTTGGACACCCGCACGGTCCGGTTTTGGGCCACCGCGGTTCCGCACACGCCTTTTCCGACAGGGATGTATATGCAGGCCGGTTTGCCCTGGAAGGGACCGAGCACCAGCTGGCCTTCGTGCATGAGGTAGAAGCCCACCCAGTTTATATCCTTGAGGGCGAGCCACAAGAGGGCAGAAGCGTTCGCGAGGTTCGGCAGAGGATGCTTGACTCCCTCAACAAGGGCTTCTAGCTCCTTCTTGAGGATCTCGTAGAGTTGGACCTTGTCTTCCGGATAAGTAGATTCCTTAAACACAGAGCATCCCCCCGAAATCTGCGTGTCTGGCCTCAATTCAACAGAGGAGGGGAAGATCCTCCTACTGAAAAAAGGCTGCCGCCAGCCCTGGCTTTGGAGCCCTGGAGACTGTGGTCAGCCTGCCGCCGGGGCGTCCTTGACGGCCGGATTATCCGGCAGTCTGCGCGCTAGCCCATGGGGTAGAAAACTATCATCCCGACGGCGCTATAGGGTATGAGGATGTCGGTGCAGGTGTGGTCGACGGGGATCCTGATGACCAAGTAGTCCATGCCTGCGAAAGCCAGCGTCCCGGTCACCGTCGCGGTGGCCATATGCTGGAGCGGCGGCTGCTTTCCGGGCGGGCAGTCCCAGGCCAGCGGCGGGATGGGACCTACATGGCCGCCTCCCGGAGGTATGCCGGGAGTAAGGGGCGGTCCGGCGAATCCCGGTCCGGTGCCGGTTCCAGGGCTAGGAAGGCCCGGCATGGGAGGGGGAGTCGGTTCCGGCATCGGTTCATAGGGCGGACAGGGGCCCGAAGCCACAATCGGCGGTGCGTGTACGCCCATGAGGTAAACCGTCACCGGCTCACCGAGCGACATGGACAGCCTGGCCATCAAGGTCTCTGGCAATTGCAGGGCTTTCGGTTTATCGACGGTCGGCATGGTCTCGTCCCTCCGTTCCTCTGTTCTGGTAAACATCTTATGTAGTCCTAGCCCAACGAGTGAGAACCGCGCCGGGTTACAAAGGACGACCGATCCCATGGCAGGATGTGGTGGCTCCGCGGAGAAGCATACCGTCAGAGGCCTCAGAATCCGCGTGGGGGGTTTCCCAAGGACTTGCCGCGTTTTCCGCCAAGCATTCCGTAAGGAGCCCCCAGCACTTGCGCGCCCCAGGGTGGGAAAGGGTGAGGAACGTGACGCTGCCAGATTCCTCCGGCCCCGTCAAGGTCTACACTGCCCGGCAGACGGTCGAAGATGCCGGGGGCGTGACCGTTACTGCGACGCTCTATGTTAAGAGCAGCGAATCCATGGACGAAGTCCCGTCCGAGAGCGTCACTCTCACCGTCACGTCGCCGCCGTACTGGAACGCGATTGACTACGACACTCACGCGGAAGATCCCGAAGAGCCCTACAGGACACGCAGGTATTCCAGAGGGTTTGACGATTACGATTCCTACCTGGAGTGGGTCGCGGGGATATTGGGAGATGTCTTTGAGAAGACGAGACCCGGCGGCTATCTTGCGGTTGTCGTAGGCACAGTCCTCCTCGAAGGAGCGTCTTACCCGGTACCCTTTGACCTGGTATCCAGGCTAAAGCGCACCGGGTGGATGTTCCACCAGGATATCGTCTGGCACAAGTCAACGGCGGGAGTAAAGCGTGCCGGGGTATTCATCCAGCACCCGTACCCTGGGTACTATCACCCGAATATCATGACCGAGTATATCCTGGTTTTCCGGAAGCCTGGAGACCCCATCTTCCGTTCGGCCGGGCGGGAGCAAAAGAAGAACGCGAGGTACAAGGTGGGTGCCCTTTTCACCAAGGAGATCGCGAACAACGTGTGGCACATAGCGCCGGTCCCGCCGAGGGCGATCGACCACCCGTGCCCGTTCCCCGAGGAGATACCCTACCGCCTGGTGCAGCTGTATAGCTACCCGGGCGATACGGTGCTCGATCCCTTCCTCGGGTCAGGGCAGACGGCTAAAGTGGCCTTTGCGCTGGGCAGAAATGTGGTCGGTTACGACGTCGTGGAGAGGTATGTCGAATACGCTTGGCAGCGCCTCAAAGAGCCGCTGGCCATAAGGCACGACCAGCTCGTGGCTGAGTTCAAGCACATACCACTGGACGCCCCGCTGGGGTACGAGACTCAGCCGCGACGGGTGAGGACCAGGCACGGATCCGGCCTATCGACCGTGGTGAAACCCGGACGGCGTAGCAGGCGAGAGAAGTGAAGGAGCGACTTCCGGCAGAAGCCACGGATCTGGCCTGAGATCCTTGTCGGAGCCCTGGATAATCCCCTGAAAACAAACTGGCCGGACCCTGCCGTAAGCAGGTGTCCGGCCATTCCGTCTTTTCTTACGCCTCAAGCATGTGCGGGTACCTGTAGTCAACCGGCGGGTTGAACGTCTCCTTGATCGTCCGCGGGCTGACCCAGCGAAGGAGGTTGAGCTTGCTGCCGGCCTTATCGTTGGTACCCGAGGCCCTGGCTCCTCCGAAAGGCTGCTGGCCAACGACCGCTCCGGTCGGCTTGTCGTTGATGTAGAAGTTGCCGGCCGCGTGTCTGAGGGCCTTCTCCGCCTTCACTATGGCGTAGCGGTCCTGGGCGAATATGGAGCCGGTGAGGCCGTAAGGCGATGTCGTGTCGCAGAGGCGCAAGGTTTCCTCGAAGTCCTTGTCCTCGTAGACGTAGACCGTGAGGACCGGACCGAAGATCTCCTCCTGCATGGTCTTGAAGTGCGGGTTCGTGGTCAAGATGACCGTCGGCTGCACGAAGTAGCCTTCGGAGTCGTCGCAGGTTCCGCCGAAGATTATCTCTGCTTCCGGCGAAGCCTTGGCGTAATCGATATAGCTCTTTATCCGGTCGAAAGCCGCCTTGTCGATGACCGCGCCCATGAAATTGGTGAAGTCTCTTACGTCGCCCATCTTGATCTCCGCGAGCATGTCGAGCATGGCGGACTTAAGCTTCGGCCAAATGCTGGCGGGGATGTACGCGCGGGACGCGGCCGAGCACTTCTGGCCCTGGTACTCGAAAGCGCCGCGGACGAGCGCTACGGCGAGTGCCTGGATGTCCGCGGAGGCGTGGGCGAAGACAAAGTCCTTGCCGCCCGTTTCGCCCACAAGGCGCGGGTAGCTCTTGTACCTTCTGATGTTGGCGCCCACGGTGGCCCAAATGTTCTGGAACGTCTCGGTCGAGCCGGTAAAGTGCACGCCGGCGAGGTCCGGGCTGGCCAAGACGATGTCGCCCACGAGACTCCCGGGTCCGGGCACGAAGTTTATCACCCCATCCGGGAGCCCTGCGGCCTTGTAGAGCTGCATGATGTAGTAGGCCGAGAATACTGCCGACGAAGCGGGCTTCCACACCACCGTGTTGCCCATGAGGGCGGGGCACGACGCGAGGTTCCCAGCGATTGAAGTGAAGTTAAACGGGGTGACGGCGAATATGAAGCCTTCGAGCGGGCGGTACTCGTTGCGGTTGAAAGCGTCGCGGGTCGACGCGGGCTGCTCGGTGAAGATCTCGTAAGCATAATAGCTGTTGAACCGGAAAAAGTCAGCCAGCTCGCACGCCGAGTCTATCTCCGCCTGAAATACCGTCTTGCTCTGGCCGAGCATAGTGGCCGCGTTTAGGGTCGCCCGCCAGGGTCCCGCGAGGAGCTCAGCCGCTTTTTTAAATGTGAACATACGGTGTTCCCAAGGAGTGTTTTCCCACTCTTCCTTGGCCTTCAGCGCGGCCTGGATGGCGGCGCGGACTTCTTCCTCGCCTGCCATGTGGTAAGTGGCCAGGACATGCCCGTGCTTGTGGGGCATTACGCACTTGCCGGTCTTACCGGTCCTAACTTCTTTGCCGCCTATTATGAGGGGGATTTCTATGGTCGTTTCAGACATGTCCTTAAGGGCGGCCTTGATGGCTTCCCTTTCTGGAGTTCCCGGGGCGTACGAGAAGACCGGTTCGTTGGCCGGCCTTTCGATTCTGAGGATCGCGTTGGCCATGTGGAGACCTCCTCCCAAGTCAAATGAGATAGTCAAGGCAGGGGATAGATCCAACCCATAGTTCTACCCGGGCACGTGCCGGTTCCTGCCGGACGATTGTGAAAAAGAGGATTATCTTCGCGCCTTCTGATGATGAGGCTGGGGAGCTCACCTCGCCCGCGCCGCGGCCGGAGCCCGCTCCTTTATAGAGGCTAATGGGGAGGATTGGCCGGGGGCCTCCATGAATCTTCTCCTCGGGGAGGAGATGATGCCGTGAAACTGCCCGATTTCGTGAAGGTATACGGAGATGGTGAATCTCGGGTCAACGCAACAGTGATCGTGGGAAAGCGCGGGGCCGTCGTAGTGGACACCCACGTAACGATTTTTGTACCGGAACACGGTGTGCTCCTCACGGGAGATAATGTCTTCAGCGGCCGGACGCCTTATGTGGGCGACGCGGATGTCCCGAGATGGCTGGAAGTGCTGACGAAGCTGCATGCGCTGGGACCGGACGTCGTCATCCCAGGCCACGGACCGGTGGGAGGAAAGGAGATCCTTGTCAGGCAGAGGGATTGGCTTGAGGCTTTCCTGGGTCTGGCGCAGGACTGTTTCCGCAAAGGTGTAGAGGTAGAGGAAGCGGCCGACAAGGTCATCGCCGAGCTCAAGGCCGATCCTGCCCGGCGGCAGGTGCTAGCCGAGGGGATAAGGAACATATACAGGAGCGTTTCTGCCCGGGCGCCGGGCGCGGTTTGACGTTGAGCGCTCCCCGGGACGCCGGGGCCGAGCCCAAAGGTGTCGGACGCGGAAGTAAGGCAGACCTAATTCGCGCGAGGGGGAATAGTCATGCTCCAAGAGTTCAAGAAGTTCGCGATGAGAGGCAATGTGATCGACCTGGCCATCGGCGTCATAATCGGCGGAGCCTTTGGAAAGATCGTGAGTTCTCTGGTAAACGACATACTCATGCCACTCCTCGGGATAGTGGTAGGGAGGATAGACCTTACAACGCTGAAGCTCGTCATAAGGCCGGCGTCTGAGGATGTTGCCGAGCTGGCCATCTACTACGGCCAGTTCCTGCAGACGGCAGTAGATTTCCTCATAATAGCCTTCTCGCTCTTCTGCATAACGAGAGCCATCGTCCGTTTGCAGAAGAAGGAGCAGGAAGCAAAGCCCCAGACTCCCCCGCCTCCTCCCGAGCCGACGAGGGAAGAGCAGCTTCTTACTGAGATCCGCGACCTGCTGAAGGAAGGAGTGCGGAAAGCTCAGTAACAAAGGGCCGGGGTGGGCACTGCCCACCCCGAATGAGACCTCTAGCCCCTATTTTACAAGCAGGTTGTAGAGTACCTGCGCCATCTCCGCCCTAGTTGTGGTGCTGGTCGGGAGCAGTCTCCCGTCGCTCCCGCGTACGATGCCCGCTTCAACAAGCCGTGTTAAGGCTTCAACGGCCCAGACGGCAACTTCTTCGCTGTCGGAGAAATCGGCCACGGTCTTACCAGAAACGCCCTCGGGTAATCCACCCAGGATCTTTAACGTGTTGTACAACAGGGTAAACATCTCCTGGCGCGTAATGGGCGTTTCGGGTGAGAACAGGTTGTCGCCGACGCCTCTTGAAATACCAAGCCTCTTTGCTGCAGCGAGGTATCCCGTATAGTAGGTGTCGCCTGCATCAGCGAAGTTATCGGCTGCAGGTTCGTCCGGGGCTATTCCGAACGCACGCATCACAAGGACGAGGAAATCCGCACGTTTGAGGGACGCATCGGGGCTGTATTCTCCGTCGCCAGTACCGGTGGTAATACCTCTTGCTGCGATGAAGCCGACTGCCCTATGATACCACGCATTTCCAGCGACATCGTTAAAACGTACGGGATTGTAGCCTACCGCGTAATAACTGAAGTGTGTCGTAGTAAACGTGACGGTACCGGTTTCTGCGGATAACGTAGGCTGTTTTGTGTAAAAAGCCAGAGACTATTGAAGAAGGCCCACAGGCTCCTCGATACTTGAGAGTTTGGAAAGAACACTCAGAAAGGAGGAGCACTGTGGGTCAGGAATATCGTCG
>DUSI01000009.1 GCA_012842685.1 Candidatus Fermentithermobacillaceae bacterium
CTGTTCAAACAACACAAGCTGTGTCGGCCTCCGTATCTCGTGGCCTACTACAGTCTCATATTTCTCCAGCGCCGCCTCGAGTTCCAGGATAATCCTCGCCCGCAGGTCCTCCGGCTCGACGACCCACGCCTTACTTCCTAGGCTCATCACCCACCTCATCACCTCGCCCAGACCGCCGACATTAAGCGTCATCCGGAGGTTGCCGTTCGGGAGTTCTTCGAGCACCTGGCTCTTGTGCCACCTCTTCCCCTTGATATAGGGCACTTCGCACTGGTCGAATTCGATTACAACCTTCCTCGGTTCGCCCCTTTCGATAGTCAAGGATGATGCAAGGTATTCATCCACCGAGAAGTCGGCAGGCATCTCAAAGGAGTCGTCCGTCATTTTCAGGTTCATCATCCTGTCCAGGGCAAAAGTGCGGACCTCTTTCCTCTCGTGGCAGTAGCCGATGCAGTACCAGGCACCCTCCACCAGCCTGAGGTGATAAGGGTCTATTTTCCTGTGAGTTACGGCCTGCCTGCTTGCCGAGAAATAGTCGGTGGTGACGCTCTTTTGCTCCTCGATGGCTTTGGTCAGCGTCTGGTACCGCTCGGCGACCTCCATCTCCTCACCTCGGAGGGGCTCGGCGTGAAACGACACGGCCTCTAGGACCTTCTCAACGTTAACCTCGATGCTCTGAGGTAGGAACATGCGGATCTTGGCCATCGCCTGGCTGACGAATTCTTCGAACGGAGTGCCCTTACACTGCATGAGGAGCTTTTGACCCAGGAAGATGGCTATGGCCTCGCCTTCCCTGAACTTCATTGGCGGAAGCTCGAACGGGGCGGTGTAGTAGAATCCCTTCCGTGCCCGGTCATATTCCACGGGGGCGGCGAAGAGGTCCCGGAGCCGTTCGATATCCCTCTCTACGGTGCGAACTGAGACCTCCAACTTCTTGGCCAAGCCGGGACAGTTGGGGTACGTTCCCTGCGAGATGAGACGGTGAATTTCACACAGCCGCCAAAATCCGGCAAGGTTCAGGCATGCCGCTTCCACGGACCTCCCCCCTCATCCAGTGGAACCCGCATGGGAGGAATTCTGGAAGATATCTGGATGATCCTGCTTCGATATCCTGCCCGTCCAACCGCTTACAGCTCACCGAGCGTCCTGCGGATTATCTCAACCTCTCGCCGGACCCTATCTCCGAAATCGTCACCGGTTGTCGAAAACCATCGCAGTTCGTCCCACGCCCGTAAGATCCGGCACCTGCGCCACTCTTTCTCCGCCGCGCGGATATCAAACGGTCCGCCGACGGGCCATTTCGCATGGACATAAGCTTCTATCAGCATCCTCGGATCAAGCCGGGAAGTTTGCATTCTTTCGGCAACGTCGTAAAGTGATACGAGGTCGAAAAAGCCGGAATCCAGACGCGCGCTGTCCCAGTCCACTATCACAAACGAAAAAGCGGAGCGGTTAGGACCGGTCTTAATAAGGATGTTCCCGTCGTGGAAGTCTCCGTGTACGAGCGTGAAGTCCCGTCCGTAGGACTGCTCCTGGGCCCCGAGCATGGCCAGCGTGGCCTCACCCAGAATCTCAACTTCCCTAAGAAGCGCATCCCGTTCCGAAGATGTAAACCCAATGTAGGTGCCGTCTTTGAGCCTCTCCCCCGTGCCCTCAGTCGCCCCACGGACAATGAATGTCCACTGTCCCGGATCGCGTCGGGGTAGGAGACTGAGGAGATCCATTTCAGCACCCCCGGTAATAAGGGGCTCTTCTTGGATTCCTCCATCGCACCTGCTCAAATCGAACCGCCTGTGGATACCGGCGATTTCTCGGACCGCACGGATGTATAGTTCCGGGTTTCTGTGTTTATACAGCGCATCTGTCCCGACATCTTCCATGATCACGGCCCGGAAGCCGTCTCCCGATTTGACATCCAGGACTCTGGGCACCGGAACCCCTGCTCGAGACAAGCAGAGGAGCACATCAGGCTCCCTAGAAGAACTGGGACAGGCTTTCACGATGACCGTAGGATGCCCAGAAAACGCGGGGGTAGAGACCCTTATTACGTAGCTGGGGAATCCGTCCCGCAGCACTTCGACGGCGGACGGTTTCTCAATACCAGCCGTTCTTAAAACTTCTTCCATCCTGACACGCATGACCGAAATTTCGGCCCAATGCAGCAAAGAACCTCCCTTAAGCGCCTCCTAAACGACCCCGCAGAACAGAGGAAGCCCTAAAGGAATATCTGGCTTGAAAGATAGGCCTCGGAGTACAGAGAGAGGCAAGCACACCTAGCGCACATGGTACTTACGTCCGGAACGTTACCTTCTCCAGGCACAGGCCTCTCCCGGGCGCGCAGTGCCCTGCCCCGCCTGAACCCGGCTCTTCCAGGAGGCGCTTTATCGTGCCTGCCGGGAGCCGTCCTCTCCCAACGTCGATAAGAGTTCCTACGATAAGCCTCACCATCTTGTAGAGGAAGCCGTCTGCGGTTATCCAGAACTCCCATGTCTCTCCTCGCGGCCCCGGCTTTATCACCCACCTGGCTTCCATAACGTTTCGGACTGTAGTCTTTGCCGAGGACCCTGTTGCCCTTAGCGAAGCGAAGTCATGACGGCCCACGAGGTGGGCAGTTTCCTGTTCCATTAGTTCAAAGTCCAGTTTCCCCGGCCACCAGTACGTGTACCTCGCGGTGAGGATGTCGGGCACATCCCCCCGCCATATCCTGTAGCAGTAGGTCTTTGACACGGCGTCCTTCTGGGGATCAAACGCCTCGTCAACATCCTCGGCTGAGGAGATAATGACATCAGGCGGCAACAAGGATCTTGCGGCGACGGGGATATTCTGAGCGGGGATGCTGCTCTCGGTAACAAGAGAGATTACCTGGCCACGTGCGTGGACGCCCGTGTCCGTCCGCCCGGCGCCCTTGACCGTTACAGGATGCCCGAGGAGCTTCCCGAGGGCTTCTTCCAGGACGCCCTGGACCGTACAGCCCCTTGGCTGCCTCTGAAAACCGAGAAAATCAGTCCCGTCGTACTGGACCGTGGCTTTTATCCTGCGATGCGGACTCGCTTTTTTTTCCTCCATGGGCATTGATGGTCTGAACCTCAGATAGGCAGGCACCCTACACCCTGCTTATGACCGGACCGAACTTGATCCTGACCCAAATAACCAGCGCCGCTATGACCGCGACCAGTGCAAACGCCAC
>DUSI01000010.1 GCA_012842685.1 Candidatus Fermentithermobacillaceae bacterium
GAAATCTCGATAAAACCGAACAAATTTGGGACATTTTAGGCGTTTTTGGACCGGAAACTTAACGAAAACCGCGTTAACTTAACAGGCCGGGGGTGTCCGCAAAATTCCCTCCGTCCTGGCCGTGACCGGCGGCCCAGATTCGAACGTGCAAAATTCCCTTTATTGTCTTCTCCGATGACCGGGTAGGCCGGTCGAATCTCTGGAGGTGCCATGCCGTGGACCGGCGGCCCCCTCTCCGTGAGCCTCCGCGAAATTCGCCAAGGGGGGTTGTCGGTAACGGAAGAAACCCGGAAGAAAACCGGAAGAAAATAAGTTATACGTCAACGGGAGGCCTCGCGGAACCTTGCGGAACGAACGTGGCGAATCATGGCCCTTCAGGGCGCCTAGCAGGTAGAATGAAGTCGCGTAAACGTCAAATGGTCCCCACATCGGAGGAACGGCTAGTAGTAACTCAAACAATGAATGCTGAGGTCTCGGATTATGGCGCGTCGGGCTACAGAATGCCCCGAAGTGTTGCTCAAGCTTACCTTGAGAAGGTAGTCCACTTACCGACGGCGAAAACCATGTACTGAAAACGAGTGTCCAAGAATACCATTGCTGCCACGGCGCCTGAGTGTTTGGAGGGCTAAACCTATGACGAAAGAGAAGCGGTTCTTTCAAACGTTGAAGGACCTCTTCATCGGTGTTCCTGTGGAGGGGGAGTCCGGATACATTAACTTAATGCGCATTAAGGCCGGATACTTTGAGCAGGTGATGAGACCAAAGCTACAAGAAGAGATCAACAAGGCCTTAGAGCTTTTTCCAAACTTCCGCGAGGAACTCTTCGAGAAGCTGTATACCTTTTTCAAACGCTACTTTACCGAGAGTGGTTCCCTCGGGTTTTTCTTTACGCCTTATCATCAAAGCGTCTACGAGCAGGTCTACACCGATGACAGGGATTTAATGCTTTTCTGGAAAACATCACGACTTTACTATGTCAAGACCGACCGACTTTTCCAAAACATGGCATTCGACCTAGATGGGTTCAAGTGGCACTTCGATGTCTCCAATCTGGAGCACAAAAAGGCTAATGAGAAGCGGGAGTTGGTCTTTGATTTCAAGGAGCGCCGTAGCGATGGTGCGTTTGTCTTCACGGTAACTTACTCCGAACGTGGTAGGACGACTTGCCTGGACGAGATCCGCCGCGCCATCAAACAGGCGCTAGGATTGAAGACATACACAGAAGCCGTTCCTTCCGAGCAGACCCTGGAACACGCTTTTCGACTCTTTGAGCGCCAGAGCGAGGTAGACTATTTCATCTGCAAGGATGCAAAGTCTTTCCTGAGAGAGCAGTTTGACCTGTGGCTATGGCAGTATCTTCTGGGCAAACCCGGAGAGGAACCGCAGACCCAATGGACAGAAATGCGCCTCAAGGAATTGCAAGCCCTCAAGCGTATCGCCTACCGGGTGATTGATTTCATCGCTGCCTTTGAAGATGAACTGGTCAGGATTTGGAACAAACCGAAGTTTGTCCTCCGCTCTAATTACGTCATTACCTTAGATCACATCTACGACCGACGTCCCGAGCTCCTGGAGCGCATCACAGAGCACCCCGCCTTTACCGAGCAGGTGAAGGAGTGGCAGGACCTGGGGATGGTGGACGGATCCTTCAGTGTGGAAGCCCTGTGGGAGACCGACCTTATGGGACGCCGTCTTCACTCTCGTTACCGCTTTTTGCCCTTGGACACCCGCTACTTCAAGGACCTAGAGCTGGAAATCCTCGGCCTCTTTGATAACCTGGATGAAGCCCTGGACGGGTGGCTTATCAAGAGCGAGAACTACCAGGCGCTGAATACGCTGTTGCCGAAGTTTCGGGAGAGGGTAAAGTGTGTACACATTGATCCTCCGTACAACACAGACACAAGCGGTTTTCTTTATGCCAACAGGTACCGTCACGCCAGTTGGCTCACCATGATGGAGAATCGAATTGCACTTGCTATGGCGCTGTTGGAAAGCGAGGGCCACTTTTTGTGCCACATCGATGACAATGAATACTCTCGTCTCCAAATAATGCTCGACAAGTTTGGTATCCAAGATGCGGGAACCGTCATTTGGGACAAGCGGAATCCAATGACTGCTGGCCGAGGAGTTGCGTTACAGCATGAATATGTCATCTGGCGTTCTAATGTGGGCACGCCTATATACGAGCGAAATCGAGCCATTCTTTCGATGCTACGTGCCGCAGAAGAAATTATCGAGAAGTGTGGCGGCGTAACAGAGGAGGCCAAAAAGGAATTCTCTAGTTGGGTTCAGAAAAATCCTAACCTGACCGGTGGTTTGAAGGCCTACCGCTATTTGGATGAGCAAGGCAGAATTTATCAGACTGTGAGTTTGAGAGCTCCGGAACCCCGCACGGATCCCAAATTCTTTCAACCCCTTATCCATCCTGTGACTGGAAAGCCTTGCCCGGTACCACCTAATGGGTTCTCGCGTACCCCTGAAACATTGAGGGCAATGGTAGAACGGGGAGAAATTGTTTTCGGGCCTGATGAAACTACTCAACCCCGGCAAAAGCGTTTTCTTACCACAGAGTCGCAATTGCAGCTTCGTTCTATAATCGTGGACGCAAAGCGTGGGAAAGCCGACACCGATGCTCTAGGTCTTGAGACTTTTCCTTACTCTCATCCGGTCTCGCTATACGAGGAGCTAACAGCAGCCACGACAAGCACCGGGGAAGGCTTAATTCTCGACTTCTTCGCCGGTTCTGGCACCACTGCCCACGCGGTGATCAACCTGAACCGGGAGGACGGCGGAAGGCGCAAATACATCCTGGTAGAAATGGCCGACTACTTCCACACTGTGCTCCTGCCCCGCATCAAGAAGGTGGTCTTTTCCGACAAGTGGAGGGACGGCAAGGCCCAGCCTGACGGCAAAGGCATCAGCCACTTCGTCAAATACTTCTGCCTGGAGCAGTACGAGGATGCCCTGCGCCGGACGCACTACTTGGAGGACGACCTCTTCACCCCGCCCGCGTATGAAGACCTTTGCCAATACGTCTTCCTGCGCGACCCGAAAATGCTGGAGGCACTGGAGGTAGACCTGGAGCAGGGCACGGTAAAGGTAGATCTGAGCAGACTCTACGAAGACGTCGACCTAGCGGAGACCCTTTCCAATCTCACGGGCAAATGGATCAAGCGCATCTACCCTGATCCCGAGGATCCGACCCGACCGGGAACTGTGGAGTTTGCCGACGGCACCACCGCCGACCTGAAGAAGCCCGACTGGCGGCTCATCAAACCTTTGATCTGGTGGTGAAAGTCATGGCGCCCATCTACCTTCAGCGAATGGTAGAAGAGATTCCCGAAGACAGACCGCCGACGACGTGGGCAGACTTTGACTTGGCCTTCTTTTCCAAGGGGAAAACCCTCTGGGACTATCAGCAGCAAGCGCTACGGAACGCTCTCAAAGCCCTGTGGAAGTACTACGAGGACTTCGGCGATTACCAGCTCGGGGAGAGGGAACAGGCGAACCGCCGGCGCAAGCAACGGCTCTGGCAGTGGTATCGGGACAACGGCCTCGAGGAAGATTTCTCTCTCGACCTCTCCAGGCTGAACCACACCGTTGCTGCTCTGCTTTCAGAATACTACGAAGCCGAGGGGGGCAGGCTTTCCTACGAATCCTTCATCAACCGAATGAGTTTCTGGATGGCCACGGGAAGCGGCAAGACCCTGGTCATCGTGAAGCTGATCGAGCTTTTAGCCCGGCTTATCTGGCGGAACGAGGTGCCACCCTGCGATATACTCTTCCTGACCCACCGGGACGACCTAATCGAGCAACTCAAACGCCATGTGGAAGAGTTTAACCGGGCTCGGGGCGACTTCCACATCGTTCTGCGGAACTTGAGAGAATACCCTGCCGTTAAGCGCGAGACACCCTCTCTCTTCCGGGAGCAGGAAGTTACAGTCTTCTATTACCGCTCCGACAGCTTAAGCGACGAGCAGAAAGAGAAGATCGTGGACTTCCGCAACTACGACAACGACGGGCGCTGGTTAGTCCTTCTAGATGAAGCACACAAAGGAGACAGAGAAGACTCTAAACGCCAGCACATCTACTCCATCCTCTCCCGTAACGGCTTTCTCTTCAACTTCTCGGCCACTTTTACTGACCCTCGGGACATTGCTACCACGGTCTTTAACTTTAATCTTTCCGAGTACATCGGGAAAGGCTACGGGAAGCATCTTCTGGTGCTGCAGCAGGAGATGCGGGCCTTCCGGGACGAGGAGGACTACATGGGGGAGGAAAAGCAGAAGGTGGTGCTCAAGGCCTTGATGATGCTGGCATATGCTCACAAGGCATACGAAGCCGTTCGGCAAAAGGCTGCCGGTGTTTACCACCGCCCCCTGATGCTGGTGCTGGTGAACTCGGTTAACACACAAGACGCCGACCTGGAACTCTTTTTCCGGGAGTTGGAGCGGATTGCCCGGGAGGGGGTAGACGAGGTCATCTGGCAAGAAGCGAAAGAGGAGCTTTGGCAGGAACTGGGTGAGCGCCCGACCTTTCTGTTTGAAGAGGAGCATGTGAATATCGCCCGGGAGGTATGGGAATCCCTTTCAGTTGTTGAACTGCTCCGGCATGTGTTCAATGCCAGTACTCACGGTGAAATCGAAGTTCTCATTCGCCCCTCTAACCGCCAGGAAATGGTTTTCAAGCTCAAGACAGCCGACTGTCCCTTTGCCCTCATCAAGATCGGCGATATCTCGGGATGGCTCAAGGAGAAGCTCACCGGCTATGAAATCACGGAGCGGTTTGAAGACGAAAGCTACTTTGCCCGCGTGAACGAGGATGATTCGGACATCACCATTCTGATGGGCTCCCGCACGTTCTACGAAGGCTGGGACTCCAACCGCCCGAACATAATCTGCTACATCAACATCGGCATGGGCGAGGACGCCCGGAAGTTCATCCTCCAGTCCGTCGGGCGTGGGGTGCGGATTGAGCCGGTGCGGAACAAACGCCGTCGTCTCCTCCCGCTCTACAATGCCGGTGAGGTTCCCAGGGACCTGTTTGAGGCGCTCAAGCAAAGCGCCCAGCCTTTAGAAACACTCTTCATCTTCGGCACGAACCGTCAGGCGTTGAAGACGGTCATCGAGGGCCTGAAGCAGGAGCGGACGGCGACCGGGGAGCGGCAACTCGGCCTTTTTGAGGTCAACCCAGAAACGCAAGGGCATCTCCTACTCATCCCGGTTTACAGGCGTGCCGACAGGCCGCTGGCCGAGCGGCGTGCCATCGCCAAGTTTGAGGTAGATCCAGGAGAGTTTGATGTGCTCAAGCAGTTTGTGGAAGCGACCGACGACCGCGTCCTGCTTGCTCTAGCGGATGCTACACCGAAGCAAATTGCGGTTCTGCGCCGCAGCCTTACCGAGAGCGAGTCCTTCTACAAAGTAAACGGGCATCGCCATGGAGATCCGAGGCAGCTCTTGCGCCGGGTGCTGGACTACCTGAGTGTGGTGCCCGAAGAGGTGGAGCGGCTGAAGGAACTGGAGGACGAGATCCGCCACTTCAAACACATTACGGTGGCGCTGGAGGACATCAGCGACTTGCAAAGCAAAGCCAAGCGGGTGAAGAGTTACCGAGACCCATCTGCCGAACAGCAAAGGCTCATCGAACAATTGCAACGCGGCGAAATCACACCGGAGGCATTCAAGCAAGCCTACGATTGCACCACGCGCATGGTGAAAGAGGAACGCTTTGAGCACAATGGCAAGAGCATCACCTTAAAACACATTGCCCAGCATTACTACCTTCCCATTGTGCTGAGCGAGGATGAGCGGGTGGACTATATCCGCCACATCATCAAAACGCGGAGCGAGGTCCGATTTATTCGAGACCTGGAGCGCTACCTTGACCAGCCGGACAACAGATTCCGGGAATTCGATTGGTGGTTTTTTAGCAAACTGGACGAGGGCTTGGACGAGGTGTATATTCCCTACTACGAACCGAAAACCAACCGCATAGCCCGCTTCAAACCGGACTTTCTCTTCTGGCTGCAGAAGAGTGACCGGTACTTCATCGTCTTCGTGGATCCAAAGGGGACAGAGCATACGGACTGGATAAGGAAAGTGGAAGGTTATCGAGCAGTTTTTATGAGGAACGGTATCGTGTGTCCGGTATCTCACAATGGCTTAACGGTAACAACTCATTTGTTCCTGAGAACGGACGACCTTGCTAAAGTTCCAGGAGACTACCAGGACCTATGGTTTGACTCAATCGATGGACTAATAGACAGGTTACTCAAAATCACCTGATGCATGTCATTTGTCACAGTAAAACCTCTCCGATTGATGTTTCCGAGGAGATTATCCTTCAGGCGGGATGGAGACACCAGGTGTGCATAGTTTGACGCTTACGTTAAGTGCAAGGTGGGAACTATTTGACGCTTACAGACCTTCTTGACGAGTCACAAGGTCACAGCCCGAAACCGCTGTAGGAATTACTGTAGGAATCCAGGCGGAGATCCGCGAAAAATCCGGATGACAACGGAATAAAACCCCAGCATATGGACCGTGGGAGATGTTCCCAGACAGGGGGAAAACGCATGGGGTTCAGGAGGTCGCTGGTTCAAATCCAGTCAGCCCGACCATCTACATTTAGCAGGTATGTTTCGGCCTCGTAAGAACACCTCGAAATCCATGGCACCGCAATTCAGGCGAGGTAGGTAGCTCCGCACAGCATTGCCCATGCTTGGCAGTGACAAGCATCATTGCGAACCATAAGGCCCGGCCAAGGGCAGGGTGAGCGCTTCAAGGGCGACAAAAAGCCCCCCAGTGAAGAGCGTGAGGTAATAGGTAACCGCCCGCCACACCATGGCAAATGTACCTAGAACCTTAGAGGGCACGAACGGGGAAAAGAACATCAGCGTCCCGACCTCAGCGCCTCCACTTGCCCCGGGAGTAGGCGTATACGCCATGACCAGGTAGACGGTCATGCTGATAGACAGGATCTGAAGAGATGATAAGTCGCTTTCCATAGCTTTGAGGATGTAGACCGGCACGGCAGTCATCGCCAGCCAGTACACGATGCTGAGGATTAGGGCGATGAGCGCGGCGACACCGTCCGACCTTATCCTGATGACTCCTTCGCGGAAGTCGTGGGCGGCTGAGCTTACCTTGTCCGAAACCCTTTTCATCCGCTCTTCGGTAAGGAATCGCCGCAAGAGCCTTATCTCGCAGATCCTCTCGGTGACGAAAACCAAGAGCTCGGGCCGGACTGTCGCGACCACAAATAGCGCCATGTAGAGAAGGTAGAGAGCAAGCCCCACAGCCATTGAGGCTTTCCCGACGCCTGTGAACTCAAGAGTATCACCGGTCATCAACGCAACCCACGGGAGAGAGGCCCACAGGAGGAACCTGGCCGTTGAGTGGAACATCGCTGCCATGGTAACCGTGGCAGTAGATTGCCCGATGCTCATCCCGTGCTTATGCAGGTAGTAAACCTTGAGGGGCTCGCCACCGGTATCAAAGGGTGTGACCGCTGCCATGAAAGCGCCCATCATGGATATTTTGAGGGCGGCAAAGAAAGGGACCTTTCCGCCCATTCCCCGCGCCAAGACAGCCATCCGGTAACTGTCGGCGAGCCAGCCCAGGACAACCAGACCGCAGCAGATGGCCAGCGTCTTGAGTCCGACCTCGAGGAGACCGCCCACGATGTCTTGGCTCTCGGTTATCCTCAAGACAAGGGCGATCCCCAGCCCACTGAGACCGAGAGAAGCCAATCCCCACAGGAGAGTCTTTTTCGAGTTGAACGCCTTAGGCTCTTCCATGCCGTCACCTGTAGTAATGTCCTTAGACTTCCTTAGAACGGGTCTTGTTCAATGACAGTTGGGGCCACCGACCTCTCTGGCAGACTGGTCGGTTGAACGGAAGCTCGTCGAAGGAAGAGCAGCGGTGACCCAATACCAGATTATACTCTCAGGCGGGGCTATGGAATCTATCAAACACCACTAAGTTCTCAGGCGCGTGTACATAATCTTCATACAATAGTGGACACACTGCGATTGAACCGATTAGTTCTATGCCGAAGACCTTGGATGGTACCGTAGTACCCGCACACATTCTTAAATTGGGCGGCTACCTGGTGGAGACGCCGTAGGCCGCACCCGGCGCGCGTATGCGCGACTTTACCGTGAAGTTCACCTCCAGATCCGGAAAGACTTCTTCGTTCCACCTTGGTTCAAGCTCGGCCCACAGTTTGGGATTGGTACGGTACACTCTGTTGCCGAACCCGTAGATGTCCGTCTTGAGTTCCTTCTGTACCTTGTTCAGGGTCGTCCTGGCCTCGCGCAAGATGAGGGCATTCAGCGCGTTCTCGAGGGCGTCCAGGAACGATCCGCTGTCCACGACGGTGCCCATGGGGAGTTGCCTTGTCTCCAGGTCAACGTGGATCTCTACTTCCATTCGCAGCGCGCCCTGCTCCAGGACCGGTTTTATGGAACTCGAGGATCGTATGACGCTGAGGGCGATCTTTTTCCCCGACCCGCCGGGGTCGTCGATCTCAACCGCGCCGCCTTCGACCTTTCCCACGGTCCACAGGTAGCCCCTGGCCTCGTAGTCATCGAGGAATCCGACCAGCTTGTCGCCCCTGTATGCGGCGATCCCGATGTTGATCGTGGTAGCTGTCACGAACTCGCCGCTGGACGATTCCTTGTAGGGATCGAGGAGCGGCGAGCCGGGGGGCAGTTCGGCATCGAGATTCGTGTACACGTCTGTGGGCTGCTCGCGCACGATCGCAGGATCGGTATGCTTGATGTCTTCTCCGTGGCGCTTTACTTCCACATCCTTGGTTTTCCTTCCGACCGTATGCAGGCTGATTGGCTCAATGCCCGGTTCCGAGAGTTTGGCCAGGAACTCGCTCACGGTCACGGCCTTGGTCATCCCGCTCAGAGGGGCGGTGGAGTAGAGGCCCGCTAGAGTCCGCGAGGGCAGCGGGAACATGAACGGGCGCTGTAGTAGCCCTGCTCCCGTATCGCAAGTGGTCATTACCGCAGAAGAACGTACGGTAGCGTTCCGGACGAAGCAATCGATATACTCTCCTATCCCTTCCAGGGCTAGGGCTTGGCCCACGACGATGGTGTTCACGAGACCGGTGCATATCCGTCTCGGAGTACGCTGCTGGGCGCTGGATATGGCAGCCGGTATGGAGTAGGCCTCGTCTCTCGTCATCACCGACACAATGGGCGATTCTGCTATCGCGCCCGAAGTCCCGGAGGCCAGCGCCCCGGGGTTTATGACTTCCAGAGACACCACAATCATGCCTTCCTCGCCTTTGTCGATGGCCAGCGATCCGACTATGGCCACTTCCTCGATCTCGGCGCTATCCCAGCACCCTGAGAAGCCAATGGCCATGAGGAAAACCAGGACGAGAAGTCCGACGCGGCGCATCAGGATCCTCCTTTCCTCTGCCTCAAGAGGTGCGCGATGAGGACCGGCATAAGCGTCCCCGCCACTATCACGACGCTCCATATCCCGGTCACAGGTATGGAGTGAAGCCTGCGCATGGTGAAGATATCCGTGAATCTATGGGAAACCGGTACGATTCCGAGGAGTGTCAAGACGAACGCTACCTTGCGGTAATCTAACCTGAAGGAATTCCCGATAAGAATCGCCGACGACATCAGCAGGGTGGTTACGTCGAAGGTGATCCCCAGGAGCCACGAGGCCATGAGCACCAGGTCCAGCCGCTCGAGGGTCCCTTCGATGAAGATAGAGCTGGCGAGGGCGAGTACTGGCGTCACGTACATCTGGGCTTGAGTGGGTCCAAGTGTGGTCAAGACGTCTATGGTCACGGCGAGTAGTACAAGCCCGCTTACGATGAGAGCCAGGGCGGCTGCTCTGGTCATCCTCCTCTTGTCCACAGTGAACCTCCCGAGAGCCAGCACTTGCAGGCCGCTCACTAGTCCCAGGAACGTGGCCGGAACCGAAGCCGCCAGCACCGGCCTGAGTCCCCTGCTCAAGACCGGCCTCAGCCCGCCCACGCGATCGATGCCCCAGATGCACGACATGATAAGGGCCCCAACGATGATCATGATCATGATGGTGAAAAGGAACTCGGAAGCCCGTCCCACGGTATCGGGACCGTTCATGGCTCCGTACATCGCCGTGAGGAGCACGGGAACGGCCAGCGCCCATCCAGGCGTCCTTCTCATGAAATGGCTGATTAAGACCAGCGACATAAGCCGCGTCCTTATGAGGCATAGGGCGTAGAAGGAGAGGGCGAGGAGGCATGTGACGATGGTCCCCATGGGTTTCCCCAAGAGGTCACTCGCGAAGTGACCCAGGCTCTTCTCAGGATATCGTGAGGCCAAGTATGTCCCGAGGTACACGATGACCACGCTGGCAGCTGTGGCCAGGATGACCGCGATCCACGCGTCTTGCCTGGCGTCGCCTGATTGTACCACCGGAAGAAGCACCAAGAGGGCGCTTATCCTCGCCAGGGCTATGGTGAAAAAGAGCTGTCTCGAGCTAATCATTGGCCTTCGGGTCCCGGGGCTCGGGGACCTCGCCTTGCCTCACCCTATCGGCCTGGGCCAGGGGCCTCGTGATGGGCTGGTGGCGGGCCGATACCTTCACCATCTTCCTGGATAGCCTGGTAGTCTGCCCGGGCGCGTACAGGGCGGCGTAGGGGATTCCGAGGGTCTTCAGGGAGGCGACGTGGTACACGAAAGCCACCGCCCCTATGGTGATCCCGGGGAAGCCCAAGATAGACCCGAGGAGTAGAAGCGGGAACCGGATGAGCCGGTAAGCCAGGGCTTTTTCGGCCCTTGGGACCGCGAAAGAGCAGATGGTCCCCATCATCG
Source organism: Candidatus Fermentithermobacillaceae bacterium (assembly GCA_012842685.1). Classification (GTDB taxonomy): domain Bacteria; phylum Bacillota; class Sulfobacillia; order Fermentithermobacillales; family Fermentithermobacillaceae; genus UBA3951. Next base: position 10,832 of record DUSI01000010.1, read on the forward strand.
CCACGATAATGAGACCAGGCGGCACAAAGCCCGCTTGAACGGCCGACTGGCCGAGGATCACCGCTCCGAAAATGCTTACGACCGGCCCGAACTGGCGGGGGAGCCTTATGCCCGCTTCCCGCACTATGTCGAGCACCACTTCGGTGATAAACGCGGCGAAGGGGAGAGGGAAAGGTACGCCTTCCTGGGTTGCCGCGATGTTCAGGAGCAGGGGGAGCGGCACGAGCTCGAAATGGAAATTGACGATCGCCACGTACAGAGGAGTCGCCAGTACGGACAGCATGTAAGCGAACATCCTGAGGACTTTCAAGACAGACGCGGAGAGCGGGTTCAGGTAATAGTCTTCTGCCGACTCGATGAGCGTGAAGAACTGGGACGGGACGAGCATGGCGAAAGGAGAGCCTTCCACCAGGATCGCGATCCTCCCCAGGTTTATCTCGGCGGCCACCGTGTCCGGGCGCTCGGTCATCCGCTCCATCACGAAGGGCGAATAGGGCCTGTCGGTGATGAGATCCCGGAGCATCCCTGTGTCGAGGATGAGGTCCGTATCTATCTCGCTGAGGCGCCTCCTTAGCTCGTCTACCACTTCCCGCGGTGCCACGCCTTCGATGTAGACCAGCCTGACGTCAGTTTTCGATTTCCTGCCTATGACGTGCTTTTCCACCCGGAGCCTGGGATGCCTGATCCGGGCCCTTATTAGGGCCAGGTTGTCGTCGACTGACTCCACAAGGCCGATCTGCGGTCCTATGACGGTGGTCTCTGAAGTGGGCACCTGGTAGAGCCTCGTTGGGGGCCTGACGGCGTCGAAGTAGAGCGCCGCCGGTTCCCCGTCCACAAGGATGGCGACATTCCCCTCAAGGAGCGCCGCCGTCAGGTCCTTCAAGGAGCGCGCCTCGTAGATGGAATGGATCGTCGGCAAGCTGAGCCGCAGAACCTCAAGAGGTCCGGCTACTTCTCCCTGAGCCTCGTGGGACACGTGGGAGAGCGAAAGGAGCGGTTCTATCACCGTCAGGCTCACTTCTTGAGACTGAACGACGCTTGCCAGGTACACCACGGCGATATCCGGCTGCGGCTCTCCGTGAAGCGCAAGCCTTCGGACAGCCAGGTCAGATGGGTTTCCCAGGAGCGACGAGATGGCCCTCAGGTTGGCCTCGAGATCCGCTTCTAACCCGTTGCCAGAGCCGTTTTCCTTTTGGCCGCTCTTGTTCTCACCCAGAGTCCCGATGGGACGCGGCGTCCGTCCGAAGGAGCGACGTGGTTTCATCCATTCCCCTCCTAGAGCTCTTATAGTCTCCCCAGGGGAATGCGGGAATTCACTCAGGAGGGGCTTTTGCGGACCGTTTATGAGCGGGAGACTTGGGTCAGTCTGCCCTCACCAGGGTTATCAGCGTCACTTCCGGCGGGCAGAGGAGCCTCACAGGGATATGGCTCATCCCCAGCCCTCTGGTAGTGTACACCCAGTGGTACGGAGCTCTTGCGAGTCCCATGGGATATTCTCTGCCCATGGGAGGGAGGAGGACGGAGCCCACTAGGGGGAGCCTCACCTGCCCTCCGTGGGAGTGCCCCGAAATCTGCAGTGTTACGTTGTGCTCGGGTCTTACCCACGAAGCCACGTCGGGTTCATGGGCGAGGAGGAGCACCAAGGCCTCCTGCGGCGCGCCGCGCAAAGCCCGGTCTATGGAGGGATCTCCAAGGAGGGCCGTATCGACTCCCGCCAGCCATATACCCTCGGCGGGCGACACACCACGGTTCACGAGCATCTCGACTCTCGTGAGGTCTTGGTAAGAAGGAGACTCCGTCCAGCGGTCCCAGTTACCCGGGACGCCGTAAACGGTTCCGAGCGGCTCTAGGACTTGGTCGAGATCTATGAGAAGAGACGCGCTTTCGGCGAAGTCGCCGGCGATGACGGTTATATGGGGTTCCTCTTGGACGAGCAGATCCACCGCCCGCTTTATGGTTGAAAGGGGTGTCGTCTCTAGGTGGAGGTCAGCGAGGACTCCGATGGTAAATCCGTTCAGGTGTTCCGGAAGGTCGTCGACAGGCACCTGGATCCTTTCCAGCACGACTGACCGTGGTTCTATGAAGTAACCGTAAGCCGCCACGAGGACGCAGGCGACAAGAGCGAGGAACATGATGCCTGACACGAAAGAACTCAAGCCTACTCCTCCCAAGGGAACCGTATGTCGTTCAGGCTGCTTTCCCCGGCGTGGTAGGGAGTTCCTGCTGCATGAGACATGGAAATGCGTGGTTCTCGTTTGTGAGGGTACGTACTTGACGCGTGGCAAGGGATTTTGTACAAATCTAAGTTGTTACCCCAGACAGATAAACGCACGCGGGCTTCTTGTGACTTCTAAACAATACTTAGCAATGTAGATATGAGCTAAATTTCACTAACACAAATCTCACACATCGTGGTACATTTGTATAGGCGTGAGCCTGTACTTCACGAAAGGGAGCGGTGACATGAGAAAGACAGTAACCTCTCTAGTGGTGCTCGTCCTCATGCTTGTCATGCTGGCAGGCTGCTCGGGAGGCACCCAGAACACCGAGCCGCAGACGCCGCCTGCGTCTTCCACGCCCAAGGTGGCTAAGATCGGTCTCGGTCACATCACTACAATTGAGAAATCCACCGACCTCGAGGTGGACGCAGACGGCAATGTCAAAGCCCCGGTAGGCCAGGTAGACACCGTCATCGTCGCTGCTGCGTTTGACGCTGAGGGCAAGGTCGTCCAAGTCACCATAGATACCTCGCAGTCTAAGGTGGCTTTCGACAAGGACCTCCAGCTCACCACCGACATAACGGTCCCTGGCGAGACCAAGACGGAGCTCAAGGACCGCTACGGCATGAAGAGGGTTTCGAGTATCGGCAAAGAGTGGTACGAGCAGGCTGCCGAGCTCGAGAAGTGGATGATCGGGAAGACCGTCGATGAGATCAAGGCTATGAAGACTAAGCAGCGTGATGAGTCCCATCCCGCTGTCCCCGATGTCCCCGAGCTGACCTCTCTCGTCACCATCACGGTCCAGGACTACATCGCTGCCCTTGAGGAAGCATACAAGAACGCCGTGGAGGTACCCGAGGGCGGCGCCAAGTTCGGGCTCGGTCATGTGGTCGACCTCGCCAGCTCCAAGGGCTACTCCAACGTCGATGGTACGGAGACCCTGCCGCTCGCGCAGGTCAATACCACCATCGCCGCCACCTTGTTTGACAAGGACGGCAAGGTGCTCCGCACCGTCATCGACACCTGCCAGACCAAGGTCACGTTCGACAAGGACGGCAAGGTCACTTCCGATAAGACCGCCGAACTCAAGTCAAAGGTCGAACTTGGAGATGGCTACGGCATGAAGAGGGCCTCGAGCATCGGCAAGGAATGGTTCGAGCAGATAGCCGAACTCGAAAAGTGGATGGCCGGCAAGACCGTCTCCGAGATCAAGGCCATGAAGACCAAGCAGCGCGACGCATCGCATCCCGCTGTACCCGATGTTCCTGAGCTGACGTCTCTCGTGACGATAACCGTTCAGGACTACCTGGCCGCGGTCGAGGAATCCTACAACAACGCCAAGGACATTGCCAAGTAAGACAGTGAACCAAGGCTCCCCCGTCCGTCAGGGCGGGGGAGCCCTTTATTCCTTGTTGAGGATGTGGCGATTGGTTAACATTAGTGGATGGTGATCTAGGGTGCGGAAGAGACTCGTTTGGACTGCGGTCCTGGTCGGAACTTTGGCGCTGGCCTTCTTTATCCGGGGTGTACTTACGCCGAAGTACGCCAAGTACGCAGATAGCTTCTTCGACACCTTCCATACGGTGATCACCGTCGTAGCCTACACCGAAAGCGAAGAGGAGTTCCGCACCCTTTTCGAAAGGGTACACTCGCGGCTTAAGGAGCTTCACAATCTCTATGACATCTACAACACCTATGAAGGCCTGAACAACATAAGGACGATCAACCAAAACGCAGGGAAACAGCCAGTTAGAGTGAGCCGGGAGATAATCGATCTCATACGGTTTGCGAAAGATTGGTATGCCCGGACGGGTGGCCGGACAAACATCGCGATGGGAGCCGTGTTGAGGATATGGCACGACTACCGCCAGGCGGGCATGGACGACCCGGAAAACGCAAAGCTCCCGCCCATGGACAACCTGGTTCAGGCGGCCCTCCACACGGATATCGATAAAGTGATAGTCGACGAAGAAGAGAGTACCGTTTACCTGGAAGATCCCCTCATGTCCCTGGATGTAGGCGCGGTTGCCAAAGGTTTTGCCATTGAGCTCGTCGCCAGGGAGCTGGAAGAGGCGGGGCATAAGTCTGTGCTATTGAGCTCCGGCAGCAGCATACGGGCCATAGGCAAGCCGCTCGATGGAGAGAGGGAAAGATGGGGTGTGGGCATACAGGACCCCCAAGGCTCCATTTTTTCCGATGACGAGGGGCTCCTGGATGTGATCTTCGTAAGGGACGCCTCGGTGGCGACGAGCGGAGGGTACCAGCGGTACTACGTCGTGGATGGAAAGAGGTACCATCATCTCATCGAACCCGACACGCTGATGCCCGCGGACTACTACCAGGCGGTTACGGTGATAGCCGACCATTCGGGCGCAGCCGACTTCCTTTCCACCACCTTGTTTCTCTTGCCCTACGAACAGAGCCGTGCGCTGGCCGACAGCCTCGAGGGAGTAGAGGCCCTTTGGGTCATGCCCGACGGTGAAATCAGGGCGACTCAAGGGATGGAGAAGGTCATGAGGAGCAAGGGAGCCTCTGGCGCCCGGGCCGAATAGCGACAAATATTACCTCTAGCAGGACTTTTACTTCGGGCCGCAGAAAGTCCTGCGAGTGAACGTTTTGTCATCTGCGATTCGGGAGGCCCACGATGCCGGAGCGGGAGAGGAGAAACACGGTGTGGATCCGCGTTTTTGTGCTTGTCGCAATCTTCTTGGTCGCGACCCTCTTCACGGCAGCCGGGTTCTCGTCTTTCCGGACGAAACTGATGGGCCGATATCCTGGACGTGTTCACGTTGAGGGTGTCGTGGATAGGACATATGGCCCTCAGAAGATAGGTGCGGCAAGAGATACGTTGTACCTCGATTCCGAAAAGGAATGGCTACTCATGAGCCAGCTGGAGTGCGGCGCCATTGCCCAGACCCCTCAAAAAGACCTGGTAGTCCCCTATTTCGCCAACTTCGCCGCGAAGACCATGGTAGACATCGATCCTGGAAGGACGAGGGCGTACATATCCTGGTACCTCGATAACATGAACATGCCCGATAGGGGAGGGCTCTCCGGCACGATCTATGATTTCGTAGTGAAAGACGGAGAACTCGTGCCCACCTACAAGTACGATTCCGCAGACAGCTACGCCGCGACGTTCCTATCGCTTGTGGCCTACTATTACCACAGAACGGGAGACCTCGAGTTCATAACTTCCAACCTGACTTCCATCGACCTCGCCGCGCAAGTCATACTGGAGCTTCAGGACCACGACGGCCTAGTGAGGGTTATGCCCGGTTCGAGGACGAAGTACCTAATGGACAACTCAGAGTGCTACCGGGGTCTTCTGGACTGGGCCGGAGTGCTCGAGGACTTGGGAGAAGAGGGCCAGGCCAGGGTATACACGGATGCCGCCCTGAGGATCGCCGCGGGCATCCGAGATGTCTTGTACGACCCAGAGAAGGAAGTCTACGCCTGGTGTATGAGCTGGTACGGAAAGCGTTACCCCAAAGTGGGGAAGTGGTATCCCGATGCCGTATCCCAGGTCGACCTCATATATTGCGGCGTGATACAGCCTTCGAGCGAAGAAGCGGCAAGGATCTGGGAGCGGTTTAACAGCCAGTTTCCGGGATGGGAACGGGGCGTTACGGGCGACCGGTTCCCATGGGCGAAGATAGCCCTTGCAGCTGCGATGATGGACGATGCCGCCAAGGCCGAAAGGTTTCTCGACTGGGTGAGGGAAGAGTACGCGGAAACCGGGCGGCGCTACCCGTGGTACGTGATGGAGTCGGCAGGAACTCTCGACGCCATAAGCCTAATCCTCAGCAAAGCTCCTTGATCCACTTGCGTTCTCTCTTGTATGAGAGAAGCTGCTGGGAGTAAGCCCGAGAGGGATTCCGTGTGTATCCGGTCTTTCAGGAACACCTTCCGCCTGCGTCCGTCTAACGACGGTAGAGACCAGTCTGGAGGTGTTTTCCTGATGAAGCAGTGGATGAAGGTTGCCGCATTAGCCATCTGCCTGGCCATCGCGGTAGCCTCGCCGGTCCTCGCGGAAGGCGACCTGATCGAGATCGAGCCAATTCGCGCCGAAGCACCTTCCGCAAAGATAACCCTGCGGGGAGTGCTTACTTACACTGACCTGGAAGGCGGATTCTACTCGGTGAACGGCTGGAGGCTCGTGGGCGATCAAGCGGAATTTGAGGCCAACTTGGGCAAAGTAGTGGTAGTCTCCGGCATCGTGGATAACTCGCCCTCGATCTTCATGGTCAAGGCGATCCTAGTGTCCAGCTTCGAGGTGGACCCTGACCAGTCGGTACCCGATAAGCCCACCTTCGGGGTTTTCCCCGTACCGGACATGGCGATCCCTGCGTCAAGGCCTGTCCCCGGCAGCATCGTCGTGAACGGCCAAGTGGTCGAGTTTGACCAGGGACCGGTGGCGTCCGACGACGTCCTCATGATCCCCTTGCGTTTCGTCGTCGAGGCCGCGGGAGGCCAAGTTGAGTGGGACGGCGAAAACCTCGTGGTTACGGTCAGGATGGCTGACCGGGTTGTCCGCTTCCAGATCGGGAATCCCGAGGCCCAGATAGTGGATGTGGGCATGACGCTCACGATTACCATGGCCAAGGCTCCTGAGCTGGTAGAAAGCCGGACCCTGGTTTCTGCCGATGCCCTTTCCATCCTCGGATTCGCGGAGAACACGCCCGAAGACCAGGGTGAGGCAGGCGACTCTCTGGAACTCATCCTTCCCGTCGCGCCCCCGGCGGAGGACATGAAGAGTACCCTTGTGGGAGTCATCAAGGAAGTAGAGACTGGGGACAAGGTGCGTATCCTCGTCGAAGGGGAGCCCATGATGAGCGGGGAACCGAGCCTCACCTGGGTCACCATCTTCCCCGACACCGAGATCTTCGTGGAAGAAAACGGCGAGATGGTCAAGACCGACGCCTCGGTCTTTGAGGCCGGTCAGACCGTCGAAGTCGAAGTAGAGGGCGCGATCGCCATGTCTTACCCGGCTCTGGCCGGAGCGTCCTCTGTGGTGATCAAGAAGTAGCCCTGAAGAGCCTGGCTGTAACGCGAAAGGCGAATGGCGAGGCCCCTGAGGCAAACCCTCAGGGGCCGTGTGTATCCTATCATCCTCGTCCGCGCCGGAAGGGATTACCGCGCGGCACTCCGAAAAGATACTCGCCTCACTAACCTACATCCCAAGAATAAAGGGGGATTCATGTGAAGACACGTCCCAAACGGTCGGAAGTCCCGGAGCATCTTACCTGGAACCTGAAGGACATCTTCCCGTCGGACGAAGCGTGGGAAAAGGGGATGGCCGAGGTTCTCGAGTACCTGCCGAAAGTCACCCAGTTCAAAGGCAGGCTGGGAGAAGGCCCCAAGGTGCTCCTCCAGTGCATCCAGGAGATGGAGAACCTGCAGGCCATGCTCGCGAGGGTTATGTCTTACGCCTCCCTGAAGCTGAGCGCAGACGGGACAGACCCGGCGAACCAGGCGGCATCTGGCCGGGCGAGCGCCCTTGCCGCCAGGGTCGGCGCGGAAACGGCCTTTGTCCGTTCCGAGGCACTTGCCCTTCCCGAAGGCACCTTGGAGCGCTACCTGGAGGAAGAACCCGAACTCCAGGTCTACCGCCGCATGATTGAGCTCCTCATCAAGGAGAAGCCGCATGTGCTTCACCCCGAGACCGAAGTGGCGCTGGCGTCCCTCGGTGAAGTCCTAAGTGCCCCCTCGCTCATCTACAACCGCTCCAAAGCCGCCGACATGACTTTTGAGCCCATTAAGGACAGCAAAGGCGATACCTACCCCATGTCCTTCGCCCTCTACGAGGAATCCTACGAGAAATCGCCCGACTTCACTCTCAGGAGGAACGCTTGGGCCTCGTTCGTGAAGGGCCTCAAGGCGTACCAGAACACGTACGGCGCGACGTGGGGAACCGAGGTCAAGAAAAACGTCGTCCTTGCGAGACTACGGGGCTACGAGTCGGCCATCCACATGTTTCTAGACAGGCAGGAGGTCCCGATGGAGGTCTACAACAACCTCCACGACATCATCCTGAAAGAGCTAGCGCCTCACATGAGGCGGTACGCGCGCCTGAGGAAGCAGGTCCTCGGCCTCGACGAGATGCTTTACTGCGATATTGAGGCGCCCCTCGATCCCGAGTTTAACCCAGAGACCACCTATGAAGAGGGCTCGAAGATTATCCTGGACGGCATTTCGGTGCTTGGTCCCGAGTACAGCGCAATCATCGAGGAAGGCCTAAAGAACAGGTGGGTCGACCTTGCAGACAACATCGGTAAGTCTACCGGAGCTTTCTGCAATACTGTGCCTGGAGTCCATCCGTACATCCTTGTTACGTGGACGGGTAGCATGAGGAACGTCCTCATCCTCGCCCACGAGCTCGGGCATGCCGGACACGGCGTCTTGTCCCAGAGGTACCAGAAGCTCTCCAACGCACGGCCCTCTATGTTCTTCATCGAAGCGCCCTCGACGATAAACGAGCTCATCGTGGGCAACAAGATCCTGTCCCAGACGACCGACAAGAGGATGAGGCGCTGGCTCATCATGCAGTTCCTCATGACCTACCATCACAACTTCGTCCGGCACCTCATTGAGGGCGAACTCCAGAGGCGCATCTACGCTCTGGCGGAAAAAGGCCAACCCATCACGGCCAGCGTGCTGAGCAAGGTCCAGGGCGAGATCCTCGAAGAGTTCTGGGGCGGAGAAGTAACCATTGACGACGGCGCGAGGCTCACCTGGATGCGCCAGCCCCACTACTACATGGGGCTCTACCCGTACACCTACTCGGCCGGGCTCACCATCGGCACCCTGGTCGCCCAGGAGATCCAGGCCGAGGGCAAACCCGCCGCTGAGAGGTGGCTCGAGGTACTCAAGGCCGGAGGCACCAAGTCGCCCATCGAGCTGGCGAAGATGGCTGGCGTGGATATGAGCAAGCCCGAACCCATCCGCAAGGCTGTCGAGTACGTCGGCTTCCTGGTGGACGAGGTAGTGAACAGCTTCTAAAGGTACAGCCCGGGCCGGTGTGGCCCGGATGGTGTGGCCGGCGCAGGAGGAGATCGCGTCTCCGCCTGCGCCGGTGATGTTTGCCAACCATACTAGTCGAACAGTCGTAAGCTCTAGGGTGACTGCCGGGCCAGAGGCCGGACTAAGTAGCAGGTGGTTTGCCACCGGGCTGTGACTGCGACATAATGTAATCACAGAACCTCAATCATGATGTAGGTGAGCGCGATGGTCAGAACCCAGATTCAGCTGACGGAAGAACAAGCGAAAAAACTGAAGATGAAGGCGGCTGCGATGGGAGTATCAATGGCAGAATTGATCCGCCAGGGAGTTGACCTAGTGCTTGAGTTTAATGGTGACAAGGCCCAACCGGAACGCGTACGGAGGGCGATGAGTGTGGTTGGGCGGTTCCGGTCTGACAAGACGGATGTCGCTGTCAAGCATGACAAGTACTTGGCGGAGGCGGCCAAGAAATGACCGTATATGTCGATACATCAGCTATCTACGCTGTTCTTGATTCCAACGATGAACAGCATGAGGCTGCCAAGTCCCGTTGGTTTCGTTTGCTTGAGACTGGCGAAGAGATGGTGTGCAATAGCTATGTTGTCCTGGAGACCTACGCCTTGGTTCAACACCGGTTGGGCATAGAGGCCGTGCGTGCGCTGGCTGAGAATGTGTTCCCTCTGTTTCGTGTCGACTGGGTAGATGAGCCGGCTCATCATGAAGCTGTAAGTGCCATGCTGGTGGCCGGTCGCCGGGAACTCAGCCTGGTGGATTGCTCCAGTTTCGGGACGATGCGAAAGATGGGCATAAGGAGAGTGTTTGCCTTCGACGAGCATTTTGCCGAACAAGGGTTTGAGATAGTCTGAAAAAGTCCTCAAGATAAGCGAACACCCCTGCCCGGGCTTCTGGGAGTTCCCTGTAGGACGGATTCAGGCTGGAGAAACGAAAGCTTGAAGCAGGTGGGTAGCCAGAAGTACCGTCTCCGTTGGTTCCAAAATCCCCAGCAAAACCTTGTAGAAGACTGTACAACAGGTCGCCGGGGGTATCCTCAGGGATGGGTACGTGATAGGTGGATGTCGTCACCTGTGCTTACTTGCCAGAGAACGCCCTGCTTGGGTACAACCCCCAGAGGATACCCCACGTTTGACAGGGCCTTTAGTCAGATAAGACGTCGTACGCCCACTTGGTGACCTGGCCGATGATGGTGTGGCCCAGGTCCACGTCTTCCAGCTTCTGCGATAGGCAGACGATCACAAACCTAGCCGAAGGACCGTAGACAATCCCCGCGTCGTGGGTGACTCCTCTGACTTCTCCCGTCTTGTGGGCGCAGATTGCCTCCTTGGGGAGGAACCTGGGCATCTTGTGGTTGTACTGCTGGCGCTTCATGATCTCGATCATGGTATCGCAGTCGCCCGGGTTCTCGATGGTCCTGTCGGCGAGTCCCCTGAGAAGGAGCGCGATGTCCGACGCGGTTATTTTGTTCCAGGGGCCTTGGGGCTTAGGCCGCATCAGGTGAGATTCGAGTCTCGTGTTCTTGCACCCTTTATCCACCATGTAGCGGTTGATCTCTTCAATGCCTACGGCGTCGATTGTGAGGTTCGTGCCTGTGTTGTCGCTCACCACTATCATCAGGTTGATGCAGTCCAGGAGGGTGAGGACGAGCCCGGCGTGAAACTCCTTGAGAACCCCCGACCCCCCGACCTTGTCTTCGTTCCTCAAGATGACCGTGTTGTCCAGGCGGATCTTGCCTTCCCGCGCTTTATGGAAGGCGGCCATCATGATGGGGATCTTGATGACCGACGCGGCGGTAAAGGGCGATTCGGCGTTATAGGCCAGGTAGCCTTTGCCGTCCAAGTCGTCGATTACTACCGCCCACTCTCCTCCGGCGGGTTCCAGGAACCTCAGGAGCTCCTCGGCGTGTCCTTCGAAGCGGCCGGATGCGCGTATCGCTCCGTTCCCAGTGCAAGCTCCCGCGACGCTCGCTCCGCCAGAAGTACTTCCCACGTTTGGTCTCAGAGTCTCGGCCACTTTCTTACCCCCGTTCCGCGTTCTAGTGTGAGAACCATAAGTTCTTCCACACGTCCTCTTTCAATCCTTCTTGCGGAGGTGCCTTCAACGTTCTCAAGTGCCCGCGTGCGACCTCCTGCGGCTTGCCGCCGCACGGAAGGATAGGGCTGCCCGATAGGAAAGACCAGGCCGCAGAGAAAGACCAGCCGAAACGAAAACCCGGCCTCCGCATATGCGGTGACCGGGTTTCAGGTCAGCTGAAGCGCCTCCGGCAGCCCTTCAGCGTATCGTCTCTCGCATTACTCTTCCTGCTGCTCCGAGTCTCCCGCAGGGAAGAGCTCGAATATCAGGTTGAGCACTATCCCGAAGACCGCTGCGGTGGCGATGGCCGGGAGCTTCAAGGTGCCGATCTCTATCATGCCGTTGGGCATGGCCGCTCCGCCGAGACCGATGATCAGGATGGTGGCCACGATGGCCAGGTTCTTGGCGGAGAAGAGGTCGACTTTCTCAGACAGCATGATGGCGACACCCTGGGCGCCGATGACGCCGAACAGGTAGATGGATACTCCGCCGATTACCGCTCTGGGTATGGTGTTCACTATCCCGGCGATGTGACCGAAGAAGCCCATTATTATCGCTATGATGGACGCTGCCATGAGGACGGGAACCGAGAAGTTCCTGGTGATGGCCATGAGCGAGTTGTTCTCACCGTAGTTCGTCCCGGCAGGACCGCCGATGAAGCCGGCTATCATGTCGCCGATGCCGTCACCTATGAGGTTTTCGCCGAGGAGATCCGCTATCTTGTACTCCTTCTTCCTACCGAGCTTCTTGGCCAGGTTGTTTACGTACAGGTCGATCTGCAAGAGGTGAGCCGTGGACTCAGGGATCGTCGCTATGGCGACCGGAGTTATGGCTCCTACCGCCATAAGTCCCCACGAATCGAAGCTGGGCAGGGTGAAGTTGGGCACGGAGAAGAGCTTAGCCGTAAGGAGCGGGGTCATGTCGACCTCACCCATGAGTAGGGCCACGATGTACCCGGCTACGACTCCGAAGAGGATCGAGACCTGACCGAGGGTACCCTTGAGGTACACCGAGAAGAGGATCGTGAAGATCAAAGTGGCACCGGCGATCGCCCAGTTCAGGCTGGCATCGCCCATGGCTGCCGACGCCAGAGACAGGCCGATGATGATGGCCACGGGGCCGGTAACGGCAGGAGGAAGGATCTTCTTTACGAGATTCGGTCCGCCTTTCTTAATGAGGAGACCGGCCGCTATGCTTACAAGACCCGATGCTACGATGCCTGTCTGGGCTGCTCTGATACCTGCGACCTTGTCGCCCGTCGCCGCCGTTACCATGGCGCTTACTCCCGATACCGCGGCGATGTACGAGAAGCTCGAGCCATAGTAGAGCGGGATCCTGCGGCCCGTGATCAGCAAGAAGCCCAGCGTCGCGAGACCGCTTGCGGCGATTGTGACTCCCACGTCGAAGCCGGTGAGGATCGCTACCAGCACCGTCGCGGGGAACATTACGATGACTTGCTGGAGCGCGAAGATGAGCAGCTTGCCGAAGGGTGGGGTGTCGTCTGGCAGGTAACCGATGAGCTTTTCGTTATCCTTGGGCACTTCTGAGACCTCCTAGGGTCGGCCCGTCCAAGCAGGTGGCAGGCACAAAAAAACCTTCTTGCCTGCCAGCAAGAAGTAGCTATTTCGCCGCGCTATTAGACTACCCTTGCTGGACTCGCTGGACCAGCCTTAAAGAGTCTGTCTACCGGAACTCTACACCCGGCGGAGGAGAGAGTCAATAGGGATTTTCATATCCCGCGCGATTTTGTGGTGTAGCATCTCGCGAATCGTTAACATAACGTGCTTACGAGCGGTTTGTCGGGGCGGATTAGACGGGTTTGCACGGAGAGGAGGGATTGGTCTGTCTCGCAGATATTCCCGCAGCAGGCGGCGAGTTAGGAGGGTGATGGGGCGCAGGACGGGCAGGATTGCCCGCCAGAACGTCTCTACCTTCAAGGAGGAACGCCCCGGGATGCCTCTGTCAGAGAGCCCCGGCGCCAGGATCCGCGGGTTTTTCCAGGAGCTTGCCTACAGAATGAGGGCCTCAATGAGACGCATACGCCGCAGGCGCAGGATGGCCCTGTCGCTCATGAGAGACGGCTTTGTGCCGCCTCTAGGGAGAATTAAGTCATGGAAGACCTGTCGTGAGGATGGCGCCTGCAACAGTTACGTCGTGGTCCAGGTACCCAGACACGTTGGCACGATCGCATCCCACAGGATTAAGCGGGCGATTAGGCAAGGTGTGGAAGAAGGGGTCGGATGCGGTCCCGAATGCGGCAAGAGAAGACTCTTTTTGGTCCTTACCGACCTGGTCAAATTGGTAAAGCGCCCGTAGAAGGAGAAGGAGCCCTCAAGGGCTCCTCTCCTTTGTGCTACTCGTACCGCTCTTGCCGGCCGCTGCCGCCCGTGCCCGTCCCTTGGGGCAGAGCGACATTCTCAGATCGCGGTTCCAGGGACTTCTCAATACTTGTCTTTCCTGCAGAAATCCCAATCCTCGCAGGCCGCGTTGTTGATGGTGACGCAGTCGGTGATGATCACGTACACCACCACGCCGGGAGCGGCGCAGTCATCGTCTCCCCGGCACTTCTGGACCTCGTTCTTCGCAACACGCGTGACCCCGAGAGCATCCAGGACCGCCTGGACAGTATCGGTGTCGGGCACCCTCTCCACCTCCCTCACGTCGACTCCGATTCGTAAACAGATTATGTTAAGTGGTTCCTCGGTGTGAGTGATGCTAGCCGTTCGTGCGACCGGGAGGGAACCTGGATAGGAACTGGGCGAGCCACTTGGGTTCCAGTTTCGCGTACTGGATAAGGGCCTCCATGCGGGATACTAGCTCGTCGCTTATGAGGTGTTCTATCCTTTCTGTATCCCTGAGCGCGTTCTCACTTACTCCCAGAAGCCTCAGGAAAGATTCGATCAAGTTGTGGCGTTCGAGCAGCTGCCTTCCGACAGAAAGCCCCAGGGGAGTGAGCTCAACCGTGCCGTATTTCTCGTACCGGACATAACCCTGTTCGTGGAGGCGCTGCGCCATCCTCGTGGCTGAAGGAGGCTGCACGCTCAGGGCGCTTGAGAGGTCTCCGAGTCTCACGGGCTTCCCGTTGCTGGCCAGCCTGTAGAGCATTTCGATGTAATCTTCCATGCTGGGCGTGAGGTCTTGTTCTTCATCTTGGAGGGAGTATCCCCGGAAGGTGCGGAATTCTTCGTCGCGCTGGGACACAGAAGTCACCTCCGGGCTGGATTTGGATGGGCGTTCCAGTGCATTCTATGCGCTGGGGGGCGCCGGATAGGAATGAGGTCGTGATTGGGTGCCGTCCACTCTCCCAATTTCAGGGCTTTCGTGGTATATTACCTGCAATCGTTATGGGTCAGGGAGGATGCCTTATGGCCACACGGGATTACGATCACGCCGCGGTAGAGAAAAAGTGGCAGGAGATATGGGAGAGAGAGGGAGCTTTCAAAGCGTCTTCCGACAAGTCCAAGCCCAAATATTACGCCTTGATCGAGTTCCCCTATCCCTCTGGGGAAGGGCTCCACGTGGGACATCCCAGGAGCTATACCGCTCTTGACATAATCGCTCGCAAGAGGAGGATGGAAGGATACAACGTCCTCTATCCCATAGGGTTTGACGCTTTCGGCCTCCCGACGGAAAACTACGCCATAAAGCACAAGATCCACCCGCGGATTGTAACAGAGAAAAACGTAAGACGTTTCCGGGAGCAGCTAAAGTCCCTCGGCTTTTCCTTTGACTGGTCGAGGGAAGTGAACACTTCAGATCCCGACTACTACAAGTGGACCCAGTGGATATTCCTGAAGCTCTTCGAGCACGGGATGGCCTACAAGGCCGAGATCCCCATCAACTGGTGTACCTCATGCAAGATAGGTCTGGCCAATGAGGAAGTGGTCGGGGGAAGGTGCGAGCGCTGCGGCGGTGAGGTAGTGAGGCGAGTGAAGAGCCAGTGGATGCTCAGGATCACCGAGTACGCCCAGAAGCTCCTCGACGACCTTGATAAGGTCGACTACCTTGAGAAGATAAAGGTCCAGCAGCGAAACTGGATAGGCCGGTCGGAAGGTGCCGAGGTTGACTTCGCCATAGCCGGCACGGACAAGAAACTGAGGATCTTCACTACCAGGCCCGACACCCTCTTCGGGGCCACCTATATGGTGCTTGCGCCCGAGCATCCCCTCATAGACGAAGAGCGCGCCCGGATTTCCAACTGGGAGCAGGTTGTTGAATACAGGGAGATGGCTGCCAGGAAGTCCGACTTCGAACGGACAGAGCTCGCCAAGGAGAAGACGGGCGTACCTCTCGAGGGGATTGCGGCGATAAACCCGGCAACAGGTAAGGAAATCCCCGTGTGGATATCGGATTACGTCCTCATGTCCTATGGCACCGGCGCCATCATGGCGGTGCCTGGCCACGACCAGCGCGACTGGGAGTTCGCCAAGAAGTTTGGCCTACCAATCGTTGAAGTGGTGAAGGGCGGAGATATTGAGAAAGAGGCGTTCGTGGACACCGAAACGGGCATCCTCGTCAACTCAGGTTTCCTGAACGGCATGAGCGTCCCTGAGGCCATCGAGGCCATGATCGAGTGGCTCGAGAAAAATGGCCTCGGCACTCGAAAAGTGCACTACAAGCTTAGGGACTGGGTGTTCTCACGCCAGCACTACTGGGGCGAGCCAATCCCCCTCGTCCATTGCGAGAAGTGTGGCTGGGTGGCTGTTCCGGAAGAGGATCTCCCTGTGCTCCTCCCGGACGTCGAAAACTATGTCCCCAACGAAGAAGGCGAGTCGCCCCTCGCCAACATCCCCGAATGGGTGAATACCACATGCCCGAAATGCGGCGGGCCTGCCAAGAGGGAGACCGACACTATGCCCAACTGGGCCGGATCGTCGTGGTATTTCCTCCGCTACTGCGATCCCCATAACGACAAAGAGATGGCTTCCATGGAAGAGCTCCGCTACTGGCTGCCGGTGGACTGGTACAACGGCGGTATGGAGCATACGACGCTCCACCTCCTGTACTCCCGGTTCTGGCATAAGTTCCTGTACGACATAGGCTATGCCCCAACGCCTGAGCCCTACAAGAAGCGTACTTCCCACGGGATGATCCTCGGGGAAAACGGCGAGAAGATGTCCAAGTCCCGCGGGAACGTGATAAACCCGGACGATATCGTGAATGAAGTGGGGGCAGATGCTTTCCGGGTCTACGAGATGTTCATCGGCGCTTTTGACCAGGCGATCCCGTGGTCCCAGCAAGGGCTCAGGGGCTGCCGCAGGTTCCTGGAGAGGGTATGGCGCCTGCAAGACATGCTCGTCCGGGGCGAAGGATTCTCGCCCGAATTCGAGGTGACGATGCACAGACTCACCAAGAAAGTGAGCCTCGATTACGAGCGGATGAAGTTCAACACGGCGGTCGCCGCCATGATGGAAGTCACGAACAAGTTCCACGAGGCGGGGAAGATCACACGGGGCGAGTACAAGCGGCTCCTGCACCTCCTGAATCCCGTTGCGCCCCACATAACAGAAGAGCTCTGGGAGATCTGCGGGTTCGGTCAGCCTATCTACAAGCAGAGCTGGCCCACGTGGGATGAGGAGAAGACCGTGGAGGACACGGTGGAGATCGCGGTCCAGATAAACGGGAAAGTCAGAGCCGCCGTCCAGGTTGCCAGAGAGGCGTCCCAGGAAGAAGCCCGGGAAGCGGTGATGGCCGAAGAGGCAGTGACCAGGCACCTGGAAGGGAAGGACATCGTGAAAGAAGTGTATATCCCCGGGAGGATATACAGCATAGTCGTGAGGTAGCTGCACAAGAGCTCTCCAGCACGCAGCTCCCAAATAGAGGTCGCCCGGGTTTTCCGGGCGACTTCGTTATTGCTAAACTGGCGCGTGCGCGGAAGGGCGCCGAATTAGATCCTTATGGTCTGCTCCCTGCGGGGTCCCACAGAGACCCACTTGACTTTGACTCCCGTCTCCCGTTCTATCATCTCCACGTATTCCCGCGCCTCTTTCGGCAGGTCGCTCAGGCTCCTCGCCGACGATATGTCCGTCTTCCAGCCGGGCATGTGCTTGAGCACCGGCTTTGCCTTGCTGACGAGCGGGGTGGGCGGGAAATCCTTCGTGATGTGGCCGTCTATGTCGTAGGCTACGCAGACGGGGATGGTGTCGAGATATCCGAGGACATCCAGGTTCGTTATGGCCAGCGCTGTCGCCCCCTGGACCATGCAACCGTACCTCGTCGCAACCGCGTCGAACCACCCGACTCTCCTTGGACGCCCGGTCTTGGCGCCGTACTCTCCCGCGTCTCCGCCGCGCCTGCGGAGCTCTTCGCCCGCCTCGCCCGTGAGCTCGGTGACGAAAGGCCCTGCTCCGACGCAGCTGGAGTACGCTTTGGTCACGGCCAGGACCTCGGTGATGGCGTAAGGCGGTAGTCCCGCTCCCACGGCGGCGTATCCGGCGACCGTCGAAGACGACGTGGAGTATGGGTAGATCCCGTGGTCCGGGTCGCGCAGAGAACCCAGCTGGCCTTCCAGGAGGATGGTCTTTCCTTCTTTGAGGGCTTCGGAGAACAGCTTCGTCGTATCGGTCACGTAGGGTCTCACTATCTCGGCCTGGGCCGTGAGTTCATCCACCAGGTCGTCGACCTTAAGGGGCGGTTTGCGGTAGAGGTGCTCGAGGAGGACGTTCTTTATCTCCAGGGCGTGGGATACCCTGGCGCGGAGGACGTCTTTGTCGAACAGCTCCGCCACCTGGAGGCCGATCTTGGCGAACTTATCAGAGTAGAACGGGGCGATGCCCGACTTGGTCGAGCCAAACTGGCGCGCGCCCAGCCGCTCTTCTTCGTACTCGTCCAGCTGCTTGTGGTAGGGCATGAGCACCTGGGCCCTGTCGGATATGGCTATTTTGGGAACGGGCACGTTCCTCTGGGTCAGGCTCTCGAGTTCTTCGGCGAACGCGCGGATGTCCAAGGCCACGCCGGGTCCGAGGACGTTCGTCACTCCGGGGTAGAACACGCCCGAAGGAAGAAGGTGGAGGGCAAACTTGCCGTAGTCGTTTATCACTGTGTGGCCCGCGTTGCTCCCGCCCTGGAACCGCACTACAAAGTGGGAATCCCGGGCGAGGAAGTCCACCATCTTGCCTTTGCCTTCATCTCCCCAGTTGGCTCCAACTACCGCTATTACGGCCATGACAGGACCTCCTCCGAAGCTAAGGCTCATATCCTTCGCCCATAGTCAAATCATAACCCATTTGGCAGGTCTTGTGCGAGGGAAGGCGCGAGAGGTGCGGCTTCAGGGGCGTCTCTTGGCAACTGGGTCATCGCCGTGCCCAAGCATTTCTTTGAGCTCGTCGAGCTCTGCCTCGAGGCGCGCGAGGCGCTTCCTTGCGTCTTCAAGATCTCGTTTTTTCTGGGCCTCCTGACGCTTTAGGTCGGTTGCGAATCCGATGGTGCTTATGAATGTGCCGAGGATCGAAAGTAGGTTCCCCACCATCTCCGCCATATCGGGGTCTATCCGTATCGTGGGAGGACCTCCCTTGTTCTCCCGGTCGTCGCCCATAAAGCATCACTCGTCCACGCGCATCCAGATGATAACCAGCCCGATGGTCACGATGAGGAGGATCGTGCTGAGGACGATCACTGCGCCCCATCCCAGGATTTCCTCGTCTCTAAGCTCAAGAGACATAGCACCATCGCCTTTCTTGGGCCCCGGCCTCAAGGGCCCACCCATCGTTACATGGTTATGTAGACCCGAGATGTATGTGTGAATGTTACAGGGAAGCTGGGGCGGGACCAAGAAATGGATAGGTGAACCTGAAGGCGCCCAAGGCGCAGGAGGTAGCAAGAGACATGGCACAGGAAGGACGCAGGGCATGGGTACTTCTTGAAAACGGGCTTCTTTTCGACGGGCTCGGGAGTCCGCCTCGAAAGGGCTCGGTCTTGATTGGAGACGGCAGAATCGCAGCGGTAGGGGAGATAAGCGCATCGGCCGTCCCGAGCGATGTGGCAAAAGTTGACGCCAGGGGACTCGCCGTGTGCCCCGGTTTCATAAATATCCACTCCCACTCTGATACCGATATGCTCATGCATCCGGAATCGAAGACCCTCCTCAAGCAGGGGATAACCACGGAAGTGGTGGGGAACTGCGGGGGAGGACCGGTAGACGCCCGGGAGATCTCCGAGGAAGTCTGGGAAGAGCTGGCGGCCGCCATGGTTCAAAAAGGCGCGCCCCGGAGGCCCGAAAGGTGGACCAGCCTCAAGGGTTATCTTGAGACCGTGAGCCTCGCCAGGCCCGCGGCCAACGTGGCTGCTTTGTTCGGGCACGGAGACGTCCGGAAGAAAGTCTTGGGCGACCAAGAAGATGGAAAGCCCCTGAACGAGGAGCGCCGCAGGCAAGCATCGGCTCTGGCACGGCAGTACATGGAAGAAGGGGCCTTCGGGATGTCGAGCGGGCTGGAGTACGTGCCGGGGAGGTGCGCCGATGCTATGGAGCTGGCGGCGGTTGCCGCGCCGGTTGCTGAGTTCGGAGGGATCCACGCGTCCCACATCCGGAACGAGGGTCCCATGCTTCTGGAATCCGTGGAAGAGATCATACGCGTCGCGGAGCTCTCGGGAGTGAGGTCCGAAATATCCCATCTGAAAGCGGTTGGCCCCGCGAACTGGGGAAAGGTGAAGGACGCCCTCGCCCTCATGGATGAGTTTAGCGCCCGAGGTATGACCATTGCCGCCGACTTCTACCCTTACCTTGCTTCGTCAACCGGGCTTTCTATCGTGCTGCCCGACTGGGTGGTGGAAAGGGGTACCGCCCGCGGGCTAGAGGTCCTAAGGGATCCGGAGCTCAGGGCCCGGGCCGTCCGCGAGTCGGACGAGAGGACCGAAGTCCAGGGCGGCTGGGCGCGGGTGGTCATAACGGGAGTAGAGAAGCCCGAGAACAAATGGATGGAGGGTTTGGATGTAGCGGCTATCGCCGCCAAGATTGGGAAACACCCTGCGGAAGCGGCGGTAGATATACTCATATCCGAAGATATGCACGTGAGGATCGCCCGCTTCGCCATGAGCGAGGACGACCTCATCTACATCATGAGGCATCCCGAGACTTGCGTAGTGACCGACGGCTGGAACACCGTCCCCGAGAAAGGCAAGACCCATCCCAGGTCTGTGGGCACCTTCCCGAGAGTCATAGGTCATTACGCCAGGGATAGGGGCGTAATCTCTATGGAGGAAGCGATCCGCAAGTGCACGTCGCTGCCTGCCAAGAAGCTGGGCCTCAAAGACCGTGGAATACTTGCGCCCGGCTACTGGGCAGACCTTGTGGTGTTTAGCCCTGAGACCCTGATCGACAGGGCCACCTACGATGACCCGTGGCGGTACCCCGAAGGAATAGAAGCCGTGTACGTGAACGGTGTGGCCGTCATCTTCGAAGGCGAACTCACGGGCGAAAGGCCGGGCATGGCGCTCTACAGGAAGTAGGCCGTCCGGCGCTGACCTGTGCCCCGTGGTCCGGCGGAGCCTGCGGAATATGACTGTACTGGGGTGATGCCTGATGAACATACCGGCGGCCAAGAAAGCGATCTCAAAGGCCTGGGGGCAGGTGCTGTTACCCGAGGTAATCCTTCTCGCCCTGATCGCGGACGGAGGGTTTCACGGTCTGTCCGCGCTGGTTATGGGGGGGCTGCAGCTGCGGGGCGGGGCCGGCGCACCGGGATGGGGACTGCTGGGCCTGTTTGTAGTCATCGCAGCACCTGCGGTCGTAAGCGGGCTCTGGTCGGTTTGCCGGGAAGTGGTGGTAAGAGGCAGGGGAGGATGGAACGATTTTTGGTCTGGGCTCGGCACCTATTGGTGGAGGCTCGTCGGTCTTGCCGCTATGGCGACCCTCGCCGCGATGGCTACGGCGGCTGCCCTGGGGCTTCCCATGAGTGAAATACCCCTTTCAGAGCTGGTGAGCGTGGAAGGGTTGTTTCTTGGGCTGCAGCTCAGAACTCTCATTTTCGCTGGCCTGGTCCTCGCGGCGCGGTATTTTTTCGCCATGGTGGTCCCGGCGATGGTGATAGAGCAGACACCGGCCCTTCGCGCGGTGGAACTCGGCGCGAGATTTGGGTGGCGCAATCCTTCCGTGCTGGTGCCGGTGGTGATATTCGATCTGGCGGTGAACTGGGTCATGAGGCGGCTGAACTCCGCCGCGGGTAGCCTGTTTGACTACGGGTTCCGGTTCGATCTCGGGATCCTCCTGCCATACTTCCTGGTGTTGCTCCTGGGTTCGGCGGTCGCGGCGTTTTTCAGACTGCTTTACCTCGGGATTTACTATGACAATCTTGTGCTTTCAGGAAGCGAGACTATCCCGGGCCACCCGGTTGAACCGGGTATGGATAGCGAGCTCCTGTTGGACCCGACCGGAGGAACCGGACAATCGAGGAAAGATGGGGAAGAGGATCCCGGAGAACAGGAAGAGCCTCAGGGTGCCGGGAAACCCGAGGAGGAGAGAAGCCCCGGAAGGTCCGGAAAGCCTGATGACCGGGAGCGATAGGTGGGACGATGGGGATCTCTAGGACGTAGGTACCCGGAGGATAGAGAGGAGAGAGAAAAAAGAACGGCCCCGCGCAGGGGGCCGTTTTCTTTGGGTCGTGTCCTCAGAATTTGCGAAGCGCCTTAGCTCAGGAATCCGGCGTACTTCCCAATGATCTCCATGAGGGCGACAAGACCCTTGACTGCCAGTCTCATCCGGTCGGGGATGAGGTAACCCTCGTCGTCCGAAGTGCCCTGTCCCGGCGAGATGAAGATGTTGCCGTCGTAGGCGATGGTGGCGATTATGCCCATCTGGGCGAGACCGACCTGGATGAGGTGGGACCCGGCGTACATGTCTTCGATGGAGAAGATGGGGAAGCCCATGCCGTCCTTCCAGGTCTTCTCGTAGTTGACCTCGACGGTCATGCTGTTGTAGGACTTGGAGATCAAAAGGCCTTCCCTGAGCTTCGGGTTTGCCTTGTCGAACTCGGAAGTCACGATCTCGTACAGCTCGTCGACCTGTTTGGTGTAGAACTCGGGGTTGTCCCTGAGGTCTTTGAGAACCGCGACCTGGGTAAGGAGCGCTTCCTTGCCGGGATCCATGGTGACGTACTGGGCCTTTCCGTAGGAAGCGGTGGTCCCGTACCTGTCGCCGTGCATACCCAGGGCGCGCCTTACGTTGACCATGACATCTTCGCGTCCGATGATGAGGCCCGAAGTCGCGGAGCCGGTCGCCTTATCCATGCTGTAGACGATAGCGGAAGCGCCCGACTTCCTGATGTCGTGCCCGACGAAGGGGAGACCCCATGCGTTGTCCACGACATACGGCACGTTGAGCTTGGCGGCGAGGTCGCCGATTCCTTTCTGGATGACGGGTATGCCGTTCGGTTCCTTGGCTGCGTATCCGTAGCCCGGGGTGTCGTAGCCGAGGGACGCGAAGCCCACGACGTAGGGCCCGTGTACCTGGGCGGCTTCCTCAAGGGCTTTGACTGTGCCTTCGGCATCGACCTCGGTAAGGAGGGGTACCGGGAAGTACTTGATGCCGTGGTTCGGGTAGTGGGCGCCCTTCATCGGGACGATCACTACGTCGAGGTTCTCGAGACGCTTTCCGGCAAAGCCGAACTCGCCAGGCGTCGAACCTCTCTCGGCGAGCATCTCCTTGTACTTGGGCGGGAAGGGCCGGCCATAGCCCGCCTGGTGGTGCATGTGCTTCTCGAGCGGGACGATGTAGCGGGCGCGGTAGTTGTCGCCTCGTCCGGTCATGGGGGCCGAGAACAGCGTGTCGAACGTTACCCAAAGACCGCCCTCGCAAGTGTTCACGGGGCAGACGTCGTACTCGTCGCCGTAAACGCTCTTCACGATCTCGCGGATCTCGTCAACCAGCCTCGCGAGAGGAATCACCTGGGTCGCGCCCTTGTGGGCGGCTTCCAGTACGTTCTTCCTCATGGGAGCCGGGCAACCTGAGATGGCTCCGGTAAGTCCGATGTTCCCCTTGAGGTCCCCAACGATGCCCAGGTCTTCGGCCGCCTTCTTGGCTTCGGCGTAGATCTTCTGGGTGTTGGCCTGAAGGTGTTTGTACATCTGGAACTTGTACTTGAACTCCGGCACTACGGTTCCTCCTCTCGAATTCCGGTCCCTTAGGACCGCATCAAAAAAGTTACTTTGGTGTTGAGTGAGATGCCTCTCTTCTCGCCGCAGCGGAGGTCGCCCCTCAGGACTATGTTCATGTGGTTGGGGAAGTGGCTCATGTCGAACCCGGCAAGTTCGCCGATCTCCTCCCCTTCGATACAGACCTTGTCTCCCGCGAGGAGGACGCCTCCCTGCTGGAACTCTACGAAGGCCAGGTAGGCGATGGAACCCACCCGATCCCCGGGGGACACAGGTTCGGGCGTCACGATGAGCTCGTGCACTTCGCCCTTGGACACGGTCCTCGAAGGTTGCGGGATGAGCTCGAGCCCCCTGTCGGGTACGGTCCCTCTCAGGACGGCGACCACCACGCCTTCCAGAGGCACTTTGTCCACATAGGCGTTGGACGTGACCTTCTTGCTGACGTATGGGTCGTTCTTTGCCACTTCTCTCACCTCTTAGGGCGCCTCATGTTGTGTTCGGCGACGAATGAGTGGTATCATTCATGTGACCTATTCACCATTGATGAGCAGATCCCTTCATGTCGGCGAAGATAAATGTGCGACTTTCTGTGGGAGGTGACCAACATCCCATCGTATCAGAGCGACAACGCATACTTGACAGCCCTCCATGTAGTTGCAGAATCGGAAGTCCCCGTGGGGGCGTGGTACCTGCGCAGGGCCTTGTCCGAAAGGGGCATCCGGGTTTCGGAGGCGACGTGCGGAAGGCTCCTCAGGATGATGGAAGACGCCGGCCACGTGGAAGCCAAGAGCCGCAAAGGGCGGGTTCTCACCCCCAGGGGCCAGCGTGTGCTCCAGGAATGGCAGGAGCGGCTCAAGCGGGACAGGAGCCAGACGGCTTTTGTCCAGAGCCTCAGGGTTCACAACCCGGAAGAGCTTGTTGACGTCCTTATCGCCAGGCGAGCTCTTGAAGGAGAAGCCGCTGCCTTGGCCGCGGAGAACGCTACCCCCGAAGAGATAGGCCGGCTCCGCAACATCATCAGAGAGCACGAAGCAGCTCTCTCGGCCCAGCAGTCGGGCGCCGAGGAAAACACCGCTTTCCATCTGACGCTGGCGGAAGCCAGCAGGAACAAAGTCATCGTGGCCGCTCTGGATGTCATCTACAGGCACCCCGATGTGATGACTTCCCTCGAGTACATCCGTGCCCATGCCGGATCCAAAATGGCCGCCGACCACAACCCTGTACTTAACGCCGTGGCGCAGAGAGACCCTGACGCTGCGCGCGCGGCCATGATCCAACACATCAACAACGTGATAGAGGACGTGAAAACGTACCTCCGAACGTTGGCGTCGGAGGGGGAATCAGAAGTTGTCAGCAAGACAGAAAATCCTTGACGCGTGTGACATAGAGACCTTCTTTGTGTGCAAAGACGCAGAAGAGGGAAAGAGACTTGGGTTGGCCCTCATGAAAGAACTGGGGTTCGCCGATTGTGACGTGGTGTTCTCCGAGATGGCAGGCCCCGGAGCCCGCGTGAGGGTAAGGGGGTATGTAAACCGTCCGGGTAGCACCTACACCTGGCGGCAGGAAGGAGGACGCCCATCGTGAGCGCCGGCGCAGGCCAGAAGATCTTGATCGTGCCCCTGGATCCGGTACACGACGTGGGGGCTAAACTCATCGCCAGGACCTTGCGGGAGAGAGGCCATTCGGTGACGCTCCTCCCGCCTGATCTTTCTATCGAAGAAGTGATATCCAGGGCCCGGCAGATGGTACCAGACTTCATCATGGTCAGCCGCACCATCAGCTACGACACTCCCGAGATCCTCGCGAAATTCGCCGACATGTGCGACGTGGCGGGCCTGAGGAGCCACGCCAAGCTGGTCGTCGGCGGTATGAGCATCCGCAAGGAGATGGCGCAGGAACTCGGTTTCGACGCCGGGTTTGGCCCGGAGACCACCCTGGAGGAAGTGGCCGATTACGTCGAAGGGAAGGTTCACCACGAGGAAGGAAAGGCGTACACCGGGACAAAACCGGACCTCACGAGAGGCTACAAATACGAGTTCGTGGATAAGGAGATAGGCGATCTCTGCGTGGCCATCGCCCGCCAGCTGATAGACTGGGCTTCAGAGCGTACGAGCCCGGGCGTGGAGAGGGCGAGGCTCCGGCTGGAGATGGAGAAAGCGAGGGGCGCGGGAGACGAGTCCCTCGCCCGCGAGCTCAGGGCGAAATACGCCTCTCTGACGGGCGGAGATGTCCGCAAGTGGTACGAAAGCGGCGCGCCCATACCTCACACGAGACCCCTCACGGCCGACGAGGTCGCGGCGCTTGAGGGCATGGATGAGGGTATCCCGGCACAGCTTCTGTCTCAGAAGCCGCTGGAACCCTCGAACGTGATCATCCAGTACGGCACCGGCTGTCCCGTGATGGATGCCTACCATATTAGACTTTCCCTGGCGTGGGGAGCGAAAGGCGCCGTGCATTTCGACCCGTCGTGGGGAGCGAGAACCGAGGGCCTTGCGGAAGGCACGCTCAGCCACCAGCACGACGGGACCGTGCTCACCCTAGAGAACCTCAGGCTCCTCAAGCGGGCGGTCCATCCGGCTGCGCTCTGGCAAGTGAGGGCCCACAGGGGCCTCAATACCCCCGAGACCGTGGTGCTCGCCCACCTTTCAGGGGCCGACCTCACGAAGATAAACATCGTCTACGGGAGCCTCGGGGCCGGGACAGACCCCGCCAGGCTGGCGGTGGACGGCGTAGAATGTCTCAGGCTCGCGGCCTCCTTCGGGCTTCCCTATGACGTGGTGACCAACGAGGAGCTCTGCGGCGTGCCTGCCAGGAAGGCTTTCGCGGGAATGCTGGTCGTAGCCACTGCAGGCGTCCTCCTGGGCGGCAGGCCCATCCTGCAGCCTCTCTTCGCCGATTCCCCGGAGGCCATGGTCTCCGGCTTTACCCGGGATAACTTGGTGGACTTCAACGCCGCAAAGATGATCGCCCTGAAGAGCATAATGGACGCGCCCATATGGCCGGGCGCCCCCGTAGGGTTCATGACCCAGACTCAAGACAGGTGCCAGTCTTCAACGATGACTGCGCTTCACGCCGCGCTGGGCCTCAGGTTGGGCGCTGAAGCGGTCACGATCGCTTCGAGCGATGAGGCTTACGCGGGCGGGCCCATCTCTGCCCAGGCCAGGGTAGACACTCTCAAGGCGGTGGCGGCAGCCCTTAAGTTCTTCGGCTCGACCCGCATCGCTCCCACCCCCAGGGCGGAAGAGATGGCGGCCGAACTGAGGAAAGGCATAAAGGAGACCCTCGAGAGAGTCTACGAGAGAGGCGACTTCGTGGCATCCCTCTATGAGGGGCTCCTGGGAGATAGGGAGGACGGGGCCTATCCCGGCAGGGCAGGAAGAGATACCGTTACCCTTCGGAAATAGGCCGGAAAGCCAGATTTCGGTCAAGCGATTATCACAAGAGGTGGCCCCAGTCCTTGGCTAAGATACTCGGAATAGCGGGAACTGCTAAGAATACCGGCAAGACCACCACCTTACAGGCGGTGGTCCGTTTTCTGCGTGAGATGAGGACCGGCGTGTACCTCACCAGCATCGGTTACGACGGAGAGGAAGTGGACACCGTCACGGGGCTCCCCAAGCCGAAGGTGGTCGTCGAGGAAGGCGACATGGTGGCCACCGCCCTCCCGCTTCTCAAAGCGTCTCCGGCGAGGTTCACGCGGCTGGAGTACACGGGGGTAGACTGCGCTCTGGGCCCCGTGTACTCCGGCGTGGCCACAAGCCCAGGGAGGGTTGTGCTGGCGGGGCCTTTGAGCACCAGGGACGTTGCGACCGTGCTCAAGAGCGCTCCCACCGAGAGAGTTGTTCTCCTCGACGGCGCCTTCTCACGTCTCGCGCCCATGGTGCTGGCGGATGCCCTGATCCTTGCCACCGGCGCGGCCAGGTCTCCCGACGCCAGGCGGATCGCCGCAGAGATGGAAGCGCTGTCGTCGGTATTCGGGCTTCCTGAACACGCAGGTTACGCCGCTTCGGGAGGCGGGAACTCCGGAGAAGCATGGGTTCCCAAGGACTCTGACTTCCTTACTTTCGCCGAAGGCCTCTTTGTGGATGGGCAGGATCTGGACATCGTCTCGGGCGTGGCGGGGGCGTTGGGGATCGACCCGTCTCAAGTCGCTCCGGCGCCTTCCTCGCCTATGGGAGTGACGCTCTGCGGTGAGGACATGGATGAGACCGCGAGGCCTGCCGTGACGGTCCAGATAGACGGAGTAGTCAACCCGACAGTATTCCTGGCCATGGCGGAGAAGGTCGCCGGGGTAATAGCCGGGAATTCGCGGCGCCCGTGCTCTGGGATGAGATATGAGGCTACGCCGCGGTTCTCCGTGGAGTTCGTCCTGGACCATCCGGTGCACCTGCTCCTCTCGGGAGACATAGCCGAGTGGGTGGGAGCCCTGAGGAAAGTGGGAGAGATGGGATTTCGCGTAAGCCTCAAGAGGCGGACTGAGCTCTTGGGCTTTACGGTGAACCCTTTCCGGCCCGAGTACGACCCCATAAGGAACGCCTACGTCGCGCTATATGTGGACGCAGGGGAATACCTCAAGGAAATCCGGAGCATAACCCAGGTACGTTGTACCGACATTGTCTACGAAGGGACCCACGCCCTTGAGTCGTGGCTCGTTGAGGCAGATCTCGCAGGTTCCTGACCGCCGAGAGGAGACCTCAATGCCGCCCGAAGGCAGGCGGCGCAAAGCCACGAGCGCCCCTTGAAGGCACCCGGTCAGACTCGCTGGGATAGGATCTCTCTAAGCGCCCGGGCCAGGTATTCGTAGTCGCTCAGGGTGTTGTACGCCTGTGCCGAGACCCGGACAAGGCGCCGTCCCGCCTGAGGCCAGCTGACTATGGGCACCTCGATCCGGTAGTCGTCGTAAAGCTTCTCCTTCACCCGGTCGAGGGATATTCCCGAAGGGGCCTTGATGGGCTCTTCGAGAGGAAGGAGTGGCGGGGCGGCCATGGATCCCAGCATCCGGTCGGGGCAAGGCGGCTCGCATTCGAAAGCCTCGCACAGGAGGTCCTTGGCGGCGACCGCGAGTCTATGGTTTCGCTCCATGAGTTCGCCGATGCCTCCGGGATACAGAGACCCCAGGAAGTCGATGCAGTCTCCCACCAGGATGTAGGGCGTGTAGTCGTCGGTCCCGGTCCAGTCGAACTCGAGGTGGAGGAAGCTCTTGTCCGTTCTGGTCGAGTTCGCGCCGTGGCTTATGACAAGAGGCCTTATCCCTTTTTTCTTATCTTCCCGGATGTAGAGGAACCCCGAGCCTTTGGGCGCGCAAAGCCATTTGTGGCAGTTCCCCGTATAGTAGGCGACGCCCAACTTGTGGAGATCGAGGGGGATCATGCCGGGAGCGTGCGCCCCATCGACCATGACATCAATCCCCTTTGAAGCGAGCTCGGCCGCAATCCTCTCGACCGGGAAAATGACCGCGGTCGGACTCGTGACGTGGTCTATGAGGACGAGCTTTGTCCTCTCCGTAAGTGCGCCCAAGACCGCGTCTATCACTTCTTCTTCCGACTGAAGCGGGAAGGGCACGTGGGCGGTTACGACCTTGGCACCTGTCTTTCGGGCTACGTGGATGGCCGCGTTGTTGCAGGCGTTGTATATGTGGTCGGTGACGAGTATCTCGTCGCCGGGCGAGAAATTCAGCGAGGCGAGCACCGTGTTAACGCCCGTCGTCGCGTTGGGTACGAAAACAAGATCCTCAGGAGACGCGCCCACGAGAGAGGCCAGTTTTCTCCTGGAGGCGTCCAGGAGCTCATCTAGCTCCTTCTGGAAGTGCCTCACGGGCTGGCTCTCGATGTGCAGCCTCAGTAGGTGCTGCTTCTCGATGATGGCCTTCGGCATGGCTCCGAAGGAGCCGTGGTTCAGGAATGTAAACGTATCGTCTAGGTTCCAGAGGTGCTTCACGACTTAACCCTCCCCGGCCCGCTTCTAGCGGGCGTCAAGCAGCCGCAGTGTCTGCGGGCGTACCTAGAGGAAGATTCGGCAAGGTCCATCCCACACCTTCGCGCTCCACAGAAACTCATGATAACCGGCCCGTGTCCCACGGTAGGGTGCACGGATAACCGAAGTTTTTCCTTCTCTCTTCCGGCGTCCGGAGGAAGCTGGGGCCAGGCAGGCGAAGAATGACCCAATCAGAGTGCGGGAGGGGTTCTTGTGCAGGAGATGAAAGGGAAAGCGGTCATCGTGACCGGAGCATCCAGCGGGATCGGAAGGGCATGCGCCCTGAAGTTCCTAGAGGCGGGGTGCAAGGTGGCTGCCGTCGCCAGGAGAAAAGAGCTCTTGGAGGCTCTGGCTGAAGGCTCGAAGGACATGCTTCCCATCCCCGCCGACATCACGGTTCCCGCCGAGGTGGACCGCGTGGTAGAAGAGACCGTCAAAGCCTTCGGTGGGATAGACGTCGTGGTGAACGCCGCAGGAATCCTGAGAAGCGGCAACATCGAGAGTACATCTCTCGACGATTGGGATGAGATGATGGCCCTAAACGTCAGGGCGCCCTTCTACCTCATCAAAAAAGCCATGCCTTACCTAATCGAGCGCAAGGGCAACGTGGTGAACGTATCGAGCGTAAACGGCTTGAGGGCCTTTCCCGGAGTCCTCGCCTACTGCGTAAGCAAGGCGGCTCTCGACCACCTCACAAGATGCGTTGCCCTCGAGGTTGCATCCAAGGGCGTGCGCGTGAACGCCGTGAACCCCGGGGTGACCCTCACGAACCTCCACAAAGCCGGCGGGATGGACGACGAAGCGTACCGAGCGTTCCTGGAGAGGAGCAAGACCACTCACCCCCTGGGGAGGGTCGGGACGCCCGAAGAAGTGGCCGAACTCATATTCTTCCTCGCGTCGCCCAAGGCCGGGTGGATAACCGGCGCTTGCTACTCGATAGACGGCGGAAGGGGCCAGACGTGCCTGAGGTAGCCTGGGCATCCTGGCCCTTTGGCCCTGCGTTTATTTCGGTTCTCTCCTTATCAATGTAAAGTAGGCCTTGACACGACAGGTGGCACAGGCCTACCATATTTGTAGGATTGTGAAAGGCATCACAAGGATTATCCGAGATACGTATCGGAGGAGGCGATCCCATGGAGTTTGGCGCCCGCCTCAGGAGAATCCGGATGACTCAAGGTATTTCCGTAAGGGAATTCGCGAGACGTGTAGGAGTATCAGGCTCATATATATCCCAGCTTGAGAGCAATGAATGCAAACCATCGTATTCAGTCCTCAAAAGGATCGCGGAAGAACTCGGAACCACAGTCAGCGTTCTCACGGAAGACAGGCTCCCGGAAGAATGGGTCGTGGTTAAGGCCAGCGCGAGGAGGCGCCTTGTCACCGGGTTTCCCGGCGTCGAGGTGGAGCTCGTGACCTTTCTCGGACAGCGGGATAAGTCCATGCAGTCTTGCTTCGTGAGGATGAAACCTGGTTCAGAGGCAGTGGATCCGGTGTTTAGCCACGAAAGGGAAGACATGATTTACGTGACCAAAGGCACCGTGATCATCTACTCCGACGGTCAGGAGTACGTCCTGAACGAGGGTGACGTTGGTTATTTCAACTTCCAGAGCCCCGAGAAATTCATAAACCCCGGACCGGGCGACGCTGCCTTTTTCTGGGTAGTATCGCCGTCCAGGTAGCGGACGGGGGGGTAGCCGTGGTGACGATAACGGTTTGCGTGGGAAGCTCGTGTTTCCTCCGCGGTGCATCTCAGGTGATAGAAGGATTTCGTGCCCTGATCGAGCGAGAAGCGCCGGGAGTTGTCGAACTCAAGGGCAGCTTTTGCATGGAACGGTGCGGCAACGGGGTGACGGTGAAGATCGGAGATGTCATCCTGGCCGACGTCCATCCGGAAGATGTGGAGAACGTTTTTCGAGAGCACGTGCTGCCCGCCTTAGGAAGAAACGCGGAGTGTGGCCAACATGTCCATCATTGAGACGGTGCGGCGAAAGTGCAGGGACTGCTACAAGTGCCTGCGTGCGTGCCCGGTGAAAGCCATCAAGGTAGAGCGAGGCCCTCAGCCTTACGAAGTCCATGCCAGCGTGCATGAGGACTTCTGTGTAAACTGCGGCACGTGCATAAGGGAGTGCCCGCAGAAGGCGAAAAGGCCCCGGGTCGATACGGACAAAGTGAGGGAGATGCTGCGGAGGGGCGACCGCGTGGCCGCAAGCCTCGCTCCGTCTTTCGCCGCGCTCATCGACCGGCCCTTGCGTCTTGTCACCGCCCTCCGGAAAGCCGGCTTTTCCACGGTCCAGGAGACGGCCTTGGGTGCCGAGATGGTATCCAGGGCGCATATGAGGCTCCTGGAAGAATCGCAGGTGCCGTATATAGGGAGCGCGTGCCCCGCCGTGGTGAGCCTGATCGAGAGGCACTACCCTGAGGCCATAAGATTCCTCGCCCCTTTGGTCTCGCCGGCCATCGCCCACGGCAGGTACCTGAAACGCTCCATCCCTGGGGTCAAGGTGGTTTTCATAGGACCCTGCGTGGCCAAGAAAGAGGAGATAGACGATCCCGAGGTAAGGGGCGCGGTCGACGTAGCCCTCACCTTTGACGAAACTCTGGCCTGGTTGAGAGAAGAGGGCATCAGACTCGAGGATTGCCGTGACGGCGAGCTGGACGGGCCCTTTCCCTCAAGGGCGCGACTCTTCCCCGCGGACGGGGGTCTCCTCCGGTCGACCGTGGACTGCGGCTTGCTCTCCAAGGCCTATCTTTCGGTGTCGGGAATGAGCGCGTCCATCGAGATGATCCGGCATTTCCTGAGCAGCCAAGACGTGCCCCGCCTGGTGGAGCTCCTGGCGTGCCCGGGAGGGTGTATAGCGGGGCCTTCCGCAAGTCCCGAGAGAGACCTCTATGAGAGGCGGAGGCTCCTCATCGAGTACGAGAGGTCGGCGCCCGAAAGCCCCGGCGCTGGTCCGGAGTTCTACGAAAGCCTCCTCTCGCCCGAGGAGCTGAGGAGGTCCTACAGAAACTTGAAGGTGCCTCTCGCGAAACCTTCCGAGAAGCAGATAAAGGAGATCCTCGAGCGTACGGGCAAGTACAGCCCACAGGACGAGCTGAACTGCGGATCGTGTGGGTATTCGTCGTGCAGGGAGAAGGCCATAGCGGTGTTCAACGGCATGGCCGACCCAGAGATGTGCATCCCGTACATGAGACAGCGGGCGGAGTCCATGGCCAACGTAGTGGTGGGCGCCACTCCCGACGGTGTTATAGTCACCACCCCCGACGGGACGGTAGTCGACCTGAACGCGGCAGCCGAAAGGATGCTCGGTAAGAAAAAGAAAGAAGTCCTGGGCACGAGCATATCCGCACACATGGATGCCTCGCTCTTTGAGGAAAGCGCCCGGACGATGGCTACCTCACGGGGGGAGATGTCGCTGAACGGCCTCGTGATAGACGGCCAGGTGGTCTACGTGCCCGACCAGAAGCTCCTCGTGGGCCTTTTCATGGACATAACCGAAGAGCGCAGGCAGACGGAAAAGAGGAAGCGGGTTGCCGAGGAGGCGATCGAACGGGCAAAGAAGGTCATCGAGGAGCAAATGGAAGTCGCCCAGAAGATCGCCGGCCTCCTTGGGGAGACCACGGCCGAGACCAAGATATCCCTCACCGCGCTTATGAACGTGATAAAGGAGGAAATGCCGTCAAGTGGCTCGTCTAAAGGCGGAAGTGGCGGTAGCCCAGCTCAATAAGCACGGTGAAGAGCTCTGCGGCGACTGCGTGGAAGTGGTCGAAGGGTCGTCCACGCTGGTGGTCCTCTCTGACGGCCTGGGAAGCGGCGTCAAAGCCCACATACTGGCCTCCATGACCTGCAAGATGATAGCCACCATGCTGAGGGGCGGGCTTCATCTGGATGAAGTGGTTGACTCTCTCTCCAAGACTCTGCCCGTCTGCGAAGTCAGGCACCTCGCCTACAGCACCTTTTCCATCTTGCGCATCATGGCCGACGGATCGGCTTACCTGGCTGAATTCGACAACCCGGCGGTTTTCTGGGGTAGAGGCGACGAGCTCCTGTCCTTTGAGCGTGAAAGCCGGGATTACGCGGGGAAAATCGTCAAGGAAAGCCGGTTCACCGTCCAGGACGGCGACTGGCTGGTGATGATAAGCGACGGAGTCCTCCACGCAGGGATAGGCGGCGTCTGGAACCTTGGCTGGGGCTGGGACAGGATAGGCGACTACCTGCGGAGGGTATCCCCTTGGGAAGAAGACGCCAGGTCTCTGGCCAGCCAGCTGTTGGAAACCACGAGGAAGCTCTACGCGGGGAAACCCGGCGACGACGCCACGGTGGTCGTGGTGAAGATACGGGTCCCGAGGAAGCTCACGGTGCTGGCAGGCCCGCCTGAGAAGAGGGCCGACGATGCCCATGTGGTGCGGCTCCTCATGGAGAGCCCGGGAAAGAAGGTCGTCTGCGGCGGCACCACCAGCCTCATGGTCGGCAGGGAGCTGGGTAGGAGGGTGGAGGTGGAGCTGGGCTCCATAAGGGATTCGACGCCTCCCACAGGCCGTATCGAAGGCATTGACCTCGTAACCGAAGGGATACTTACCCTTACAAAGGCCGCGGATATACTCAGAGACGGGACCCCTCCAAGACACGTGCTTCGTTACAAGACCGATGGCCCCAGCAGGCTCGTGAGTCTCCTCGCGGAAGCCGACGAGATAAGCTTCATAGTCGGCAGGGCGATAAACCCCGCCCACCAGAGCCCAGACCTTCCTTCCGAACTCGCCCTCAAGAGCAAGGTAGTAGAGGACCTTGCCCGGATCTTGCGCTCCCACGGAAAGCAAGTGACGGTTGCCACTTACTGAAAGGCCGTGAGCTTTACGTTAACCCGCTCTCCTTTTCACTTATCCGCAGTACCGCCGTATCTTCGGGAGGATTCCCGGAGATGGTTTGTTGAATGCTGACTTAGAGACTCTATAAAGCACCGCCTTGCGCGGAGGTGCTTCTGAGAGGGGCGAAAAGCGTGAGGTACGATTTCGACAAAGTCGTCGAACGGAGAAACACAAACAGCACCAAATGGGACAGCGTGGCGGCCCTTTTCGGGTCGGAAGACGTCCTGCCCTTGTGGGTTGCGGACATGGACTTCCGGATCCCCCAGCCCATCATCGACGCGATTTCGGAGAGGATAAAGCACCCGGTGTTTGGGTACACAAGGGTGAGCTCGAGCACCATCGACGCGGTGCTCGAGAGGCTGGAGACGAAATATGGCTGGAAAGTCTCCCCTGAGGCCGTGATCGTCACTCCGGGAGTGGTTCCCGCTGTAAACGCCGCTGTAAAGGCCTACGCCGGTGAGGGTGGCGCGGTGGTCGTCCAGAGCCCTGCCTATCCACCGTTCTGGGCGACCGGGCCAAACAACAAAGTGAGGACGGTGACGAACCTCCTGAGGCTCGAGGGCGGGAGGTACGAGATGGATTTCGATGCCCTCGAGAGGGCTTTCGCAGAATCGGGAGCCAAAGCCATGATCCTGTGCAGCCCCCACAACCCCGTCGGGCGGGTGTGGACGCGGGAAGAGCTCGTGAAACTAGGAGAGATCGCCCTCAAAGCGGGCGCAGTCGTGATATCCGACGAGATACACTGCGAGCTCATCTATAAGGGCTTCAAGCACGTACCGTTTGCATCCATAAGCCCCGAGTTCGCGGCCAACTCCGTAACGTGTTTCTCGCCTTCCAAGACGTTCAACATACCAGGGATGCACTGCTCGGTGGCCATCATCCCCGACGAAGAGCTCAGAAAACGCTTTAACGAGGCAAGATCGGGGATCCAGGGCAGCCCCGACTTCCTCGCCGTGATCGCTATGGAAGCAGCCTTCAGGTACGGGGACGAGTGGCTCGAGCAGGTAATGGACTACATCGAGGGCAACCTCGAGTTCCTGATTAAGTACATGGAAGAACGCATTCCGGCCATAAAGCCCATACGGCCCGAGGGAACCTACCTCGTGTGGCTGGACTGCAGGGGACTGGGTATTGACGATCCCAAGGAACTTCAGAGATTCTTTAGTGAAAAGGCTAAAGTAGGCATGAACGCGGGATATACCTTC
Organism: Candidatus Fermentithermobacillaceae bacterium; assembly: GCA_012842685.1. Taxonomy (GTDB): domain Bacteria; phylum Bacillota; class Sulfobacillia; order Fermentithermobacillales; family Fermentithermobacillaceae; genus UBA3951. The sequence goes on from DUSI01000010.1 coordinate 46,266, forward strand.
GGTCCAGGCGGCGAAGGGTTCATGAGGATGAACATAGCCTGTGCCAGGTCCATCTTGGAGGAAGCCCTTAAGCGGATTGAAGAAGCCGTAAAGCTTCTTTGAGGATATACTGTTTCCAAAATGAACGGAGGCGATAGGTGTGCATCCCCTTTACCTCTTCAACACTCTGACTCGGAAAAAAGAGGAGTTCTCGCCACTTGAGCCGGGCAAGGTGGGGATGTACACCTGTGGCCCTACCGTCTACCAGTACGCGACCATAGGCAACATGAGGTCTTATGTCTTCGCGGATATCTTGCGCAGGGTCCTTGAGTACAACGGGTATTCGGTCAAGATGGTCATGAACATAACCGACGTAGGACACCTCGTTTCCGACGCCGACGAGGGCGAAGACAAGATGCTCGTTGCCGTGGGGCGGGAGAAGAAGACCCCTTGGGAAATAGCCAAGTTCTACACCGACGCGTTCATGAGAGACACGGCGCGCCTCAACATACTCCGGCCGAGCGTGGTGTGCTACGCGACGGAACACATCGAAGAGATGCTCGAGATGGTGGTGGACCTCGTCGAGAAGGGGTACGGCTACGAGACAAGCGACGGCATCTACTTCGATATCTCCAAGTTCCCGTCGTACGGGCAGCTTTCCGGGATAAAGCTCGAGGAACAGCTCGCGGGGGCCCGGGTGGAGCAAAACCCCGAAAAGAGGCACCCCGCCGACTTCGCCCTCTGGAAGAAGGCCCCCAAGGAGCACATTATGCAGTGGCCCAGCCCGTGGGGGATGGGTTACCCCGGCTGGCACATCGAGTGCTCGGCGATGTCCAGGAAATATCTGGGTGACCAGTTCGATATCCATACCGGCGGAGTCGACCATATCCCCACCCACCACGAGAACGAGATCGCCCAGTCCCAGTGCGTGACCGGGAAGATCCCCGCGAGGTTCTGGATGCACGGGGAGTTCCTGCTGGTGGACGGAGGCAAGATGTCGAAGAGCCTCGGCAATACGTATACCCTGGACGACCTTATAGCCAGGGGATTTGAGCCTCTGGCCTTCAGGTACTTCTGCTTCTCGGCCCACTACCGGAGCCATCTGAACTTCACGTGGTCTGCCCTTGAGAGCGCGCAGAAAGGGCTCCGCTCCCTGCGTGCAGCCGTGCAGAAGGCGGCCAGGGAAGGCGAAAAGCCCGGGGCGGAAGAGAAGGTCGAAGCCTTCAGGCAGGCATTCCTTGAGGCCATAAACGACGACCTCAATATGCCCAGGGCAGTGTCGGTATTGTGGGAAGCCGCGAAGGCGGATCTGGGGAGAGGCCTCGCGGACCTAGCCGGGGATTTCGAGAGGGTTTTTGCCCTCGACCTGCTCACGGGACCCGCCGCCGATGACAGGCCGCTGGATATATCCGAACTCCCGCAGGAGGTCGTGGAGATCCTCGAGGAGAGGAAGCTCGCGAGACAAGCCAAAGACTGGGCCAAGGCGGACCTCCTCAGGGAGAAGCTCCGGGAGATGGGCTACCAGGTGAAGGACCTTAAAGACGGCTATGAGGTGACTAGGATCCCCCGCTAGAGTTAAAATGGGACGATCTTAGAGCACGGAGGTCCTTCCAAGGATGAAGATAGGTATCGTCGGCCAGCCGCAGTCTGGCAAGACCACGCTCATGCAGCTCTTAACCCAAGCCAAGGGCGTGGCTCCCCAGAAAGGGGCCGTATCCTCGGTCGGCGTTATGGAAGTGCCCGACGAAAGGGTGGAGTGGTTAAGCCGCCTCTTTAGGCCTCGTAAGACGACCTTTGCCCGGATGGACGTACAGGACATCCAGCCGTACAAGGGACAAGAGTTCCTGAACGCCGTGAGGAACCTGGACGCTCTCATTGCGGTCATTCCAGTGTTCAAAGACGGAGGGGCGGCTGTGGCTTTTCTCGACGACATAGAGACGGAGTTCTTCGTCTCCGACCTGGCCTCGGTGGAAGGGAGGCTTGAGAGGATCCAGGCAAATAAGGCCAAACCCGTCTCGATGGCCGAGATCCCGTTCCTCGAGAAGTGCAGGGAGGCCCTGGATAGGGGCATACCCCTCTCAAAGGTCGCCTTTGAGCCCCACGAAGGAGACTTCGTCACCAATTTTGCTTTCTACACGAGGAAGCCCATAGTGCTTGCGGTCAACGTCTCTGAGGAGTCTCTGATCGCCAAGAGCTACCCCGGAGAGGACGCGGTCAGAGACAAGGCTTCTCTCATGGGATATCCTGTCGTGGTTTTCTCCGGCGAGGTCGAGACGGAGATCGCGGCTCTTCCAGACGAGGACCGGGAGGCGTTTCTCCACGAGTATGGCCTTTCAGAGCCCGGGGTGGAGCGCATAGCCAGGGCGTGCTATGAGCACCTTGGCCTCATATCCTTCTTCACCGTGGGCGAAGACGAGGTGAGGGCTTGGACCATCTCCAGGGGGACCGTGGCGCGGGACGCGGCCGGCAAGATCCACACCGACATGAAAAAGGGGTTTATCCGGGCAGAAGTCATGGCCTTCGACGACCTCCGGACCTGCGGGTCGGTGAAAGCATGCAGGGATAAGGGGCTCGTGCGCCTGGAAGGGAAAGACTACGTGGTAAAGGACGGAGATATCCTCACCATACGGTTCAACGTGTGACCGGTAGGTAAGTAGAAGAAACTACACCGTGCACGCCCGGTTTTTGCCGAGTTTCTTGGCCCGGGCGTTTGCCTTTTCCAGTTTCGCTATAAGCGTCTCAAGGTCGGTTCCGTCCTCGGGGGCGCTCACGACTCCGACCGATATGGTTACAGGGTATACCCACTGGGTCGTCTGGGCTTCGACTCTCCGGCAGATCCTTTCGGCGCGCTCCATGGCTTCCTCTTTCCCTACGCCGGGGAGTACTATCATGAACTCATCCCCGGAAAGCCAGCGTGCCACCAGCTCACCCGGAGAAGTCTCCGCCGCTATGATGTTTCCTAGGCGCCTTATCATCTCGTTGCCCGCCTCATAGCCCAAGTTGTCGTTGTAGACCTTGAGGTTGTCTCCGTCCGCGAACAGAAGGCCCAAAGGCCCCTCGGTGTCCATGCGTTTGGCAAGGTAGTCCCCGATGAGGTGGCGCGCCGCCCGCTGGTTGGGAAGGCCCGAGATATCGTCCGTATAGGCCATCTTTCGGCTTGTCTTGAGGAGCTCTATCGTTTCCCGTATCCTCTCCACCAGCACGCGGGTAAGCCTCTTCATCTGGGTGCCTCTGGCGCCTGCTTGAGAGGTCAGAGCGTCGATGAGGAGAGGCCATACGTCCAGAAACGCCTCTTCAAGGTCCTTGTTCACGCAGGAGCAAGACACCACCGTGTGGCGCACCTTGGAGAGGATGCCTTTTTCGCGCAAATACTCTATGAGTTCATCGGCCTGAGTGAGCCCCGGCAGGAGCACGCAAAACTCGTCGCCGCCGAGACGGTAGACCCGGCTCCCTTCGATATTCAGTTCCGCAGTAGCCCTGACCAAGGCTTCGGCGACTTCCTTGATCAACCGGTCCCCTTCCGGTCGGCCGAATTCGCGGTTTATGTAGTCGAGCCTCTTAAGGTCGAATCCGGCGATGGCTAACCTGTCTGACTTGGGCGGACCCTGAAGGTCCGTAATCAGCGCCAGGAGGTTTGGGAGACCGGTCAGAGGGTCTTCGCCTACGGCAGGCCAGATCCTGCTCATTCGAGGCGCATCGATCAATCAAACCACCCTAGGGACTATCCAAATCACCTTCGGAGCATACACAAAGTCCTATTTTCGAGGCGGGCCAAAGGAATCCTCTTTTGTGCTCCCGAATGGTAAACTCGTCTAAAGCGTGCTTTTCGAGGCCGGTGAAGACCTTGTACATAGCATCTCTTTCCAGTTCGTCAACGTGCGGCAACGCCTATTTGGTATGGGGGAATTCGGCCCGGCCCGTGCTAATTGACTGCGGGTTATCAGTAAGGCGCCTTACTTTGGCTCTCAAGGAGTTCGGGATGGAGCCAAGAGACCTCGCGGGCCTGTTCATAACCCACGAACACACGGATCACGTAAAGGCCATGTGCCTCGTGACCCCTTTTGCCCAGAAGTTCAATGTACCCGTGTACGCTTCTCGCGGGTTTTGGAGATGGTATTCCGCCTATTCCTCGCGCCTCGATAAGGACCTGGTTAAAGTAATAGCCTCGGGCGAGGAAGTGGACTTCTCCGGGGTCCGGGTGAAGGCTTTCGCCAAGCCCCACGACGCTCTGGAGCCTCTCGGGTTCGTAGTGGAGATAAGCGGCGAGAGAGCAGGGTTTGCAATGGACCTCGGGCACGTGACGGCTGAGGTCAAACGCAACCTGAGAGGCCTCGAGCACCTAATCATCGAGTCCAATCACGACGTGGAGATGGAGAAAAACTCTGGTAGGCCCCGGCATCTCATAGAGAGGGTACTGGGAAAGCTTGGCCACCTCTCCAACGAGCAGGCCGCCGAAGCCCTGTGCGAACTGGTCACGGCCGGTACCAGGCAAGTTATCCTGGCTCACCTCAGTACAGAATGCAATACTCCCGAGAAGGCCCGCTCTCTGGCAGTCGAGAGGCTTGCGGAGGCCGGCTGGGAAGTCCCCGTACGGGTGGCCCCTTACGGGGAGGTCGCCGTCTATAGCTGAGACCTGACCGGAGAACAAGCAGCGTGAGTCTCATAAGATGGTCTCAAGAAAGTCCCCGCGGCCGCTTTCATTTTGATTGACAGAGGGGGGGGTTCATCCTAGAATTTGTTTGGTTCGTCTTTTGGGTGACGAACTATATCCTCCGTGCATGGGGAGGGTGTTCATTACCTGAAAGGGGGCTGGGAGTTGAAAATGCAGGCATTGGGGCGGCACATTCTGGCTGAGATCTACGGGTGCGAATTCAGCATACTGAACGATCTCGACAAAATCCGGGAGGTCTTGGTCAGAGCGGCTATCTCCGCAGGAGCCGAAGTCAGAGAGACTGCCTTTCACAGATTTTCGCCCCAAGGAGTAAGCGGTGTTGTAGTGATATCCGAATCCCACCTATCCATCCATACGTGGCCGGAACTCGGATACGCGGCTCTTGACGTGTTCACTTGCGGCGAAAAAGTCGATCCCTGGGTTGCGTTGGAGGAAGCCAAGAAGGGATTCAAGGCGACGTCGGTGAAGGCCAGCGAGTTCAAGAGAGGGGTTTTCGAGGATCTCGAAACCCAGTGCGCAAGTTCTTGACAGAAGAAAGGTGATTGTTATTTTAGCGAGAAGCGACAAAGACGACGAGGATGACACAGTGAACGAATAGGCCCTGGCGCAAGGAAGGCGCGAGGGTCTGTTCATTTGCCGTGTCGAAAAAGGTTTTGAAGTATACAGGTAGTATGTGATAGAACTATCAATCGCTGATTCAATACACACCATACAAAGCAAGGGAGGCAGTCAGTTGGACCAGCGGCTGGAGCTTCTCAAGGAGATCTCCGAGCTCCCGGGCGTCTCCGGGTTTGAAGACGAAGTCAGAGAGTACATAAAGAACAAGATGTCCGGCCTCTGTGAGATAAGCCGGGACAACCTCGGCAGCATCATCTGCAAGAAGGCCGGTACGTCTGAGAGGCCCCGGATCATGCTCGCGGGGCACATGGACGAGATCGGCATGATGGTGACCTACATAACGGAGGAAGGTTTCCTCAAGTTCCAGACCCTCGGTGGCTGGTGGGAGCAGGTTATGCTGGCCCAGCGGGTTACTGTGAAGACGCGCTCGGGAGACGTCTTGGGGATCATAGGCTCCAAGCCTCCCCACATCCTCCGGAACGGGGATAGGAACAAGGTCACCCAGAAGACGGAGATGTTCATAGACATCGGGGCATCCAGCAGGGAAGACGCCGAGGCGATGGGGGTTATGCCCGGAGACCCGGTGATCCCGGTATCTCCCTTTGCCCAGATGAAAAACCCCAAGTACCTGGTGGGAAAAGCGTGGGATGACCGCATCGGGTGCGCCGTCTTCATGGAGGTTATAAGGGACCTCCAGGGCAAGGAACATCCCAATACCGTTTACGGTGTGGGGACGGTGCAGGAAGAACCCGGTTTGAGAGGCGCCATGACGAGCGTCTCCCTGGTAGAGCCCGACATCGCCTTCGCCATCGAGATCGACATCGCCGGAGATACTCCCGGTGTGAAGCCCCACGAGGCCCAGTCGAAGCTGGGGAAGGGGCCGAGTATCCTTCTCTACGATTCGACCATGATAGCTCACAGGAGACTTAGGGATTTCGTGGTGGATACCGCCCGCTCTTTGGGGCTTAAGCCCCAGTTCAACACGATGCCGGGTGGAGGAACCGACGCAGGAAGGTTCCATACGTACAAGGCGGGAGTTCCGAGCCTGGTGGTGGGGGTGCCTGCGAGGTACATCCACAGCCACTCAGGTATAATCCATAAGGACGACTTCGACGCGACGGTGACCCTGATGACCGAAGTGGTCATGAGGCTCGACCGGAGCGCAGTCGAAGCCATAAAAGGGGAGTAGCGGATTGGTAGAGAGGACACTGGTATTACTCAAACCTGATGCGGTGGCCAGGGGGCTTTGCGGCGAGATCGTATCCAGGTTCGAGAAGAAGGGCCTGAGGCTCGCGGCGATGAAGCTCATGAAGGTCGACGAAGACCTGGCCAAGAGGCACTACGCCATGCACGAGGGCAAGCCGTTCTTCCAGAGCCTCATCGAGTACATTACGGCCCTGCCTATCGTGGCGATGGTCCTGGAAGGCCCGAATGCCATAGCTACGGTGAGGACCATAATGGGCGCGACCGACCCGGCCAAAGCAGCGCCGGGGACGATCAGAGGAGATTTCGGACTGGACATCTCCAACAACCTGGTACACGGGTCCGATTCGGAAGAGTCGGCGAAGCGCGAGATCGCCCTGTTCTTCAAAGAAGAAGAGATCCTGTCTTGGGTGCGGCCCCAGGAGAAATACATAACCGGCTGAGACTCATCTCGTCCGGTAGTCTCTGGGGGGCTCCAGGCGATATGCCGTAGCCCTTGAGGCGTTTTCCGGGGAGGCCGCTTCGGTATGCATGGCTTCTAGAAGCGGCCTCCCGGTCGTCGTGGGGGGAGAGGTACCCTTGGGAGCGGAAACGGCCAAGAAAGGCCGGATATATGTCGGGACAGCGGGTTTCAGCTACTCTGACTGGAAAGGGGTCTTCTACCCGGAGAGCCTGTCGCCCCGCCAGTTCCTGGAGTACTACTCGGGACGATTCCCATGCGTGGAGATAGACTTCACGTACTACCGCCAGCCGTCTCCAAAGACCATGGGAAGTATGGCCTCCAGGGTGGGGCCCGATTTTCGGTTTACGGTGAAGGCCCACCGGACTATCACCCACGAGATTCCCTCCCCGAGCGAACTCGAAAAAGAGATAGCCACGTTTGTTGAAGGCATAACTCCCATGGCGGAAGCGGGCGTCTTGGGATGTGTGTTGTACCAGTTCCCGTGGTCCTTTAGGTATTCAAGAGAAAACCTCGCTTACGTTAGTTCTCTTGGGAGCCTCATAACGCTTGCCCCCGCGGTTGTCGAATTTCGCAATGCCAGCTGGGCGAGGGACGACGTCTACAGGGCCCTACGGGACTCAGGGACGGGTTTCTGCTGCGTAGACGAGCCGAGCCTCCCGGGTCTCTTTCCGAAGGTCGCGGTCGTCACGTCAAACCTGGCTTACGTGAGGTTTCACGGGAGAAACGCGGCCAAATGGTTTAACCACAAGGAAGCCTGGGAGCGTTACGACTACCTCTACAGCGACGAAGAGATGATGCCCTGGGTAAGCCGGATACGGAACATGGAAGAAAAGGCCGACGAGGTGTACGTCATGTACAACAACTGCCACAGGGGGCAGGCGGCCCTAAACGCCCTGCGCATGCAGGAGCTCTTGGGGCTGGAGCCGGCCGAGTGAGAAACCCTGCCGCAGCTATCTTGTCCGCTAGTCAGAGGCGCGGCACCGCGAGGTAGAAGACCCCGAGGACAACCAAGAAACCCACGAGGACCGGCCAGTTCCTCTTGTATACATCCTGCAGGCTTACGTTGTAATACTGGCACGTCAGGATCTGGCACATGTGGAGCGGCGAGAAAAAGTAGGACGTGAAGGAGCTCCCGTATATGAGAGACGTAAGGCCCAGTCTGATCGCTTCGCTTCCTGATGAAGGGACGAAGATGGGCACCAGCACGCTGAGCGTAGCCTGCTGTGACGCGTTGGCGTACCCGAAGGCCAGCGGCAGCAAGATGGCCAGCAGGGCGGTGGGTATCCCGGCAGCGGTGGCTTTGTCCACCAGGTCCCTGAACACGGGCGCCATCTCTACGAATGACCTAAAGGCCATGATCCAGAACATCGCCACGACCTGGCTAAGGTTCGCTCCCTTGAGCAGCATGTCCCGGGGCGGGAGAGGCCGCTTTTGCCAGAGGGCGAGCGCCAGGGCGATGGCCATGCCTCCGGTGAGGGCGAGCCAGAGGGGGAGACTGAGGGCCATCCCGAAGGCAAGCGCCAGAAGGAGGGGGCCTCCGTATATGAGGAATTCCCTGAGCCCGTCGAGGCGCGTTTTTCCCCTGGACTCCCCGGAGACGAGCGCACCTGCTTGCCCGGCCCTTTCCCCTACGTTGGGATCTCCGGACAGGGTGGCTGAGGCCTCCCGCGCTCCTTTTTCGTCCCGCCCGAAAGAGGCATGATGGCCAGCCGGCGCTTTATGCAGGAGGGCGAAGTACCCTACACCCCAGAGGGCCAGCGACATGGGCCACATCTTGGCTATGAGACGGGGCACGGAAAAACCCGTGAGCTTGGATGTCAGGATGAGACTCGTGGAGAAGGGGAAAACGAAGAACATCCCGTGTCTGAAGACCAGGTTGATGGCGGCCTTCTGATCAGGGCCGAGGCCCAGCGGGCGCCCGAGCTTGTCTACCAGGGGCGCGGAGAGGGCTGCGCCGCCCAGGACCGGCATGGTGCCCACCAGGGCAGGCACCGCCATGAGCGCCGCTTTCACGTTCCCCAGCAAGGCCGTGAGGCCTTCGACCGCACGGTCGAGAAACCCTGTCGCCTGCATGATCGTGGAAAAAAGGCCGATGGACAGGACCGCTGCGGCGAGCTCACATGTGGCTTTGTCAGTGAAAGAACGCCAGATCACGGAAAGGGCTTCCCCGGCCTCTAATCCCGAGGTAAGCGCCATTATCGCCGTGGCGATGAACATCACTATGTGGAGGCGCACACCCTTCATCGACAATATGAGGAGTGCCGCGAACGCTAGGATGACTCCGGCTTGGACCACTGCTTTCACCTCTGGTCAAGGGCTACGATCGCTTTTCCTGTGAATGCGGGTACGACGCTCATCGAGTCAATCGCTGCGGCGCGCCGAAGGTCCTCGCCGAAGCCGATCTCCATAAGGTCCCGGCCGTGAGGCGAGTCCTGGAGTATCCTGAGGATGTCTCCCCGGTAGCTCTCGAAAACCTCTGCCGCTTTCCTGGCGGTCTCGTCCATGGAGACCGCCCCTTTGGGCTCCAGGTTGAGGACCGATTTTGCCAGTGCGCCGGCGCAGGCGAAGTCTTCGAGGGAGGGCTCGCCGTGGCTCCCCGAGCAGATTATGGTGAGGCCTTTGCCTTCGCGGGACATCTCCTGCCATGCCCTTTTCGCCACGGCGCTAAGGTTGAGAAAAGACGCGATGAACACCGGCCCTGCTCCTCCTCGCTCGGCCGCCAGTATCGCCTTGGTGCCGTTAGAGGTTGTCATTATGACCCGCTTACCCGCGACAGCCTGGGGCGAGTAGTCGCCGGGTGAGTTCCCCAGGTCGAAGCCTTCGATCTTCCTGCTCCGGATCTCCCCTCCCAGGAGGGCATCCGGGTGAGCGGCCTTGAGTGCCAGCGCCTCTTCTTTGCTCGAGGCAGGGATAACCCCGCGGCAGCCAGAAGAAATCGCCGTGACAATAGAGGAGGTTGCTCTCAGGACGTCGATAACCACTGCCGCGTTTCCGGTGAGACAAGACGCCGTGATGGGCGCCGGAGTTTCGAGAACGGATATCGTGAGCAGCTCGTACACCTCCGTCATATCAACCATTATACGTGTTTATCGGGGAGGTGGGCTAGTTGAGGAAAAAGCACTCAGGTTCGGAGCCGGTAGCGGAACGATCCATGCTCCCTGTCCCGGACTATATCGCGTTTGACCTGGAGACGACCGGGCTTTCGCCCGATGATGATGAGATCTTGGAGGTTGCGTTCATCCGCTTCGAAGACGGCGAACCCGTGGAGCGGTGGTCGACGCTGCTGAATCCGGGGAGGCCGGTGCCTCTCAAGACTCTCCGCCTGACCCATATCGAACTCGGCGACATAGAACAGAGCCCGGCGTTTGAGGACGTTTGCCAGCGTCTTATGGAGATGTGTGAGAGCCTCCCTCTCGTCGGCCACAATGCTTCTTTCGATACCGCCTTCCTGCAAAGGAGGCTTGAGGGCTTCCCCCGCGTTCCGGTTTACGACACGTTGGAGCTCTCCCGGATCGTTTTCCCGGGGTACAAGACCTACAAGCTGGGGGAGCTCGCCCAGGCCCTGGGGATCCCGCTCAAGGACGCCCACAGGGCCTACGACGACGCCGAAGTGGCGGGTAAGGTCTTTGCCCTGCTGCAGAAGCGTATCCTCGCCATGGATAGGTGGCTGAGGGAAACCGTGGTCTCAATAATGGGAGACGGCTGGGTTCCGGGGCGCCTATTTGCCTTCGAGGAGACGGGACCCTCGATGCGGCCGCTGTTCCGCAAGCCGGGCGCACTGTGGCCTGAGCTTCCGGGGAGCGCGCATCAATGGGAAGATCTCGCAGGCAGCGAAGAAAGCGCCGGACCAGGAAAGGAACCGGGTTGCGGAGGCGATACGGAAGGCGCTTCGGACGATGGGGTCTGTCCGGACACTTCTTCAGATAAGGAAGATGAAACAAGACGCCTTGGGGCGAGGCTCGCCGAGATCCTGGATTCGGTAGACCACGGCGTGTGCGTCGTGGACGCCCCTCTCACTGTCCCTCTGGCGGGCGCCGTCGCCAGAGCTATTGCGGAGTGGTCCGGCCGCACGGGAGGAAGAGCCCTTCTTGCCGGGTTCCCCGATGCTCATCTCCCGGCAGGTATCCCCCGGACGGCTTTTCCTGAGGACTATATCTGCCTCTGGAAGTTCAACCAGGCGCTTGCCCTGGCCGGGCAGGGGTTTCTCAGGGAGAGCGACGTTGAAGACAGGCGTTTCCTGGCTGCCCTGGCAGTGTGGCTCCATACGACGGGGAGCGGCGATATGGGCGAAGTCCAGGTAGCCGGGAGGGCACATGTAGTCCGGGCCGAGATCTCATGCCCGCGGGACATGAGGTGCAGGCACGCATGTCCCCAGAAGGACGCCTGCCGCTACCTTCTGGCCGAGAAAAGGTCCGGCTCATCTCCCGTCAGGAGGGCGAGTCTCTACCGGGCCGTGGGGGCGCCCGGCGGTTTCGATAGGGTGATCGTGTGGGACGCCCAGGAACTCCAGAGGATATGGCAGTACAGAGATCCGAGGGTCGATCTCTTGGTCCTCAAGGAGACCCTTGCTTCCGCCCAGGCAACCGGGGCCATCCCGGCCGTCCAGGAACTCTTGACTACCGCCTTACGAGACCTTTCTGCAGGAGTGGCTTCGGCGGCGACGGTCCGCGCAGCCGCCGAGGCCAAAGAACGGCTCGCTGAGGCGGTGTCCTCTTTGCGGGAGAGGCTCGAAAAAGAATACGCGTTCCTCACCGAAGGCGAGAGTGAGTGGGAAGGACGGCCCGACCCACCGCTCGTGTTCGAGAAGCTCCATTACCTGGAGAGGGCCTGTGAGGCTCTCAGCGCCTTCTTGAGCCCTTCTCCCGGAGAGGTTCAGGTAATCGAGCCGGTTTACGCAGGAGAGGTCCAAGGGGCCGCCGTCGCGTTGAGGACCCTCTGGCCTGCCCAAGAGGCGGTCAAGGCCATAAGGAGCAGCGCTTTGACTGTGATCCTCTCGGACGTGGCGCTTCAGGCGGCTTCCAGCGCAGGCGGGCGCCGCCTGGTCCTGGGGACGGACGCACACGTCCTCAGCCTGGGGGAGAGACCGCGCGACCATGGCCGGCCTTCGCACCTCGTCTTGTGGAGCGTCGATACAAAGGCGCCCGCGTCGGGCCCGGGATTTCTGGAATACGCCTCGGGCCTTATACGCCGCTTGGTTTCAAAGGTCAGAAAGGGGCTTCTCGTCCTGGTGCCTTCGAGGGCCCAGCTCAGGGAAATCTACGAAGCGCTTTCGCCCGAACTCGAGCGGGAAGGCGTGGCGGTTTACGCCCAGGGCATCGACGGAGGACACAGGATCGTCGAGCACCTGGACGAGGAAGATTCGATGGTCCTCGCTTACGGCTGGTCGCCCGGCGAAGACGGCTTTATCCCGGCCTGCCTTGTTGTAACGAAGGTGCCTTTCGCTCCCCCTAACCCGGTAGATAGCGCCAGGAGGAGGGAGCTTTCAGGCGAGGGGCTGGACGGCTTCGTAGAGGTGAGCGTCCGTCCGGCGGCGCTGACTATCCGGACGTATGCCGAGAGGATGTTGGCGGGAGGAGGGAGGAGGGCGCTCATCCTGGCCGACCCGAGGGTTTCTCCGGGCGGATCCAAGTGGGCGGGCGAATTCCTCAGGTCTCTCGAGGGCTTTCCAAGAGAGTGCGGTCCGGTAGAATACGTTCTAAACAGGGTTTCCAGGCACCTTTCCGGCGAATCCTAAGTCAGGTTGGAGCCGGCTACGCAGCCGAGAACTAAAGGAGGAAACCGGGACGGGGAAATCGACATGAGGCTTCTCATTACCAACGACGACGGGATAAACGCCCCCGGCCTGTGGGCTTTGGTTGAACGGGCCGTCAAAAACCGAGATATCCATGTGACCGTTGTCGCTCCCGACAGGGAGCGCAGCGCGACGGGCCATGCCATAAGCATCCACCAACCCATAGACCTCAAGGAGGTGCCTTTCGACTGCCCTCGTGCCAGGGTTTTCGCCACAAGCGGTACGCCCGCTGACTGCGTCAAACTGGCCGTGGAAGGCATCATGGAGGAAAAGCCGGACTTCCTCATATCGGGCATAAACCGGGGCCCGAACCTGGGGACTGATGTGTTCTACTCGGGCACCGTCTCCGCGGCCCTGGAAGGCGCCCTCCTGGGGGTTAAGTCCATGGCCATCTCTCTAGCCGCTTTCGAGAACCTAGACTATTCCGTCGCGGCCGATTTCGCCATTGAGCAAGCCTTGTGCGCTGCAAACGAAGAAGCGTGGCCCATCCTGGTGAACGTCAATGTGCCGGCTATATCTAAGGAAAGCATCGCCGGCGTGGCCATAACCAGGCTGGGGGTGCTGGTCTACAAAGACGCCATAAACAAGAGGGAAGATCCCCTCGGGAGACAGTGGTACTGGATCTCGGGGGTCGTGGTGGATAATGGAGAGGTAAACGATACCGACATCTGCGCCATAAGGAGAAACCTCATCTCCATAACGCCCCTGAGGGTAGACCTCACCGATCTAAGCGGCATAGAGAACCTGTCCAGGTGCTCCTTCCGGTGGCCACCTGAGGAATCATGAACTACCGCCTCAGGGACATATACAAGCACCAGGAGGTGGGTGCTATGGTGAGTCCTCCCGGCAGGCGTCCCTCCGGCAGGTGGTCGTCCAGGAAAAAAGTGGAGGAAGGCTTTTCCCTGAAGGTAGCGGGCAAAGGCGTCCTATGGGCGGTTGGGCTCGCGGCCTTGCTGGCGGTCGTCGCGTCTGGTGTTGTGTATATGTCGAGCCTCGACGAAAGGATCCTCTCCTGGGTCGTAGATGTTGGCAGCTTCGCTATTTTGGGCCTCAGCTCGTTTGTCACGGCCAGGCGTCAGGCGGGCTACGGGCTCGTCTACGGGCTGGCGATAGGGGCGGGTTACGCGGTGGTGACGCTCGTAATAGGCGCGGTCTTCTTCAGACCCCTACCCGGATTCGGCGTGTTCCTCAAGAGACTCGGCTTTTCTCTGCTCGCGGGGGCGATTGGAGGCATCGTGGGCGTCAACGCGTGACACGCTGCTGGTATAAACTCCCTGGCCCCGGAGGAAACATAGAAGGACGAACCCTCACGGGAGGTCCTTCTATTGGGTTTTGCTGGCGCAAAGCGAGTGCTCAGGGCGGCACTTGTGGGCGTTCTCGTCATATCGGCCCTCGTTTCACAGGTACCGGGGCTCGCGCGGCCTGCCGTCGCGGCGGGAAGCGATCTGTCTTCTCTTTTTTCCTCGGGGAGACTTATCCGCCGGGGAGACAGGGGAGACCTGGTCAGACTCCTCCAGGAAGCTCTGGCGGCGTGCGGCTATAGAGTCAGCGCCGACGGGGTGTTCGGTCCCCAGACCGAGTCCGCGGTAAAGGAGTTCCAAAGGCAAAGCGGCCTCTACGTCGACGGTGTTGCCGGTCCGAAGACCCTGGCGGCGCTGGAGAAAGCCTATTACCGGGCAAACCCGCCGGATAAACACATCGTAAAGCCCGGCGAGACCCTTTCCGCCATAGCGAGCCGCTACGGGACGACCGTAGAGGTCCTCGCCAGGCTAAACCGCATTTCCAATCCCGACAGAGTGTACGTCGGACAGGTCTTGCTGATATCCAAAGGAGAAGAGGAGCAGGAGGAGCCCGCCGAGCCGCCTTACGAACGGCCGCACGAACCGCCTGCCGTGGAGCCCTTGCCTGCCCCGGAGAAACGAATCTGCCTGACCTTTGACGACGGTCCCGACCTCACGACCACGAGGCCCATCCTGGCTATCCTCAGGCAGTACGGCATAAAGGCGACGTTTTTCCTTATCGGGGAGCGGGTCTTGCGTTACCCCGAGCTGGCCAGGGAGATCGCCGAAGAAGGCCATGTGATCGGGGTACACGGGTTCGAGCACAAACCTCTCGCGGGCCTTCCGGCTTCGGAAGTCAGGAGAGACCTGGCGAAGGCCCGTGACGCCATAGTCGAAACTACCGGTGTGACCCCGTACCTCTACCGTCCTCCCCTTGGAGCGCTTGATGAGACGCAGGTTATCGAGGCTTCAAAACTGGACATGCGAGTCACAATGTGGACCAACATCGGCGGGGCTGACCTGGGGGCAAGTTCCGCCGAAGAGGTCGTGTCCAGGACCGTGTCCCGAGCCACGGATGGGGGCATCATCATGCTCCACGAAGGCCTCCAGCACACCGTGGAGGCCCTCCCGACCATCATAGAAACCCTCGCGAGGCTCGGCTACGGTTTCCAGAATCCTTAGCTTGCGGCCCGATAGGGGGATACCACGTGACAAGAGACCCCACGGGGGCCTCCGGCCCTATTGAACCTCACCTGGGGCGATGATGTCCTTTATGACTTGGGCCGAGTGCTTGACCAGCTGCTGCATCTCGCATATGGCCATGCTCTGGAACATGGCATTTTGGGCGTCGGCAAGCGCCGATACTGCCTGCTGGAGCGACATGGCTATCTGACGGTCGGCCCTTGCCTGTTGCATCGCCAGCTGGGCGCCCAGCTGGGTTACGAGCTCCTGGGCCTGGGCCGCGTTCTGCCTGAGGGATTCGTCTCCTTGAGATACCAGGGCCGAAAGCTGCTGGGTCAGGGCGAAAAGCGTGTCTATGTGCTGCGAGTCGGCGACGTGGTACGAAGCCTTGGACAGGCAGCTCTGGAGGTTTTGCTCCGTAGACATCTGCTCGGCGCGGATGCCGTTTTGCACTTGGCTTAGAGATTCCTCGATTTTCTCTGCAGGCGTCGTGGGGGCGCCTGCGCCCGGCGGCTTGAAAGAGCGCCTGAGCTCTTCGGCGATGTGGGACCCGGCATTCTTGTCGAAGCTTCCTTCGATCGTGTAATCCTCGTTCTTGGGCATAGAGCCTCTCCTCCTCGAAAGGTAAATCCCCACACGGGAGGCGCTATCTCTCACCGCATGGGCCGGTTGGTCTTTCACGACACATAGTCTGCCCCAAAGGAAAACCCCGGACACGCGGCGAATGGACGGGCGAAAGGGGGTCGAGAAATGTCGAGGTTCCTGCGTGTGGGATTCATCTCCGACCGGATAGGAGACATAATCGAAGCTTCTTCGATGCTCCTCGAACGGATGGACCCGGCCGACGAGAGGGCCGAGATCGTCAAGGACATACTGTCCATGGCGTGCGAAGTGCGGGATTTCCTTTCCAGGTGGAGCTCTGAGCCCATTATCTACACGGGTTCCGGCACGACGGACGATGTAATCAGGATGCTCGACACGCTGATCACCGAAGCAAGGCAGCGCTCCCAGGCGGTAATGGGCTGATTCTTAGGCCCGTGCGGAGTGAGACATTTGCCTTTCTTCTGAGAGGGTGTACACTCGATCAGAGGGAGGGATTATCTCGATGCCCATTTTCGAGTTCAGGTGCAAAAGCTGCGGGTCGAAGTTTGAGTTCTACCTAAGGGGGAGCGAAGTCCCCTCCTGTCCTTCCTGTGGGTCTAAAGACCTGTCCAAGCTTTTCTCCACTTTCTCTGCGCACGTGAAAGGTGGGACCGGAGCGGCTTCCTCAGGCGGTTCGTCGTGCTCCGGCTGCTCGGGCGGCCACTGCTCCACGTGCAAGTAGGGGCGAGGTGATAACCGGATGGCTGATGTTTCGGCCTTAAAGGAAGAAGTGCTCGAGACCGCCAAGGCCGGCTACCGCGAGGGGCTTTTCAAGGGCACGAGCGGCAACCTGAGCGCCCGGGACCGCGGGTCGGGACTCGTGGTCATAACCCCCACATCCCTGCCCTATGACACGATGACCCTGGAAGACTTAGTGGTGATGGATAGGGAAGGGCGCGTTGTGGAAGGCTTTAGAAAGCCCTCGTCCGAGTGGAAGATGCACGCAAGGATTTACAAAGAAAAAGAAGATGTTTTCTCCGTTTTTCACACCCATTCTCCCTACGCTACGGCGTTCGCGGTACTAAGGCAGCCGGTCCCGCCGGTCCTCACCGAGATGATCCCGTTCATCGGGGGAGACATACCCGTGGCCGAGTTCGCTCTCCCCGGCACCGAGGAGCTGGGATTGAGGGTGGCGGAAGCCCTTAGGGAGAGGGGCGCGTGCCTCCTTGCCAACCACGGGGTTGTTGCAGTTGGCTCCTCAGTCCGCGAGGCGTACCTTAGGGCAGTCTACGTGGAGGACGCGTCGAGGATATACCACCACGCCTTGTCGGTGGGGACGCCATGCCTCGTCCCCGAAGAGGCTATCCGCAAAATCATATCTCCCGCCGTCAGAGGGTAGATTTTAGAAGGAATCGCGACAGGGAAACCTTGCCGCTCCGCAGGCGTATTAGCTTCTGCGTGAGACAGATGCGAAGGGGGATGAAAGATGTCCAAAGACCTTTGGTCCAAGATAAGCCAGACCATCAAGACGGGAGCCGAGACCCTCGTCCAGGAAACCAAGGAACTCACCAAGATGGGCCGCCTGAAGGTGGAGCTCATGACCCTTGAGAACGAACGGAACCGGAAACTCCAGGAGCTCGGGCGCAAGGTTTACGCCCTCTACAAAGTCGGGGCGGCTTTCCCGCCCGAACTGGCCCAGGACTTCCAGGCTGTAGACGAGACCGAGAAGCGCATCGAGGAGACAAACAGGGAAATCGAGGACCTCAAAGCGGAAGACGAGGCCAGGGAGGCGGCCCGCCTGGAAGAGGAGAAGGCAAAAGGAGAGACTTCGGGCCCGAAGGCCTACTGCTCCCAGTGCGGCGCGGAGCTCCGTCCCACGGACGTGTTCTGCTCCCAGTGCGGGACCAAAGTCGCCGGCTGAAGGACCACTCCGGTGAACAGGAAGCCTGAAAGCGAGCCCCACGGCCCGCTTTCTTTTTGTGGGCAGTTTGTGACAAAAGGTATGAACTCAAGGCATGTTGAAAAATAGCGGGAACGATCTTAGGAGGGGGTTTTTGACTTGGCGAAAATCCTTGACGGCAAAGCCGTCGCTGCATCAATCAGGGAAGAGGTCAGAGCAGAAGTCAAGGCTCTCAAGGAACAAGGAATAACGCCAAAGCTCGCGGTAGTGCTCGTAGGGGAAGACCCCGCTTCCGTGATTTACGCGAGGTCCAAGGAAAAAGCGTGCAAGAACTCGGGTATCGACTTCGAACTACATAGCTTCCCCGAGACTGCCACGGAAGAAGAGGTGCTCAAGAAGATCGCCGAGCTCAACGAGGACCCGGGCTGCCACGGGATCATGGTTGAGCTCCCGCTGCCCAAGCACATAAATAAGGAACGGGTCATGATGGCCGTCCATCCCGACAAAGACGTCGACGGGCTAAGCCCCATAAACAGGGGAAGGATGTTCACCCAGAAGGACGGGCTGTTCCCGGTCACACCCCAAAGCTGCATCGAGATCATGAAACGCCAGGGCATTACCCTGGAGGGGAAGAATGTCTGCCTCGTCGGGCGCGGGGATACGGTAGGAAAGCCCTTGATCTTCCTCCTCCTCAACGAAAACGCCACCGTGACCGTTTGCCACACGAGGACTAGGGATCTCAAGAAGCACACCCTGGCCGCGGACATCATCATTGCCGCCGCCGGTAGGCCAGGCCTTATAACCCGCGACATGGTGAGCCCGGGCACCGTCGTCGTCGATGCGGGCATCAACGACGTCGACGGCAAGACCGTGGGAGACGTGGATTTCGAGGCGGTCTCCGAGGTGGCAGAGGCCATAACCCCGGTCCCCGGCGGCGTGGGGAGCCTGACCACGGCGCTCATCCAGAAGAACATCTTGAGGGCCATAGGCCTCCAGAGGGCGGGCAAGTAGATTTTCTGAAAGGAGAAATGACATGAGCGATCTGTTCTCCCAGAGCCTGAGAGACGTCCTCAAAGTAGCGGCGTCCAGCGAGCCGACGCCCGGAGGCGGCAGCATAGCCGCCATCACAGCGGGTTTCGCCGCGTCCATGGTGAGCATGGTATGCAACCTCACCATAGGCAAGAAGAAGTATAGGGACGTAGAAGAACAGGTGACCCGGATTAGGGACCGGGCCCTTGCGCTTATGAACAGGGCAGAAGAGCTTGTCCAGGCGGATATGGCGGTTTTCGGCCGGTTTATGGAGTGCTACAAGATGCCTGCCTCAACCGACGAGGAGAAGGAGAGGCGGGAGCACCTCATCCAGGAGGCCCTGAAGGGAGCCACCGAGACCCCCATCGACATAGCCCGCGCCGCCGTGAGCATACTCGAGCTGGTAGATGAGCTCGCTCCCATCGGGAGCCAGATGGCCATCAGCGACGCCGGCGTGGCCGCGTACCTTGCGGACGCCGCCGTGAGCTCTGCACTCCTGAACGTCGACATAAACGTCCCCCTCATCAAAGATGAGTCCTTTGTGGCCAAGGCCCTCGAGGAAAAAAACGGCCTGCTGGAACAGGCCGCTCGGCTGAAAGATAGAGCGGTGGCTACTGTTTCTCGCCGGCTTCAGTCTTCCTGAACCTGAGCCGCCGAAGGGGGCGGGGCTCTTTCTGGGCTTCCGCTCCCTCTCCCCTGATGCTGAAGGGACCGAAGAACCGGCCGCGCCTTACGTTCCTGGGTGCCCTCGGCAGTCCGGTGTAGATGTCGTACGTATGGCTGTGGTTATCGTCTACGGTTGTCGTGCCCTGCAGGCGGTGGACGTGTCCCATCATCACCGGCATCTCAATGCTCGAGAGACCGTTTAGGCGGTGGGTGTGGTTCGCGGCGACCCTGGTTTCAGCGGCGTATTCGTGGGCGTGGCCGCCCGCCACCACGGTCTGGATGTTGGTCGAACCGGTGAAGGTATGGAAATGGCCCCTGTCAACCGACGTTCTGCCGAAGAAATCATGGACGTGCTGCGGTCCGGTCTCGCGAGCCGTTACGTCGTTTTTCTCTTCCACGCCATGCGCCTCCTCATTACGGCTTCGTAAGATAATATGAACGCCGCGTTTTGCATGTGAGGGCGCTACGCGCGGAGCAGCATGCCGGCTAATTCGCTCCAGCTCAAGTTCGACTTTATCTCCGAAACGTCGACCCTGAGCCCCGTGCGGTTAAGCGACACGTTCCGTATGGTCAGGGAGGAGATGTAACCCTTCGATAGGGCAACGAGGTCCACTTCGACGACGCTGTGCCCTGCGTACATCGCTCCGGGCACTCCGGATATCAGTGGCCGGATCACGAGCCAGTTGGGTTTTATGGGCGGAGTGACTCTTAGGGATATCCGGGAACCGGCGAAAGACTGCACCTCCACTTTGAACTTCACCGGGAGGTTGAAGAGGAACGATGCCCTCACGGTGAGCTCCAGCCCCGAGTCTCTCAGCGCGACGTCGCTTATCTGGATCCCTTGGGGAAGCGGCACGCTCATTATGAGGGCCGAAACCTCACGCGGCGCGAGGGAAATGGAAAGGGCATCGACTTGCACAGAATCCCTCCCGAGTCTTCTTTACATAACGCTATGCCCGTAGGACCAAAGATGTCACACCGGCCACTTCTATGTTACCCAGGGCGCGCCCTGAAGGAGCTTCCGGAGTCTGGGGAGAATGGTTCTGAGGCCGGTATGAAAACGTTTTCAGATAGCCCGGACAAGTTGTGAAAGCGTTTTCAGCGATGTCGTAGCAGCCGTTTTCCGCCGGATTCCATAGCCAGCCGCTCAACGCGTTCCCTGAAAGGGGAGGGGACCTATGAAGACCGAGGTAACCATCAAAGATGTAGCCCGCAAGGCAGGGGTATCCATAGCGACGGTATCGAGGGTCATAAACAACACGGGGTACGTGAGCGAGTCCACCCGGAAGCGGGTCGAGGAAGCCATAGCCCTCCTGGGGTACAGCCCCAATCCGTCTGCGCGGATCCTGTCAGGAGGTCCATCCAAGGCCACTTCCAAGAAGGATATACTCGTCTTCGGCAGCCTGAACGTTGACTTCGTGGTCAGGACCGGAAGGAGGCCCCTGCCGGGCGAGACGGTCACGGGGACGGGTTTCAGCGTGCACGCCGGCGGCAAGGGGGCGAACCAGGCCGTCGCCGCAAGCAAGGCCGGTGGGAGGGTCAGCATAGCCGGCAAGGTCGGCGACGACATGTTCTCTGGAGTCCTGACTAGAAGCCTGCTAGATGCAGGGGTGAGGGGCGATCTCCTCGAGCGAGTGCCGGGGATCCCGACGGGGTGCGCCTTTATCACGGTGGATGCTGGCGGCGAGAACTCCATAATAGTTGTCCCGGGCGCCAACGGGCTCGTGGGTAGAGAAGATGTGGAGCGGATCCTTCCCGCCCTGGACGAGTGCGGGATAATCCTCCTCCAGCTTGAGATCCCCTTGGATGCCGTCATGTTGGCCGTCAGGGAAGCGAAGAAACGAGGAGTCACAGTGATGCTGGATCCCGCCCCACCTGTCCCGCTCGAGCCGGATTTCCTGTCGCTCATCGACTACATCACCCCGAACAGGCACGAGGCAGAGTTCCTGACGGGCATCCCCGTGAAAGGCGTGGACTCGGCGGCCGAAGCGGCCCGAAAGCTCATAGCCCAGGGCGTTAGGTGCGCTGCCGTGAAACTAGGAGCGGAAGGCGTGGTCTACGCCACGAGGTCTTCCGTTGAGTACGTTCCGGCGCACAAAGTGAGCGTGGTGGACACCACCGCCGCAGGGGACGCGTTTTCCGGGGCGATGGCTGCGTACCTGAGCGAGGGCAGGAGTCTCTGCGAGGCCGTGAGGTTCGCCAACGCGGCGGGTGCCCTTGCGGTTACGAGGGAAGGAGCCCAGCCCGCCATGCCGTGGCGGGGCGAGATCGAAAAGCTCATCGAGTGGGAGGAGACATTCCATGGGAGATGATAGTATTCACGCCGTAAGCGGCGGAAAGATCCCGGTGATCATAGACTGCGACCCCGGGCACGACGATGCGATTGCCCTCATGCTGGCTTTCGGCTGCGGGCGCCTGGATGTCTTGGGCGTTACCACCGTCGCGGGCAACACCACCGGGGAAAACGCCTATAGAAACGCCCGAGCGGTGCTCGCCCACATAGGCGCCGAAGACGTGCCTGTCGCCAGGGGCGCCGATGGACCTATCCTGCGGTCCCTCCACACTTCTCGGGATGTCCACGGCGAAAGCGGCCTCGTGGGCATCACTGTGCCGCCCGGCCTCAGGGAATGGGGAATGAACGCCGTCGAGTTCTTGTCTTCGACTCTGAGAAAGTCTGAGACCAGGATCGTCCTCGTCCCCACAGGTCCTCTGACCAACATAGCCATCGCTTTCCTCGCGTTTCCCGATATCAAGGAGAAGGTGGGACGGATCGTCCTCATGGGGGGCGCGGCAGGGCAGGGAAACGTCACGCCTTCCTCCGAGTACAACATCTACGCCGACCCCGAAGCTGCCCGCATAGTCTTCCGGTCGGGAGTCCCCATCACCATGATCGGGCTGGACGCGACGCACAAAGCCCTTGTGTACCCCAGCGAAGTCGAGGAGATGCGGAAGACCGGAGCCGTGGGAGCTCTCGCCGCGCGGCTCATGGACTTCTACTCCCTGGCGTACAGGGCAAGAGGGTTTGAAGGCACGCCGGTACATGACGCCCTGGCGGTGGCCGCTGTCTTTGACGACGAGGTAGTTGAGACCAGGTACGCCCACGTGGATGTTGAGACCTGCGGGGAGCTCACCGCAGGGCGGACGGTGGTGGATTTCCGGAGCGCTGGGGGTAAGGTGCCCAACGCCAAAGTCGCGGTAGGCGTGGACAGGGAGAGATTCCTGGGCCACCTCATGGGCGCCCTCGCGGCCCTGGAGGGGGCAAATCCCGCTTAGACCCCGCAGTCGTCCCTGAGCTCCCCGGCGCCGGTTCACATAAGATGGGGTACGGGCAGGCCCGGCCAGGCGGTCTCTTGGAGCCGCCGGCGGGCCCTGGAAGCCTATACCGGTGGACGCGGGTGGACGTTATGGGCTGGATACGCCGGGCGGTCCGGTGGCTTAAGATGCGCGTGGGGCTAGAGCCCAGGGTGATAGCTCGCCCCGGGGGGCTCCGTAAGTGCCCTTTGAGCCCCGCTACATACGACGAGGCGACCGTGAACGTCGGCCGCCTCTCGATGACCGTCAGATCCTCAAGCGATCTGCAATTTCCCTATGAGCTCACCGTTGTCGTCCCCAGGGTGGAGATCACCGAACGCTATGTCGACGGCAGACTGTCCGAGGTCATCTCCACCTACTCCAGCGTCACCATAGCCCGGTCCCCCCGGTTCGAGTTCCTATCCCGGGAACTTGACCAGAAAAAGTCTTCCCCTTGAATCCGCGAAGAGCACCTTTGTGCCCGCCGGCAGGCGCGCGATCAAGGGCGATACGAAGAGCGAAGCGTCGCTCACCTTGAAGTCGGTCTGGAATTCGTGGGTGAGGAAGGTTACGACACCCCTGTATCCGCCCGAGACATACTGGGGACCCGGTCCGGGTGAAGCTAAGAAAAGGGTGCTTCCCGCATCCATCCGCCAGAGGGGCGAGCCGTCTTCAGGTGAGAAGGCGTAGATGCTGCCGTTTGCTCCTCTCACCGTAAGCTCTCCCTCTCTTGAGATTGAGGGAGCGAGTAGGGTGGAGTGCCACCTCTGGCTCCACAGGGGTTCGCCCGAGATTAGGTCGTAGCACGCCAGGAGAGCGCCGCCCGAATGGGTGTCGTAGGCGGTTCCGGCAAAGACTTTCCCTCCGTGTACTTCGGGCGAAAGGAAAGGCGCGTAATATACCTGCCTGCCCATTTTGTGGGACCATACGACGCTTCCGGTTTCCAGGTCGACGCAGTAAAGGAACCCGTCCCAGGCTCCAAACACCGCCCGTCCATCCGCGA
The DNA here is from genome assembly GCA_012842685.1 of Candidatus Fermentithermobacillaceae bacterium. Lineage (GTDB taxonomy): Bacteria > Bacillota > Sulfobacillia > Fermentithermobacillales > Fermentithermobacillaceae > UBA3951. The sequence goes on from DUSI01000010.1 coordinate 69,925, forward strand.
TCTTGGGGGCAGACACTATGGCTCCTCCGGCCTCAAGCTGCCAGTTTTTCCTGCCGGTTGTCGCGTTCAGGCTGTAGAGGACTCCCGATGAGGAACCGATTATGACGGACCGGTCTCCGGAGAGCGCCGCGATGGCCGGCAGGCCCGAGAAACCAGCCGTATCTACGCTCGCGCGCCAGATCCCGGTGCCGCGTGTAGCGTCGAGGCATATCACGTCTCCCTTGGCCGTGCCGAAATACAGCCGGTTTCCGTCCATTACCCCTCCGCCCCAGGGAGAACCGGCCGGGTACTCCCACAAGACCTCTCCGGTTTCAAGGTCCAAAAGCCTCACCTTGCCGTCTCTGGTCCCGAAGATGACCTGCCTTGTCCCACGAGGAAGGAACTCCCCGACAACAGCGCTCCCCAGGTCCATGCGCCACTCAAGAAGGTCGTAGGGGCTCTTTGCGAACTCTTTGTGCGCGTAGTAGGGGCCGTTTTCGGTTTCGGCCTTGATGCGCACCCTGTGGAATCCTTTGGCGTGGCCTGAGATGTCGAAAGTCAGCGTGTGGTCGCCTTTCTCAAGCAGGCCGAAGGACACGTACAGACCCCCGTCTATCTGGAGGCTTACCTCGGCCGGGGCGCCGAGGCTTAGCTTGCAGGTGAGGACTTCGTTTCCGGTTTCCGCCGACAGAGACAAGATGGGGCTCACCGCCGGGTCCTTCTTTGTGTTCCAGTTGCGCGAAGAGACCTCCAGGATCTTCTCCCGCTCGCGGCCTGCTTCAGACACTTTCACCGAGTAGGCCGTGAGTGACTGTCCGTTCACCTCAACCACCGTGTACGCGCCGTCCATGAGTGCCCCGGTCATGAGGAAGTCCCGCCCCTGGCCTTTCCAGGTGATGAAAGAGTGGCCGTGGGCGCAGAAGACGACCCTCACCGGGTACTTTTCAATGAGGCTCGCGAACTCGTCGTCAGAGTCCTGGAACCTCGAGGGCTGGTAGAGAAGGGGGTGGTGGGCGAATATGGCCACCGGCTTCGTCTTGGGCTGGGCCCGGAGGTCAGCCTCGAGCCACCTCAGGGTCTCCGGCTCCAGCGTTCCTATGGTCTGTCCGGGATAGGTTGTGTCGAGGACGACGAAATGCCACTGGCCGTAGTCAAAGGAGTAGTTCCGCGGCCCCAAGGTGGACGCGAAGATGGATCCCTGGGGGTCTTGCCACTTGGACTCATGGTTGCCCAGGGCGCCAAAGACGGGGAAGGGCAGGCCTTTCGTGAGTTGCTCGAAGATCTCGTACTCTTCCTCCGCTCCCGTTTCGGTGATATCGCCCGCGACTATGGCGAAGGCAACGCCTTTCTCGTTCAAAACCATGTCCTTGATGGCAAGATCGGTGTTCTTGTTGGCGGGACCGTACCCGAGGTGGCTGTCCGCCGCGAACACAAAAGAAAACCTGGAACGGCTCCCGCCTTGCAGGGTTCCCAGGGCCCTATAGGTGGAGAGCTCCACGGCAGCAGCCGCCGGTCTGGAAAGGAAGCCGAACGTTGTAACCAGGGTGAAAAGGATGAGCGCCGCAGCCCTCAGGCGCAGCTTTCGGTTCCAGCCGCAAGTAGGCATGTTCTGTCCTCCGTTGGCAATGTCTTCTACAAAGATCGACGGACGGCGGGGAAAAGGGTTCCGTTACAGGTTCATCTGGCCCGTGTCCTGCGGCATGGGCGGAGAGCGGTTACACGCACACGTGCGGCGGTTCAGCTTTCTTCCTTCCCGGCCAGCGAGGCTTCGAAGGCGGCCAGGCTCTCCCTCACCTTTGCAAGTTCCTCATGGGTCGCCTGCCTGCCGGAGTAGAAGCGGCTCGAGAAGATCGTGGTTATGCTTTCGATGTATGGCGCTGCGTCAGGCAATTTCTCTTCAAGGAAATGGGCGAACTCGATGGGAGTCTGGGACGGTGCCCGCACGTAACCCGCTGCGTAGGCCAGGGTTAAGAACCGTTCGTACATGGCGACCAGCGGGTCTTCGCTCCCTAGCCTGAGCCTCCGGGAGATCATGGACGCCAGGGGCCTTCCCAGCTCCTTCACCTTGTCCAGCGCCCACCGTGCTGCCTTTGAGGCAGTGAAGTCGCTGGAACGGACTTCGTCCGCGCCTTCGCCTCTGGCCCTTGAGGAGTACATCTCAAGGAGCTTCCAGATAGCCCAAAGAGCCAGGATTATGAGCATGAAAGCCAGCGCCCATCCCACTACCGGCCAGATCTCAGAGGGCGGCAGGTCTTCCTCCAGTTCGGGACGTTCAGGAGGGCCGATCGGGTTCAGGGGGCTTTCGGTCTCTTGCCCCCTCTTTCCTATAGCGGCCAAGAGCGCGTCCATGAGCCAGCCCACGAGGATGCTCCAGGGTTTCACGATGGCGAGGATTAGGGCCCGAAGCACCTCAAGGATGCCCCTAATCCCGTAGGATGCCACGGTAGAAGCTCCCGGGACGAGAACGAGGGCTAGCCATCCGGTGACGGAGAGGAGGATGGCCATCAGCGCCACCCGCCTCGCGGAGTAGCGGCCCGGAAGGTCCTCGTCGTTTCCCGTGAGGCAGAGCGCAATCCCCAAGCTCATGAGGAGGGCCAGCGAGAGGAGGGAAGACGTGCCGGGGAAGGCCCGTATGCCTCCGGCTACCGAGGGTACGGCAGCCGCCACGAATGCCCACAAGACCTTCCTCTGCCACGCCGGCGGGCTTGTGTCTCTCTGCCAGATAAGGCACGCCACCGCGAGGGCGAGCACGAGAACCCCCCAGCCTTGCAGTGCTGGGGCGTAGAGGCCGAGGAAAGCGGGGAGGACGACCGAGCCAATGCACAGCCCTGTGAGAGCCACATAGGCCTTCCTCAAGGCGGGAGAAGCGGCGGAGCGGTCTGCCCATATTAGGAGCGGGAAGGGGAGGGCGAGGGATGCCGCGAGCAACACGCTCGGCCCATGGGTTCCCGCATACTGGCTTAGTCCCAGCCAATACGCCCAGATGTAAGCCGGGACGCCCAGGAGCAGGGAAGAGCCGGCGACCTTAGACCAAGGGAGATAGCTCCAGGCTTTCCGCACGGGCCCACCCTCCTTTCAGTTTCCCACTCATGGCAGACACGCCGGGCATACCGCGCAGGACTTCGACGACCTCTTCGTCGCGCCTGGGGATCCGGTCGTCTGGTTCGACGATGATTACCCCAACCCGGGGAGCGGCCTTCTTGAGGCTCTCCACGAGGGAAAGAGTTTCCTGGTCCATGAGGGCCGAGATGACCAGTGGGAACGAGCCTTCGGCCGTCACGAAATGCCTCTGGGCGGCCATGAAGGTTGTCCCGAAGGCAAAGTGGCCGAGGCCTGCGAGCTGCGCAAGTATGTATGCCAGGTGCGAATCTCCTTGCCCCGGGGGACATTGAGCGAGGTGAGCTCCGCCGGGACCCTGGGTCATACCGTTGGATATGAGGCCTACCGCAAACTTCCTGGCGGCAAAATGGTGGGCACAGGATGCCGCTGCAACGACCAGGCTCTCCAGGACGTCCCGGTCGATCCCTTCCCAGGGAGCCCTGGACGTGGCTATGTCTAGGCAGATCACGACCCTGTTCCCGAACGCGGCGTCAAACACCCTGGTTTGGAGTTTTCCGCTCCTGGCGGTGGATTTCCAGTCAACGTGTCGGCGGGAGTCGCCCGGCGCGTACTCGCGAACCATCTTGAGCATGCTCGGGTCCTGGTATGTCCACGAAGGGGCGGGAGACGTCCCGAAAGGATAGAAGGTCCCCTGAGGAGGGGCCTCCACGGGCAAGACTCTTGGTAACACGGTCACCCGGTCTTTAGAGTCCTCTGTGCGGTAGACGGGGTAGAGACCGAAGGGGTCTCCGGACCTCAGGGTCACAGGACCCAGGCTGTATATCCCCCGTTCCGAGCAGGAGAGGTTAAGCTTCCTCGTCACCGTCTCGAATGGCCCCACGAAAAACCGGTTCCGGAGGTTACCCTGGCCGGCATGCCAGTCTCTGGAGAGACCCGGACCTTGTGCCTCGAGCCCTTTGGGGAGAGTGTCGTCGCAGGTAAGAGCCACTGGAAGGGGCTTTGCGTTTTCCACGCTAAGCGTGAGCTCCAGCGCATCGCCGGCCATGACGGTACTTGAGGAAAACCTGCGTCTATACGAGACTTCACCGAGAGCGAGGGAAGATAGGGCCTTCGCAAGCAAGACCAAGCCCATGAGGAACGCTCCGAGCACCGTGACGGGCGGCCGTTTCAAGATAGCCCCCGCCACCAGCAGGGCCAGGGCGAGGTTCCGGAAGCTATTGCCCATCTTGTGAGCCCACCGACGGTCTGACGGGGACGGGCGTCTCTTCGAGCACCTGGGCTATGATCTCCCTCCTGGTTTTTCCCCGCAAAGATGCCTCGGATTTGGGGATCACCCTGTGGGCGAGGCAAGATACGGCCACGCTCTTAATGTCGTCCGGAAGGAGGTAGTCGCGTCCATCCAGGGCCGCTGCGGCCTTGGCGAGCCTCGTGAGATGCAGCGCTCCCCTGGGGCTAATCCCCAACACGAGGGCGGGATGGTTCCTCGTGGCCTCCGCGATGGACATGAGATATTCTCCCACTTCCCGGGACATTTTCACGAGCGTTGCCGCTTCCATCATTTCGTAGAGGTCCTCAGGGCTTATTGCCGGCTTCACTTCTGCTGCCGGGACGGGTGCCTCCGGCCCCGAGAACTTGTGGAGGATCTCCAGTTCCTGTTCCCTTGACGGATACCCCATGTTGATCTTGACCAGAAACCTGTCTACTTGGGCTTCAGGCAGCGGGAAAGTGCCTTCCATCTCGATGGGGTTCTGGGTGGCTATGACCATGAAAGGAGAGGGGAGAGGGCGCGTTTCGCCTTCGGTAGTAACCTGCCGCTCCTCCATGGCTTCAAGGAGGCTCGATTGAGTCCTGGGCGTCGCCCTGTTCAGCTCGTCGGCCAAGACTATGTTGGCGAAGACCGGACCCGGTACCCAGCGGAACTCGCCGTCTTTCTGGCTGAACACACTGAGCCCCGTCACGTCAGACGGGAGGAGATCCGGGGTGAACTGTATGCGTTTGAAAGTCAGTCCGGTAGATAGGGCAAATGTCCTCGCCAGGAGAGTCTTTCCGACCCCAGGAACATCCTCAAGGAGGGCGTGGCCCTTTGCGGCGAGGCACCTGAGGAGCATCTTGGCCTGTTCCCTCTTTCCGACCACGACCTTCTCAATCTCGTCTAAGACCCGTTTCGCGTTCCCGGCGACTCTATCGAAATCCGCCATCTTACCACCCTTTTCGGCTCGTCAAGTAAAAGGCTGTGCATTACATCGCCGCCTGAGCTCCGGCTTCCCGCCGGAATCTCGAGACGCATAGCAAGGGCTATACTTCTCCGGAACGCAGGAACAAATCCTGCAGCGCGGCGTGCCGAGGCAGGGTGGTTCCCAGGGGCTGGCGGATCGTTGTGAGCGGGTTCTCGGCCACCGGGTCTGTTTCGGCGGCTAGTTTTCCCCCGCTACTTCGGGGCCTGCTTCCTCAAGGGAGCAGGGGAGGGGCCTCTCCTTGGCTATGAGGTCCTCTAAGGTTTCCCTCTCCACGACCACGAAGGACTTTCCGCCGGATACGTGTACCACAGCAGGGTTCGGAAGGTGGTTGTAGTTCGACCTCATGGAATACTGGTAGGCGCCCGAAACAAGCACCGCCACGACGTCGCCGGGGGAGAGCCTGGGCAGGTACGCGGACCTCACAAGGGTGTCTCCCTCTTCGCAGTGCTTTCCGACCAGGCGATAGCTGAGGAGCCCTCCTCCGTGATAAGGTCCGGCGAACACCGCGTCGTATTCCGCCCCGTACAGCGCAGGGCGTGGGTTATCCGACATCCCGCCGTCCACTGCGGCTATAAGCGTACCGTTGGGGAGGGCCTTGACGGTGCCGACCGTGTAAAGGGTTACGGCGGCTTCGGCGACGATAGACCTTCCGGGTTCGAAAAACAGCCTTGGGACGGGCAGTCCGTTTCTGAGGCACGCCTCTTTCACCCTCTTGGCGACGGCCCTGAGGTGCCTCGCTATCGCGCCGTTCCTGCCGCCAACGTCCGGGTTTCCGCCGCGTCCTCCATCACGTCCACAGATTCCAGGGCACCCGCTCTTGTAGCGGACCCCCAGCCCGCCGCCGAGGTCGAGCTCGGGTATGACGTAGCCCAGCTTGTCCCGCACCTCCGCGGCGAAATCGACCATGATGCCGGCTGCCAGCAGGAAGGGCGAGTCGTCGAAGATCTGAGAGCCTATGTGACAGTGGATCCCCATGAGCTCCAGGTTTTCTGACGCCAGGGTCATGCGCACGGCGTCCAGATGCTGTCCTGAGTGCATCGGGATACCGAACTTGGAGTCAATCACTCCCGTGGAGAGGTACTCGTGGGTGTGGGGGTCTATCCCCGGAGTGAGCCGGAGGAACACTTTCTGCACCACACCTTGAGATGCGGCTTCCTTCTGTACCCTCTCCAGCTCGGTCACGTTGTCGATGGCTATGCGGCCGACGCCCGCCGACACCGCCATGGCGATCTCTTCTTCGCTCTTGTTGTTCCCGTGGAAGACGATGCGTTCGGGTGGGAAGTTCGCCTTGAGCGCCAGGTAAAGCTCGCCGCCCGACGAGACGTCCAGCCATAGTCCTTCCTCGCGGACCAGCTGGGCCATCCTCATGGTGAGGTAGGCCTTACTTGCGTAGACGATGGTGCTCGTGGGGTAGATATCTGAAAGGGAAGAGGTGTACTCCCTCATGGATTCCCTGATGGCGTCTTCTGAGTAGACGTAGAGCGGGGTACCGTGTTTTTTCGCGAGGCTCACCGCCGGTAGTCCTCCGATGAGGAGTCCCCTGTCTGGATCGAACTCTATGTAAGGACGGATCCTCAACTCCACGTTCCCCCTTTGCAGAAAATGCCGCCAAACTCGTCTTTCGCAGTTTACGTAGAAAAAAGATGTGATGAATATAGCACCGGTGAATCAGAGGGTCAATCGGAAGTTGAGCTGCTAGTCTCCGCCGGCAAGACCTGTGCCCGCCTCTCATGCCGGCGCCCGGGGCCTATTCTCCGAGCTTTCCTCTCAGGGCGTAGACCACTATCGCAACGAGAAACACCGAGCCGGCCCAACCGACCGCAGGGTAGACGGTCCTCACCAGGTTGGTGAATCCCACTGAGCCGGCGAGGAGAGCCCCGCTTCCGGCGACGACCGTGACGAGCTTAAACCCCAGGGTATCCGGGGCGGCCAGCCTGGCCGAGAAACCGTAGAGGTTGGCTACCGCCGTGGTGTAGACTTCGGCGAGGAAAATGAGTGTGTAGATGCGGCCTCCTATGCGGTATACCTCTGAAGCCATTCCCGCCATCGGGATCTCGTAGCGGAGGACGTCCGGCAGGGAAGAGACAACCGCCAGGAAGACGAGGAACAGCGCCGCTCCCAACCCGACCGCGCCCAGAGCCGCGCTGAGGGCCACTTCTCTTTTCGAGCGCAAAGTCGTCCCCAAAGACGCGAGGACCGGTACCGACATGATCATGTTGTAGGAGATATAAGTGGCGCCCGCCAGGGGCCACGCAGGCACGAGGGGTCTTGTTCCGGCCGGCGGATCGCTTAGCGTCGCTCCCCTGGCAGAGATCACCGAAAGGCTCACGGCCAGCACACCGATTATGAGAAGGGGCACGACTGTGCTCACCGCAGCCACGACGCCCTTCAGGCCGAACAGGACGGTGACGACCGTGGCCACCACCATGAGGCCAGCTCCTATGAGCCAGGGGACGGATAACTCCTGGGCGAGGACCGAGCCGGCCCCCGCGACCATGGCCGATAGGGCCCCGAACAGGAAGAACGTGGTGATGATGTCCAGGAGGGGAGATAGGAACCTTCCCGAGATATCCCTGATCACGGGCAGGTGAGACGCGGCGTTCATCTTCCGGCCCACCTCCATCGTCGCGTACCCGAAGAAGGCGAAACCGGCCGCCGTTAGCGCGATGGCCAAGACACCCTTCTTGCCGAGAAGACCGAAAAACTGGAGGACTTCCTGTCCCGAAGCAAAGCCTGCCCCGACAACGGTGCCGATATAAGTGGCCGCAGACGCGAGTATTACCCTGGTCCTTTTCATTCGCCTTCCTCCATGGGGAGCCAGTAAGAAGTAAGAAGCTCCCTACATGGATATTTCGCAGATCACGAAGGCAGAAATGCGCGCGGGGAAAAGTCTGAGGGAGTCAGTCTGGGGGACGACGTTCCCGCGAAGTATTTCCCTGACCAGGTCTCTGTCTGTATATATGGGGACTTTGAAAGACGTGTAGGCCCGGCCCACGTCCTCGGGCATGTGGGCATCGCTGCCGCCTATGCCGGGGAGCCTCACCGAAGCCGCGTACTTGCCCAGCGCTTCACAGACGCCGGGGTACTTGGAATGCTTTCCGTTGCAGACCTCGATGGCCTTGAGACCCGAGAGGCTCGTTATACGATCGTCAACCAAGACTGCGGGTTCGGTATCGAACGGGTCTTTCTTCCGCACCACGTAGGGGTGGGCAGGCACGGCCACTCCGCCCAATCTCGCCGCCCTCTCGATCACTTCTTGGGCGGAATTCAGACGGCCCGCGCCCCAGTCTTTCCAGTCCTCGTCCCTCACGCCGTAGACGAGCATGTGTCCGGCGTCGGTGGAAAGCTCGACCCCTCGGAAGATCTGGAGCCTGCCTGCGGTTTTCTTGAGGTCCTCAAAGGGCAAGCTGAGAGAGAGGCGCTCGTGCTCGGTGATCACGATGGCGTCGAGGCCCTTTTCCTTGGCAGCCTCGATGATGTCCCGGGGCTCGGCAGGGGTTTCTCCCGAGTACATCGAGTGCACGTGCATATCGATTCTGAAAACCTGCCTCTTGGCCATCATTCACCTCCGTCCCAGCGGAGTTTCGCCTCTTTGCCTTGGAGAAGCGTCCCTCAGATACCCGGAAGCGGCATGTGCAATTCGCGTCGCTCGACGTTTTCTCTAAGGAAGGCTCCTCTTATTATATCAATATCTTCCGGCAGGTTCTCCAGGCCTTTGGCGATATATTCAGCAAAATATGCAGGTATGGGCACTTGGCTCAGGCGCACCGCGTATCTTATTTCGCTCTTCTTTATGGCCTGGAAAGCCTGGACCGCGCGTTTCAGGATCTGGCTCCGCCGCCTCGTGTAGTCCATGAAATATGAGACTATTGTCGATACCCTTCCGAGCCTCCGGGCTTCTTCCAGCTTCATGATGAACCTGTAGACGTTCTGGCATCTGGGATCCAGGCTTACTCCGAAGTCAAACCAGACCGGTATGCCTTGGACCATGGCCATGTTGTCTTCGCCGTCGTCCCAGTTCCTCACGAGGATGTCGAAAACGGTCTGGAACCCTCTCGCTATCTCCGGGTCGTCGTGGGGGAGTTTATCCGGCGTGTAGTCGTGGGCAGAGCGGGAGAAGTAGAACGTGGGCCCGACCAGCTTTCTGAGCTGCTCCTCTTCTCCGGGCTCAAGGTCCATGTCGGATGCCAGCCTCACCGCCACCATGTTGCAGCGCCCGAGCCCCAGGATGCTCACGAGCTTCTCCACGGGACCGTTTGAGAAAAACGTCTCGGGTATTCCCTTCCACCGTTTGGAAGGGATGGCTTCCCTGAAAACCTGGACCGACGGGGCGAAGTTCTCTTTGACGAAGTAGGTCGCGCCCTTGACCACGTATTTGACGATCCCGTGTTCCGCGATGATGGTGCCCATGATCTCTTTTTTCCAGCTCTTTGGACGGTTTTCCTCCAAGGTATAATTGGAGCATGAGATGCTGGTATTGTCCACGATACCGCCTCGATTTCCCCGAACTTAGCCGGAGACTCAAGAAGAGCGAATACGACCGTATGAGGCAGTCTGCGGGCATGGGAGACGTGTGAATAGCTGTTCGTTTTGATCGTCGCAGCACAATTGGCTTCGTTTTGTGCTATCATTCTAGAGGAGTTTTTCTCCGTTTGGAGCGGTGTGTTGGGAGGATGAGTTGTCATGAAGAACATGGCTAGGCTGGGCATCACCCTGATGCTTATATGCGCCGCAGCCGGTCTTGGATTGGCGGTCGTATACGCCAAGACGAAACCCGTTATCGATCAGCGCGCTCAGGAAGAGCTCCTTGCGGCGGTGCGCGCCGCCATGCCCGACGCCGAAGAAATCGTCGAAGAGACCAAAGACGGCGAGACGTACTGGCTCGGCAAGAAGGCGGGCGAGATCGTAGGCGGAGCGATAAAGGTGTCTTCCGCCGGTTTCCGCGAGCCCATCGAGCTGATGGTGGGCTTTAACGCCGAAGGGAAAGTCTCAAGCGTAGCGATTATCTCGCTCAACGATACTCCGGGGATCGGTACCAGGGTCAACGACAAAGCGTGGCTCGATAAGTTCATCGGGGTAGAAAACCCCATGGCGGTTGACGCCATCACTGGGGCGACCGTGTCGTCCAGCGCCGTCAAGGGCGCCGTGAAGAAAGCCATGGATTTCATGGCAGCCATCGTGGCTCCGTCCGTGACCGACGGTCCCATCGACATCGCTCGCGTGCCGGACGGTACCTACACCGGAAAAGGCCTCGGCCTCAGGGAACTTGAGGTTTCCGTCACGGTTCAGGGCGGAAAGATCGTAGAGGTCAAAGTCACCCGCCACGAGGAATCTCCGGGAATCGCCGATCCGGCCATAACCGGCGTCCCCAAGAAAATGGTTGAACAGAACAAGGTCGACGTCGACGTAGTGAGCGGCGCCACCTTCACCAGCGAGGGTATCATCGAGGCCGTGAAGAACGCACTAAGGCCTCACGTCCAGACTTCCGGGAAGCCCGCGCTGGATATAAGCAAGATAGCCGACGGCACTTACACGGCGACCGGCCTTGGGCTTAAGGAACTGGAAGTTGCCGTAACCGTCCAGGACGGCAAGATCACCGAGGTCAAGGTCGTGCGTCACGACGAGACGCCCGGCATCTCCGACCCGGCGATCAGCAAGGTCCCCAAGGCCATAGTGGAGAAACAGAGCGTCAAGGTAGACGTTGTATCGGGCGCGACCTTTACCAGCGAAGGCATCATGGAGGCGGTGGAGAAGGCCCTTGCCGGAGCGCCGACCAAGTAGGATAAGGGTTCTCCTCTGCGACGACCACGCGGTCGTACGCGAGGGTACAAGGCGTCTCTTGGAAGAAGAGCCTGACATTGAAGTGGTGGGGGAAGCTTCCGACGGCCTCGAAGCCATAGAGAAGGCCAGGGAGCTTTCCCCTGATGTTGTTGCCATGGATATATCCATGCCCCGCATGAACGGCATAGAAGCCACCCGGCGGATAAAGAGCATGAACCCTTCGATCCAGGTGCTTGCCCTCACCGCATACGACGACTTCGCCTATGTGGCGGGGCTACTGGAAAGCGGCGCCTCGGGCTACATCCTGAAAAGCGCCCGGGGAGACCAGCTGGTTACGGCGATAAGGGCGACAGCCAGCGGAGATTCGGTGCTCGACCAGAACGTGGCGAGGGAAGTATTCTCCCGGCTTGCGAGAAGAGGGGCCGAAGAGGCGGCCCCGGCGGAGCCTGCCGGTGAGAGCGAGCGGGCGAAGCCGGCTCCTGGCAGAAAGGCGGATTGGGAAGCACTGACCGCCAAGGAGACGGAGGTTTTGAAGCTTGCCGCCAAAGGCCTCTCCAACAAACAGATAGCCTCCGATATGGGTGTGAGCCCGAGAACCGTTCAAACCCACCTGGCTTCGATCTTCTCAAAACTCGGCGTATCTTCCAGGACGGAAGCGGTTGTAATGGCGCTCAAGTCGGGGATCCTCTCGGAAGGCGACCTTGGAGGCCCGTCAGGTGGGTCGTAGGAAGCCGGGACTCGACAGGGGGACGCGACTCCTCCTTGAGATGGGGAGGATCACCCGGGACAACCAGGGGAGAGACGATGCCCTGGCCAGGATCGCCGGGCTTGTCCTCAAGAGATTCAGGGTCGACGCGGTCTCCATCCTCGTATACGACCAGTCATCCCGTTCCGCGTATGTCTCCGCCTCGACAGGCGTGAGGGACGACAGGCTCATCATATCTCCGGACATCACCCTGAGGGTGACGGGAGATTCTCTCTTGGCAGCGGTGCTCCGCTCACCCGATAGGCCGCTGCTCGTCAGGGAGCGCCGCGGGGACCCCGTCCTCGGCGAATGGCCCTTCGACGCCGTGATTGCCGTCCCCATGGTTTCTACGGAAGACGTAACCGGCTTTATGCTCCTGGCGGGGAGCCAGAGGATCCTCTCGAGGCTCTCGCCCGACCTCCTGATGGCGGTGGCGGGACACGCGTCCATCATCGCCGACAGGGCCCACCTCACGGAGAGCCTCCGGCGGACCGACGAACAGTACAGGGTGTTTGCCGAAAACGCCCAGGATATGGTGTTTATCCTCGACGGAGGCGGGCGCTTCCTTTACGTGAACCCGGTCTCGAGGGAGATCTTGGGGTACGAGCCCGAGGAGATGATCGGCAGGTATTTCGGCGAGTTCGTGACCCCCGAATCCTGGGCCGCCACCACGGCGGAAGTCAAGAAGGCCGCGTCGAAGAGGCAGAAAACCGTCGAGTATACCTGGGTTATCCAGCGGAAGGACGGCGAGTACGCCACATTGCACGTAAGGGCCTCGCTCATATACAGGGACTTTGACTTATACAGGCACCAGGGTATAGCGAGGGAGCCTTCCGTAGAGAACCGCCTCAAGGAGCAGCTGGCGAAGCAGGGGATGGAGCTCAGCCAGTCCAGGTCCCGCGTGGAGAGGATGCGCGAGTACCTGGCGGTTGCGAACCGGGCCCAGGAGGAAGAACGGGCCAGGATAGCCCGGGATATTCACGACGGGGCGGTGCAGTACCTGGTAGCCTTGAGGAGGCGTCTCGACCTGTTTGGGAGGGAGTACCTGAAGGGCTCGCCTTCTGAGTCGGGCAGAAAGGCCCTCGAGGACATGGACTCACTTCTCGATACCGCCATACAGGACCTCAGGGAATTCGCGCGCAACCTGCGCCCGCCTGTCTTGGACGACTTTGGCCTCGTGTCTGCCTGCGAGTGGCTCGCCGAGCAGACCGCCAAGGAAGGGATAAGCGTGGTCTTTGCGCCCTCGGGAGACATAAGGCGTCTCTCAGGTGAGGTTGAGGTGACCGCTTTCCGCATCGTCCAGGAGGCCCTGGCGAACGCGGTCAAGCATTCGCGGGCCACACAGGTGGAGGTCGGCCTCGAGTTCCTGGAAGACACCCTCCTCATCACCGTGCGCGACAACGGCCGGGGGTTTGAACTCCCCGAAGGCGTGGGTGCCTTCGGGAGGGCCGGCCAGATGGGCCTCGTGGGCATGTTTGAGCGGGCCGAGATGATGGGCGGCAGCATCGATCTCCAGTCCGCCCTGGGAAAGGGTACCGTCCTTACGGTAAGCATACCTCTCGTGGACCGGGCCTGAACTCCCGCGGTAGCGTACCCCTTACTGTTCATCGTGCTCATCGCGCATCGTATGGTTCCTATCTTTGCTTCGTTCTATGTGCGCCTGTTTTGGCGTACGCAGAAATGCTTACCTCCGGCTCAGCCACTTTGCCGAGGTGGGGTTTTCCCTCCAGAAGTAGGATATCCGTGAAGAAACGGCGCGGAGGGATACGCGATGATAGCCGAAGAACTGCTCCTGGCAAGAAAGGCATCCCTGGGCGATCACGAGGCCTTTGAAAACATATACAGAGCGTACTACAAGCAAATACTCTGGCATGTCACCCGGATAGTAGGGAACCGTCTGGACGCCGAAGACCTCACACAAGAAGTCTTCCTCAAGGCATACCAGTTCATGGGTACATATTCCGGCCAGGCAAACCTCGGACGGTGGCTGCGCAGGATCGCCACGAACACATGCATCGACCAGATGAGAAAGAAGTCCCTGCCCACTGTGGCCTGGCCCACAGTCCAGTCCAAAGACGGCGACGAACAGATGGTAGATTTCCCCGACGATGCCCTATCGCCCCACGAGATGGCCGAGTCCAACGAGGGCGAGAGCGCCATCTTGGAAGAGATAAACCGCTTGCCCGAGTACTACCGCAAGGTCGTTGTGCTCTACGACGTGATGGAGAAGTCCGGAGAGGAGGTCGCCAGGGAGGCTTCCTGCCCCATCGGTACCGTGAAGTCCAGGCTCTCCAGGGCCCACAAGATCCTGCGAGACGCGTTTGAGTCGAGGGAGATCCGGGCGACGCGGGCCGGCGCGTGATGGGCGACTGGGCTGGCCGGGAGGCTCAAGCCGCCGTGCCGTCACAAGGGGAGAATGTCCGGAGGGGCCATGCGAATAGGATGGACTGGGAGTTGATCGGCTATAGCCATTCCAGGATGGGATCCGGGCACGCCCAGGACGAGGGGCCTAACGCTCTACCTCGTCGTGTTTGGGATTCTCTTGGCCTGCGTTTCCATGGCGGGCTATGTACTCATCTGGCCGGGCACGACGGTTCTGGACATAGACGTGGGAGGGCTGACTCTCCGTTCGGCGGAATCCCTCCTGGCCGAGAAGCTGCGCTGGGAAACCAGGAGCGTTACCTTCACCGGAAATGGCCGCGAGATAGCGCTCTCACTTCAAGAAGACCTGGGGATTGCCCCTGATATAAGCGCCACCGTCCGATCGTGCATGCGCCCTATCTGGCGCGCCTTTAGCGGCAGGCGGATCCCCCTTCGCGTGGTCGTGGACCGGGAGAAGCTCGCCGCGTGTATCTCCAGCCTCGCTTCCTTTTTCGATGTCCCTGCAAGAGACGCGTCTTTCCACATAGACTCCGGGGACAGCGTTACCGTAATCCCCCATGTGATGGGGAAATCGCTGGATGTATCTTTCCTCGAGTCCTTTTTCGGAGAGGCTTTCTGGCACTCTGTGCCCGAGCGGTTTGCCTTGGAATTCCTGGACATAGAGCCCCGGGTTAAGGCAGAGGATCTTGAGGCTTACCTGCCCCTCGAGATCATAGCGAGCTACACGACTTACTACTCCACCTCTGCGGCTGGCAGGGCTCACAATATCGCGCTCGCCGCGTCGAGCATTGGCGAACTCGTGATCTGGCCCGGTGAGACCTTCTCGTTCAACGAGACGGTGGGACCGCGGACACCCGAGAGGGGCTACCGGAAAGCGCCCGTCATCGTCGGGGAGAGATATGAAGACGACTACGGGGGAGGAGTCTGCCAGGTCTCGACGACCGCCTATGTGGCCATGCTCCAGGCGGGCTTTTCCATCAGGGAGCGTTACTGTCACGGGCTTCCCGTGGACTACGTGCCTCTGGGGCTCGACGCCACCGTGGCCTGGGACTACCTCGACCTCAAGATGACAAACCCGGGGCCATGCCCGTGCATCTTGAGGGCCAGGGTCACGGGTGGCGCCCTTACGGTGGATGTATTCGGAAAGAGGATACCGGGGCTCAAGATAGAGGTGGAATCCCGGATACTCCAAGAGATCCCTGCAGTGCAGCCTTCCCAGCCAGCGCCTCAGCAGGCGCCGGGTACGGATGCGGCTCAGGAGCCCGGTGAGGGCGCGGGCTCAGGGCCGGGACAGGGGACTTCAGCGCCCGGCGGGGACGGGACGCCTCAAACGCCCGCGCTGAGGCCCGGCTACCTGGTTGAGACGATAAGGCGCTACATAAGAAACGGGGTCGTCGAGAAGGTAGAGAGGCTGAACACCAGCAGCTACCCTCCCGAAAGACCCCGCTAGAACTCGCTTTCGAGGAGACCGGGCCCTCCCGAGCCTTGGGCCCGGTTCGGACGTCTGCTGCCTCCTCTTCAGCTTAGGTCTCTATAGCCCTCTGCACTCCCTGTCGCCCGGGAGCATCCATTCGATCTTCTCAGGCAGTCTGATGACGAACTCCCTGAGGAGCCTGAGCGCCGCGTCGGCGTCCCTGAGGTCTATGAGCTCGACGGGGGAGTGGGAATACCGTCTGGGTATCGTTACCGCGGCCGAGGGGATGCCAGACCTGGAGAGGTGCATGGCGGTTGCGTCGGTGTTTCCGCCGGTGAAGAGCACTGGTTGGTAGGGGAGCCCCGCTTCTTTCGCCGTCTTCTCGAGCATGGAGAACACGGTGGTATCCGCCACCATCCCCCTCGCCCCGCCACCTGAGGTAACCTGCAAGACGGGTCCGAGCCCTATCCCCACCGGGAGCTCTTTGGTGAAGTTTATCTCAGGCGTATCTCCCGAGGGGACCGTATCCAGGGCTATGGCGATGTCGGGGTTCACCTCGAAAGCCGCGACGGTCGCTCCGCGCAGGCCGATTTCCTCCTGGACGGTGATTACGCAGTGGAGCTCTCCTCTGAATTCTCTATCTTTGAGGGATTCGAGGAGGGCCAGCATGACGGCGCACCCTACGCGGTCATCCAGGGCCTTGGAAACGAGGAGATCCTCCGACATGAAAGTGGGCGGAGATACGAACGTGATGGGCGTCCCGACCATGATCCCCATGGACAGGACTTCTTCTTGCGACCTGGCTCCGACATCTATGTAGAGTTCTGTGTGCTTTTTGACTTCTGAGCGCTCTTTTTCGGACGAGAGGTGGCCGGCCTTTACTCCTATGACGCCTATGTGCCCGGCCAGGCTCACCACGCGGCCGGGGAGCAGGTTGTCTCCGACCCCGCCCATTTTCTCAAAGCGGATGAAGCCGTTTTTCTCGATGCTTTTTACTATGAGGCCGATCTCGTCGGAGTGGGCCGCGATCATGACTTTGGGACCGGGCTTTCCTCGCTTCACGGTGAAGATGTTCCCCATGGGGTCGACCCGGATTTCATCTACCAGAGGCTTCATGGCCTCGACCATGTAGCGTATGACTGCCCCCTCGCGTCCCGAGACGCCAGAGAGGGTGAGGAGGGGAAGCAGGTGTTTTTTGATCAGCTCGCGGTCGGACAACTGGCATGCTCCTTTCGCTTTTGTCTCAGGTCGGATTTCTAGATCAGCCGCCTTCTCACCTCCATATTGACTTCTAGCCCGCTCGGGGATAATATACAAACAAGTGTTCTATACGAACAGGTGATCGACAATGGGACGTATATTATACCTTAAATTCCTGGGGGCTCGAGCAATCCAGGAAGCCAAAAAACAAGACTTAAGCTGCGAAAAACCGCTGGCGATCCTCGAGCGGGATCTGGTTTTGGACTGCAACGAAAAAGCGTGGGACGACGGGGTAAGGCCGGGAGATACTCTCAGGCAGGCCAGGATAGCATCCCCTATGTGTCGTGTCCTCAGGGTGGGCGGCATAGGCGGAGAGCACCTCGAGGATATCCTGGAGGCTCTGGCCAAAATCAGCCCTTACATAGAACCTTCCCCGGATCAAAACGGCGTGTTTGTAGATATCCCTCATGATTCCGCCCCGGAGGAGATCCTGGATCTCTTGGGCGGCCTGTACTTCTGCGCTTTCGCGGGGCTGAGCTCCTCAAAGCTCGTATCCCGGGCGGTTTGCGACCTTCTTATGAAAGAGTACCTGGGGCGGGGGAAGGTATCTGCGGGAAATACCCTGTGGGGTTCAGTACGCTATGAGGCGTCAAGAAGCGCCCCGCAAAGAGAAGGACAAGAGGGTGAAGATGGCGGGCGGACGGGCAGCCGGGTAGTGGCCGTGGTAACGGCCGGAAGAGAAAAGGCTTTCCTCGCTTGGGCTCCCTTGGACTCCCTGTGGATGGCTCCTACGGAGATCTTGTCGGCCCTTAAGTCTCTGGGGCTCAAGAAGGTCAGGGATTTGCGCGAAGTACCGGTATCCGCCCTGGCGGAGCACATAGGCGACTGGGCCTACATGGTTAAGAGGTGGGCAGATGGAGAAGAGCGTTCTCGAGTACAGGCCCTTTACCCGCCGCCTACCCTGTCTAGAGAGGTAAATTTCATCGAACCTGTCCCGCTTCAAAAGGAGCTGTTCCACGGCGTGCTCAAGGATCTGGCGGCCTGCCTTATTGAGAAAGGGGTCGGGTTTAAGACCCTGAGGCTCTCCTTATCGGGCGATTTCCAGATGTTTTCGGGAAATCCGTCGGGCGAGAGGAAGTTCGTGAGGCCCGTGGCTTCCCTCGACGTCATGCGAGCTGCCGTGGATGCCATAGTCGAAAGTATCCTGAAAGACATTTCTCCTGATTCCGTGCCGGCAATATCCGGTTTCAGCATCGAGCTCGGCGGGATAGCGCCCGTCCAGGCCAAACCGTCGCCCCTTTTCCACATGGATGCTCCGGTCCGGCCTAAGGCCATCCCGGTCGCTTTGAAGCTGACCCTTTTCGGGCTGGAGGAGAAGTTTGGAGACAGGGCGGTTACCTGGGGCAAGAGAGACGCCGAGTCGGAGAGGTTCGATCCCGAGATAATCCGCAGGGAGAAGATGCTGGCGATATGGGACCCCATGCGCCCGCCGGTTTTCGAGGAACCCGTCGCTCCCGGGGTGAGCGTGGGAGGGATAGCGGATGTCTAAAATCATCGACGCTCCTGTGCTGGTTATCACCGAAAACGAGAAGCCGAGGAGGTTCTTCTGGTTCAAGCGCTGGGTTAGCGTGGCCAAAATCATGGACGAGTGGCGCGAGACCGGGCGCTGGTGGGAAGGCGACCGGGAGAAGTCGGTCTTCCGGGTGCTTTCGCCGGAAGGGAGCATATATGAGGTCTATTGCCGGGACAAACAGTGGAACCTTTACAAGGTTTACGACTGATGCCTAAGCCCCCCGGCTTATGTGCGGACCGTCTTGGCTTGAAACGCGAACATGAAGGCTTACTGTGAAGGTGCGTGAACTATGTTTGTCCACCTGCATGTCCACAGCCCGTATTCGTTTATCGACGGAGCTTCCACCGTAGACGAACTGGTGGCCCGGGTGGCAGACTTGGGCATGCCGGCTTTGGCCATAACCGACCACAACAACGTAACTGCCGTAGTTAGACTCCTCAAAGCCGCCAAAAGGGCGGGGATAAAGCCTATAATCGGCGCCGAGGTCACGGTGGAGGGAGGGTACCACCTTACCTTGCTTTGCCGGGGCCCGGAAGGCTACCGCAACCTCTGCGCCCTCCTAACCTCTGCCCACCTCGAAAACCCGAGGAATAAGCCTGAGGCCAGCTTTGAGTCCCTTTACCGCTACAAAGACGGGCTTATAGCCATGACCGGGTGCAGGCGGGGCCAGGTGCCTTCCCTTATTCTCCGGAAAAGATTCGGGGAGGCTAAAGACGCCCTGAGAAGACTGAAGGCCGTCTTTGGCCCTGAGTCCCTCGCGATCGAGATGTCTGAAAGCCTGCTTCCGGGTTCCAATGCCCTGAACCGGTACCTTTACGAGCTTGCCGGGGCCGAGGGTCTCAGGGCCGTGGCCACGAACAATGTCCACTACGCCCGGAAAGAGGACTTTTTCGTCCACGATATCCTCACCTGCATAAGGACACTTACGAAGCTCGACGACGTCCATCCCGAAAGGCGCCTTAACGCCGAGAACTACCTGAAGAGCGAAGAGGAGATGGCGCTCGTTTTCAAGGAGTACCCCGGAGCCTTACGAGCGACGGTTGAGATCGCCGCCCAGTGTGAAATGCCGCTGGATCTAGGGACCCCTAATTTCCCCTCGTTCCCTGTGCCGGAAGGCTACCCTTCGCCCGCGGCGTTTCTGCGTCGCCTGGTTTTCGAGGGGGCAGAAAGGAGATACGGCAGGATCACGCCGGCGATAGAGGAGAGGCTTAACTACGAACTTTACGTTATCGAGGAGCTGGGTTACGAAGACTACTTCCTGGTCGTGTGGGACCTGGTCAGGTTTGCCCGGGAACAGGGCGTAAGGCATGCGGGACGGGGTTCGGCGGCAGATTCCGCGGTGGCCTACTGCCTGAACGTCACCGACGTAGATCCCATCGCCCAGAACCTTCTGTTCGAGAGGTTCCTGAGCCTCGAGCGAGGCGAAAAACCCGACATAGATGTCGATTTCGATGCCCGGCGCAGGGATGAAGTAGCCGCTTACGTGCGAAAGAAGTACGGGGAAGACCACGTCGCCGCCGTGGCGACTTACAATACCTTTCAGGCGAGGTCGGCGGTGAGGGACGTCGGGAAGGCCATGGGGTATTCGCCCGATGAGATAGACCTCATCGCCAAGCGCATCCCGTACTACCTCCCGGCGGCCAAACTCACGGAGCGGTTCGACCTCGTGCCCGAACTTAAGGGGCTCCTTACCCCCAAGAAACTAAAGACGCTCCTGGAAGCGGCCGAACGGCTCGCCGGGCTCCCGAGGTTTTTGGCGACCCACTTGGGCGGGCTGGTTATATCCCGCTATCCCATAACCCACCTCAGCCCGGTCCAGAATTCGGCCAAAGGGGTTACCATCGTCCAATTCGACAAAGACGACGTGGAAGACCTGGGGCTCGTGAAGATAGACCTGCTTTCCTTGAGGACGCTGGGGGCAGTAGAGGATTCCCTAGGTTACATGAAAGAGGCGGGCAAAGAGCTGGATTACGACCGGATCCCGCTGGATGACGAGAGGACCTACAGGAGGCTCCGGGCTTCCGATACCGTGGGAGTCTTCCAGCTGGAAAGCTCGGCCCAAAGGGCCCTCCAGGCAAGGCTGGGCGCGGAAAACATCGAGGACATCGTGGCGAGCGTGGCCCTCATAAGACCGGGCCCCATAAAGGGAAATATGGTAGAGCCTTACGTGAGGAGGCGCCACGGGCTGGAGCCCGTTACGTACCTTGACCCGAGGCTTGAGCCGATCCTCAAGAAGACCTACGGGGTGGTGCTTTTCCAGGAGCAGGTCATAGAGATCGCCTCTACCATCGCGGGCTTTACCCCGGGCGAGGCAGACCGCTTGAGGAGAGTGATGACCCATTCCCGGTCCGGAGAAGAAATGGAGAAACTCGGAAGGCTCTTCGTGGAGAAGGCGGTCAGGTCCGGAGTGGACGAAGTGACGGCCGAGGCCATTTTCCAGTGTATAAGGGGATATGCCAGTTACGGCTTCTGCGAAGCCCACGCGAGGGCGTTCGGTACCACGGCTTACAAGACCGCATACCTCATCGAACACTACCCGGCGGAGTTCTTCGGCGCCATCCTGAACAACGAGCCCATGGGGTACTACCCCGTATCGACCGTGTGCGTGGAAGCCAGGCGGCACGGGGTTAAGATCACCGGGCCTTCGGCTAACCGCTCCGGCAAGGACGTAAGAGTCGAGGGGGATGAGATAATCCTGCCGTTTAAGATGATAGGCGGGCTCGGCGCCAAGACCATCGAAAAAATCGAAGGAGAGAGGAAAAAAGGGCCCTTTAGGTCGTTTTCGGATTTCGTCTCGAGGGTCCGCCCGCACGTAGACGAGCTCAGGGCCATGGTCCTCTCTGGCGTTTTCGATGAGTTCGGCGTATCGAGGAAGCGGCTTATATGGTCTATCCCCGCCATCTCAAGAGAAAACGCTTCCGCGGCCGTCTCTTCAAGCGCTTCCCCAGGGAGCCCTCTTGCCCCGGTGCTGGTGGAGGCGCCTGCCGGCAACGGCCCGGACGTAGGCGGCGACTTCACCCTGGCCGAAAAGATCGCCTACGAGTACCAGGTCCTGGGTTTTTCCGTCTCGGGTCACCCTGTGGCCCTGTGGCGGGAGGAGCTTTCCAAGAAAGGTTTCGTAGGGAGCAGGGACCTCTCGAGCATCCGGCCCGGAGAATTCGTGAAGGTCGGCGGGATACCCATAAGGCCCCACAGGCCTCCCACGAAGAGCGGCAGGGTCGTGGTTTTTCTATCCCTGGAAGACGAAGACGGCCTCATAGACATAACTTGCTTCGAGAACGTTTACCAGAAGTACGGAAAACTCCTGTTTCCCGGGGAGATCCTCCCTTTGGGGATATGGGGGCAAGTGCAGAAAAGGGGGAATGCCTATTCGGTTACGGCGCGGACGGTCTTCCCGCTCACCTACGCGCTGTCCGGGAAATCCGGGAGGTAGGTGGAGATGCGCGTGTCGCCGTAGGAATAGGTCTTCCGCAAAGATAGGTGGCCCCACTTCTCCTCCATCTTCTCCCTGCGGTGCTGCTGCAGGATCACTATGCCCGCGGGGTCTACGAGAGTGGACTTCCCCAGGAGATCCATGGCCCTCTGGTCCAGTTCGGTGAAGTAGGGAGGGGCGACGAGGACGATCTCGAAGCGCAAGCCCTCCTTCTCGAGGAGACCCATGACCCGCAGGGCGTCTCCGTTTATGAGCCTCACCCGGTCCTGGATGCCCAGGGAAGACACATTTTTCCTGATGGTTTCCACGGCTCTCGGGTTCTTGTCGATACAGGTGGCCGAGCGGGCGCCGCGAGAGATGAGCTCTATTGAGTAGCTCCCCGTCCCCGCGAAGAGGTCCAGCACGCTGGCTCCTTCCACGTAGCCGGCCAGGATGTTGGCGACCGCGGCCCTAACCCTGGCGAGAGGCGGTCTCGTCGATTCTCCCGGGACAGAAAGCAAGTTCCTCCCGCGAAACTCGCCGCCTATGACCTTTATCACAGAAACCACCTCCCGGGAGCCACGATCCAAGCGCTTTCCAGTATAGCCACGTTACCACAAAAAAGTCCGGTGTTATAATTGTTTTGCACCCCAAACGTCGCACAAAGCGGAGGACAAAGAATTGGCCAGAGTTCTACCTGCAGGGAAGATTCCGCAACCGGTACTCGAAGAGATCGTGTTCAAGCGGGTGGGCGTTCCGAGGGGCGAGGTCGGCCTCCAGCCCGCCGTTGGCGAGGACACTGCCACGGTGGATGTGGGGGATGAGCTCCTCATCGTGAGCACCGACCCGATAACGGGGGCGACCGAACGGGCCGGGTGGCTCGCGGTGAAAGTGGCCCTGAACGATATAGGTGCCGCTGGCGGAGAGCCGGTCTGCGTGATGGTCACCATCCTTCTCCCCGAAGGGACCACCGAGGAAGACCTGCAGGCGATGATGGACGACATAAACGCGGCTTGTGTGGAAGAAAACGTCGCCGTAGCAGGCGGCCATACAGAAGTGACTCCGGGCCTCGCAAGGCCCATCCTGAGCGTGACGGCCTTGGGCAAGAGCCGTGGCCGGCGTGTCCTCAGGGCAAGTGGATGTCAGGTAGGCGACGACATAATAGTTACAAAGTGGGCGGGTATGGAAGGCACGTCTATACTGGCCCACGACTTTAGAAGCGAGCTGCTTACGTTCCTGAGCCCGGAGGAGGTCAAAGAAGCGGAGGGGCTCATGGAAAAGATCAGCGTCGTCAGAGACGGAGCCATCGCCAGGGATAACGGCGCCCACGCCTGCCACGACGCGACTGAAGGCGGAGTGCTGGGTGCCATCTACGAGATGTGCGAGGCGTCCGGCACAGGGGTGACGGTTTACGCGGACGCCATCCCGGTCCTGCCGGTGACCCAGGAGATCGCCCGCCGGACAGGCATCGATCCTTTGAAGCTCGTCTCTTCCGGCTGCCTGATAGTGGCTCATCCCGACGGACGGAGGCTGTGTGAGGTTTACCGCAGCTGCGGTATCAACGCCGAGGTCGTGGGCAAAATGACAGATGGAGGCCGCGTTGTGAACCGGGGCGGGAGAACCACTACCTTGGAAAGGCCGACGACTGACGAACTCTGGAAAGCCCGGGAGTTTCTATCCGGTCTCTCTCAACGTCCTTCCCGATAACAGCTGGCCCGGCCTCGGAGAGGAGCGGCTCTAAGAGCGGCTTCATCCTTTTGGTTGAGGTGGTCTGGCCGTGTGGATTGTCCCTGTGCTCGTGGGATTCGTGGTCCTCATGTGGCTGGGCTTTGGCTGGCTAAGTTCGCTCCTTAAGAACTACGAACACACCCCTGAATCGGCAGCTGTCTTTGGCATAGTCGCGGTCGCTTCTCTCTACGCAGGATGGAGGGCCGCGGGCTCGGTGGTGCCGGTGTGGTCCGCAGCGGCCCGGCTTTTCGTCGCCCTGGTCGCGGGAGCGATCCTCTTCTCGCTCTTCTCGTTCATGATCGTCACCCTATGGATGGCGTTCCTCACGCGGCGCTTTGACGATGCGATAGCCGCCCTGGAGGATGAAGAGGAGTTTATACTCAGGAGTCTTGAAAGCATGAGGTGGCAGGCCTGGGAGCGCGCCTACGAACGCTCCCAGGGATCTCTGGGTACCGAGGAGGTCCAGGTGGCGGAAAACCCCAGAGACGAGCTCAGGAAGACGGTCGAAGTCTGGGAGCAAGGCGGGGGAGCCGCCAGGATACGCTCCCTTAAGGTGCTGGAATGGCGGGATGAGGCTCTTGGGAAGGATTTTCAAGATTTGAAGGCCGAGATAGCAGCCGTAGAGCGAGAAGAAAGGCTGGAGACTGACGAGGCCAAGAGAGAACAGCTCAAGGCGCGACTTGCCGTCTACAGGCTCGTCCTCTATGAGAAGGAGCCTCCCAGGGTTCAGGCGGTGCGGACAGAGCCTGAGAGGGAGATCAAGGCCGACGAACCGGCCCTGAGGCAGAGGCTCCAGGAGATCCACAGGGAACTCCAGCGACTGAAGTTTGAGAAAACCCAGTTTACAAGAAGCCGCGTAAGACTCGGTTGGAGGTCTTAGAGATGAGCCACATAAGCTCCTACAAGACCGAGATACAGCTTGACAGCGCGCTCTCTCAGGGCCTTCCCGTCGAGGAAGACCCGGGTTGGGATATTTTGAACGATGCCATCTATGCGACAGCCGAAGAGATGAACCTGGATGTGACGCGTTCGTTTAGGGATTATTACGGGAGGGCCATCGCCTGCGACTGGGCCCTCGTGGGACCCGATATCCCGAGGGGCATCGGCATCACCGTCGACCGGAAGACCGGCGAAGTTGTGTTTTCCTGCGACCCCTATGGGGGTTTCGAGAGGATCGCTGGGGAGATAAAAGACAGGGTGGTCCAGAACTATGCGTCCCTCTGCGTGGCCAAAGCCCTTTCCGCGCTGAATTACAACGTCGAGGTAGACGAGGTGAAGCACCCTGTCGAAGGGAAGAAGGTCCTCATCAAGGGAGTGCTCTGATGTCCAGACGTGTTGATGTGGAGATTGGAAGAGCCGGACAGGTGAGGATAGAGTTCTCCGGGTTCGAGGGCGACCTATGCTACGAAGAGGCCGAGGCTCTCGCCAGAGCCCTGCGTTCCCTGGGGCTCAAGGCAGTGCCCTTATCGGTAGTGCCCAAGAGCCCGTCTGAAATTGAGGCGGAAATAGGGATGGAAGATCCGCAGCGGAGGAAGGTGCCGGTGAATTGACCCGGAAGACTGCGGGTGTTCTACTGGATGCGCGCGTGGATACGTGCCGCGGGAGAGGGGCCGGTGCGGGCGACCTCTCGGGCGCGGTCCCGACCCTTGAAACATCCGGCGTACCTCATGCCGCAGAAGCGCCGCGGGGGACCCAAGGAGAACCGCGGCTACCGGGAGGCCTCAGTGCTGCTCAGGCCGGACGGCACCTTGCCGGGCACCGCTCCTACGTGGAGATCGAGATAACGCCCTCCGGCACCAGCATCTTCGAGCGGTCCGGGGAGGGGCAGACCGGCGCCCTCGTTGAGCTCCTTTCCCGGTATGGCCTGAAGCTCCGGGAGAAAGTGAGCTCCCCTTGCGGCTAGAAAGCGGGGAGGGGGATACGATGGAGGATTTCCTGGACCGTTCGTGGCTCGACAA
Source organism: Candidatus Fermentithermobacillaceae bacterium (assembly GCA_012842685.1). Taxonomy (GTDB): domain Bacteria; phylum Bacillota; class Sulfobacillia; order Fermentithermobacillales; family Fermentithermobacillaceae; genus UBA3951. Next base: position 95,394 of record DUSI01000010.1, read on the forward strand.
AGCCATAATGAAGCGCAAATCCAACTACTCGCCGGTCATATGCTTCGAGACGGTAGACCCGAAGAGGATATACCAGCTCAAAGCTTTCATCCTGAGCTCCCCCGAGATGTCGCACATCGAGAACGTGTTTCTCTACGATCCGTGGGATGGCCTCGGAATGCTCAGGAAAGGGTCCGACGGCCCCGTATTTGAGCCCTACCGGAAGAGGATAGCGTCAGGCACTCCCGTCACGTCCCGCATCAGGGGGCCCGACAGCTCGGTGGAAATACAGGCGCTGAAGGCCATCCTCAAAGAAGTAGACGGATACCTCAAGTCCAGTCCCACGGTGTTCATCATACAGAACCTTTCAGAGGTGAGAGAGGCCGATACGGGCTTCCAGGCGGCGCTCAGGGCATGGGCCATCGATCCCAGGGTCCTGGCCAAGGGTTCGACCGTGATGGTCCTCACGTCCGACGCCTCAAAGATCATGGACGAGTTCACCAGGGAGTTCGTCGTCATCGTGCCCGTAGACCCATCGAGCCAGGACGAGCGCCGGGGGATCATAGAGAGGACAGCCGCCGAGCTGGGGATCTCCTTGGACGGCTCGAAACTCGAAGCGGCAAGGGTCACCCTTTCGGGGCTCAACCTGCACCAGGTGGAGAGCATTCTCCTTGAGTCCTACCACCGGGTGCGAGACTTCGACCCGGATATCATGAAAGAGCTCAAGTCCGAGATGGTGAAGCGCTCCAAGGTGCTCGAGGTGCGCGATCCCCAGTTCAGCTTCAGGGATATAGGCGGCTACCACGCCATAAAGGAGTTCGTCCAGAAATACATCATAAACGTCCTCAGGAGGCCCGAAAAAGCGCGGCATTTCGGGTTGGGCCTCCCCAAAGGGCTCCTCTTTTTCGGCCCTCCCGGGACCGGAAAGAGCCTTTTCGCCAACGCCCTGGCAAGCGAGGTCCAGCTTCCCTTCATAAACCTCGTGACGGAGAACATCTACTCAAAATGGCTGGGCGAGTCGGGCCAGAACATGAAAAACGCCATAAACATGGCGGAGAAAATGTCGCCGGCCATAGTCTTCGTGGATGAGATCGACCGCTTTGGGAGGCGTTCCGGGGCTGCCGCCGGCTCCGCCGAGGAGGAGACCCAGAGAGTGTTCTCCCAGTTCCTGGAGTGGCTGGGCCGCCCCGACAGAGAAGCCATCATCGTGGGCACGACCAACGTGCCGGAGCACCTGGACGACGCGTTCCTCCGGGCCGGGAGGTTTGACTACAAGATCCCCTTCCTCTACCCGGGACCTGAGGCGAGGCTTGAGATACTCATGGTCCACCTTGGTTTCCACTCGGGAGGAAGAAGGCCACGGGTGCCCCTCGACAGGAGCGAGGAAGACATCCGCGCTTTCCTCAGGGAAGAGATAGTCCCGAGCACCAGGAACTTCTCCTGCGCCGAACTCGAGGAGCTGGTGACCAGGGCGAAGCGGATAGCCTTCGATAAAGATAGGGAGTTCGTGACGGGAGAAGACCTGTTTATGGCGGCAAAGACCTTCAGGATAGACCGGTCCCACAGGAGGCGGGTCATCGAGACCTGCATGGCACAGGCGAGGCGCTTCACAGACGACAAGACGTTCCTTGACTCCATAGAGCAGGAAAACAGGCTCGAAGACGACCTTGAGGCCGCATCTGGGTCAGTGTAACTTTACTGTAGGAGTTTTTGGAGGTTAAGGGTCAGGAGATAACGAAAGAGACCCCACCGTCCTTGCTGGGACGAGTGTTACCACTCGAGAGGTGAGGTCTCATGCAAATTGTACATC
>DUSI01000060.1 GCA_012842685.1 Candidatus Fermentithermobacillaceae bacterium
AAAGGCTGAGGGAGGCCGGAGCGGTCATACTCGGAAAGGCCAACATGACCGAGTGGGCCAACTTCATGACCGAAGGGATGCCCAACGGGTACAGTTCTCGGGGAGGGCAAGTCCTGAACCCTTATGGTCCCGGGAGACTCGATGTGGGCGGTTCTTCGTCGGGAACGGGAGCGGCGGTCGCGGCTAGTCTGGCCACCGTGGGGATAGGCACGGAGACCTTCGGCTCGATCCTGAACCCGTCTTCGAAGAACGGCCTCGTTGGAATTAAGCCCACCGTGGGGCTCATAAGCCGCTCCGGGATAATCCCCATATCCCACGTCCAGGACACTGCGGGCCCCATGGCCAGGTGTGTAGAAGACGCCGCCATCTTGCTGGGGGTCCTCACGGGAGTGGACGAGAGAGACCCGGCTACGTGGCGGTCGGAAGGCTTCTACTATAAAGATTACACCCAGTTCCTCGACAAGGATGGCCTCAGAGGAAGGCGTATCGGTATTCCCCTGGACGACTGCGACAAGCTGGACCGGGAGAAAGCGCTGGTCCGGGTTGCTCAGGAGGCCCTAAAGGACCTCGGTGCTACGGTGGTCGACATAAGCGCCGACTGCCCGGAGCGCTGGGCGTCAAAGAGCCTGATTTACGAGTTCAAACCGGCTATAAACGCCTACCTCTCCGGACTGGCTCCCCACGTGCCGGTGCACTCCCTCAAGGAGCTAATCGAGTTCAACAAGGAGCACCCTTACGAGATGCTCCGGTACGGCCAGACCGTGTTTCTCGCTTCGGAAGCGACCAGCGGCACTCTTACGGAGCCTGAGTACATAAGGATGCGGGCCCGGGACAACTTCCTCGCGAGGGAGAGGGGTATAGACTTCCTCCTCGATAAGTACGGCTTGGACGCTCTGGTATATCCCGGGATCGGGTGCACGATGCTGTCGGCCCGGGCCGGCTATCCGGCCATCGCGGTCCCCGTGGGCGTGACCGAGGAGAACCAGCCCGTGTCCATCACGTTTACGTCCCGCGCCTGGACGGAGCCCCTCCTTCTTGCCATGGCCTACGCCTTCGAGAAGGCCACGTGCTTCAGGAAACCGCCGGTCCTCGACTGATGGGACTCATGTGGGCCACGGCGCGGAGTAACCCCCCGGTGCCAGTCAACATAACATGTTGCAGTGCATCCGGAAAGGAGGGTTCCTCCGTGGCAGGCGTCCAAACCACTGGTAGCTGGGCGTTCCTACTGTTCCTTATCCTTATCCTCTTGGTCCTCGGTCTGTTCTGCGGCATCTGCTGATAGGGAGCAGGCCAACGGCAAGGCCGGGAGGTAAACCGGGCAGCCGCAAGGCTGCTCTCTTTTTTGGAGCGCACTTCTCCGCATTGGTCCGCCTCTCAGGGGCGCCACGATGTGTATCTGTGTACCATGAGGGGTCTCTCCGCAGCGTGATGCGCGCCCCAGGATGGACCGGTTTATTGAACTTAACCTCCGCTTCCGTATAGAATCAGGGGCGTCCGGCCATGAAGACGGCTAGAGAGTAAGCTCCCGTGGATGAGTCCCGCGGGCGAGCTCCATGGAGAGGGGTGCCCAAGCTGAGCGCGCAAGGAAGCCACAGACACGACTTCACCGAGGGAAGCATACCCCGCCACCTCATCACCTTTTCCCTCCCGATGTTCATCGGGAACGTGCTCCAGGCGCTGTACAACACCGTGGACAGCATCTGGGTGGGGCGGTACTTGGGAAAGGAAGGGCTGGCGTCAGTCTCCGTGAGCTTCCCCATCATCTTCGCCATCGTGGCCCTTGCCAACGGGATAGGCATGGCGACAACCGCGCTGGTGGCCCAGTATTCTGGAGCGAGAGATACCGCCATGGTCAGAAAGTCCATAACCAACTCAGTGTGCATCACGCTGGCCATCGGGGTGGTGAACACCGTCTTGGGGGTCGCTTTCAGGCGGGAGATCCTTGCCCTGATAAACACCCCTCCGGAGATCATGGACCGGGCAGCCAGCTACCTGGGGATCATCCTGGGCGGAGTAACGGCCACGTTCGTCTACAACCTAGTTTCGGCCATGATGAGGGGGCTCGGCGATTCCAGGACACCGCTTATCTTCCTCGCCTACGCCACGGTCCTCAACATTATCCTCGACCCGCTCCTCATATTCGGGATAGGACCCTTCCCGTATATGGGTGTGGCCGGCGCAGCCCTCGCTACGGTAATCGCTCAGGCGTTCTCAGGGATCCTGGGCATACGCCACATGCTCAAACACGGACATCTGACGAAGGAACGGGAGGACTGGAAGCTAGACTCACGGCTTATGCGCCTCACGTTTGGGATAGGCCTTCCGGCGGGAGTTCAGCAGGTCATAGTCTCTCTGGGCATGCTGACCATGACCTCCCTCGTGAACCGGTTCGGGGCGTCGGTGACGGCGGCTTTCGGCGTCGGGGGAAGGCTCGACCAGTTTGCCTTCATGCCCGCGATGAGCATGGGGCTAGCGGTGACCTCTCTGGTAGGCCAAAACCTTGGGGCCGGGAAATTCGACCGGGTCAAAGAAGTCGTCCGCTGGAGCATCCTCATGACGGTTGGGATAACCAGCGTTGTGAGCCTGGTGGCCGTGACTTTCCCGAAGGCTCTCCTGAGCACTTTCACGAGTGACCCGGAGGTCATAAGCGAAGGTATTGGGTACCTCAGGATCGTCGGCTTCGCCTACATCCCGTATGCCCTCATGTTCATGTTGTCGGGGATACTAAGGGGCGCCGGCGACACCGTACCGTCCATGTTCATATCCATCGTTACCCTCTGGTGCGTGAGGATACCCCTGGCCAGCTATTTCTCCAAGTTCATGGGGCCACGGGGGATTTGGCTGGGCCTCGCCATCTCTCCGGCAATCGGAGCCGGCCTGAACTACGCCTACTACCTGTCGGGACGCTGGAAGTCCCGGGCGGTCACGAGGAAACCCTCTCGAGCGTGACCCCTCCTGCGCCAGAAGCATAGTCTGGCTTGACGGAGGGAAGCTCGGACCTCATGGATATAGCCGAGATCTGTGCCGCTGCGTGCAAGCAAGGGGCTTCGGACATACACATCACTGTTGAGTCGCCTCCCGCCGCGAGGATACAGGGGGAGCTTGTGAAGCTGCCCTTCCCCACGCTTTCCCCGAGGGATACCGATGGGCTCCTGAAGTCTTTCTGCCCGCCGGACAGGCTTGAGAAGTTCCGGACCTCGGGCCAGGTGGACTTTTCCTTGAGCATCCCGGGCACAGGACGCTTCCGCGTGAACGCGTTCAAGCAGAGGGGATCTACGGCCATGACGATAAGGGTCCTGAAAGGCCAGGTGCCCCGGCTTTCGGACCTAAACCTTCCCCCCGTGGTGGCAAGATTTACGTCCCTCCGGAGCGGACTGGTGCTCATCGCTGGGGCGACGGGGTCAGGAAAGTCATCGACTCTCGCGGCGATCGTAGCCGAGATAAGCAGCACCCATCCATACCACATAATCACCCTGGAAGACCCGGTAGAGTTCCTCCACAAGCACGGAAAGGGCCTCGTGAACCAGCGGGAGGTCGGGTCAGATACTCCTTCTTTCGCCGAAGGAGTGAGGGCCGCCTTGAGAGAGGACCCTGACGTGATAGTTATTGGAGAGCTCAGAGACCACGAGACGGCGGCTACTGCCCTGTCGGCCGCAGGGACCGGTCACCTGGTTCTCGCCACGGTGCACGCGCCTAGGGCTACGGGCGCCGTGATGAGACTCGTGGACCTCTTTCCTTCTGAGTACCACCGTCAGGTCCGCGCCCAGATATCGGAGGTGCTTGAGGGGATCGTCGTCCAGGTGCTGCTTCCGAGGGCACAGGGGGCCGGGCGGGTGCCGGCCTGCGAGGTGCTCGTCGCTACCGACGAAGTGAGGCACCTCATCCGTTCTGGAGAGACCCACCGCCTCCAGGGCTTGATAGCCCGGGGCGCTTCCGGGATGGTAACCCTGGAGCAGTCCATCGAGGCCCTGTGCGCCGCGGGCGTCATAAACAGGGAGGCCGTGGACGCCAGGATGTAGCTCAGAATGCATCCCACAACGCAGTTTCCCTATATGGTTGCTCTGGACGGCCGGTTCAGCGCTTCGCGAGGCTACTTGAAGCTGAAGCGCCCATCCCTAAGAAGGCTCAAGCAGGCCCTGACTACTTCCCGGTCATAAGCTTTGCCCGCTTTCTCGGAGATCTCGGTTAGGGCCGCGTCTATGCCGGGCGCCGGGCGGTAGGGTCTGTCGTTGGACATGGCTTCGACGGTGTCGGCGACCGCTATGATCCGGGCTTCGAGCAGGATCTCCGGTCCTCTTATGCCGTGGGGGTACCCCGAGCCGTCCATTCTCTCGTGGTGCTGGAGGACCGCTTTCGAGACGGGCCACGGGAACTCGATGTTCTTGAGGACTTCGTAGCCTGCCTCGCTGTGCACCTTCACGAGGCTGTATTCAACCGGGGTGAGGTGGGCCGGTTTGCTGAGGATCTGAATGGGCACGTATACTTTGCCGACGTCGTGCACCCTGCCTGTTATCCCCACGCCTTCCACTTCGTGGGACGAAAGTCCTAATTCCTCTGCGATGGCCTGGGCCAGGCGTCCCACCCTGTCCTGGTGGCCCGCGGTGTAAGGGTCTCTGAGCTCTGTTACCGTGGCCATGGCCTTTACGATCCCGTCCAAAGTCACCCGGAGGATGCGCCAAGAGCGCATGAGCTCTTCCTGTGCGCGCCACCTCTCCATCCGCATCCTGATGGACACGATGCCGAAGGACATGACCGACGCTATCTCAGAGAGGAGGCCGATTTCGTCGTCGTCAAAGGCTTCCGGGTCTCCCGAGTAGACGTTCAAGGCCCCGATTACGGTGTCGTCGCATATGAGAGGGAGGGCGATAGCCGAGACGTAACCGAGCTTGACCGCAGTCTCTCTCCACGGCCAGAAGAAAGGGCACGTGCGGATGTCCCGAGATACCGCAGGCTTGCCAGTCCTTATGGCTGTCCCCGTCGGACCCTGGCCCAGGGGGTTTTCTCCCCAGCTCAAGCGGATCTCGGCCACGCGTTCAGCGCCGGTTCCCGCTGCCGCCACCGGCCTTATGGATTTCTCCGCGTCGCAGACGGCGTAGCCAACCCAGGCCATCATGTATCCGCCGTGACCTACGATTATCTTGCACGCGTCGTTCAGGAGTGTGGTCTCGTCGGTGGTCCTCAGCACGGCCTGGGTGTATCCGCTCAGCATCTTGAAAGCCCGGGTTACTTTGGATAGGTGTCCTTTCAAGCGGCATACCGCGCAGCGGTCGTCGCAGCCGGTCGCTGAGCCGACCGGGTCTCCCAGGCGTCCTCCGCGGCCCTCGCAGTCCGGTCGCTTCTCCGGTCCTTCGTACCGGTCATTGTGGAATGGTCCCGTGTCGTGTCCTGACATAGCGATCACCTAGTTCATGATATGCTTGGGGAGCGTGCAGTTGACATAATTACATCGCGCGGAACCGGGAAAGGGGTATTTCAGTTTACGGAATGTCGCCCTTTGGCCGCCACAGAGGTCTAAAGGACTGAGCTTAAGCCGGAGCGAAAGATCTCTCCTTCACTTACCAGATAGTCATGAAAGCCCTGAAACCCTATACTGTTAGATAGGACAAGTGTGCCTGAGGAGCGGTTGGGTGAACTGGGAGACGGCAGTACAGTTTCTGACTGATGTATCCGTGGCGCTCATGGAGCCCGAACTTGACCGGGCTCTGGAACGCCTGAGGGAAGTTGCCGCGGGTCAGAAATGGCTTTCTTACCTCTGCATGAGGGGGCAAGGCACAGGAGGCTCCAGCGTCGAGGTCAGGGCCGGAGTAGAGCCCGCCTCAGGCGCTTTGTCTAGCGACGGTGGAGATAGCAGAGTCGAGCTGACGGGTACGCGCGAAGGAGTATCTGTTTCGATGGTTGCCCGCCTGGACCTCCAGTCCGGTGGAGGTTCTCCAGGCGGCGACGCCGTGGTGAGAGAGGTGTTGGGCGAAGCGCTCAGGCTCTTCGCGAGGCGCCTCGCCGTCCACGGCGCAGCCTTGAGAGCCAGGGAAAGGGAACTTGCCGACGCGGTGGGAGCTCTATCCCACGACTTCAGGACGCCCCTCGCTTGCATAAAGGGTTACCTTTCGCTGCTGTCCCAAGGGAAGTACCCTCCAGGCAGCCCTGAGTGGGAAGAATACCTCGGCACCGTCATGGAGGAGTGCGAAAGGCTGGAGAAGCTCGTCTCGGTCGTGCTCGAGTCGGCTGCGGGGCCGAAGATACACCTTTCCATCGAGCCCGTATTGCTCCCGCCTCTCATAAAGAGGATCCTCCTTGAGGAGTCCGCCATATCGAGGGGGCACCGCTTCTTTACGGACATAAGCGAAGAAGCGCGAGAGATCTACGCCGACCCCACGAGGCTTGAGCAGGTGCTGAGGAACCTTTTGGACAACGCCATAAAGTACTCGCCCGAAGGATCCCTTATAGTGCTCAGGGTGAAGAAGACCAAAGACGCGTTTCTGTTTTCCGTCGCCGACCAGGGAGGCGGGATAGCTCCCGAGCACCTTAATCGCCTGTTCGAGAGGCATTATAGGGTAGAGGACGGCGATTCGGGAAAGGTTAGGGGGACCGGCCTCGGGCTCCTCATAGCCAGGCAGATCGTAAACGCCCACGGCGGAGATATCTGGGCGGAGAGCGTCGTGGGAAGGGGATCGACCTTCTACTTCACAATACCTTTCTACAACACCCCGTCCGGAGGGGACGCCGAGTGAATTCCCAGACCATCGTCATCATCGAGGACGAGCCGAAGCTCGCCAAACTGGTGAAGATAAGCCTTGAAGGCGAAGGCTACACCGTATTCACCGCTCCTGACGGCCGTACGGGCCTCAAGCTTATCGAGGAAAAAAACCCTGCCTTGGTGATCCTCGATATCCTCCTCCCCGGGGATATGAACGGGTTTGACGTGGCGAAGGCCATAAGGAGCTTTTCAGACGTCCCTATAATCATCTTGAGCAGCAGGATAAGCGAAGCTGACAAACTCTTGGGGTTCGAGTGCGGGGCCGACGACTACGTGACCAAACCCTTCAGCTGCCCCGAGCTGAACGCCCGGGTGAAAGCCGTGCTCCACAGGGCTTCCCTTTCCGCGACGGCCCGGTCGTCGTCCAAGTTCGTCTTGGGCGAACTTGAGATCGACTTCTCCAGAAGGCGCGTCTTCCGAGGGGGGCAGGAGATAAACCTCACCCAGACCGAGTACAACGTGCTCCAGTACCTTGCCCAGAACGCAGGGAAGGTCCTCCTCCACGAGGAGATCCTGGGGCGGGTGTGGGGGCCGGAATATAGGGACGAATACCAGTACCTGCGCAACTACATCTCCAACCTGAGGCGCAAGATAGAGCCTGACCAGTCCAATCCCCGGTACATCCTGTCCAAACCCGGGATTGGCTACTACATGCCCGATTCCCGGGACCTGCGTTAGCGATGGGATAGTCCTGCATAATCCACGTTAGCCCTCCGCGAGGGCTTGGACCTTTTGGATCCAATTTGGCTTAGCCATTTTTACGTTTTCTTTATACTCCTGCCCGGCTTTCTTATGCGCTGATTATACCGGGAGCGTTAACCTGCAGGAGGAAGACCTATTTGAGTAGGGAGGGGCGATCGGAGAATGTCGCTTCTGGATAATGTAAAGGTATTCTTCGACCAGGCAGCAAACAAGTTAAGCATTGACGCCCACGTCCGGCAGATGCTCGAAGAACCCGACCGGGTTATTGAGGTCAAGATCGCCGGCACCGAGGGCGGCGTGCCGAAAGTGTTCAAAGGTTACCGCGTCCAGCACAACAACGCCCGCGGGCCGTACAAGGGCGGGCTCCGCTACCACCCCACCGTCGAGATGGATGAGGTCATAGCCCTCGCTGCGCTTATGACCTGGAAGTGCTCGCTCCTGAACATCCCCTACGGAGGAGGCAAGGGAGGAGTCTCTTGCGATCCCACCAAGATGACCAAAGAGGAGCTGGAGCAGGTCTCCCGCGCCTTCATAAGGGCCCTCATGCCCAACATCGGACCGACCGTCGACATACCCGCTCCTGACGTCAACACCGACGGCCAGGTAATGGCCTGGATGGTCGACGAGGCAACCCAGATCGCCGGGGAAAGCATGCTTCCTCTCCTCACCGGCAAGCCCGTCTCCATGGGCGGTTCTCTGGGCCGCGCCGAATCCACGGGTTACGGTGTCGCCATAACCGGCATTGAGGCGCTCAAGAAGATCGGGATCGAGCCCAAAGGCGCCACTGCCGCCGTTCAGGGCTTCGGCAAAGTCGGATCCTGGGCCGCCGAGAGGCTCCATAAGATGGGAGTCAAAGTGGTCGCCGTCTCCGACATCTCCGGTGGCTACTACTGCAAGGACGGCCTGGACATCCCGGACCTCATGAAGTACACGGCCACCTCCAAGGGCCACCTTATCGAAGGGTACTCGGCGCCTGGGATCACCAAGATCACGAACGAAGAACTCCTCACCCTTGACGTAGATCTCCTCTGCCCCTGCGCCATGGAGAACCAGATCGACACCGAGATCGCCAAGCGCGTGCGGGCCAAGGTCATCTCCGAAGGCGCCAACGGTCCGGTGACCGCCGACGCAGACGCTATCCTGAGCGAACGCGGAGTCGTCGTCATCCCCGACATCCTGGCCAACGCCGGCGGCGTGACGGTCTCCTACTTCGAGTGGGTCCAGAACTTCCAGCACATCTCCTGGACGTTCGACGAGGTCATAAACAAGCTCGACGGCATGATGATCGGGTGCCTGAACGATGTATGGGAGGTCGCCAAGAGCGAGAAGTGCAGCCTGAGGACCGCTGCCTTCATCCTCGCCATCAAGAGAGTCGTCGACGCCATGAAGCTTACCGGAAGGATATAACGAGAGGGCGAACCTGAGTGAACGATGGGCGGCATGTCCCTCTTTCAACCGACGGCGCCAGTATTGTTGAAAGGGCCCTGGGCTATGTTGCCCGGAGGCTCAAATCCCCCGGCCCTGACGCCGCGCTTGAAAGGCTCCGGCGAGGGGAACTGGAAGCATATCTGTACTTCCGGTACGCCCTGGCCAAGGAGGCTTCGAGGGACATTGCCGCCATCGCCGGCGGAGTAGAAAAAGCCCTGATTTTTCTGGAAAATAGATGCGAAGAATTCCCGGGAGAACCTGTGAGACTTGGGCTTATCGTAGAGCGCAGGACGGCAGCGATGCAGTCGCTGGTGGAAGCGGTGTGCGAAGCGGTCTCGCGCGAAGCCAAAGACAGGGTCCCGGGACTTCGCTCTTTCGACGAGTTTCTAAAGGCCGAGATCCTGGATGCCGACGCCATCCGCGCCGGTACGGGTCTTGCGGCCATGGTGCATTCAATCTACGAACCGCCCATTACCGTGTATCCGGATGACTGAGCGCATCCCGCCTTCCGGCTGAAGCAGGCATCCGCGTGCTCGCGTGCCAAGACGTGAGCACGCGGATAGCCTTAAGCTGCTTTCCACGACGCCGGATACGTGATATAGTGCTGTGGGAGTTTCCTCGAGTAGAAAGGAGTTCTCCTTCATGATCAGTGTTTCGAGAGGTGCCGGGCTCCAAATCCGCGTTTAGTGTCTTTGGCCGTATTGTGCCCGCCTGACTCGAACACTTGATCGTATAAGGAGGACTCAGCGATGACCATCCTCACCGTACAGAACCTCACTAAGCACTTTGGCGCCCGTACGGTTTTCAAAGACGTTTCCTTCACCGTATCAGAAGGGGAAAGGGTCTGCGTCATAGGACGGAACGGAGAGGGGAAGACGACTCTCTTAAGAGTCCTGGCCGGCGAACTGGAGCCCGACGGTGGCGAGTTCGCCATTACGGGCAAGAGAAGCGCGGGGTACCTCTCCCAGGACGTGCCCACTTTCAGCGATACGGTCCTAAACGAGCTCCTTTCCTCACGGCGGGACATCGTGGCTCTTCACGCCCGGATGAGAGACCTGGAAGCGAAGATGGCCGCGGCCTCAGAGCCCCTGCGCGGAGCGGACCTTGATTCCCTGATGGACGAGTATGCCCGGGTGACGGCCCGTTTTGAGGCTCTGGACGGGTATAACCTGGAGCATAAGGCCAAGGCAATTCTTGCGGGACTCGGTTTCAAGCAGGAAGCCTTCTACAAGGAAACGAGCGTGCTCTCTGGCGGCGAGAGAATAAGGCTTGCCCTGGCGAAGCTGCTCCTTCTCGAGCCCGACATCCTGCTCCTCGACGAGCCCACGAACCACCTGGACCTAAGGGGCGTTGAGTGGCTCGAGGGGTTCCTCCGAGATTACCCGGGCGCGGCGCTCATAGTCAGCCACGATAGGTATTTCGTAGACCGGGTGGCCACCAAGGTACTGGAGCTGTCGGAGGGGAAGGCCAAGGTATACACTGGAAACTACTCTGCTTACCTGGCCCAAAAAGAACTGGAGCTCAAAGCCCAGGCTGAGGAGTACGAGCGTCAGCAGGCCCTCATCGCCCGGACGAAGGCGTTCATACAGAAATGGAAGGCGACGCCCAGGAGAAAAAAGCAGGCCGAAAGCCGGGAAAAGATGCTCGAACGACTTGAGATAGTCGAAAAGCCCAAACCGGAAAAGAAGGCCATGGGTCTTAGTTTTGAGATGGAGAAGGAGTCCGGCGACGAAGTCCTGGAGGTAACCGGCCTCGGGAAGTCCTTCCCCGTGGATAGCGGCGGCGTGAGGACTCTCTGGCGGGATTTTTCCTGGCTTGTAAGGCGCGGGGACAGGGTAGCTCTCGTGGGACCCAACGGCTGCGGAAAGACGACCCTCTTAAAGTGCATCGTGGGCATGGATAGCGACTACGAAGGCAGGGTCAAATTCGGCCAAGACGTGATCGCCGCGTATTTCTCCCAGGGGCTGCAGGATCTAAACGAGGAGAACACTGTCCTCGAGGAGATTAGGTCTCTCGGAGTCCCGTACCAGGACGCCCGGGACCTCTTGGGGCGATTCCTTTTTTCCGGAGACGAGGTGGAAAAGCCGGTAAGGGTGCTTTCCGGCGGCGAGAGAAACCGGCTCGCCCTCGCGAAACTCGTCTTGAGCAAAGGGAACCTTCTCCTCCTCGACGAGCCGACCAACCACCTGGATATGGCGTCCAGGGAGGCCCTTGAAGGGGCGATTGAGGACTTCCCCGGTACGTTGATCTTTGCTTCCCACGACAGGTACTTCATCGACTCCCTCGCCACGCACCTCTGGATCTGGGACGGAGAAACCATCCACATCTTCAAGGGGAACTACTCGGAGTACCGAGCCAGGATGGAGGCGGGGGAGGATTTCCTGTTCGAGGAGGAGAAGCCTTCCTTTTCTCTCTGGCTCAGAGCGAAAGGCATCGTACTGCCCGTAGACCGCCAGAGGAGCCGCCAAGCGGGATCCCCGGGCGCGACATCCGGTCGGGGAGAAGGGCGTTCTCAAGGCGAGGCTGGGAGTATCCGGGAGCGACGAAGCGGCCCGCCCGGCCGTGGAGAGGCTTCTTCCCTGGAGGAACGCCGGAAGCTGGCGGCGCTCAGGAAGGCGCTGGCGCAGGAACTCGAACGCCTGGAGACCGAGATCGAGACCCTCGAGCTACGGAAAGAAGAGCTGGTCCGGATCTTTAGCGACCCGTCTTCTTACCGGGATGCCTCGGCGCTGCCGTGGAAGGAATATAAGGACATAGAGAAGGAGCTGGAATCCCTCTATTCCAAGTGGGACGAGCTGGCCGAGAGGGTTGCAGGAACCTCCGGAGACAAAGAGAAGACATCTAGTCAGGCATAATACGCGCCGCTGTGGCCTAGAGGAGGTCTGAAGAGTGGAAGCCCCGTTTGGTTTGAACCCCTACATCGACCTGATACTCAAGCGCTCGACGGTCAGGTCCTTTACCGACCAGGATGTATCCGATGAGACCATGGAGATTCTTGCCCGGGCCGCCCAGCAGGCCCCGTTCACGGGACAGATGTACGCCTTTATCTACACCAGGGACAAGGAGAAAAAAGAGGAGCTTTCCAGGTACCTGGGAAGGTTCATAGTAAACGCCCCGGTGTTCGTCCTTTTCTGCATGGACTTTCGGAAGCTCGAGAAGTTCATAGCTTACAAAGGAAGAAAGAATAGGGCAAATGATGTGGAGATGCTCTTTCTGGGCATCCAGGATGTCGCCTACGCCGCCATGAACTTCGTGATGGCCGCGGAAGCCCTGGGGCTGGGCACTTGTTTCTTCGGCGGCGCGCCCCACATCGAGCCTATCCTCACAAAGATGTTTGACCTGCCTGAACGCGTCTACCCCGTCGTCGGCATGGTCGTCGGTTACCCTGCCAAGAAGAGCCCGCCGAGGCCGAGGATACCCACTTCCTGCGTCCTCATGAAAGACAAGTACCACGACCTTACCGCCGAAGAAGTGGAAGAAGCCATGGGCATCATGGACGCGGGGCTCATCCGGGAAGGCTACTACGTGAACCTGAACGCCAAGATCCCCAAGCCCGAAGAGGGAGAAGACGACGTAGACTACGACCGCTACGGTTGGAGCGAACACATATCCCGCAAGTACGCAAGGCGCACTCCCGAGCCGGTCATAAAGGAGTACCTGCGAGGCAAGGGTATAGTTATCTGAGATACGCGGGATGAAGAACCATCCGCCAGAGTCCGGGGCGTGGAGATCCGGCTTAGAGAGGTGTTTCGCTTGAAGACCGAGAGGCTGTACTGGTCAGATCCTATGGGGCGCGAGTTTGAAGCAAGGATTGTGGAAATCGCCCGGCTTCAGGGCAGCCGGATTGGGCTCATCTTGGACCGCACCCTCTTTCACCCTGAGGGTGGCGGACAACCTGCCGACAGGGGGTTTCTTACGCTCCTTTCCGAAGAAGCCGTGGCCCTTTTTGGGCGGAGCGACCTCGGTGTCCAAGAGGTGTATGAGGAAGGAGAGCGGATAGTGCATATCATATCCGCCGAGAGATTCCCAGACTGCTTGCCCCCGGACGTTCCGCAGGCACCCGAAGGCGGCTGGCCCGTTAAGGGGGCCATAGACTGGGAGTACCGGTTTGACCTCATGCAGCAGCACACCGGGCAGCACATCCTCTCCCGGGCTTTTGAGGAACTCGCCAGTGCCCGTACCGTTGGCTTTCACCTGGGCAAAGACTACGTGAGCATCGACCTCAGCATCGGCTCTCTTTCCGACGGACAGAGAGACAAGGTAGAAGAAAGGGCCAACCAGGTGGTTTTCCAGGACCTCCCCGTAACGGGACGGGAGTACCCGAAAGGCCGGCTTCCCGAGGGCGTCCGGAGCAGGTTCCAGATAGACGCTGAAAGCATCCGTATCGTCTCGGTGGGGGACTACGACCTCTGTCCGTGCGGGGGCACCCACGTGACAAGCACGGGCCAGGTCGGGCTCATAAAGATAAACCAGGTAGACCGGGCCCACGGCGGGGTCCGCGTCATATTCAGATGCGGGAGGAGGGCCCTTACGGATTACAGAGAGAAGGAGCGCCTCCTGGGACAGGCTTCGTCTGCCCTGTCGGTCCCTCCGGGCGATGTCCCGCGGGCGGTTGAACAGGCCCTCGCCCGTCTCCGGGATGCCGAAAAGGAGCTCCAGGATGTCCGAGAAGCGCTCTTGGACAGTGAGATTGAAACGCGCTTGAGGGCCCTATCCGGATCCGGGGAGCCCTTTACCGTTCAGGTTTTCGAGACTCTTGAGGGCGACCGGCTGAAGTACGCTGCGAGGAAGATGAGTGAGTCTCTTGGGAAGATCACGGTTTGCGCCGCCCTCGCGCCGAAGTTTTCCGCCGTCGTGATATCCCCCGCCGGCGCGCCCGACGCCAGGGAGGTGCTCTCCAGGATATCCGCCAGGTGGGGAGGACGGGGCGGCGGGACGCCTTCCTTTGCCCAGCTGGGGGCCAAAGAGCCTCTGGTCGCGGCTTCCCAGGCGGTGAAGTCGTCCATAGAAGAGATCCTGCGTAGCCTCTAGCCAGAGAACCCAAGGCGCTTCTGAGCGGCAGTCTACCCCAGGCAGTCACCCATGTGGCTGCCTGCATATTATGTCCGCGAGGCATTACAAGAGAGGTGACAGTGGGGTGGACAGCTGCGTCAGAAAATGTCTGGTCAAGGTCCTCCAGCAGCAGCTCAGGCGGATAGAAGCCAAACTGGACAGCCCGCATATAGGCCTCGGCGAGATAAAGTCCGAGGTGACGGTGATCGAAGAAGCCGTGACCGACCCGCGTTTCGGAGTCAAACAGATTGCCGAAGGTGTGGCCAATCTTGAAGATACTCTTGGTGACATAAACCCCGAAGAACTCGCTTCCTTGCTGGAAGGTATCCGGGATGGAGTCGAACACATAGAGGCCACACTGGACGACCCGTGCTTTGGGCTGGAAGAGATTAAGACCGAAATTAAGGCGATAGAAGAAGCGGCGCAGGCCATAAGAGACATCCTGAAAGACTTGCCGAAACCGCCGCCCATAGCCGGTGTCCTGGACGAGATCGCGGAAATGTTCCAGGACCTCTCGGTGGTGGCGCGGGACATAGAAGATAAGCTGGAGAGCTCAGAGTTCGGCCTCGCCGAGATAAAGGGCAAGCTCGAGGACATTGGCCGCGGGATCAAGAGCCTGGCTCTGGAAGATATCCGCTCGGTGCTCAGGGATATCGAAGAAGCCGTGGGCGACATCGAGTCGGCGGTCAAAGACGAGAGATCCGACCTTGCGGCCATAAAGGATGAGATCGACGACATAGACGGCCGGCTGAGAGGTCTGGACCTGGAAGATATCCGGTGCGCCCTTGGCGACATCAAGGACGCTGTGGGCGACCTTGAAGACGAGCTAAGGAGCGAAGACCACGGCCTTGCGGCCCTCAAGGAAGGTATAGAAGATCTTGGGCAGCGGTTCTGCGGCCTAGACCCCGCTCATATCCGCTCCGCGCTGGAAGAGTTAAAGGAAGCAGTGGGAGACATTGAAGGCGCTGCGAGGAAGCAGGAGAGGAACCTGGCCGGGCTCGAGGAAGACGCGAAGCGGATCGAAGAGCGGCTCAAGAGGCTCGATCCAGACGAGGTCCGCGCCGCCCTCACGGACCTTAGAGAAACCCTGGGCGACATCGGCGGCGACCTGGACAGGGGAGAGCGCTGGCTCGGCGAAATCGGAGAGGGCATCCGCAGGGTTGAAGAACGGCTCAGAGGGCTGGAGAGGGATGATATCCGCTGCCTCCTCGAGAGCATCAAGGAGGCGGCGGGTGAGATCGAAGACCGGGTGGAAGATGAAGAATACGGTTTGGAGGCCTTAAAGAGCGGGATAAGCGGCATCGAGTGCCTCCTCCGGACCCTGGGAATTGAAGATATTGCTTGCCTCCTGCAAGGCATAAAGGAAGCGACCGGCGATATCGAGGACGCGGTCCTG
Source organism: Candidatus Fermentithermobacillaceae bacterium (assembly GCA_012842685.1). Lineage (GTDB taxonomy): Bacteria > Bacillota > Sulfobacillia > Fermentithermobacillales > Fermentithermobacillaceae > UBA3951. The sequence continues at coordinate 15,333 of DUSI01000060.1, forward strand.
GATCCCGAGTTCGGTCTAAAGGAGATTAAGAAAGAAGTACGGGAGATAGAAAACCTCCTCAGGGAGATCGACCTAAAGGACATCCTGTGCCTTCTTGCCCGGATCAAGGCGGATATCTGCGATGTCCAGTCGCTCCTAAGCAACCCTTGCTACGGCCTTGAGGAGATAAAACGGGAAGTGCGGCAGATCCTGGAAGAGTGCTCGGGCGGAAACGGCGCTCGCGAGCCGGAAGCCGTGACGTCCGGGCCGATGTTCAAGGCGAATCAGGCTTCTTCCGTCATCGTCCAGGTCCTGAACTACTTCAGCGAACCGGTGGAGGTCAGCATCTCAGTGCTGAACGTGCCTCTCAGCGGGCCGAAGGAGGACGTCCCCGGGTCGCCGGTCACGGTCACCATCCAGGGCGGCGAAGCGTTTGCCCAGGCGTTCGACATTTCGGATGCGACTGCCTACGAAGTGCAGATCGCAAGCGAGCACCCGGAATGGCTCAGGTACTGGTCAGGGTCGAGGACGCAGCCCGCGAATGTCCCCCTCACTGCGAGCACTATCCTGCCGGAGAACATCGTGCTGCACGCCGGCTTTGTGCGTCAGCCTCTGGCGCCTTAGCGGTAGATCCGGTCTCAAGGGGCGCGTTCTTCGCGCCCCTTTCGTGTTTTCCCTACGTCTACCTGGCTCCGTGGCTCACCGCCCGTCCAACTTGCCATGGCCCCGCCGGGAGACCACTGGTAGAATGAGGCTGGGTTTCCTAAGGGGTATCTTGAGACCTACTTAGCCTTCTTTCCGTATTCCTGTGGTGAAGGCCGGGTCGGTTTATCAGGGGGATTTCTTCCAGGTGGAAGACACAAAACTAATAGAGCGCGCCCAGCGAGGCGACAAAGACGCGTTCGCCACCCTGGTACAGAGATACTATAGGAACATATACAACCTGGCTTACAGGATGACCGGAAATCGCGAGGATGCGATGGACATCACCCAAGAAGTCCTCCTGAGAGCGTTCCGGGCGATTGGGTCCTTCGAGCCGGATAGGCCCTTTTTGCCGTGGATCTACAGGATCACATGGAACATATGCGCCGATAGGGGGAGGAAGATTGGGCGTACGCCTGCTGAGGAATCCATGGACGATGCCGAGAGCGGCGCGTCGAGGATTCCCAGCCAGGCAGTGGGTCCCGACGGCGAACTGGAAAAGAGAGAAGCCGCCAGGATACTGAGGGATGCCATCGACCAGCTCACAGACGGCTACCGCGAACTCATCATCCTTTTCCACCTGGAAGGCTTGTCGATCAAGGAGATATCCGAAGTGACGGACTTGAAGGAGACGGTGATCAAGAACAGACTCTATAGAGGAAGGCAAATGCTCAAGAAAATCCTTGAGGCGGGTGGACTTGTATGGATGGCGTAAGTCAGAGTACAGGCGCCAGGCGGCCTCGCCGGGAGGTGGGCGTCCGTGCCCGTACTCCGATGCCCTGACGATATGAGGCTGGAAGATTACTTCTACGGGGATCTTGCCCCGGTTGAAAAGACGCTCCTGCGGCTCCATGTGAATACGTGTCCCAGGTGCAAGGCGAAGCTGGAAGCGCTTCGCAGGTTCGAAGAACTCCTCAGGCTTTATCCTGCGGAAGAACCCCCGGCCGGCTTTGAAGAGGACCTCCTGCGGATGGTTAGATCCTGGGATTTCGAGCCCCGGCCAGATGCCGGAAGAGGGAGAGGAGCCTTCGAAGGCGGGTGGCTGCGGGGGTACAAGATACGTTGGGCAGTCGCTTCTCTCGTGATGGCCATCGTCTCCCTGCTCGAGTGGAGGTTTGCCTCTCGCCCGCCTGCGTTTTTCGGAAGCACCTCAAGTTTCCTCGCGTCTCTGTATGACCTGGGAGCCCTTTGGGACTGGGTCGCTTCGGGGGCATGGTGGGACAGCCTGGTCTCGGTTGTCTCCGCAGTTAAGACCGACGGGATAGCATCACTGGGAATCCTGAGATACGCATTACCTTCGCAAATGGTGAGCGTACTTGTATTTGCCGGGATCTCTACGGTGGTTCTGTTTAGACGGCGAAGATCTTCCAACGACAGGGGAGAGGGTACCCGATGAAAAAAGTGTACCGGTCAAGACGGACCAAAGTCCTGGGTGGAGTGGCGGCGGGGTTGGCCGAATACTTCGACATCGACGTAACGATAATGCGGCTCGTCTTCGCGCTCTTGCTCGTCACTAACCCCAACATGATCATAGGCTACGTTCTCGCCTGGATAATCATCCCCGAGGAGCCCGCGGAGGTAGCAACCGAACCCTCTCCAGCGAGACCGGCCGGTGACGCTGTGGAAAGACGAGATGAGCATCCTGGGGAGGCCGGGATGACCGCCGACGAGATAGTGAAGAGCCGGGGGCTGGAAGCCCCACCCTTTGGGACGCATGCCGCGGTAAATGTCGATTTTCAGACCACAGAAGAATCCAAAGCTCCGGGCCAGGAGACTTCACCCAAGGCTTCCCAAGCAGACGGCTCTACCGACAGAAACCGACAGTTCTTCGGGTTCGTCCTCATAGCAATCGGCGCTGTGGTTCTCCTCAAGAGGTTTTTCCCGAGCTTCGCCTGGAGTCTTAGCCTGATCTCTCGGGGCTGGCCTGTGATCATAATCCTGGCGGGCATAGCCATAATCTTGAACGCGGTACGGGGGAGGTAAGGCAGTTGGCGGGCAAGCTGCTAAACGGGCTCGTCTTGGTGGTCGTCGGGGCGCTCCTCCTAATGAACACCTCGGGTTACCTGCCCTGGAGCGTGTGGAATTCGGCCATCTCCTTCTGGCCGGTGCTCCTCATCGGCCTCGGCCTACAGCTCGTCTTCTCCAGGCTCAAGGTACCCTGGTTTGCGGTGGCCATCGTCATAGTCCTCATCCTGGGAGCCATGTTTCCCGAAAGGGGCATTGCGGGGCCCCTAAGGCCATCAAACGACGTCAGGTGGGAGATCCGGGTGCCGTGGAGGCCTATGGAGCACACGGAGGATTACTCGGTCCCGCTTGGACCCACGATATCAAGGCTCCGGATGGAGCTCGGCGCTCCGTCCCTGGAGCTCGAGGCCAGAGGCGACTCTGGCCTGAATGACCTCATGCTGCCCATGCTCCTCGTCGGGAGCCTGTCGTGGGACAGAGTCGAGCCTTCCAAGTCGTGGGAAGAGCTCGACGGTGAAACCCGGGTCTCCATCAAAGCTCCCGACCGGAGCAGCGCCGACGCCGGTAGGCAGTACTGGGATCTGAGTCTCAACCCATCTGTCGCCACCTTCCTGAAAGTGACGGGCGGGGTGGCCAACATCACCCTGGATTGCCGTTCGGTGGACCTGAGCGACCTGGATGTTTCGGCAGGAGTCGTAGACCTTGACGTAGAGTTCGGCCTCAGTGGGAAAGCAACCAGGGTAACCGTGTCAGGAGGGGCGGCCACGGTGGACGTGAAAGTCCCTCGCGCAGCGGGTTTCCGCATCTCTATTTCGAGCCCCCTCACCATCACCCACGACCTCAATGAACAGGGCATGACCCGTTCCGGGAACACCTGGACGACGCCTGACTACGACAGCGCCTCGACGAAGATAGACTTCGTCGTGAGCTGCGGCGCGGGGAAGGTTAAAGTCTCAAGGGTAGAATAGCCTCCATAGATAGCCCCCAAGCCTCCCGTTACGTTTACTCCCGCCACTTCTTGGGAACATTACCATTATCACGGCAGAAAGGCAGGTCACTTTCTACATGCCTGTGGGTGTTCCCAGGAGTCTAGGCTTTTTCTACTTACACCCGCTTTACCGCACGTTTCTCGCAGAGCTGGGGGTGCGGTGGGAAGAGTCTTCCTACACCAGTGAGAGCGACCTTGCGCGGCTGGACCTCTGCCCCACAGACGAGCCTTGCGTCGCCGTGAAAGCGGCATTTGTCCATGTGGATAACCTGCTCCGGAAAGGGTGCCGGAAGATCTTCATCCCGGCGGTCGTTTCCCTCTCAGAGACTTCTTACTGCTGTCCCAAGATGATGGGCCTTCCTTCGATGATAAAGGCGGCTTTCGGGCTCTCTGACGAAGACCTCATAAGCCCCGTCATAGACATGCGGGATAACCCGAAGGGCTGGCCGGGTACGTGGATACGGGCGGCGCGCAAGATGGGCGTCTCTTCTCAGGCCAGGGCCAGCAGGGCTCTCCGTGAGGCGGTCCGGGCCTTGAGGGCGTACGAGGAAGGAGCGGTCCGCTCACGCGAGAGTTTCTGGGACACGGCCGTCATGGGGCATTCATACATCTTGGACGACATATTCGGCCGCGGGCTCCTTGAGCGGGTATCCGAGTACGGTCCGGTGGTGACCGCGGAAAACGTATCGAAAGAGGATGCCGCGGCGGCCCTCCACGGGATCTTTGAGGGGGAGAGACTCTGGACCATCGAGGGCCGCATCCTGGGAGCCACTTTGCACCTAATCAGGTCCGGAAAAGTGGGCCGCCTGATCTTCGTGTCGGCCTTTTCGTGCGGTCCCGCGTCCATAATCGAGAACTACGTCGCGAAGGAAGCCGGCGAGAGGGGCATACCGCTCCTGAGTCTCACCGTCGACGAGCACTCGGGCGAGGCCGGGCTCCTCACGAGGATCGAAGCCTTCATGGATTCAACCCGGACCCCGGCCCGGCGGGTGAGCAGGGCTGTGGTTCCTGCCGGAGCTAGGGCTGATCGCCGCGGCTGCGGTTCTGGAACCCCCGACAAGGAGAGGTGCGCCGTCCCCGGGCCCGGTGGCGCTGGAGGAGACCCGCATGGGAGGACCCTAGCCTTCCCGGACAGGGAGCCCTTCGCCTCAGCGATTCGCGATGAAGGCCCCATAGGCCTAGTGGACATGGGCCACCTGAGGTACGCTCTGAGGGCCCTTTTCGCCGAGATGGGCTCCGAAGTTGCCATGCCGCCCCCCCTTACCGAAGACATAGTGCGGCTGGGAAAAGAGATAGCCCCCGAGTTCATCTGCTACCCTATGGTCACCCTCATCGGGCAGATGAGAAAGCATGCCGAAGACGGCATCCGGAAAATCGTGATGATCCAGGGAAAAGGGAGGTGCCGACTGGGCTGGTACGCTCAGGTCATGGAAGAGATCCTCAGGAAAAACGGCTATCCGGTGCGCGTGGTTTCGGTGGATTCTCCCCTCCCCCTCTCGGAGAAATGGGAAAGGTTTGTCGAGTCCTACAGGGATCTCTCGGGAGACGCACATTTCGTGAGGGGACTCAGGGGTGTAAGGATCGGCCTAGCCAAGATCGCCGCGTGTGACCGGGCCGTGGATCTGCTCCGGGAGGTGAGGGCCTACGAAGCCGAGCGGGGCGAAGGTGACCAGAGGTTCGACCGGTTCCTCAGGGAGCTTGACGAAGCCCGGAACCCTGCCGAAGTGAAGGCGGTCTTCGCCGGATACCGCCGGGACATGAAGCGGATACCCAGGCTCAGGGTGGATCCCCTCAGGATCGCCATAGTCGGAGAGGTCTACGTGGTGAACGAGCCCTTCGTAAACAAGAGCGCCGAGAAGATCCTGGGCTCGCTGGAGCAGCGGGTGAGAGTGTACAGGACCCTCGACGTTACGTCGTGGCTCGACTATCACGTGTTTAAGCGGCCCCGCGCCGTGATCCAGTATGGCAGGGTGGTAAGTTGCGCCGCGCCCTATTTGCCCCTGAGCGTAGGAGGGCACGGGCAGGAGTCAGTGGGTGAGGCGGTGCTCGCCAAGAGACTGGGCATGGACGGCGTCATCCATCTGTTTCCCTTCACATGCATGCCGGAGATAATAGCCCAGAACATACTGGTGAGAGTGTCCAAGGATTTGGATATCCCTGTTCTTTCCCTCATGATCTCCGAGCAGACGGGGGTGGCGGGCCTTGAGACGCGGTTCGAGGCGTTCTGCGACCTGCTGGAAGGAAGGAGAAAAAGGAGTCTGTGAGATGGCGCACGGGACTGTAAGAGGAGGCATTTCCGCGCTTAAGGATAAACGAGTAAGACACCTTCCGGTCCGGGCGAAATCCCCGGCCCGGGAGAGCTTCGGCGGGAAGGCGCTGGGGCGGGGAGATAGGTTCCTCGGAGTGGACGTGGGCAGCGTCACCACGAAGATTGCGCTCACGGACGGCGACGGCCAGATAGTCTACGAGGACTACATACGTAACGAAGGCGGTCCCATCTCAGCGATGCTCGAAGGCTTCAAGCGCCTCGCCGACGGTGGATGGACGGAAGGTGTAAGGTACGTGGGGACGACAGGCTCGGGGCGTCTCCTGGCCAAGGTCATAATCGGTGCCGACGTGGTGAAAAACGAGATATCAAGCCACGCTAAGGCGGCTTCTTTCCTGTTTCCCGACATCGGGACCTTGATAGACATAGGCGGTCAGGATTCAAAGATAGTCTTCTTCAAAGACGGCTATCCCGTAGGTTTCAATATGAACACCGTGTGCGCCGCCGGTACGGGGTCGTTCCTGGACCACCAGGCGGCAAGGCTGGGGATCCCCATCGAGGAATTCGGCGAGTGGGCTCTCAGGTCGAAGTCTCCTGCCAGGATCGCTGGGCGGTGCGGTGTTTTCGCCGAATCCGACCTCATCCACAAGCAGCAAATGGGCTACCGTAAAGAAGACCTCATAGCCGGGCTTTGCGCGGCTCTGGCCGCCAACTACGTGACCAACGTGGCCCGAGGGCAGAAAATAAGGCCGAGGGTGGTTTTCCAAGGAGGCGTGGCCGCCAACGTAGGCATCCGGAAAGCCCTTGAAGACAAGCTCGGCCTCCCCATAACAGTGCCTCCCCATTTCAAAGTGATGGGGGCATGGGGAGCCGCGCTCCTCGCCAGAGAAAGGTTCTTGGAAGATCCTTCTCGCCCGACCGCCTTCAGGGGAGTCTCGAGGATCGCCTTTTCCAGCGCCCGGAGCAGGGGGTTTGAGTGCTCTGACTGCGCCAACTCCTGCGAGATCCAGGAGATCATCGTAGAGGACCGGGTGGTTGCCCGCTGGGGCTCCAAGTGCGGAAAATGGGAAGACCTCGGCCGGAGGTCTCCGGCAGCCCTAGACGAAGCCGGGGCTTGTCGTTGACATGAACGTCGTCGACTACAGCGGGTAACTGGTCTCGCCCGCCCTTGCTATTTTCCACGATCTTTCGCCGCGCCCGGGAGTCCAAAGGTTCTTACTGCTAGATAGGCATTATGTCCTCTCGTCTGCTAGAGGGAAAGGATCTCCCGGAGTAGAAATCCTTTCCTACAGAGCACCTATATAACCTACTCAGTGCCGTCTGGAGGCAACTATCCATGCTGAGGATTGTACACGCTGCGGACATCCATGCGGGACGCCCGGCTTCAAAGGAACTGGACAGGGAGAAGGCTTCTTTGAGGCGGAGGGAAATAGAGACGAGTCTCTCCCGGATAGCCGAACTGTGCCGGAGGGAAAAAGCCGACCTCCTGCTCCTCTCGGGCGACCTTTTCGAACACTCCCACGCTAGAGCGACCTGGGCCAGGGAAGCGAGGGAGATCTTCCGGTCCCTTGGCGAGACCAGGGTATTCATAAGCCCGGGAAACCACGACCCCCTCGTAAGGGATTCCCTGTACAAGACCGTAGAGTGGCCTGAGAACGTGACCGTGTTTGAGAGCGACCGCATAGGCGAAGTGGTGCTCGAGGACCTGGGTGTCGCGGTGTACGGCCTCGGCTGGCGGACGTACCTGGAACACAGGAGGCTCCTCAAAGGGTTCAGGAGGGCCCATGAGGAGCTTTTCGGCATACTGGTCATCCACGGGGATATGGTCTCCGGCGCCGGAGAAGGGGCTTCCCAGTACCTGCCCATCTATCCAGAGGACCTTGAAGGGTCGGGAGTGGACTACGCGGCCCTCGGCCACATCCACGTCCCCGGGAGCTTCCGGGTTGGGGCAGCCGTGGCCGCCTACCCCGGGTGCCCGGAGCCCCTTGACTTCGGGGATAAGGGCGATCGCGGTGTGTATTTCGTGACGGCCGAAAAGGACGAAGGCCGGGCCGGATACAGGGTTTCGGCCGAGTTCGTCTCCATGGCCCTCAGGCAGATGCGCAGCGAGGACCTGGATATCACGGGGTTTGATACGCCTGAGCGCGTCCGGAACGCCCTCCTTTCCCTCGGTGATCCGTCGAGCAGGAAGAGGGACCTGTGGGCGGTGAGGCTTACCGGCGTCGTCGAGCCGGAGATCGCTTTTGATATCCCGGAGCTCGAGCGCCTACTCAGAGACGACTTCTTCTTCCTGCGGCTTATCCCCGAGTATTCCCCCGGCTACGACCTCCAGGCCCTCGGCGACGAGAAGAACACGAGCCTGGAGGGGCGGTTCGTGAGGCACCTCGTGAAGCTCAGAGAAGAGGCGACTTCCAGGGGCGACGAGAGGGCTGCCCGCGTGGCGGACCTTGCCCTCCAGTATGGCCTGGATGCCTTGAGGCAGGGCAAAGTCATACTCCGGAGGGGGCGGTAGAGTGAAGATAAGGAAACTTATCCCGGCGGCCTTCGGGAAGTTTGCGGGTCAAAATGGGAGGACCATCGAGCTTTCCGGGGGCCTCAATATCATAAGAGGCGACAACGAGGCCGGGAAGTCTACTCTCGGAGCGTTCATACTCGGCATGTTCTACGGTTTCAAGAAGGAAGGGCGGACGAGGATATCCCGGGATCCTGAGTACGAGCGCTACCGGCCGTGGACAGGGAAGGATTACCGCGGGACCATCGTCTACGAAGAGGGCGGGCGCCTCTACAGGTTGGAGCGGAGCTTCGACCCAGACGTAGTACGGATTTACGACGATCTGACGGGGGAGGACCTAACCCACCTTTTCTCCCAGGACTCCAGGAAAGAGTACGACTTCGCCCGGAGGCACCTGGGCCTTACGACGAAGGAGTTCAGGAACACGATCTGGATCGGCCAGCTGGGGAGCCCCCAGGAGCCCGGGCTTGGGGCCGAGATACAGGGCAAGCTTGGCGACATCCTCCAGGGCGGGAGCCAGGATGTATCATTAGTAAAGGCTTTGTCGGCGCTGGCCGACGAGAGATCTAAGATCAAGGCGCCCAGGAGCCAGAAGGCAAGGCTCGACATAGTGCAGCAAGAGATCGCCGAGCTTCAGGGCGAACTGAAGGCAGCAAGCGAGCGTGCCGAGGAACTGCGCGGTTGGCTCATAGAGGCGTCAGAGCTCGCCAAGGAAAAGGAAAGGCTTGAAGAGCAGGTCTCCCGGGGTGACTGGGAGCTCAAGCGCCTCCGGCACGCGTTGCTGAGGGGGCTCCTGGCGGAGGCCGAGAAGCTCCAGGGCTTCATCCGGGAGACGAGCGAACGAGTCCAGGGGCTCCTTTGGGCGAAGGACATCCCTGATGGGGCCGGCGAAGATTACCTGTCCCTCAGGCAGGAGATAGACGCTCTCCTCAGGAGGCGCGCCGAGGCCGAACAGGAGCTCGCCAGGCTCGAGGAAAAGACGAGAGAGGTCGAGGCTGCGCTTTCCGCCTACCTTACGCTGGACCAGCGCGTGGACGAAGCGGCTCTAATGTCCCTTTACTCGAAGTATTCCGGCGCCAAGGCTGCAGCCTCCAAGAGCGAACGTGCCGCCAACGAGGCCAGGCGAGAGCTGAGGGCCCTGGAAGAAGAGGGAGAGGCCAAAGGGTACCCAGAGGAAGAATTCGACAAGAAGATACTCGAGGAAGCGGAAGAGCTCAACGAGACGGTGGTCCTCGCCGAGAAAGCCAAGGCCAAGATGGAGGTCGAGCTGGAGAGGGCCAGGGCCCAGCTCGCGTCCCGGAGCTATGGGGGCTCGCCCGGGTGGGTCTATGGGCTGGCGCTGGCGTTTTTGGGGATCGCGGTGGCACTGACGGTGATGGCCATGCCCATGAGCTGGGCCGCGTTTGGCGTGGCCCTCGTGCTTATGGGCGTAGGGATCTACCGCCAGAGCGTTGCCGCCAGGCTCAGGCGGGAAGATGAAGCGGCGCTGGCGGAGAAGGAACGGGAGCTGGAAGAGCAAGAGGGGAGGATAGAGTCCGCCAGAGAGGCGCTGAGGGAATACTTGGCGGTGCTCGGGGCCAAATCGGTCGAGGAACTGAGGGCCGTGGCGCGGGAACTTGACCTCTACCTCACACGGCTCAGGAGCGCCCGGAAGCGGTACGAAGAGGCCCACAAGTTCTGGTTCGAGGCTTCTCAGGAGCTCTCGGTCATCGAGAAAGAGCTGGTGGAGGTGCTCAGGTCTCTCCGCGTCCTGGAAGGCGGCGAGGCCATCACCGACCAGGTCATAAACTCGGGCAGGCAGAAGCTGGCTCGAGCGGCGTCTCTCAAGAGAGACCTTGCGGGTCTCAGGGAAAGAGAGAACGAGACTCGGGACCTCATCGACCGGCTAGAGCGGAGGCTTTCTGAGCTCAAGACAAAGGAGGCGGAGCTCTTCGCAGCTTGCGGGGTTTCCGACCGGCCCGGATTCGAGAGGAAGCTTTCGGCCAAAAAGGAATACGAAGATGCCAGTAGGGCCCTTTCCGAATACCAGGGGAGACTGGAGGCCCTTCTGGCGGGACGCGACCCCGTAGAAATAGCCGACGAAGCGGCCCGGATCGAGGCGGAGATCGCGGTGAGCCCTTGGAGGGCGCCGGAAGGAGAGAGCCCCGTCCAGGATCAGGTGTCCGAGAGCGACTACGAGGCGAGGCGCAGCGAACAAGATGCCCTGAAGTCCCGGCTGGGAGAAGTTAAGGCGAATCTGGCGGCCCTTGAGAATGGGATCCGGCTCCGGACCGAGGACACGAGACCGGTCCCCGAGATCGAGGAAGATCTCGCGAGAAAGCGGGCGATAGAAGAGGAGCTCATGGTGGATTGGGAAGCCCTCGATCTCGCCCACAACATGCTATCTGAGCTGTCCAAGAGCCTGAGACGAGAGTTCGCCCCTGAGCTAAACAGGCGGGTGAGCGAGATCATGAGCAGGATAACTTCGGGCAGGTACTCGGATATCAGGATTTCGCCGGACCTCGAGATAAGCCTCGTGAGCCCCGAGACCGGGCACCAGCTCGAGGTGTCTTGCCTGTCGGGAGGCACGGTCGACCAGTGCTACTTCGCCCTCAGGGTGGCCATCGCCGAAGCCATAACAAAGAAAGAAGAAATCCCCTTCTTCCTGGACGACTCGTTCGTACAGTACGACGATAGGCGCCTGTCGGGCGCGCTGGAAGTCCTTGCGGCCTTGGCCGAGAAACACCAGATAATCTTGTTTTCGTGCCACGGTAGGGAGGAGACCATCGCCCGGGAGATGGGCATACCCTTCCACAGAGTATCGCTCTAGCAGGATGGAGAGTTTGGGTTGAGAAGCGGCGAGGGAGTCCTGTTCATCCACGGGACGGCGAGTTCGGGACGTGTTTGGAAGAACCTTTTGGCGGTTTTGGCTTCCGAGCCGCCCGTCCAGGGTTTCTGCGGTCCTTCCGAACCTGTGGAATATCTTACTCCCGACATCCCCGGCATGGGCGAGTGTGAGGTGCCGGAAGGGCCACTCTCTTTTGAACGCTGGTGCGACTACTTTCGCGGCTTTGCCTCGGGGCGAAGACTGCACCTGGTCGGTCATTCTCTGGGAGGAGCTATAGCCGTCCACCTTGCGGAAGAGCCGTGGGTCTTGTCAGTGTCGCTCATAGCGCCCGCGACCAGGGCCTTCTGTGAGGCCAGGCGTGCCTCCTCGAGACCCGGACAGAATCCCGGTTCAATCCTGCCGGACCGGCCACTGACGAGGCTCGTTGCCGCTCCCGGGCAGATCTCCCGGGAGGATGCGCGGATCTTGCGGGAAGACTACGCCAGGGCGGGCCGGCTCCTGGCAAAAGGCCTTCCGTGGCCGCCGTTTCCGAAGGCCGAGGCCGAATACCTCAGGGGGAAACCCGTGCTGTTGGTGTACGGCGAACGGGACGAGGTGATCAGCCCCGCTTATTTCCGGCAGCTTGCGAGGGATCTCTCTGCTGCGGGTGTGACGGCGGAAGTGGTAAGCCTCCCTGGCTGCGGCCACATCCCTCAGGTAGAAGATCCACACCGGGTTGCGGGCATCCTGAGGTCTTTTTGGCGAGAGGCCTGTCGGTTACGGTAGCCTACGCGTTCCAGAGAGCCCATCATCCAGGGAGCCTATTTGCCAGAGAGTCTGTCTTCCAGAGAGACTGTCTTCTAGAGGGTCCATCTTGCAGAGGGCCCATCCATTCCCGGCCGCACCTATCCCGGAAAGCCCGTCTGTCTCCCGGTGCATCCATCTCAGAAGGACCATCTGTCTCCTGGTGCACCCATCTCAGAAAGACTATCTGTCTCCTGGTGCACCCACTCCAGAAAGCCCACCTAGTCCGGATAGTCTACCTTCATCTTGGAAGGCTCGGTGCCTTCAACTACGAACCGCCACGGGTAGTGCTTTGCTTCCCCTGAGTACCCAACTCCCACCCGTTTCGTGACGATGTAGGGAGGATTCAGGCCGGTACCATCGGGAGGATAGGCGATGAACATGTCGTATCCTGGCCGCCGGATGTCATCTGGTCCGGCGTCAGGTAAGACCATGCGTTCTCTGGAGCGCCGGTCTGCCTCCCGAGTGGGCTCCTCTATCCGCCATCTTTCCATGGACCCTCCATCTGGCCATCCTTCCATGTGCCATCTTTCTATGCGACATCCTTTTGCGCGGTATTCCTCCGTGAGGCCTGTCCCGTTGTCTGCGCCGGTGATCCCCATAGCCTGGCATAGTCTGCCCGGACCTTCGGCATAAGGAAGGGCTCCCCTGCGGCGCCTGGCCATGAGCTCGAAACCTGCCACCGGTTCCAGGGAGCGTATGAGGACGGCGTGGGGGACGCCTTCGGGAGCAGCGACCACGTTGAGCATCCAGTGCATGCCGTACGTGAAGTAGACGTACGCCCGTCCGGGAGGGCCGTACATGACTTCGTTTCGCTTTGTCCTGCGCCACCCGTAGGCATGGCAAGCGCGGTCTTCCGGACCTTCGTAAGCTTCGACTTCGATGATCCTCCCTGCGGTGAGACCTTCCGGAGTGAGCCTCACCAGAAGAAGCCCGAGGAGCTTCGGCGCGAGTTCAAGCGCCCGCACGGAGCAGAAACGGGCCGTTATGCGGGAGAGGCGCAAGAAGTCCTCATGCGCTGCTCCGTTGCGTTGTTCCATCTACCGCTTGATTCCTCCAATATTGAGTAATTGAGCAACTGTCATAAGATGTACTGATTGCGACTGGAATCAGGCATTTCTTGTACATTACTCATACCGCGACCGGCAGAAAATGTACAATAGCGCCGGTGCGAGTAGCATTTCTTGCACAATGGACCCACCCGAACCGGCAGGAAATGTACAATGCTCGGGAACCCGGGCGCACAAGGCTCCGAACCGGGCGTTATCCCCTTCACTTAACCCAGCCGAGGCACTATGATCATACATGCGTGTTTTCTTCATCTTTTATCTACCTACATACACAGTGAGGAGGGCTACCGATGGCCGACACCCAGAAGATCACAGCCAGCGTCCGGGAAAGCGCTATCATGTGCGCCGATTCCAAGGGTAACCAGGTCGCGGTAGGTGGCGAGGGCCCCCGCGCGACCGACCTGCTCCTTATGGCGGTGGCAGGATGCAGTGGTTCGGTTCTCAAGGCGGTTCTTGGCAAAGAAGGCTTTGTCCCCACGAAGGTCGAGATGACTATAGAAGGCGTTAGAGCCGATGCCCCGCGGAGATTTGAGAGCATAAACGCCCACTACTACGTGGAGTGCCCGGGTCTCACGGAGGAAAAACTGAGAGAGTGCCTGGAGAAGACCGAACTGGCCTGCCCGGTCATCCAGTCCCTGAGCGCCAAAGTGAACGTCACGTTCACGCTGGCCAAGTAACCGGGCGAGCGAAATGAAACCTCTAGAGACCGGAATCCAAGGCAAGGCCACGGTCAAGGTCACCCAGGCGAACCTCGCCTCTTCGACGGGAAGCGGGGCGGTGGATGTTTTCTCAACCCCGAATCTGGTACTGCTCATGGAGGAAGCCGCCATGGATGCCCTGAGGCCATACATGGAGGAGGGAGAATCCACGGTAGGCACCCTCGTCAATATCAGGCATATTTCGCCGACCCCACCGGGACTCACGGTAACCGCAACAGCCACTTTGACGGAAATCGACGGGCGCCGACTGGTTTTCCGGGTTGAAGCCTACGACGGCGTGGACAAAGTGGGCGAGGGGACCCACGAGAGGTTCCTAGTTTCCCTGGACCGGTTCACGGCGCGGGCCGCAGAGAAAATTAAGCTTTCCACAAACCTGTCCACAAGGAACAGCAATACCTAGCGTAGAATAGACTCCGCCGGGCCTAGATATAGCGCACACAGATGTTTGTGTGCGCTTTGGCTGGGTTAGTATCCGCGAAGGGTGGAGTGGCTCCTTGAAGTGCCCGTTTTGTGGTTTTCTCGACTCCCGGGTGTTGGAATCTCGTCCGACGGACGAAGATACCGCCATACGCAGGCGTCGAGAGTGTCCGCGCTGCGGCCGCCGCTTCACCACCTATGAACGGGTCGACGAAACTCCCCTCGTAGTGATCAAGAAGGACGGAAGTCGAGAGATGTTCTCCCGGCAGAAAATCTTGTCGGGAATGCTGAGGGCCTGCGAGAAGCGTCCCATACCCCTCGAGACTTTGGAAGATGCGGCGTTTGACATAGAGCGCGCCCTCAGGGAGTCGGGCAAGGGAGAGGTGACTTCCAAAGAGATCGGCGAGATGGTCATGGCGAAGCTGCGGGCGATCGATGACGTGGCGTACGTCAGGTTTGCGTCGGTCTACAGGGAGTTCACCGACCTCATGGGTTTTCGCGAGGAACTTGAAAGGATTCTCAGGGAGAAGGAGGGCAGGGAAAAGGCCGAAAACCCTGGCGGCTAGACGTCCTTACATACGTGTCTTATTTGCGGGAGCGAGAACCAGCGGAGTACCAAGAATAGATAGAAGGCTTTGAGCCGGTGGGAGGCAGTACAGCTTGAACCTTTCTAAAAACGCGATCCAGGTCTTGGAGAAGAGGTACCTGAAAAAAGACGAGACCGGAAAACCTCTTGAGACGCCCGCCGAGATGTTCTGGCGGGTAGCCAAGAATATCGCCCTTATGGATCTGTTATATTACCCCGAGGTCTATTCCGGTCTCGCCAAGAAGCAGAAGAAAACCACCTTCGTCGCGGGAGCGCCCGAGAAGCCCGAAACGGCGGGGGAACACGAGTTCTCTCTTTCGGAATGGGACTGGGCGACCCTGAAAATGGCCTTTAGCCGTCTTGAGTCTAAGGGCCTTGCGAAGATTTCGTGGGACGATTTCAGGGAGCTGGTGGATGCGAGGAAGGACGAGATCCGCGATCTTGCGGTGAGATTCTACGAAGTGATGACCGACGTGAAATTCCTTCCCAACTCTCCTGCCCTGATCAACGCAGGGCGAGAGCTCCAGCAGCTGTCCGCTTGCTTCGTCCTGCCCATTGACGATTCGATGGTGAGCATCTTTGATTCTTTGAAGCACGCCGCGCTCATCCACCAATCAGGCGGCGGTACTGGGTTCAGCTTCAGCCGCCTGAGGCCCAAGAACGACGTGGTGAGGTCCACCGGCGGAGTCGCGTCGGGACCCGTTTCGTTCATGAAGGTGTTCAACGCCGCGACAGAAGCGGTTAAGCAGGGCGGAGTGAGGCGCGGCGCCAACATGGGGATCCTGCGGGTGGATCACCCGGATATCCTCGAGTTCATCACCTGCAAGACCGACAACAGCGAGCTCACCAACTTCAACATCTCGGTAGGGGTCACCGAGAAGTTTATGGAAGCCGTCAAGAAAGGCGAAGAGTACGAGCTGGTGAACCCCAGAAACGGCCAGGTGACGGGGAAGCTTAATGCCCGCGAGGTCTTCGAGAAAATCGTGGACCAGGCCTGGAGGAACGGCGAGCCGGGCATCATATTCCTCGACCGTTTGAACAGGGACAATCCCACTCCTGAAATCGGCCAGATAGAGAGCACCAACCCTTGCGTTGCGGGCGACGCCCTTGTCTCCACCGAGATGGGCCTGATCCCCATCAGGGAAATGGCGGAGAAATGGCCTGACGGTGGGATCAAGGTAACCATCGACTGGCGTGTCTTGGGTGAAAGGCTCCGGGAAGGAACGTCGGGGACCTTCGTGGAGACGGCTACCGGAGTAGGCGTCGTGCCCCTGGCAAGAGCTTTCCGGACGGCCGTCAAGGAGGTCATCCGGGTCAGGACCAGGAGCGGGTACTCGGTAGAGGTTACGCCCGATCATAAGATCATGACAACTCGTGGGTGGGTGCCTGCCGCCGAGCTCAAACCAGGAGTGGATTCGGTCCTTATCCAATCCGGCGCGGGCCGGTTCAGCTGCGACTCGTCCCTCCCTGCGGGGGCCCAAAACGCAAGGACCGGCGCCAACGGCCGTACATACCGGAAAAACTTCCCCACAACTTGGTCCAGAGAGCTAGGTATCATCTTGGGCTGGCTCGTCGGCGACGGCTGGCTTAGAGACTCTGGGAAGAACTGCCGCGTCGGTTTCACCTTCTCCGGACAAGATCTCGGCGTGATGGAGATGGTGAAGTCTGCCCTTGACAGGTGGTATGGCCCCGTAAAGCCGGTTATGCGGAAGAATGGCGTCTATCATCTCCGCTACCACTCCAAGTCGGTGGTAGAGTTCTTCCGGAGCCTTGGGGTTCAGCCAGTGAAAGCCGCCTTCAAGAGAGTGCCTGAGACCATATTCAGGGCTACCCGCGAAGCGGTAGTGGGTTTCCTCCAGGGGTTGTTCACTGCCGATGGAACGCTGGCGACATCGCCGAACGGTACGGCCTACTTGAGGCTTACGTCCAAATCAAGGCTCCTCCTGGAGGATGTGCAGGTCCTCCTCCTGAGCCTCGGGATTATGTCGACCATCTATGACAGGTCGAGGCCTGCCAGGGAGTGTTTCTCCAACAAGACTGCCGGAGGCTCCGAAAGAGCGTATGTGAGCGACGGCGTGCTCTACGAGCTCCAGGTGTCCAAGGAAGACCTGGGACTCTTCATAGATGAAGTGGGCTTTGCCGACGACCGCTTTGCCGGGAAGATTGGAGAACTGAAGAGACGGTCGAGAGGGTTCTACCGCCGTCATTACGTGGATGTTGTCGAAGCCTTGGAACCCGTTGGCGAAAAGGAAGTCTTCGACCTGACTGTACCCATCAGCCACTCTTTCATAGCTAACGGGATTGTGGTATCCAACTGCGGAGAACAGCCTCTCTTGCCCTACGAGGCTTGCTGCCTGGGTTCCGTGAACCTGGGCGCGTTCACGAAGCCCGTCTGGGGCATGGAGAACCCGCCTAAGGACGTCACGGAGCTTGTGGACTGGGACGGGCTCAGGAAAACCGTCCGGGCGGGAGTGCATTTCCTGGACAACCTGATAGATGCCAACAAGTACCCGCTGCCCCAGATAGACGATATGGCCCACGGGAACAGGAAGATCGGCCTTGGGGTGATGGGCTGGGCCGATATGCTCATCGACCTCGGCATACCCTACTGCTCCGAGGAAGCCCTCCAGCTCGCTGAAAGGGTCATGTCTTTCATCGAGGAAGAGTCCGTGAAGGCTTCTATGGAGCTGGCGGAGAGCCGGGGCGTATTCCCCAACTACGAAAAGAGCGTCTTCGTGGCCAAGAACAAGCCCGTTAGGAACGCCACTACCACCACCATCGCCCCGACAGGCACCATCAGCATCATCGCGGGCGCGTCCTCGGGCATAGAGCCTCTCTTCAGCATTGCCTTCACCAGGCACGTGCTGGATAAGAAGGCCCTCGTGGAAGTGAACCCGAGGTTCGAAAGGGTGGCCCGGGCCCTCGGCTTCTTCAGCGACGCCCTCATGGAGAGGATAGCGGAGCACGGCACGCTCAAGGGCATCCAGGGCATACCCGATGAGGTGCGTAAGGTCTTCGTCACCGCCCACGACATAACGCCCGAGTGGCACATAAGGATGCAGGCCGCGTTCCAGAAGTACACTCACAACGCGGTATCCAAGACCGTGAACTTCCCCAACGAAGCCACCCGCGAGGACGTCAAAGAAGTGTTCATCCTGGCCAACAAGCTCGGCTGCAAGGGCGTGACCGTCTACCGGGACGGGAGCCGGAGCGAACAGGTGCTTACGGTCGGAGCCGACAAAAAGGCGAAGGCCGCGGACGAGGGGCTGGGAGCGTCAGGGGAACTCCCGGGAGGCCACGAAGGGAAGGCCAAGGCAAAGGTCAACGGGGTCTGGGGTCACGTAAAACCCATCGAGCGGCCGGTGCGTCTGGACGGTTTCACGGCCGCCAAAGAGACTCCTGTGGGCAAGCTGTTCCTCACCCTGAATACCCTGGAAGGTCACCCGGTGGAGCTGTTTGCCCAGATCGGGAAGGCAGGAAGCGACGTGGCGGCCTTCACAGAGGCGATCGCCAGGCTCATCTCGATCGCCTTGAGGTCGGGCGTGGATCCCCAGGAGATCGCGGACCAGCTTGTGGGTATCGGCGGGTCCCGCGCCATAGGTTTCGGCCCCAACAGGGTCCGTTCGGTGCCGGATGCCATAGGGCAGTTCCTGGATGAGTACCTCAGGGGAGAGTCGGAGAAGGAAGACGAAGAGGAAGACTTCGGTCCTGTCCAGGATGCGCTACCCTTGGTTCCGGGTAAGAAATTCGGCCTGTGTCCCCAGTGCGGTACCTGGAACCTGATCCACGTTGAAGGGTGCGCGAAGTGTCTGGCTTGCGGACATAGTGAATGTTAGGACCTGCTTAGGATATCTGAGAAACGGTCGAAAGGGAGGCGCCTTTGGCGTCTCCCTTTCTATACGCCTTACGCAGGGCATATCTTGATTAGTAAGACTCACCAACCCGTCCATACAGTGGCCCAATCAGCACAACTGTAGCAATTGTGTATGAAAAAACAATTGTACTCCAGCAGGAAACTGCGCATTTGCGGCGAAATCTCAGAGTCACAATCGGGAAGGAGGTGACCATATGTCTATCGTTAGCGGTTACAGTTTCGCTTTCTGGGTAGAGCTGATCTTCCTGGTCACGGTCATCGTGATGATCAGGAGGGCCAGGGGCGGCATGAAGATCCCGGAGATCTACAAGGTGGCAGGTCTCGAGGCTATGGATGAGGCTATCGGACGCTGCACTGAGATGGGCAAGCCGGTGCACTTCTCGCCTGGTATCGGCGACCTGCAGAACGCTCAGACGCTCGCCGCTATGTCCATCTTGAGCTACGTGGCCAAGCAGTGCGCGCGTTACGACACGGACCTAATCGCCACCAACAGGAACGTTATCGTGTATCCTCTTTCGGAGGAAATCGTGAAGCAGGCTTACGCCGAAGTCGGCAAGCTTGACAACTTCAAGCCCGATAACGTCCGTTGGATTTCCAACGACCAGTTCGCCTACGCCACCGGCGTTACCGGTATCATGTTCCGCGAGAAGCCCGCTGCCAACATCCTGGTTGGTGCGTTCTGGGCCGAGTCCTTGATCTTCGCGGAGGTCGGTTCCATCGCCGGTGCGATCCAGATCTCTGGTACCGCCAACACCCACCAGATCCCGTTCTTCGTCGCGGCTTGCGACTACTGCCTGATAGGTGAGGAGCTCTACGCTGCCAGCGCCTATCTCAGCAAGGAGCCCGTGCTCCTCGCGAGCCTCGTCGCTCAGGACTGGGGTAAGATGGTCGGCGTGCTCCTTATCGTAGTAGGCACCGTGATGGTCAGCTTTGGTTCGAATGCTCTTAAGACTCTGCTTACCAAGTAAGTTGTCCTTGCGATTTGTTTGCACCGGCCGAATCTGAAAGGAGGTGTACCGGATGAAGAAGGAGGTACCGATAGCCATTACCTTCATCCTGGCCGTGTTCTACGTAGTGGCCAACTACTTCACGGGTTCCCCGTTCCTGGCCACCGTCAAAGACCGGCTGGATAGGTGGTATCTGGTCGTAGCCGCGTGGGCGGTGCTCGTCGGTTCCATCAACCTGTGCCAGATCCACGGTCGCAGGATATCCCAGAAGAGAGAGGGCTGGGTGTTCAGCGTCTGGTTGCTGATCTGTCTATTCGGAATGATGTTCTTCGGCATCTTCATAGCCAAGAACCCGTCGCATCCAGGCTGGACTTTCATGTACAACCAGCTCATCGCTCCGATGAACGCGACCGTGTATTCTACGATCGTGTTCTATATCGGCTCTGCGGCGTACAGAGCGTTTAGGGTGCGCAGCCCTGAAGCTTCGGTTCTTCTGTTCACGGCTCTTATTATGATGCTGGGCCGCGTTCCGCTCGGCGCCATGCTCCTGGGCGGAAACCAGGCACTCTCGCAGATGGCTGACTGGATCCTGAACGTACCCAACGCAGCGGGTATGAGAGGTATTCAGATCGGCGCGTGCTTGGGTGGTGTGGCTACAGCTCTTCGTATCGCCCTTGGAATTGAACGTGGCCACCTCGGTGGCACTGGTGAGTAAAACTCCGCGACAAGGAGGTGAACTAGCGTGTGGGAAAAGCTCACGAACATTGACAGGCGTTGGCTCTACGCCTTGATGATATTGGTCATCGCCCTCGCCTTGATCAATCCCGTCGGTCTCGCGATTATACCGTCTGCCGAGACCAAGAACGTGTACGACATCATCGAGAGCCTCCCGCCCGGAAGCATCGTGTGGATGGGCATGGAGTTCTCCGCGGGCGGTATCCCCGAACTCATGCCTGCCATCCTCTCGATGATCAGGCAGGGCTGGAAGGAAGGGCGTGACCTCAGGTTCGTCTGCGCCGGTATGTGGCAGATGGCTGGTGACATGGCCGACCAGGCGTTCACCACCCTGAAGGACGAATTCCCGAACAAGCAGTACGGGGTCGACTGGGTCAACATCGGCTACAAGCCCGGCGGCGAGGTTCTGCTCCAGCAGTACCAGAACAACATCATCGAGACCGCTCTGGGCGTGGACTTCTACGGGAACGATCTGAACACGCTCCCGCTCATGAAGGAGTTCACCAGCCTCAAGCAGGCTGACCTGATCGCCATCTTCTGCACCGGCACCCCCGGTGAGAAGGAGTATATCAAGCACGTAACGAGCCCGAACAACATCCCGCTCATCGAGTCGGCCATCTCGGTCAGCATTCCCGAGATCATGCCGTTCGTCCAGGCGGGCCAGATCAAGGGCCTCATCGCCGGAATGAAGGGCGCGGCTGAGTACGAGGTTCTGGTCGGAGCCCCGGGTTCGGCTACGGCAGGTATGGACGCCCAGTCGTTCTCGCACGCTCTAATCATAATCTTCATGATTCTTGGTAACATCGGTTACGTGCTTACCAAGAACAAGAAGCAAGCATCATAGCGGGTTGCTACCCTGAGGAGGTGAAACGTAATGTCCGAAACTATGGTTACGGTGGGGACTTGGCTGCAGGCCTTCTTCACCATCGTGTTGGTTTCCGCTGTCTTCAAGGACAACCCGCTATACCGGTTTGCTGAGCACACCTATGTAGGTCTCTTCGCTGGGTATGGAGTAGCGCTCACCTACTTCAACTATATCCGTCCGAACGTCACCAAGAACCTGCTCACGGACGGAGAGTGGTCGCTGCTCATCCCGATAATCCTGGGTCTGCTCATCTACACCAGGTATGTCAAGCCCGTCGCTTGGCTCAGCAGGTACACTATCTGCTTCCAGCTGGGTATCGGGTCCGGGTACGTCCTTGCCAAGGACTTCAAGCCGTACTTCGTAGACCAGATCAGGGCTACGTTCCTGCCGCTCTGGGGCACCGGAGACTGGTGGAAGGATGTGTCCAACATCCTGTTCGTAGTCGGTACGGTCTGCTCCTTGGTGTACTTCCTGTTCACCATCCAGAAGAAGGGTGTACAGGGCAAGGTTTCGCTGGTAGGTCGCTACACGATGATGATCGCGTTCGGCGCTGCCTTCGGAAACACAGTCATGGCCCGTGTATCGCTCTTCCTGGGTAGGATGCAGTTCCTCTTGGGAGACTGGTTGGGTCTCATCAAGTAGCGACGCTTTGCGAACGGCAGGCGGGAGAGCCCACCTCCCGCCTGTTGTTTTTTCAACAAGGATCATGGGGCTTGAGACGGTGTTCAAAAGATTACCCAAGACAGGTTTAGTAGAGGACCGTTCGGCCCTTTTGACGCCTCGAGGCCACTACATCCTCCCAGGAAGCGAGACCGGCGAAACCGGCTTGCCTCGCGAGCCTTTCCGCTTCGGCGATGTGTAGACCTACGTACTCGGGGCGGTGGGCGTCGGAACCCGCAACGGGCGGTTTTCCTCCCATCTCCCGGTACATCTCCAGGAACCTCAAGGCGGACCACGAGAAGTGCCCGCGCTTGTTCACCATGTCGAGGTTGATCTCCATGCGCGCCTTCTGGGCTATCGCCTGGACGGCTTTTCTTGCGAGAGGCGCGATCTTGGGATGCTGGAACGGGTCGGGCCAGAGGCCGGGAAAATACCGCTCGTAGAGATCTACGTGGCCGATAACGTCGAAAAGCCCCGATGAGGCGGCACCCTCCAGCTGGGTGAAATAGCGCACCAGAGTCTCGACGCCGAGATCTGGGTCTCGCTTGAGCATTTCCCCGGATTCGGGCCTGAACATGTCTATTGGGTATGAGTCGTGGACCGAACCAAGGATCACGTCAAACTCGCACCCGCTCAAGAAGGCGCGGGCCAGCGCGTCTTCTTCGATGGTGTACCCGATCTCTACGCCCAAGAGGACGGTGAGCTTACCCTTGATCTCACACCTGGCTACCGCGTGCTCAACCGCCGCCCGGTAAGTCTCATAGCTCTGGCAGTAGGGGCTAAAGAACCCGAAGCCCGCCGGGTTCCTCTCGGCATGGTCTGTGACGGCCACGGCCTCGAGCCCCCGGTCCAGCGCGGCCTTCAGCACTTCCTCTACGGGCGTCCGTGAATCGGGCGACAAGATCGTGTGGGTATGGAAGTCTGAATTCAAGACGGCACCTCCAGCTGGCTCCCGCGAACACTGCTCCGGTTTTCTCCGAGTATTTCGGGGAATTTCCCACCTGACCGAGTTTATCACTTTGAGCCCGGGAGCAGAAGGGTTTGGCAGGGAGATGAAGAAGCGAGAAGTGTATTGCCTACAGAAGAGCTTCCAATGCTTCTAACCGGACCACAGAGTCCTCTGGGAGGTGAACCTGGATGATCACGGGTATCTTTGCCCCCATACCCACGCCTTTCGTCGGTGGGGAGATATCCTACGACCATCTGGCGGAAAACATAGCGAAGTGGAACCAGACGGGCCTCGCCGGTCTGGTGGTGATGGGTTCAAACGGCGAGGCGGCGTATGTGGATGAAGACGAGAAGGTCGAGATGTGGGCCTTCACGAGGAAGCACCTGAGCCCCGACAAGCTCCTCGTAGCCGGCACCGGCCAGGAGAGCACCAGGGCCACGATCCGCCTCACGAAGAAAGCCGCCCAGGCGGGAGCCCAGGCCGCCCTCGTCCTCAGCCCGAATTACTTTAAGGCCAATATGACTCCGGCAGCCCTGGAACGTTTCTACAGGGATGTGGCCGACGAGTCGCCCATCCCGGTCCTCATCTACAACATGCCGGCCAACACAGGGATAAACCTGTCTTCTGCGCTGGTTACGCGGCTGGCGAACCACCCCAACATAATAGGGGTGAAGGATTCCAGCGGGAACATCGTGCAGATATCCGAGACCATAAAAGGGTCACCGGAAGGTTTCTCGGTCTTCGCCGGGTCCGCCAGCTTCCTGTTGCCGGCCGTGGTTATGGGCGCGCGGGGAGGGACTCTGGCCACGGCCAACGTAGTCCCCGACCTGTGCGTCAAGATCTACGAGCTGGCTCTCCAAGGGAAGATCGCCGAAGCCAGGGAGATCCAGATGTCCATCCTGGAGCTCAACGCGCTGGTTACTTCTAAGCACGGGGTGGCCGGTCTCAAGGCCGCGATGGATATGGCAGGGTATTTCGGCGGCGAGCCCAGGAGACCAATGCTCCCCGCGAGCGACGAAGCAAAGGCGGAGATAAGGCAGGCGCTGGAGAGGCTGGGACGCGTGGTAAGGTGAACCGCCGGCGGTTCCGCGTCCACGCCAAAGGCCCGGAAGGCCGCGCAAGAATGTGCGTTACGAAGGAAGGAGAGTCAAGAGTGAGACAAAGGAACCCGAAGCAGAAACTCCTCATGGGACCGGGGCCGTCAAACCCAGATCCCCGGGTACTCAGGGCCTTGTCGGAGCCGACCCTCGGGCACCTGGATCCTGACTTCTTGGAGGTAATGGACGACACCGCGGAGCTCTTGAGGTACGTCTTTAACACGAAAAACGAGCTCACCTTACCTATCTCGGGTACCGGTATGTCCGGCATGGAGACGGCCATGGTCAACTCCCTGGAGCCCGGGGACAAGGCGATTATATGCGTCGCGGGAGCCTTCGGGGAGCGTATGGCAGACGTAGCGGGGCGCGCCGGCGCACAGGTTGTCAGAGTCGAGGCGCCTTGGGGAGAACCCATCGACCCTGACGACGTGAAGAAGGCCATACGGAAGAACCCTGATGCCAAGGTGCTTGGGATCGTACACGGCGAGACTTCTACCGGCGTCCTCCAGCCACTCGATGAAATAGCCGCTACGGTCCACGAAGCCGGCATGCGCATCATAGTAGACACGGTCGCTTCGCTGGGCGGAGTCGATGTGCCCACGGACAGGCTCGGGCTGGACGTGGTTTATTCGGGTTCCCAGAAGTGCTTGAGCTGCCCGCCCGGTCTCGCGCCCATAACCTTCGGTGAAAAGGCAGTCGCTTTCATCGAGAACCGCAAGACCACGTGCCAGAGCTGGTACCTGGACCTCGGGATGATAAGGAGGTACTGGGGGAGCGAGCGCTTCTACCACCACACGGCGCCGATCAACATGATCTACGCCCTCAATGAAGCCCTGAGGATAGTGAAGGAAGAAGGTCTTGATGCGCGTTTCGCGAGGCACAAGGCTGCCCAGGAAGCCCTCATCGCGGGGCTCCTCGACCTAGGCCTCGAGCCGGTCGTCAACGAACCGTACAGGCTCCCAACCCTCACCACGGTCTACGTACCTGAAGGGGTAAGTGAGGCCGAAGTGCGGAGGAAGCTCATGGACGAATTCGGCATCGAGATCGCGGGCGGCCTGGGTATCTTCAAGGGTAAGATCTGGCGCATCGGCCTCATGGGTACGAACGCGACCAAGGCGAACGTGGTGAGGCTCCTCGGCGCCCTTAGAGAAGTGCTGAAGTAGCGGCGTGGTCATTCCCAAGATACGGCTCGCGCCACGTCTTCAAGGTCGGAACTGAGTCTTGCGGGCGGGAGGCTTCGGAGTATCTCCCGCCCGTAGTTTTTCGTGGCTATGCGGGGGTCAAGGATAACGACCGCCCCGCGGTCCGTCCTGGTGCGGATGAGTCGCCCGAACCCCTGCCTGAGCTTCAGAGTGGCTACGGGCAGGTAGTAATAGGTGAACGGCACTATACCATGCCTTTTCCAGAGCTGCTCCCGGGCTTCCATCACCGGGTCGTCTGGGACGGGGAAGGGGAGCTTGGTGATCACGACGCAGGAAAGGGCGCTTCCCGGGACGTCTACGCCCTCCCAGAAGGAATCTAAGCCAAAGAGCACCGCGTTCCCTTTTTCTTTGAAATCCCTGAGGAGCGCATCCCTGGGAGCGTCCCCTTGTTTCAGGAAGGGGTATCCCATCTCTTCGATCTTGTCCTTTACGAGCTCGGCCACCCTTTCCATGGACTTCTTGTTGGTGAACAGCACGAACATGCGGCCGCCGGTCATGGCCGCTATCTCCACGACCTTCTTTGCGACGTAGTTGCCAAAGGGCGGGCTGTTCACGTCTTGACCTCTGGAGTCTCCCGGGACGCAGAGGATCGCCTGCTCCCTGTAGTTGAAAGGCGAGCCCAGCACCAGCTCCTTCGCCCCGGCGAGGGCGAGCATGTTCTCTTGGTACTCAAAGGAGGATCCTGTGGCCAGCGTCGCCGACGTGAGGATAGCGGTAGGGACTTGCGACCACAGATTTTCCGCAAGGTATTCGCCGACCTCCAAGGGTGCCCGCTTGAGGGAAACGTACCCCGCCCTCGTCCCTTCTACCGATTCGGCCCAGTACACATGGGTCTCGCCGTCTCCGTCCAGGGTGGATATGCTCTCGAGGTCCTGACAGAGAGAGACGAAACGCCTCCTCAGGGACTGCACCTCGAACCGCTCTTCGTCGGAAAGGTCGAAGTCCTCCCAGTCTTGGATTTCCTTAGAGAGATCCCTCAGGGACTTTATGACCTTCTCGTCTATGAGTCCCGGGTCTCTTATCCGCGCCCTGTCTTTCCCCATGAGGCGAGAAGGGTCGAGCTTGTAGAGGATCTCATAGAGGGCGGATATCCGCGCGTCAAGCCGCTCCGCGAGGCTCCGGAGCCCTTCTCTCGTGATGCTCCTGCCTATCGCCCCCGTCCTTGCCATCCTCACGGTGTCGTCCACGAGCCGTTTCAACCTCCCGGGGCCTACTTCCGTGCCGAGGCTGTCCCGGATGACGTCTTCCAGGTGGTGTGCCTCGTCGAAGATCACGGCTTCAAACCCCGGCAGGAGAGCCGCGGCCCCTCCGCTCTGGCTCCATATAGCGAGGTGAGAGGCGAAAAGGGCGTGGTTCACGACGATCATGTGGCACCCTTCCAGGCGCCTCCTGTGTCGCTGGTAGAAACAGGCCTGGAGGTGAGGGCACTTCCCCGACATGCAGCGGTCGCTTTCGGAACATACGAGGGACCAGACTTGGTCTGGGACGGGCCTCGGAAGCCGGTCCCGGTCTCCATCCCAGGAGTCCCCCGATGCCAGTTCGTAGAGGTATTCGATTGCCTTTTCTTCGGCGTTCGCCTCAAAGAGAGAAGTCCTCTGGGCCACATCTTCCGCCGCCAGGCCGAGCCTCCGCAGACAGACATAATGGTTTCGGCCTTTCATCTGGGAGTAGCGGAGTTCGAACCCGCCTCCGGAAACGATCCCGGCGACGAGAGGGATGTCCTTATTTACCAGCTGTTCCTGGAGGTTGATGGTATGGGTCGAGATAACGACCCGCTTGCCGGTCTCCCGGCAGAAGACGGCGGCGGGGAAGAGGTAAGCTAGAGATTTTCCCGTTCCCGTGCCGGCTTCTACCATGAGGTGTGAAGGCGAAGTAAGCGCACCCCATACGGCCATAGCCATCTCCAGCTGTTCGGGCCGTTCTTCAAACCCGGTCAGCCTGGAAGCGATGGCGCCGCCTTTGGAGAAGGCGGATCTGATGGCGCATTCTCCGCCTGAGAGGGATGCGGCTGAGTGTCCGGACACGAAAAGCCCCCAAAATTTTCTCTACGGACTACCAAGATTGTACGGTTTTGGAGACCATCCGTGCAATTGCAGGCGCGATCTTCTACCTCCAAAGCCTGCGGAGGAAGTCAGAGGTCCAGCTAAGGGGCCCTTTCTGCCCTTTTCCCGGCTGGCCGCTGTTTGACCCGCCGGCCTTTGGGTCTGCTCCCTTGGGTCCCGGCTGCTTTTCGTCTTTGCCCTTGGAGTCTTTGGGGTCTCTTGCGCCTGGCTTATCGTCCTTGCCCTTGGAGTCCTTTCCTGGCTTCTCGTCCTTATCCTTCTTGTCGCCCTTGTCTCCTCGATCGTCTTCGTGTGGCTTGACGGGTTTATCAGGGCTCTTGCCTGGGTCTTGCTTCCCGCCCTTTGGAGTGGAAGGAGAACCTGAGCCGGTGGGGGTGAGGCCCGACTGAGTATTGCCCTTCTTGTCGTCTTCCTTTTTGTTGGGGCCCTTCTCGCTTTCTTTCTTGTTGTCTTTCTCGACGTGGTCATCCCGGCGATCTCTATCGTCCCGTTTCTCCATATCGTTCTGGTCGCCGGTGGACTTCGATGCCTCGAGCAGGGCTTTGAGCAAGTCTTTCGCAAGATTCTCCAGTTCTTTCTGGGACTTTTTCGTACCGAGCTTTGGGTCTCCCCAGTTGATCTCGGGTAGGCCGCTCCTAATCATGTCCAGGAACGTCTGGACATCGGCCTTCTTCTGGAGGCCGGGCGGGACGGGGCTTCCCTTGCCGGGAGTGGTTGGCGGAGCTCCCTGGGCAGCATGCGGAGTCGCCTTGCCCGACGCGCCTTTTTCTTCCCCCGTTGACCGCGGATTGACCTCGTTCGCACCCGGAGAGGGAGCGCCCGAGGGCCCTGCGGTTTCCCCTTCTCCGGCGGGCGAGCTCCCAGGCAACTCGTCTACCTGGGCTTCCAGGTGGAGAGGTTCGGCCAAGGGAGTAGATCCGCCGGGCTCGGCTTGCCCGGAGGTCGTGCCGCCGGCCACGTAAATCCCGGGATCCGCTCCCGGTTCCATCCAAGGTTCTTCGTAGCTTTCCCATTCAAGATTCCAGAGGGCCCATAGGGCCGCCCGTCCTGCCGACACGCCCAGCTCCTGGGCCATAGCCCTGGTTTCCATATCCAGCACGAGCGCGGTGGCCTCGCCGACGGAACCGAAGATCTCATGGGCGATGGCAGATACCTCGGCGGAAACGTCTCTATCCCCTCGGGTGCCCTCCGGCACCGGGATGATGGCGATTATGACCTGCTTGACGCCTGGCACCGCGTCCCTCAGGCTGCTCAGGACGGCGCTTATGGCCTTCATCTCCACTCTTACCGCCGAGAGGGCTGCCGCCCCTGCCTCATCGAGCGCCACCGCCTTCCTCACCAGGCCGCGGTCGTTTACCTCGAGCTCTATGCTTGCGGCGGTGTCTCCCGACGAGTCGAAGGTCACATAGGCGAGTACCGGCCTCGCGTAGAGGTAGTGCCGGTAGCCGAAGATGGACGACACGATCAAGATGGAGGCCAATATGGCAGCAGGCACGAGCTTCCGCCAGAGGAAGCCCTGGAAACGGGGGGTGGGCACCCAGACCTCTTCACCCGGCATGAGGTCGCGCCTATCCCGCCAGGTCACGAACTCACCGTCCGCGGTAAGGGCGGTTACCCTATCGCCGGAGCGTTCTATCACCAGGGCACGTCTTCTGTACAATTCCCTTCACCCGTCCTTCACCTGCTGCGGCTCAGCCTCTACATTTCGAGAAACTCCCGGAGGCTTCCTAGGTTATGGGTAACTATTATGGCGATGGCCATTATGTAGGCCTTCTGCCTTTCGATGGTTTTCTTCGACACTCTCAGGTCATCCGGGAGGACGGCAAGGAGCTCCTGTATGGGCAGTTTTTTCTCTTTCAAGAATCTGTCTCGGATTTCCCGGTGGGTTGCCACCACGTTTCCTATGCTCATGGCCCTCTGGCGCGCATCGGCGTGCTTGGGCGCCGCCTTTGCCACGTCTTTCAGGCAGAGCCTATATGACCTCAGGGCCTCCTGCCACCTCTCGATGTCGTCTCTCCTCTCGAGGACCTTGGACCAGCCTTCTAAGTCGTAGGTCCTCGAGACCTGGACATCCACCGCCCAGTCCTCCGAATCGTCCGAAGGAGCGATGGAGGAAAATGGGACTTCGTCGCGCCGGTTTTCCTTGCGGTAGTAGTCGATGAGGCGCCTGCGTATCACGGTGGCCGCGAAAGCCAGAAACCCCGGACGCGGGCTAGAGTAGGCATTTATCGCCTCGTCAAAAGCGAGGAACGCCACACTCACCTCGTCGTCCTTTCCGACGGTGAGGTACCTGCCCGCGGTCGCAGATGCGGTCTTCAGGATAAATGGGGTATAGTCACGGATGAGCTCCTCCCGCTCACGGGAGTCCCCATCTCGGGCTCTGGCGACTCTCGCCTCTACCGACTTGGTGGCAGTAGCTGTAAGCAGTGACAAAATCAATGTGTTGTTCACCGGCACCAATCTTCTGCGTCCTTACCTGTATCACCTTTTCGGCCGCGGGCCATGTTTTTCCAGAAGACCCACGGATAGGCGACCGGTAGGCGAGATGTGCGCAGAAGCGTCCCACCTCCGCTCTCTGTTCTATATAGGATCGCAAGATCCGGGAGATTTCTTGGCCACCACAGAATAGTTCGTGTCACGATATACTTGTGTAGCGAAAGAAACAGTAGTATGCTACATGTGTGTGACGACTTGTATGAGAAGTCATACGTGTCATCCCAAATCTACAATGTATGATCGGTCGAGCAGGGGGGAGGTCTAGGTAGGTTGACTCATATATTGCGCAACAAGTTTCTCGGTTCGGCTACGGTCGGCGAGCGGGGCCAGATAGTCATCCCCGCAGAGGCGCGGAAAGAGTACGGCATCGAAATAGGAGACAAGATAATGGTTTTCGCCAGCCGGCACGGCGCAGGGATTATACTCATAAAGGCAGAGCACGTGACGCGAATGCTATCCGATACCATCGACCAGCTGGGCAAAATCGTCAAGGCATCCGAAGAAAAGAAAGAGGAAACGGAGTAGCCGGAGGAGGGTCAATTCTTGCGTACTCTTAGAAGGCTCACGCAGTTTGCCATCCCGTACTGGAAAGTGTACGTCCTTACCTTTATCTTGGTCTTCGCCATCACGGGCATGGAACTCGTGCAGCCGCTTATCGTGAGATGGATTGTCGACGAGATATTCGGAAAGGGAGCCTGGAACCGACTGCTTTGGGGTGTCTTGCTCATGGGAGCCGCTTCCGCGGTTGCGGCAGTCCTGGGGTACGCCCAGCGGTACGGGATGTCCTGGGCCGGGCAAAAGATCATCTTCGACATCCGGAACAAGCTGTACGAGCACCTTCAGCAACTTTCTTTCAGCTTCTACGATAAGGCCCAGACGGGGCAACTCATGTCGCGGGTCACCGCCGACGTCGAGCAGACCAGGAACTTCCTTGCCCATCAGATAATAAGGATCGTGGCTGCGACGGTACGGTTTGTAGCGTCTATTGTCCTCATGCTCTCCCTCGATTGGAGACTCACCTTGGTGGCCATGGTCCCCGTGCCCCTACTTGCGTGGCGGGTAAAGATTTACTCCACCGTCATCCGCCCGAGGTTCTGGGCGATACAGCAGTACCTGGCGGTGCTCACTGCCACCTTGCAGGAGAACATCACAGGGCAGCGGGTCGTCAAGGCCTTTGCCCGCAAAGAGCACGAGATCCAGAAGTTCGAACGGGACAATATGGAACTACTGAACAAGAACATCGACACGGTGCGCGCGTCGGCGGTAAATGAGGCCATGATGATGCTCCTCGTAGAGTCCTCGCTGGCCCTCATCCTGTTCTGGGGCGGAAGGCAGATAATCGGGGGGAATATGAGCGTAGGCACGCTGGTCGCCTTTAACGCTCTCATGCTCGATACGCTGCGCCAGGTCAGGATGCTCGGGATGTGGGTAAGCGGCGTCCAGCGGACCATAGCGGCCGGCGACAGGATTTTCGAGATACTGGATACCAAGGCCGATGTTACCGACAAGCCCGGCGCCGAGCCCATGCCGCCCATCAAAGGTGAAGTGGTGTTCGAGAACGTGAGCTTCGCCTACGACGGGGAAAACATGGTCCTCGAGGACATAAACCTGAGGGTCAGACCGGGCGAGACCATAGCCATACTCGGCGGCACCGGTTCGGGGAAGTCCACCCTCATAAACCTCATACCCAGGTTCTACGACACGACCAAAGGGCGCATCCTGATCGACGGGCGCGACATCCGCGACGTCACCCTTCAGAGCCTGAGGCGACAGATAGGCGTTGTCACCCAGGAGACATTCCTGTTCTCAGCGTCTCTCAGGGACAACATAGCCTACGGCAGGCCCGACGCTACCGAAGAGGAGATCCGCCGGGCTGCCCAGGCGGCACACATAGACGACTTCATAGACAGCCTCCCGAACGGCTACGACACGGTGATCGGAGAGCGCGGCGTAGGGCTTTCGGGTGGCCAGAAGCAGAGGGTGGCGATCGCGCGGGCGCTCCTCATGGACGCCAGGATCCTCCTCCTGGACGAGTCCACTTCCAGCGTGGACGTGGAGACGGAGATGCGCATCCAGAAGGCCTTCTCCGAACTCCTGAGGGACAGGACTTCATTCATCATCGCCCAGAGGCTTTCGACGGTAAGGAACGCCGACAGGATCATCGTCTTGGACAAAGGCAGGATCGTGGAAGAGGGGACCCACGAGACGCTCCTCAAGAAGGGCGGGATATACACCGCCATCTACAACCTGCAGTTTAAGAGCCAGGAAAAAGAAGAATTCGAGCGAGAAGTCGCGGTAGCGGAAGGCGGTGAACGGTAATGGGTATGCACTGGCACGGCGGACCCGGTCGCGGTAGGCTCGACGCTGATGACCTGAGCCTCAAGAATGTGAACTTCGAGCACCTGGGGAGGACCAAGGAATTCGTGAGGCCTTTCTTGGGCCGCCTGCTCCTCGCCATGGCGCTGGTCATAGCCCTGGGAATCCTGGGGCTTCAGGGACCTGTCATAATCGGGCGCATAGTAGACCTCGTAGAGACGCATACGGCCACATACGAAACCCTTCATAAACTGGTTCTTCTCTACATGGGGCTCCAGGTGCTCATAGCGGTCTTAAGGTACACCCAGACCTACATCATGTCCTGGACGGGGCAGCACATGCTCTACTCGATAAGGAAGAGGCTCTTTGTGCACCTCCAGGACCTTGGACTGGACTTTTACGACAAGCTCCAGGCAGGGCGCATAATGTCCAGGGTAATAAGCGACGTCGAGGCCATAAACAACCTCCTCTCGGGCGGCTCTTTGAACCTCCTCTCGGATATAGTCAACATCTTCGGCATCATCTACATCATGCTGAGGCTCAACACCAACCTGGCGCTGGTGACGTTCATCACCTTCCCCCTCCTGTTCTTCACCATCTACTTCCTCCAGGGGAAGCTGACCCAGGCCTACCACAAGACCAGGCGCAGGCTGGCCGACATAGCCGCGAACCTGCAAGAGTCCATCTCGGGCATGAAGATCACCCAGGCCTTCACGAGAGAAGAGCAGAACCAGGACCGTTTCGTCGATACCAACAGGCAGAACTTCGAGGCCCAGATGGAAGCGGCGAAGCTCCATGCGGCCTTCTTCCCGCTGGTTGACATCATAAGCACCCTGGGCGTGGCGCTCGTGTACTACTACGGCGGCATCAGGATGTCTTTGGGCGATACAGCTGTCACCATAGGTACCATCACCATCTTCGTAAACTACGTAAACAGGCTCTTCTGGCCCATAAGAAATCTGGTCGAGGTCTGGAACTGGGTCCTCCAGGCCGCCGTGTCGTCGGAGCGCGTCTTTGAAGTGCTGGATACTGAGCCCAACGTGAAAGACAAACCGGACGCCATCGAACTCGGCGACATCGAAGGCCACGTGGAGTTCAGGAATGTGACCTTCGGATACGACCCGAACCTGCCGGTCCTGCACAACGTGAACATCGAGGCCAGACCCGGCGAAACGATCGCCCTCGTGGGACCGACGGGCGCCGGGAAGACTTCGGTGATAAACCTTCTCTGCAGGTTCTACGACATACAGGGCGGCGCGGTGCTCGTGGACGGGCACGACATCCGGGACGTGAAGCTGGAATCCCTGAGGAAGAACCTTGGGATAGTGCTCCAGGATACGGTGCTTTTCTCGGGTACCATACGTGACAACATCCGCTACGGCAGGCTGGATGCCACCGACGAAGAGGTGGAACAGGCGGCCAGGATAGTGGGCGCCCACGACTTCATAATGAGGCAGCCGGAGGGTTACGACACGGAAGTGAGGGAGAGAGGCTCGAGGCTTTCGGTAGGTCAGAGGCAGCTCTTGGCCTTCGCCCGGGCGCTCCTGGCAGATCCGAAGATCCTCATCCTGGACGAGGCGACCTCTTCGGTGGACGCCTATACCGAGCTCCTGATCCAGAGGGCCCTTGAGAAGCTCCTGGAGGGCAGGACCGCCATCATCATCGCCCACAGGCTCTCGACGATCAGAAACGCCGACAGGATCTACGTGATCGACCACGGTCAGGTGGTGGAAGTCGGAAATCACGAGGAGCTCGTGGCCCGGGGCGGGCTCTACAAGTCCCTGTACGAGAAGCAGTTTACAGGGGCTCCTATCGTAGAGCACGGGTCCGAGGATGCGCGCAGGGAGACGCCTTCCATGGGCAGGGCCCGGCTGAGGCCCGCGACCGGAGGCTGAGGAGCTGCGGCCCGGCAGCTAAGACCCGCGAGAAAACACGAGGGGCAGCTTGCGCTGCCCCTCCATGTTTCCGAAGGTTTCGGGCGTGCACCCGGTCACCGGGTGTAATACCGTCTGACCAAAGAGGTGAGCCGGTAGTACACCACCCCTTCGGTAAGGGGATACACTCCTCCGTATGACGTGTCAAAATATACCGCCCTCAGCCTGTGGTCCAGGGTGGCCATCCCTGCAGATCTCGCCGAGTACTTCAGCGAGCCGGTGAAGTCCGCCGTGTTCCACCAGATGACCGTAACGGTGTAGCCGGCCGGGAGGACCAGGGAAGTCTCGCCGCCCAAGTCATCCGGCGAGCACCCGAGCAAGGTGTCCAAGCCGTGGAGCGTGAAACCCTGCGCGGTTATCCGTGGCCCCACTGACTCTGATATCTGTAGCGACACTGCGTCTGCGCTCCTTGCGAGCTCGAAGTGGGCGAGTATTTCTCCAGGCCGTAACCCTTCCTGGGCTTCCGGCTCTTCACTTGAGAATACGCCCCGGGTGATGTCGGCCCAGTCGAAGATATCTCCACCCTCCACGGGCAAGCTTCTTATGCCCGAGAGGTTCCTGTAGCTCTTGGATTCGCCTGTGACCTCGTCTACCAGAGCTAGCTCGCGGACCGGTATTGGGGCGCTCAGGACAAACGAAGGCTCAACGTCGTAGGTCTCCTCCACCACTGCCCACGCGCGAGGACCGGCATCCTGTTGGGCGGAGAGGAGGAAGCCGGCGGCCGGGGTGAGGGCCAGTGAAAGTACCTCGAAGAGCGAGATCAAGCGGAAGAACCTCTGGGGGACCGGGCGCGGCGCCCTGAAAGTCGAGAGAACCGACGCTGCCGTGGCTCCCAGGCAGAGGGCCGAGACCATGGAACCCCGGTTAAGTCCCGTCCAGGAGGCCCGGTAGGCTGCCTGGGCGATCGGGTCTAGGGGGCTCCCAGCCCAGAACACAGCCAGGAGAGGCACCAGGTAGAGGACCCTGGCCAGCCACAAAACGACCGCATGCGGGGGCATATCTTCCGGTGACGCTTTCAAGAGTAGCGTGGCGATCCCGTGGGATATCCCCGCTGCCACGAGAGGCGGGAGCATCTCCGGATCCTTGTAGGCGGTCCCCGCGATGAGGGCGGAGAGGACCGCCAGGCTCCACGGAGAACCCCACGACTTCTTTTCTCCGGCGCCCTGCTCACTCATACCGGAACGCTGGCGCAGGTGGTGGATCCTGGACCTTACGTTCCAGAGCCTGAGGAAAGCGCACAGCACGAGGAGGGCGAAAACCACGAAGAAGAGGAGCAGAGAACGGCCGGGGAATACGTCTGACGCATATCTCTGAGCAGCCCTCGTCGTGAAAAGGACGTGCAGGAGCATGGATGCCGCCGCGGCGGCGCAAGTGCCAAGCGTGAGGAGGATGCCCGATGCCTCTTTCGGCAGCCGCGCGAACGCTATCACCGCTAGGAGCGCCGCCGCAGTAAAGCCCCACATGAAGACCTTTTCCGGGGGCAGGAAGAAAACCCTACCCCAGAATAAGAGGCGGCGCGTTTCGCCAAGCTTGGGACCCCCGGTCCCAGGGGCTTTGCCGAGAGCCGTGGCCACCGCGTCTGCCGCCCTCTCCACCTTGATACCGAGGTCATCCCTGAGGAGGTCCTGATTCAGCTTGTGCCCCAGGTCGCCGTACAGGAGACCTACTGTCACCAAGGGCCTCTCTAGGTCGCCGAGCAAGAAGCCCTCAACCTGCAGGCCGCGACCCAAGGGGGAAGATGGGGACACAGTGCCGCTCAGCGGTGTCTGGGTATTCCGGAGATTTTCCGGGAAATGCGCACCGAGCCCCATCGATCTCGCCTCTTCAAACAGGGTTTCCAGGAACGATACGGGCGCAGCAGGGCTGCCGCCCACGTCGAGGCCGCTTGAGGTCAGGATATCTCCCAGGATTAAGAAGGTTCCGACAGTTATGCCTTCCTCTTCGAGGAACTCACAGAGCGCGAGGATACCCGCCATGCCCTGGTAGTGGCCTGAGACGAAGGCCACTCCTGCCTCCAGGCTCTCCCGGTCGAGCTTCTGGGAAACCCTGAGCGCCAGGGCCGTCGAAACGAGTGTGGGCGAGGAGGCGAGTATGTCTTCAGGGTTATCTGAAAACAGGTTGTCGTACGGCGCGACTATCAAGTAGTCAAGGTTTTTCGCCCCGTCGGATTCAAGGGCAAGAAGGTTTTCACCAGTAACCCGCAGGTAAACAACGCTCTTTTCCTGCTCGGACACCGTCTTTACCACATTTGTATAAGGGAGGATCTTGGTGTGCCATCCATTGAGTTGGAGTGTGCCCGCGAGATGCGAGAGGAATAATCTCGCCTCGTAGGACCCCGTCTTCCGCAATGGGTGGCGGCTTGATATTTCAGATAGAAGGTCTGGGATCTCCATCCCCGAAGCGGCGTCCGCTGCCGCGGCCGTCAGGTCCTCTAAGGCTTGCCCTGCGCCGGGGGCTATCGCGCCCGATAGACCTACCGCGCCGGGGGTTTCGGAAGCGTGGGCTTTCGGAGCGTGAGAAGTAGCTACGAAGGGCCAAAGGCTCAAGAAGGTAAAGGTTGCTGCTACCAGTAAGGCGGCGATGCGCGATGGCTTCAACATGAAAAAGACCACTCCAGTTGAACGGCTGTGCCTTTCTCATTTCTATGGGGGCGGCGTTTATCCTGTCCTATTTGCGCCGGTTTCCCTTGTTTCCGTTCCCGGCGGCCCGCCTCATGAGGACGTACATGCGATGGAGGCCTGAGAGGAGCCCCAGTAGAAGACCCACCGGCGCGAAAAGAGCGCTGCCGCGGTTTCTGTCCAGGTAACTACCGATCAAATACCCGGCCAGGGTGGAGCCTATGAGCGAAAACCCCGCCCCAAAGGCAAAGCCCGCGGCAATTCCCAGTCCCCTATGGCGCCTTTCGGGCTTAGGCCTCTCTCTGCCGGGGCTATCCTCCAACAAAAGCCCTCCTCACGCCGGGATTATGCCTTTTGTACAGAACCATTATAGACCTTGCCCGGAAGAAGCGGTACGATGTAGGCGTGGGTTTCCCAAACACAGGCATGGGAGGGTTTCATCACGATGAAGCTTTCGTCTCGGGCCAAGTCCATAGGCGCCTCGCCCACGCTGGCGCTCGACGCCAAGACCAAGGAGCTTATCAGGCAGGGCGTGGACGTCCTGAGTTTCGGAGTAGGCGAACCTGACTTCGACACTCCAGATCACATCAAAGAAGCGGCGATAGAGGCCATAAAGGGCGGGTTTACCAAGTACACCGCGTCTTCCGGGATACCCGAGCTCCGAGAAGCGATATGCGAGAAACTAAAGAAAGATAACGGCCTGGAGTACAAGCCGAATGAGGTACTCGTTTCGGTTGGAGCCAAACATTCCATATACAACGCGGTCATGGCCCTCTGCGATGACGGCGACGAGGTCGTAATCCCCGAACCCTACTGGGTGAGCTACCCCGAGATGGTCCGCATGGCGGGCGGCAAGCCTGTCACCGTACCTACGGGGATCGAGCAGGGGTTCAAGATGACCGCTGAGCAGCTCGAAGCCTCGATCACCGACAAGACCTCTGTCCTCATCCTGAACTCACCGTCCAATCCCACGGGCGCCGTCTACACCGAAGAGGAACTCAGGAAAATCGCGGAGGTCTGCGTAAAGCACAATATCGCGGTTATCTCCGATGAGATATACGAGAAACTCATCTACGACGGCAAACACGTATCTTTCGCGTCCTTGGGACCTGAAGTCAAAGCCATCACGGTTACGGTGAACGGCGTCTCCAAGTCATACGCCATGACCGGATGGCGTATCGGTTACGCGGCGGGACCCAAGGAAGTCATCGCGGCCATGGGCAACATCCAGAGCCACGCGACGTCGAACCCCACTTCCATCGCCCAGAAGGCGGCCGTCGCGGGTCTCAGAGGTCCCCAGGAGCCTCTCGAGGCCATGCGCAAGGAGTTCGAGAAGCGCAGGAACTACATGGTGAAGCGCCTCAACGAGATACCGGGCTTCAGGTGCCTCGTCCCCCCCGGCGCTTTCTACTGCTATCCCGACGTATCCGCCGTCTTCGGGCGAAAGGTGAAGGGTAAGCTGGTTACGGACGATTCGGTCCTGGCCGACATCCTCTTGGAAGAGGCCCGCGTGGCCGCGGTGCCCGGAGTCGCCTTCGGTACCAAGGGGTACCTCAGGTTCTCTTACGCGACCTCGATGGAAGTCATCGAGGAAGGCATGAACAGGATAGCCGAAGTGATGAAGACACTGGAGTAGGATCCGTGTGACAGCCAGGGAGAGGTTCAGGCCCGGCTTTTTCAAAGGCCTAGAAGTGGCAATAGTGGGCATGGGCAAGTCGAACCAGGCCCTGACCAGGTATTTGCTCAGAGAAGGGGCAGAGGTAACCTGCTTCGACCAGAAGGAGCCGTCTGATCTGGGGCCGGCCTACGGAGAGTTCTCGGCCCTCGGAGTAAGGTGGAGCCTTGGGGGCGACTACCTCGCGCCCCTTCCCGGTTTCAAGTGGATATTCCTCACCCCCGGCATGAAAAAAAACCTCCCCGAGATCGCCCTCGCCCGGGAAAATGGCGCGGTCATATCGTCGGAGATCGGGCTTTTCCTGGACAGGGTTAAGTGCCCGGTTTTCGCGGTGACGGGAAGCTCGGGGAAGACCACAACCTGCACCCTCGCGGGGCTCATGCTCAGGGAAGGGCTCCCCGGAAGAGAGATCTACGTCGGAGGCAACATAGGGTCTGTCCTCATCGAACAGGTGGACTCGATCCCCGAGGACGCCGTCGTGGTGATGGAGCTCTCCAGTTTCCAGCTGGAGCTCCTGGATAAGAGTCCGTGCGTTTCCGCCGTGCTCAACATTAGGCCCAACCACCTGGACATCCACGAGACTTTCGAGGACTACGTGGAGGCCAAGAAGAACATCTTCCGGTTCCAGGATCCCGGGGGATGGTGTTTTCTGAACCTGGACGACGGGGTGGCGGCGGGCCTCGCCGAGAGCTGCCCGGGAGGGACAGGGTTTTTCACACTTGATGCCGCGAAGGCCGGGAGGCTCCTCACAGAAGCCGGGGACTTACCCCTTGCGTGGGCCTCTGGAGAAGGGCTCTATGTATCGCCCGGGAGACTCCTGGGCAAGGGGCTTTCGGGCGAGTGGCGCGGGCGGACTCCGGTTCAGGTCGCGAAGCGCGAGGATTTCCTCGTGCCTGGCAACCACAACGTCTCCAACGCCCTGGCGGCCGCGCTTCTCGCTGCGGCTGCCGGCGCATCGCCCCGCGGCATACGGAAGGCGATCCAAGGGTTCAAAGGAGTCGAACACCGGATTGAGTTCGTCCGCGAACTAGGCGGCGTCAGCTATTACAACGATTCAATCGCCACTTCGCCCGACCGGACCGAGGCACTCCTCGACGCCATAGGAGGTCCTTTGGTGATCATCCTTGGCGGGTACGACAAGGGGCTCCCCTTTGATTCCCTCGCCCGAAAGATAGCGGCCAGGGGATGCGGGGTCGTGACCATAGGAAAAGCGGCACCCGTGATAGAAGAAGCCCTTGCCAGGGCAGAAGGGGAGTCCCTGGAACGCGCAGGCGCGGGGAACACGGGCGAAGGCTCAGGCGCAAAGCCGAAGATGCAGGTAGTGAGAGCTTCTTCCCTGGACGAAGCGGTGACCCTGGCCACGGATATGGCGAGGAGGATTCCCGGCAGTTCGGTTGTCCTTTCCCCCGCGTGCGCAAGCTACGACATGTTCAGGAACTTTGAGGAGCGGGGGCGGGCGTTCAAAGAAGCGGTGCGGCGTCTCGGATAGATAAGGATGATGTACCCGGCCGCAGGTCGCGGGTAGGATAGGCGGGTGTTTATGGGAGAAGACAAAGGGAAAGCGCCGAGAAGCGATGGGAGGGCGGCTGCCTGTAAGAAAAGCGGGGAAAGCAAGGCCGCCTCGGACAAGCCTCAGCACAGTCATGCGCGAGAGAAGATCCTGGAGATTCACCGGGTCCTGAAAGAGATGTACCCGGCTCCGGTTTCAGGCCTCCTCGAACCCAAGAGAGAAAACCCTATCGATGTGCTGGTTGCCGTCATATTATCCCAGGCCACCAACGATACCCTGAGCGACCGAGCGTTTGAGTCCCTCAAGAGGGCGTTTCCCACCTGGGAGAGCGTGGCCTCAGCCGATCCTGCCCTCGTCGAAGGGGCGCTTGCGGCGGGAGGGCTCCAGAAGGAGAAGACCAAGAAGATACAGGCGGCTCTCAACAAGATACAGGAAGACTTCGGTGAGATAAGCCTCGACCGCCTGGCTGGAAAGAGCCCTCGCGAGTGCTTCGATTACCTCGTCTCGCTGC
This sequence comes from Candidatus Fermentithermobacillaceae bacterium, assembly GCA_012842685.1. Classification (GTDB taxonomy): domain Bacteria; phylum Bacillota; class Sulfobacillia; order Fermentithermobacillales; family Fermentithermobacillaceae; genus UBA3951. Next base: position 55,599 of record DUSI01000060.1, read on the forward strand.
CCGGGGTAGGACCCAAGACGGCCGCCTGCGTCATGGCGTTCGGGCTGAATATGCCGGCCTTCCCCGTTGACACCCACGTGTACAGGCTCTCGAAGAGACTAGGTCTTGTGCCGCGGGAGTGGAACCCGGTCAAGACCCAAGATTACCTGGAAGATGTAACCCCAGATGAACTCAAAGTGCCTCTGCACCTTCTGCTCATACGTCACGGCAGGGAAGTATGTACGTCCAGAAAACCAAAATGCTCTGTCTGTGCCCTTAGAGACTTGTGCGGAGGAGAAGAGTCCTCCGGGACGAATCTTTCATAACGGGGCCTGGCGAGCCCGGCTACGGATTGGGTTTCGTGGACTTGCTGGCGGAACTCTGGTCTCTCAGTGCTTTTGCCTGGTGGATGTCGTACTCGGGCTCGTCCTTAAGCTCGGTCCCGCAGTGTGGACAAGGCCATGTCTCGTAGTGAGTGGCAGCGCTGTAGGATATTTCCTTGCAGCATGGACAAAATTTCCAGGGCACAAATTTCACCTTCCTGATGCATTGTCCGCCAGCTATTGTATAACAGATGGGCCGCAATTCCCATACGTTGGGGGCAATAGGGGATGGATTTCACACACTTACACGTCCATACAGAATATAGCCTATTGGATGGCGCTTGCAGGATAAGTGAAGCTCCCAGGCTCGCGAAGAGCATGGGGATGGACGCGCTGGCCATGACGGACCACGGCGCGATGTATGGAGCGGTAGCGTTCTATGAGTCTTGCAAGGCGGCCGGCGTGAAACCGGTCTTCGGCTGCGAGGTGTACGTGGCTCGGAGATCCCGCCACGACAAGACGGCGGGCCTGAGCGATAAGCCCTACCACCTTGTCCTCCTCGCGGAAAACCAGACCGGATACCTGAACCTGATGCGCCTCGTCTCCACCGGTTTTCTCGAGGGGTTCTACTATAGGCCGCGGGTGGACCTTGAGACCCTCGCCCGTTACTCGGAGGGCCTCATAGCCCTTACCGCCTGTCTGGAAGGAGAGCTGTCGGTAAAGATCATGGAAGGGAACATCCAGGCGGCCGGCGAAGCCCTGGGGCGATACCTGGATATCTTCGGTAGGAACAACCTGTTCATAGAGCTCCAGAGGAACGGCGTGCCCGGGCAGGACGATGTGAACGCCGCTCTCATAGAGCTTTCCAAGAGGTTTGGCGTCCCTCTGGTCGCGACCAACGACTGCCACTACCTCACCAGGGAAGACGCCGGCCCCCACGAAGTCCTCTTGGCCATACAGACGGGCACAAACCTCAATGACCCAAAGAGGCTTTCCTTTACCGGAGACCAGTTCTACCTGAAATCTCCGCTCGAGATGGCGGCGCTTTTCCATGATCTCCCAGAGGCGGTGGCAAACACGGGCGCCATCGCGCGCCGCTGCAATGTCGAGCTGGACATCGGAAAAGTCCACCTTCCCGAGTATCCGCTAAAGCCTGGAGAAACCGCGAGCGAGGTCCTGAGGCAAAAGGCCTATGAGGGCTTCCGGCGCAGGTTTGGAGAGAGAAATGACACCGTACGCGTGGAAAGGCTTGAGCGGGAGCTCAGGATGATAGACAACATGGGCTATTCGTCCTACTTCCTCATCGTCGAAGACTTCGTTTCTTACGCCAAGAAACAGGGGATAGCCGTGGGTCCGGGGAGGGGGTCGGCGGCGGGGAGCCTGGTTGCCTACTGCCTCGGGATCACAAACACGGATCCCATCGAATACGACCTGGTGTTCGAGAGGTTCCTAAATCCCGAGCGCGTCACCATGCCGGATATAGACATAGACTTCCAGGATGACAGGCGCGACGAGGTTATCGAGTACGTCAGGCGCAAGTACGGCGAAGACAGGGTGGCCCAGATAATCACGTTCGGTACCATGGCCGCGCGGGCCGTGGTGAGGGACGTGGGACGGGCCCTTTCCATCCCTTACGCCGAGGTCGACCGGATCGCCAAGATGATCCCGGCCCAGCCGGGGATGACCCTAAAGAAGGCCATGGAGCTTTCGCCGGAGCTCAGCGCTGCTTCTCAGAACAGGGAAGTGCGCAGGCTACTGGATGTCGCTGCCAAACTTGAGGGGATGCCGCGGCACCCGTCCATCCACGCGGCGGGGATAGTCATAGGTAAAGGCCCCCTTTGGGACTACGTGCCTCTCGCGAGGACCCAAGACGGAGTCGTGGTGACCCAGTTCCCGATGGAAGACCTCGAAACGCTGGGGCTGCTCAAGATGGACTTCCTCGCCCTCAGGACCCTCACGGTCATCCAGAGGGCGGTGAAGCTGGCCGAACACGACACCGGCGATCGGGTTGATATAGACGCCATCCCGCTTGACGATGGGCCCACTTATGATCTCTTGAGCAGGGGAGAGTCCATGGGTGTGTTCCAGCTTGAATCAGGCTGGGTGAGGGACTTCCTAAAGGAACTCAAACCGGGGCGACTCGAAGACATAATCGCGGCCATAGCCCTTTGCCGGCCGGGGCCGATGCAGCAGATACCGGAGTACTTAAGGGCCAGGAGGGGGACCCCCCACTACCTCCACCCGCTCCTGGAGCCCGTCCTCAAGGAGACCTACGGGGTGCTCGTGTACCAGGAGCAGATCCTCAGGCTCGTGAACGTCGTGGCGGGGTTTACCCTCGGGGAAGCCGACATCTTGAGGCGGGCGGTCGGGAAGAAGAAGCTGGACCTCCTGCTCGAATCGGAAAAAAGGTTCATAGGCGGAGCGGTTGCAAACGGAGTCCCCGAGGATATCGCCCGAGAGATTTTTGACCTGATACTAAAATTCGCAAACTATGGGTTCAGCAAGAACCACGCGGCCCCTTACGCGCTCATCGCCTATCAGACGGCGTACCTCAAGGCCAATTATCCCAAGCAGTTCATGGCGGCCCTCCTCTCGTCGGTGGCAGGCATCCACAACAAGGTTGGCATCTACCTGGAAGAAGCGCGGAGACTTGGCCTCGGAGTCCTGGGTCCAAGCGTCAACAGGAGCAGGGTCGAGTTCTCGGTGGAAGGAGAGGCCATAAGGTATGGCCTGGGGGGCATCAAGAACGTGGGAGAAGCCCTGGCCCACGCCATCGTAGAGGAGCGGCAGGCTAGAGGCGAATACGCGTCCCTCGAAGACCTGGTGGCGAGGCTAGACTCTAGGCTCCTGCACAAGAAGGCCCTCGAGAGCCTCATACGCTGTGGCGCCCTCGACGAGCTCGGGACCAGGTTTGAGAACCTATCGAGGCTCCCCGAAGTCCTGGAATCAAGGCCTAAAGGGACCCAGGGCCAGCCTTCCTTGTTCGGTTTCGAGCCGCTCCCCGGCCCTGCGCCGTCCAAGCCAGGCGCGAAAAAGGCTCCGGCCGAAGAGAAAGTGTCCCTGGAAGTCCGGCTGAGCTGGGAGAGGGAGCTCCTGGGCATGTACCTGAGCGGCCATCCTCTGGCCAAATACGCGGATTTCCTCAAGAAGCACGCGACGCCCATAGCGGAACTCGAATCCAGCCACGACGGGAGCGATGTCTCCATCGGAGGACGCATATCCACGATAAAGAGGGTCATCACCAAAGCAGGCGACGAGATGGCCTTCATAACGGTAGAAGACGACTTTGATTCCATCGAAGTGATCGTTTTCCCCAAACTCTTCGCGAGGGCGAAGGAGATAGTTACCAAGGATAGTGTGGTTTTGGTGCGGGGAAGGCTGGAGGAGCAAGAGGAAACGCGTCGAATACTGGCAAGGGACTTGGCGCCGGTTCAGAAGCTCATGGAATCCGGCGAGTCTAGGGGGAAACAATACAGCCGATAGGGAGGAGGTAAGCTGCTAGTGTGGAAGGTCGTCTATGTCGCTTCCGGATGGAACGAGGCTGAACGCCTTAAGGAGCATCTTGCAGCCAACGGACTCCTCGTCATGCTACGTGCTTGCGGCTGCGACGGCGACAAGCTGGCGAAGAACGTGGAGCTCATGGTTCCTGAGAGCGAGGTGACTGAGGCCCATTCCATCCTCATGCAGCTTATGGGTACTGTGAGGGCCTGAAGGCGTGAAGATCGGTGTACTGACCAGTGGAGGAGACGCGCCGGGGATGAATGCCGCCATCAGGGCGGTCGTAAGGCGCGGTATTTCCATCGGAGCAACTGTATACGGCATTAGGAGAGGCTACGAAGGCCTTCTCGACGGCGATATGTTTCCCATGACTGTCGACTCCGTGGGGGATATAATCCACCGCGGGGGAACGATCCTTCATACAGCCCGTTCAGAAAGATTCCTGCTCCCCGAAGCCCAGGACCTGGCCGCCGCCCGGGTCAGAGGAGCCGGACTCTCTGGCCTGGTCGTGATAGGAGGCGACGGCAGCCTTCGCGGCATGGTGGAACTCTGTAAGCGGGGAGTAAAGGCTATAGGGGTACCGGGCACGATAGACAACGACATCGCCTACACCGACTACACGATAGGTTTCGATACGGCCGTGAACACCGGCGTCGAAGCCGTAAACAGGCTCCGGGACACGGCCACATCCCACGAGCGCGTCTTCGTCGTGGAAGTCATGGGACGCCACGAAGGGCATTTGGCCCTGGCCGTAGGTGTGGCGGGCGGTGCCGAAAGCATTCTGATCCCGGAGCTCCCCGTCGACGTAGATGAAGTCTGCGAGAAACTCAAGAGAGGTTTAGACCGCGGGAAAGTCCACAGCATCATCATTGTGGCGGAAGGCGCGGCGAGCGGTTTCGACGTGGCCAGGCAGATAGAGGAGCGCATGGGGATGGAGCTCCGGGTGACCGTCCTGGGCCACGTCCAGCGCGGGGGCACGCCGACGGCGTTTGACCGGCTGCTGGCGTCCAGGATGGGGGCCAAGGCCGTGGACCTCCTGGCCTCCGGGCAGTCCAACCTCATGGTGGGTGTGAGCGGCCACCGCCTGATCGCCACGCCCACAGAGGAAGTGCTGGCCGTGAGAAAGCCGCTCGATCTTGACCTCTATTATCTGGCCCAGGACCTTGCTAAGTAGCCGCGCGCGGCGAAAGCGAGCGGCACCTGAAATCCCCCTGAAGGTAACGTCTCTGTGTCTTATATTGTGCCTGCCTCTACTTCTTAGTGGCCCCCGGGCCACATTTATGTTTTTATTAGTTTTTTCCGCGAGGGAAAAGGAGGTACGTCGTAGAATAGTCAAATCTGGCGGGGGAATTGTTCCACACGGGGAGTGACCGGAGACATGAACATGCTTTTCAGTGGACTCACCAATATCACTTGGCAGCAGGTCGTAATGCTGGCAGTCGGCGGAACCCTCATCTATCTGGCCATCGTCAAGGAGTATGAGCCGGTGCTTCTCCTTCCCATTGGGTTTGGGGCCATACTGGCGAATATTCCGGGCTCATCTGCGATCGGACCCCACGGCTTCCTCACGGTGCTCTACGAAGCGGGGATAGTAACCGAGCTCTTTCCGATCCTTATCTTCATCGGCATTGGCGCCATGGTAGACTTCGGTCCCCTGTTGGAACAGCCCTTCACGCTGTTCTTCGGCGCCGCGGCCCAGCTCGGCATTTTCCTCACCATGACCTTCGCGGTGCTCGCGAAGTTCCCCTTGAATGAAGCGGCGGCCATAGGGATCATAGGTACTGCCGACGGGCCCACGTCCATATACGTTGCCAGCATACTGGCGCCTAACCTTCTCGGTCCCATCTCGGTGGCCGCCTATTCATACATGTCGCTGGTACCCATAATCCAGCCGCCGATCGTTCGGGCGCTCACGACTCCCGAGGAACGAAAGATCCGCATGGAGCCGGCCCGTTCCAAGAAGATATCTCGCCTCGTGAGGATCCTTTTCCCGATCATCATAACCGTGATCTCGGGCCTTATCGCCCCTGTCAGCCTGGCGCTTGTGGGGAGCCTCATGTTCGGCAATCTCCTCAGGGAAGCGGGAGTGGTCGAGAGGCTTTCCAAGACCGCCCAGAACGAGCTCGCGAACCTCATATCGCTGCTCCTCGGGATCACGATCGGGGCGACGATGACCGCGGAACAGTTCCTGAAGCCCTCTACGCTGCTCATAATCTTTATGGGCCTTGTGGCTTTCGTGCTGGATACCGCGGCGGGCGTCCTGTTCGGCAAGTTCATGAACCTCTTCCTGAAGAAAAAAGTAAACCCCATGGTAGGGGCATGCGGGCTCTCGGCGTTCCCCATGTCTGCAAGGGTAATCCAGAGGATGGCCCAGCAGGAGGACCCGAGCAACTTCCTGCTCATGCAGGCGGTATCGGCCAACGTGGCGGGGCAGATAGCGTCTATCATCGCCGGAGCCATGATATTGGCCATGGTGTCATAGGAGGGGATTGACGGTGGAAGCTCTAATGCAGACACTAAACATAATGGCCGTGTCTATGGCTACCGTGTTCGGTGTGATGGCGATCCTTTACGGCGTTATACGTCTCTTGGTTAGGCCTGGAGAAGACTCGACTCCGGAGTGATATGAGTGAGGCTTAAAGGACGCCTGGGAGCCCTGGGATTCCTGGCATTTACCGTGCTGCCCATCGTCGAGATAGCCCTTCTGGTAGAGCTTGGGAAGAGGATCGGCACCTGGTGGACGATAGCCCTGGTACTGGGGACAGGGCTCCTGGGAGGAGTCTTACTTGCATTGGAAGGATATGGGGTGGTCCGCAGGCTTCAAGCGGACATTAGCGGCGGAAGGATCCCCCAAGACCCGATAATAGACGGGGTCCTCGTGATCATCGGGTCCCTCTTCCTCATCAGCCCCGGGGTGCTCACAGATGCGGCAGGGATACTGCTCCTCTTTCCGCCCACCAGGTTCCTCGCCCGCACTGGTGTAAAGCGCTGGATAGCGAAGTTCATCACCATAAACCTCTAGCCTGAACCCAGAGCGCCATGAATACGCCCAGGGCTATGTAGGGGGCGTACGGGGTTTTCCCCCGGGTCTCGATGATGCCCAGAGCCAGTAGCAGGAGGGTAAACAGGCCGCCCGACAGGAAAGTGAACGCCATTGCCCTCAGTGTGCCCGCGAGACCGAGGTAGAGCCCTGATGCCGCCAGCAGTTTGACGTCGCCTCCTCCCATGGCCCCGGGGAAGACAAGAGAGAGGAGCGCAAACACGGCCAGCGCCGAGAGGAGCCCTGAGATCGAGTCAAGAAGCGGTCCAGGAGACAGAGCTCCGTGGGTATCGAAGAAGGTCTTGAGGAGGGCCGTGACGGCACCTCCACCTGCCATGGATAGGACCAGGCGGTTCGGGATCCGCCTGGTCCTTAAGTCTGTGAGGACGGCAGCGCACAAGTGCGCCGCCAGATATATGGTCGAGATGAGCCTAAGGCCGTCCCCTATCTCGCCTCACCGCCTCACGGCCATCCTGCTCCGCTGCAGCGAGTGGAGCGCGAGGCTGAACGCGATGACGGCGTAGGCTATGAAAGCCCGGAAGTACTCCCCTACCATGGCGCTCCCGAGGAGGTTCTGCCCCGCGTAAGGCGACACGATGAACAACAGGTGGAACATGAACGTCCCTAGGAGAGCCTGGCCCACCGTGGCCTTGGTCACGGTCGCTCCTCCCACCAGGAGGGCCGCGATGGCGAAGGTAGCCGTCTGGCCGTGGCTGTCGTACACATTCAGGGTACCTATGTTCTGAAGGAATATGATCTGGCCTATGGAGCCGAGGACGGTCGATAGCAGCATCGCTATCATCCTGGTCCTGTCGACTTTAATCCCTGCCACTTCCGCGATACGGAGGTCTTGTCCGACTGCCCGCATGTCCTGGCCGAGCTTCGTGGAGAAGAGTTTCACGATACCCCAGCTCAGGAGAGCAGACGCGGCAAAAGTGGCAAGGGGGAGGCTTACCGGGCCTATGCGCACCTTAAGCAGGTTATCCAGCGACCACTTGATAACCTGGAGGTCAACCGTGTTCCTGAGACCATAGCCCTGCGGAAGGATCATCGCCGGGTCTTTTATCGGTAGGACCGTACCTGCGCCGAAAAGGAACACGAGCATGTACACTCCGTTCATGAAGAACCCGAGTATCATGCCCGCTATCATCTCGCGGCCCTTGGCCTTGTTCATGATGGTTCCGGCGGTCCACCCGAGCAGGAGGGCCAGGGGAAATGCCACGAGAATGGCCGTGAACAGGCCCATGAGGCCCCTGATCTTCGCCGCGGCCACTGCTATGAGTCCCGCCTGCCCGGCCATGGCCCCAAGGACTATGGCGAAGTTCAGCCCTAGCCCAGCTACAATGGGCACGACCAGAGAGAGCACGAGGAAGGAGTTCCTGGCCATACGGCCGATCGCTTCTTGCATCAGGAAGCCGATAGGCTTTCCGCTTGCGAGCACGCCGAGCCCGCAGAGGATGAAGAACATGATGGGAACTCCGTTTGCCTTTATAAATGCCTTGACAGAAAACTTCCGCCTAGCTTCCATTGTTTCCACCTCCCTGTCCTCTGGTCAGGGCGTAGATGACCATGCCGTTGGAGACTATAAGCCGGACGATCTCGCTGATATCCCCTCCGATCACGCTCTGGGTGACCGGTACCGTTATGGCGAGGAGCGTCTGGAACATGAGGGTGCCGATTATGGCGTTGGATATGCTGGCGGTCCTGGGCGTAGCGCCGCCGATCAGGACTGCGGCGACCGCGGGGAAGGCCATCATGAGGGGCGCCGTATAGAGCTGCACGAACCCGTAGCTCTGGGCGTAGAGGACGATCCCCAGTGCTCCCATCGCGGTTGATAGGGCCGTCCCGGCAACCCGCATCTTTTCAACGCTGATCCCTGCCGCGCGGGCGAACTGCTCGTTTTGTCCGGCGAGGTCCATGGCGGTTCCGAGCCTCGAGTACTCAAAGAGCCGGTATAGCACCGCTACGGCCGCGATGAAAAGCACCAGTCCGGTCGGGAACCTGAACGTGCCCACGCGGATGGCGAGGAGATTGTCCAGGACGTTCGAGAAAAAGTCGCTGAGGCTGATGGTCACCCTCAGGCCTTCGCCGCCCAACGTCCATATAAGGCGCGGGTTCTTGAAGGGCATGAGTAGCCAGAACATGCACATTCCCGAGACTATAGCGAACCCCACGTAGGTGCCTACCATCATCTCTTGGCCCTTGACCCGGTTGAGGAGGTGTCCGTAGAGCACGCCGAAAACGACCCCGAGCAGGATCCCAAGGGCCATGGCCGTGAAAAGCCCGGTGAAACCGGTGAGCCCGAATTCCATCGATATGACCAGCCCCAATAGGCCCGCGATGATGCCTACCGGGAGGCCGAAGTTCGGGCCGATACCGCACTGGATGGCAGGGACCATGGAAAGCGTCAGCATGGCGTTCATGGCGAAACGCCCGATGGAGTTGCTTATTAGGTCTACGACCGGGACTCCCCGGACGGCGCCGAGGACAAACAGCGCGATGAGAAAGAGGATCACGGTCAGACGGGGTAGTCCGAGGTCTGACACCGTCTTAAGTACGCGTTCTTTGGCGCTCACGCTCCGTTCACCTTCTTTCCAGCCATGGCGAGGCCGAACTTGGCGTTCTCGTCGTCGGGGCTAAGTATATCGACCAGTTTTCCGTCATAGATGATGGCGATGCGATCCGAGACTCTCCTGAGCTCGGCCAGCTCGCTGCTGGTGAGGACTATGGTCATCCCCTGCTTCCTGTTCATGCTGACCAATAGATCCAAGATCTTTTCCTTCGCCCCAACGTCGATCCCGCGCGTCGGTTCGGATACCAAGAGGACCTCTGGGCGCAGGGCGAGGGCGCGGGCGATGCAGACTTTCTGCTGGTTGCCGCCGCTCAAGTGCCTCACGCGCTGGGAGGGTCCCGTGCATCTTATGTCTAGGTCTTTGATGGCCTGTTGGGCGTAAGCCGTTGCCGCCTTCTTGTCCCTGATGCGTATCCCAAGGGGGAGGTTCCTCAGGAAATCACCTTTGGTCAGAGAGGCTACCACCGATATGTTGTAGTCTATGGGCCTGTCCAGGATTAGCCCGACTCCCTTCCGGTCTTCGGAGAGGAAAGCTATGCCGTGCTTGTAGGCTTCGCCCGGCCGGTTGAGGGGTATTTCTACTCCATCCTTTTTCACCGACCCCCTGCTCGGAAAGATCCCCATGATGCCGTTGGCGATGCCTATCTTGCCCTGGCCGGCGAGACCTCCTATCCCCAATATCTCGCCTCTCCTCACCGAGAGGGTTAGGCCCTTGACTTCTTCGCCCGGCATGTCTACTTCGAGGTTGGAGATCTCCAGCACAATGTCGTCGTCGGAGGGCTCAACCGCGCGCTGGCCCAGGTCGGGTCTTTCGGTCTTGCGCCCCACCATGAGTTCGGCGAGCATCGTGATGGTTGCTTGGGATGCAGGGGTGGTCGCGACAACCTCGCCGTCCCGGAGGACGGTTATGTTGTCGCATATGGAGCGGACTTCTTCTAGGCGGTGGGATATGAAAATAATCGCTACGCCTGTAGACGCTATGCGTTTCAAGGCTGCGAGGAGCTGTTCGGCCTCACTTTCCGTGAGGAGCGCCGTGGGCTCATCGAACACGAGCACGCGCACGCCCGTCTTGTCGATCTCCCTGGCGACTTCGATGAACTGCATGAAGCCTATGGGCAGCCCCACCACGGGAAGCAGTTCATCTATGCCCAAACCTATGGTGTCCAGGGCCCTACGGGCATCGCTCCGGACCTTGGACATGTCGATCTTTGAAAGGCGGGGGCTGAAAAGCCTCGATAGGGGAGTGGGGATGAGGGGTTCTCGGTTCAGCTTTATGTTTTCCGCAACGCTAAATGTGGGAAGCAGCATGAATTCCTGATGGACCATGCCTACCCCCGCCGCCAGGGCATCTCCCGGCGTGAGGAAGCGCACGGCCTCGCCCCCGAGCCTCACTTCGCCTTCGTATCCTCCGGTTGCATGGATGACGGGCATGCCGAACAGGATGTTCATGAGGGTGCTCTTGCCTGCCCCGTTTTCCCCTACAAGTCCGTGTATCTCCCCGGCTCGTACCTTGAGGTCAACCTTTTTGAGGACGTAGTTTCCGTAGTACTGCTTGGAAACCCCTCTCATTTCCAAGACGTATTCCTGAGCCATGGGCAGTCCCTCCGCATACAAGGAGGGGAGCTCCTGGACCGCTCGGACTCCGGCCGGATGCGCTGGTCTGGGGCTTGATAGAGCCCGCGGGCGTTCTTTCAGAGCCCGCCTATCTCGTACCGGAGCTCGCCCAAGCTGGCGCCAGGGCTCCCCTGTCGGTTCAAGCTTTACTTGCCGAAGATCACCGAATCCATGACGGCGAGCCAGAAGTTGCCGTCCTCGCTGTACTTGCTGAGCTGCATGGTTACGCCGGCTTCCGCCTCGAGAGCAGCCTTGACGGCGGCCTCATCGGTAAGCTGGATCTCACCCTCTACAGCCTGGATCGCCAGCTCAACTCCGGCGCGGAGGAAGACCATGTTGATGGGAACCGGCCAGGTAGCGAACCTTCCAGAGCCACCGGATTCCACGATCGTCTCCTCAATCGCGGCGAGGATCTTCGGCATATCGCCCGCTATGCCGCCGACATCCAGACCGAGGGCGTTGGGATAGCCGTGGGTCGGGCTAGGACAGCACTGCTCGGCGAAGATCGCGCCTTCCTGGAGGGCTGCCTTTATGAGCGGCTCCTGCATACCGCAGTTGGTGCTGAACACGCAGATGTCCTTGCCGTACTGGGCAACCTGCCTCGGCACGTCTTCGAGGATGAACTTTTGCGCCCCGGGGATGCCGTCGGGACCCATCGGGTCGGGAGCGGTCACGAAGACGAACTCAATGCCGAGTTCTTTGCAGGTGTCCTCCATGATCTGCCTGCGCTGGGCCAGGAGCTCCATGGACATGTGCCGCGGGAAGGAGTAGTGGAGGAAGTGCGTGGCCCCGAGCTCTTTCGCGAGCTGGACTATGGTTCTCCCGCGCGCGAGGTTGTCGGTCTCAAACATGATGTCGGCTTTGCTTTCCATCAACTTGACGTCTTCGTGGGGCACCACGACGACGAAGATGATGTCGTCCCTGGTCTCGCGGATCTTGTCGATGGCTGCCGCGGTGCCGGGGACTGCCTGGCAGACCACGATGGCCTTGACGTCCGGGTCGGACGCGAGACCCGTGAGCAGGCTGATGGTGGTCTCCTGCTCCTGCATGAAGTTGTCCGGGTAGGTCACGTGGACGATCCTGTCGCCGTACTTCGCTTTGACTTGTTCGGCTGCCCTGTATTCGTCCTCGCCCTGGGAAACCGTCCCGGTCATGATCCCGATCTTAAACGTGGGAGTCGTTGACTGGCTGGGATCGGGTGTCTGTGGCTCTGCTGGCTTCGAGCAGCCGGCTAGGAGCGCCGAAACCAAGATCAGGCACACAGCTAAACGAAAGAATAGTTTCACTTTTACCTGACGCCTCCTCCTCAGAGTAGTGCTTGCATAAGACTACATTCGTGCTACTTGAAGTAAATTCCTTTTGCGGAGAAAAGACTTGGCGGTAGAAGTTTTTGTTGATTCTTGGCGCGCCTGGAACCACTTCCGCCGCCATCCTCCGGTGCGACTGCTGACGCTTTTCGGTAGATCCTGGGGCCGCCAGCAGCATTTTGTCTATGTACCTGGCCAGGTCAAGACGTCTTGCGGGTCATCCTACACATGGGAGGGCGACTTGTCAACAGTTTTTCCCTGGTTAGAGCCGTCTTAGAGTACGGGCAAGGAAAGCGTCTATCTGCCCTGGGCCACACCAGGCATCCCTAAAGGCCCGGAGCATGGCAGGGACGTAGAAGAAACCGGCCTGGGCCTCGGCTAGGGCGAGACGGTCCGCTTCCTGCTGTCTGTTTATAGTGGACATCCAGATGGTGGCCGCCCGGACCATGCTCTCTTCATATACCCGCAGCCAAGAAGCCGGGCCGTCATCCCAGGCATACTGCATCTTGACCATGGCCTCAGCGAGCTGTGCGGTGTAGAGGGATCCTCGCCGGGCCAGGATGGCATCCTGTTGCCGGGAGATAGCCTTCTCGAACACGCTGTGGAGAACTTCATGGAGGATAGATTCCGGCCTTGCAGCGGCAAGGATCGCGTAAAGCCTGCCGTCTTTCCGTACGAAATCCGCCAGCTGGGGCGCTTGAAGCGGGTTTGGCACCACGGTGAAATGCGGGATATCCGCCGGTCCGAGGCCGAGCCCGCGGCCGAGGGCTGAAACGGCATCCCGAGCAGCCTCACAGAACGGTTCGAGGCGTTCCCGGTCTCCCATCCACCCTGAGAACCGCTGCCACAATGCTTCGAGGAATGGGAGGTTTTCGATAGCGCGGTGGATCCTGGGGTACTCCCTTATCCATCCGACGGTTTCCGGTCCTTTATTGTCGGGACCGGTCGGGAAACGGCGGAGCATTTTCAGGACCTCTGCTTCATCTTCATACCCGGGAAGGCTCGCGGGGTCCCCGGGCGCCAGGTGGAAGACGGCGTTTATGAGCATACCCGCCCGAGGCCAGTAGGGGTTTATCCCTTGCCCTTCGAGGCGAGCCATCCTGAAGTAAGCGAGTACATCCTCGGGCCAAGCCTGGGAACGGACGTCTTGAATGAATGCCCAAAGCTCTCCGCCCGGCGGCGCGTACTTCTCCGCCAGGTCGTATCCCGAAGCCGTGAGACCGGCGTAGAGGACGAACACGGGCCTCTTCAGGGCCACGTCGAAGGGCGTTACGGACATTCCAAGACCTCCCCGGAAACCTTCCTCTGATCGCGAGTCGCACGACGGCGCGGGAGGGCAAAAGGCGCATGGCGTAAAATGCCCACGACCTCTCCTCCCCACGAGTATACACCGGCGGAAGATTTAGCCAAGCGGGGAGGTATGGCCGGCGGCTTCAGAGTATTGAAACCGGCGAGGCAGATGAAAAAGCGCTCGGGAGGTCACGCGATGGCTGAGAGAGTTGCCCTCATAAACGGGAAGATATTCACGGCTCAGGATGGTCAGGAAGAAGTCCAGGCTCTGCTGTATGAAGACGGAAAGATCCTCAAAGTGGGGAGCACTACGCAGCTGCTGGAGATGATAGGCGGCAGGGACTCTGAGTCCGCCCTCGTGGTGGACTTGGGCGGGAGGACCGCTATCCCCGGCTTCATAGACTCCCACAACCACGTATTGTCTTTGGCGACGCTGCTTGAAGGCGTGAACTGCTTCGGGCTGAAGACCATAGACGAACTCAAAGAAGCCGTGGCCGCAAAGGCCAGGGAAGCCGCTCCCGGCGAGTGGATCATCGGGGCAGGGTGGATCGAGTCCCAGTTCGCCGAGAGGCGCCTCCCGAATAGATGGGACCTGGATGAGGCTGCCCCTGAAAATCCCGTGTGCCTTTCCCGGCTTTTCGGCATGGTAGTGGTGAATTCCAAGGCTCTGGAGCTCGCGGGCATAGGTCATGGATTTGTCCCCGAGATGGGTAGGGTCGACCTAGACGCGTCGGGAGAGCCCACCGGCATCCTCCGCGAGGGGGCGTCCGGCTACGTCCGCAGGGCGATGACGTCCGTACGCGCCGCGACCTCCGCGCGTCCTCCGGGTGCCGGCAGGAGTGTCGTGGATACGGAGGATACGGAACGAAGGATAGTCCTGGCTCTCAAGGAGCTCCTGAAGTACGGAGTCACGTCCGTGCTCGACCCCGGCGTTGCCGGCGAAACCATGCGCGCCTACACGAGTCTCTGGGCGAAAAACGCGCTGCCTGCCAGGGTGAGCGCCATGCCCGGATGGCACGGGATGTCGTCTGTTTCTGACCCGGAGTACGTGCCTCCTGCGGTGGAAGCCGGCCTCCAGCCCGGAATGGGTGACGAATGGTTCAGGATAGGCAACCTCAAGATGGCCATCGACGGCGGGCTCGGTTCAAAGACCGCCATGATGCACGCTCCCTGGAGGGACGGTACGCGGACTACGATACCCGCGAGGCTGGATCTGAACAGGCTCGGGACATACATCTCGGAGGCACACGCCGCCGGATGGGGCGTGGGGATACACTGCTGCGGGGACCTGGCCCAAGACATCGCCCTATCCCACATGGTAGACGTTCTGTCGCGGAAGAAGGCCTTGCCGCACCAAAGGCACCACATCGTCCACGGTTACTATCCGACCGGCTACGCCTTGGATGTCATGGCCGAATACGACATAGCCGTGTCGCTCCAGCCCGGGTTTATCTACGTAGAAGGAGACATCTACCCCGACAACATCGACGAGGGCCTCCTTGCAGGCTTCAAACCTGCGAGGACTTACCTCTCCAGGGGCATCCGCGTAGCCATAAACACGGACGTCGCGTCCGGGCCCTATGACCCGTTTGTCACTCTCTACGGAGCCGTCGCCAGGAAAACCATGACGGGGCTCGACTTCGGTAGGGCAGAGGCCCTCACGGTTAGGGAAGCCTTGCGGTGTTTCACGCTGGGTGGGGCCTACCTCGCCTACAGGGATAGGGAATGCGGCCTGCTGGCCCCGGGGTACCTGGCCGACATCGCCGTGCTGGACAGGGACATCCTCGACGCCGGTCCCGAGGAACTCCTCAAGGTGAAAGTGGTCGCGACCATCCTGGGAGGCAAGTTCGTGCATATCACGGAAGTTGGGCCCAGGGTTCCCGCGGAGCTTATCAAGTAGTAGAGCCTGGTCTACCTGGCGCGAGCTCCAGGAAGGAATGAGATGAAGGCCCGTGTACCGGGTGTATTGCCTCCGTCCTAGCGGTACTTGAACGCGATCTTCGCGTTTAGTAGCCTGAGGTACCTCTTGAGCTGGCCGCTGGTCTCCTGTCCGGAGAAGAAGAACAGGGAGAAGGCTTCCCACAGGAATACCCAGCCGCCGATGGAGAGCCCCTCGGTGAGGATGGTGGTAAGGAGGTTCGCGGGCACTCCCGGCTTTGGCATGTAGCGGAGCGTCAGGAACGCAAATGCCGCCACAGCGTAGATCATGGTTTTCCTCCGTATGTCGGCGAGGGACCTTCTCAATAGCGCGATGGAGTAGGAGAAGTTGTTCCTTATGCCTTCCTCCGAAAGCCGCTCTTTCTCCTCATCCCGGCTTTCGGCGGGTAGGTAGAAATGAAGCTCCACGGGGTACCTGAGGGGGATGTCGGCCGAGCAGCTCTCTATGAATGCCATGACCTCCGGGTCAAGGTCCCGCCTCTTTACCGGAGAAGGATCCCAACCGTTGAATATCTCGTTGTAGCTGTCGACCGATACCTCAATGATGAACCCGTTCGTTTCTGCGTTTGTCTTGTACATTTGTCTGAGGTAGTTCTCTATGGCCTGTTTGAAGGTTTGGAGACCTCCTTGATGCTCATCAGGTATCTTTTCGGTGTCGCTTTGGTCGAAGACCTTCCATTTTCTTCTACAGTTATGGTATCTCTCTTGCCATGGCCTGTAAACCTGGCCCATACTGGGAGAGGTACCTTTGGTGGAAGAGGCACGGCCAAAGAACCCAGCAAGAAACCGTGACTATTTGCGGTAATAGACAAGCGCTGTCGGAGGGATGCGTTCATGTCCGGAGCCCCTGACGTCAGAGCAGCGGTTGCAGAGCCATCCATGCGGGAGATAAGACGGAACATCCTGAACATGGTCTGGCCTGTCGCCACAGAGAACATCCTGCAGTTCCTCATAGGCTTCGTGAACACCGCCATGGTTGGGAGACTCGGAGCGGCGACCATCCTCGCCGTGGGTCTTTCCGGCAGGGTCAGCATGTTCGTGTGGATCATCTTTAACGCCATCGGGACTGGCACGACGGTCCTGGTTGCCCAGGCCATCGGAGCCGAAGATCCCCAGCGCGTCCGCAGGACAGCTCAACAGGCGCTGCTCCTGGGGCTCACGATCGTGGGTGTCGTGGGGACGGCGGTGTTCCTCTTCGCCCCGTACCTGCTCCTCGCTTTCAAGGCGACGGCAGAGTCCCTCCCAATTGGGGTCGCGTACCTCCGGATCCTCGTGTTCAGCCTGCCTTTCCAAGTAGTGTTCATGATCATAAGCGCCATTCTGCGCGGGAGCGGGAACACGAGAGTACCGATGCAGATAGCCGTGGTCACGAACTTGGTGGTAGCCGGCCTGAACTCGGTCCTCATCTTCGGACGTTTCGGCCTTCCTGCTTTGGGATTCAGGGGCCCGGCGGTCTCAACCATTATCGGTCAGGCCGTCGGGGCGGCGATCGCTGCTAGGTACCTTCTGAGCGGCCGCTCAGGAGTAGACGTCAGACTTGAGAACTTCTTCTCCTACGACTTCGGGCTGATAAAACGGCTCCTGGGCATCGGAATACCGTCTTCGGCGGAAATGGCTTTTTGGCAGCTGGCCAGCGTCATCCTGTTTAGACTGGTGAACGGCTTTGGGACCGAGGCCGGAGCCGCTTACCAGCTGGGGCTCCAGGCGGAAGGTATCTCCTACATGCCGACGGCAGGATTCGCCATAGCCGCTACCGCCCTGGTGGGACGCTCTCTCGGAGCCCGGAATCCCGCTCTGGCAGACCGCTACATCCGCGAGATCGTGAAGTGGGGAATTGCCCTTACTACGATTACGACTGCGATACTGGTCTTCGGCCCCCGCGTTCTCATGCGGCTCCTCACTGACGACGAGGTGGTCATAGCCCTCGGCGCCCAGTATCTGCTCATCATGGGGTTCTCGCAGATACCCCAGCAGATCTCGGGAACGCTGAGCGGTTCTCTGAGGGGCGCGGGCGACACCGTGACCCCGATGATATCCGCGGGAGTAGGTATCTGGGGTTGCCGTATTCCGCTGTCTTTCCTGCTGAGCAGGCGGTTTGGGCTTGCCGGCATCTGGTGGGCTATCAACTTGGACCAGTTCACGCGCCTGTTGATTGTCGGCGCCAAGTACCTGGGCGGCAAGTGGAAGGCAGCCGTGGGAGACGGCGTGTCTGGGGAGCAGGAAACACGGCAATAGGCGTCCAGACGTGGACAGATTGTGACTGTCTGACGGAAGTATTGGACGAAATGTAACCGCCTTGCGGAAGACACAGACAGAAGGTAACCGTCTGGCGGAAGTCATGGAC
>DUSI01000011.1 GCA_012842685.1 Candidatus Fermentithermobacillaceae bacterium
AGACTGATAGAAGACCATAAGAGAAGAGGATAGGGCTCATCGCCCTATCCTCTTCGAACTGGAGGACTACCGCCGGCTCGAGTTACATCTCGATGTCAGGCTCGTAGATCTCCAGCCACTTCTCGTAGTCGTCTTCTTCGCGCTCGTACAGGTGGCTGTTCACGGCCTCCTGCATCGCCTCGTAGTACCAGCTGTCGGGCAGGAGATCCGGGAACTGCTTGGCTTCCGGCAGGATGTTCTCCGCGCGGACCTTGCGGTTCAGGATCCTGTTGACGAGGGTTACGAATTCGGCACGTGTGATGTAGTTGTCCGGCTGGAACGTGCCGTCCGGATAACCCTCGACCCAGCCCTTGGCCGCGGCCGAGTTGATGTACTGCTCGGCCCAGTGGCCCTTCACGTCGGAGAACCTATCCTCGTCGAGGGGCGTCAGTTCATCGAACCTCGACGCGATTACCGCAAGCTCGGCCCTGGTGATGTAGTTCTCCGGTCCGAAGGTCCCGTCCGGATAACCGGTCAGGATCCCGCCCTGTGCCAGCGTGGCGATGTGCTTGGCGGACCACCTGTCGGGAGCGACATCCGGGAACGGAGCCTCGTACGCCCTTATGAGCTCCCGGTACTCGGGATCAAGGAGCCTGAAGAACACTGCCGCGACTTCTTCTCTCGTGATGTAGCCCTCGGGCCTGACCGTGCCATCCGGGTAACCCTGGATGTACGCGAAGTGGTCGGCCAGGTTCAAGAGAGGCGGCGGCTCATCGGGGATTTCCTCTTCGATCTCCTCGGGCTCTTCGGGCGTAGGCGGCGGAGGAGGTGGGACGTTCGGCGCCCTCACTGTGAGCCAGCCATCGACACGGGTTATGTGGTAGTTCTCGGTTACGACGATGGGCTCGTTGTTATCGTCATACCGCTTGATAACTACATTGGTGATGACGTTCTTGCTCGAACCCACATCGGTCTGGGAACCCTCCACTGTCACTTCATCGAGCCAGTCACCTTGCGCGAGCTCGCCTCCGGTGTGCGACCATTCGTTGCTGGTCAGCGGTTCACCATCGTAGAACTTACTCGCGCTGCCCGCAGTAAGCTCCAACGGCCGCTTGGTGATCTCCACAGTGCCGGTTCCTTCGCGGTCTTCGTAGTACTTATTGGTTACCAGTACGAACACAGTAACCGAGCCTTCGGTTACGTATGTAAACAGTTGTTCGTCCTGGCTCCATTCGTCTTCCTCACTAAGCCTGTAGTACACCGTGTCTCCCTCAAGCAAGGATTCCGGGTCCACTGTGATGCTGTGAGGATTGCCATCGTAGACGCCCGTGTAGTTGTGGATGACGAGCGGCACCTCCGCTACGCGCTTGCGGATGGTGAAGGTCCCGGGCAGGACTTTAAGGTCGTAGTTCTTGCCCAGGGTCAGCGTGCCCCGGGTGATCGCGTAAGTTCCAGGGTCTTCTCCAGATTCGCGCTCAAGCTCTCCCTGGAAGCAGTCACCCCAGACCAAGCTGCCTTTGACTATCTCATACGTAAACGGCAGCGGGTCGGGGTCATCGTAGTACTTCCAGCTGTCGAGAGCCTTGACCGTAACCTTCCTCGGGTATATCTTCACCGCAGCAGTCGCGGTACGAGTCTCGTACACCGGATGAGTGGCTCTCACCACAACCGTGTATTCTCCAGCGTCGACGAAGTAGGGCTTCTCACTCACCCAGTTCTCGCCGTCGATGCTGTACTCGAGGGTGTCGTCCTCCAGCACGCCCGATACGTGGACTGAGTGAGGTTTTCCATCGTAGACGCCGTGATAGCCGGTGACTTCCAGGTCCACCGGTGCCACGGCAACGCACGCGAACCATATGTCGTCGCTCGGTGCCGCAGGTGTGAGTACTCCTTCAGCGGGGTTCTTGGCGCCTGCGACATGGTACCGATATACGTTCTCGCCGATTTCTATGGTGGTTGCAGTGTCATCGTCTTCGTTGAAGTACACCGAGTACTCGTAGGGTAGCTGGAGGCTCACGCCCTCATTGATATAGGTGTAGCTGTAGAGCTTTTCGGGGCTATCTACCGGATTACCCTCAGCGTCTATCGGCTGTCCCGAAGAGTTGACCCTGTAGTAGTAAACCGTCAAGGGGCCTATCAGCACACGCACTTTAGGGACGTTGAAGTAGTCCTTCTGAGGGTGGCCATCAGCGCCGGTGTACTCCACGTACGTTTCCCCGTTGGTCGGGTAGTACTTATTGCTCCATACACCGTCGTTGATCTCGACAATGTACGTTAATATCAGCTTGCCACGTTCCTCGGAGATGGTGCCCACGTTCCAGATGATCTTCTGACCCTGAAGCTGATAGGTTGTGTCCGCTTCAGCTACTATGGAGCCAGGAACGAGCGAGAACTCCGTCGCAATGGGGTCAGTTACCACCGCGCCGGTGGCCGCAGGCAAGCTTTCTCCACCTATCTGCTGGCACAGCTGAGACTCGTCCAAGGAGTTCCAGCGGTAGTACTTGTCTGAGGCACTGGCGATATTCTTGAGGATTTGTGACCCTTGATTGTTGCCAGGCCCGAAGTCGACCGAGTAGATGGTCAGGCCGTAATCGTTCTTGGCGATTCTCGCTTCGGCTACCGCGCTGTTGCCGTGGTGCGCGTAGTAGTAGTAGTCCCAGAACACCGGGGGCAAGAGCCAAAGCAACTCTGATTCGGTCCGCACCAGGGTCACGGAACCTGAACCATTACCGAACTTCCTGTCGTAGTTAAACGCGGATTCGGCTAGGTCATCTCTCGAGTAGTAAACGGTGTACAACCAGCCGCTTTCGACTTCTTTGTAGTTGTTGTTGTTCTTCTCGTTGAAACCGTAGCTGTAGGTCGGCTCCCCATCGCTAAAGAGGATGATTGTTTTCTTGTCCGCCTTACTGGCCTGAAGAAGCAGTCGGGCTTGCCTTATCGCTGCCTGGGTAAAAGTACCTCCCCCTGCCGTAAGGGCATCAATCGCGTCCTCTAGCGATTCCTTGTCCTCTAAGAAATCGCTGAAATGGACCGTTACTCCATCACTGAACGAAACCAGACGGACCCTGGTGTTTGGTCTCTCTAGGAGTGCCGCGACAAGTTCTTTAGCTTTGGTCTTGGCATTCTCCAACCTGTTGCTCATGCTGTTGGACGTGTCGATGACCAACACAACGTCGGAAGTTATGGCGGCGTCAATGCCCTCCAGGGTCAGCGTGATTTTCCAGAGACCAGGCCCGACAGCGTCGGCTCTCTTGTCCAGGATGAGAGAACCTGGCTCCCCGCCGGCGCTTTGGATACCTGAAGCACCAGCCTTCCCCATTAGCCCATAGCCTGGGAAGAACAACTCAGGTGCAGGGGCTGACACGGGAGCCTCTGGCCTGTCGGTCTTGGGAAGGACCTCATAGAACAACTCGATGAAATTGCCTTCTTCACCGAGCACCAGTTCTTCAGGTTCGCTGTAGAGAAACGCTACGTGTTCGGAAACCGCGACGAAGTCGGCCCCGTAAACCGTTGTGCCAACCTCAAGACCCTCTACTTCGGTTTCCCCGACAGTCACAAACTCTCCATCTGGCCTCGCAACGATGTGGCGGACAATGAGTTTGGTTGTGGTCGGGGTGGGAGCAGGCGTACCAGGTTCCGATTCGCCTTCTCCTTCGTCCTCGCCGGGCTCGTCTTCCGATTCCTCACTTGGGCCATCTGGGTTGTTTCCCTGGTCGTCCAGCTCTCCAGCTTCGCCTGCCGGATCCTCATCCGGGTCTCCAGGTTCATCTACTAACTCCTCGTCCGGATTTCCGGGCTCACCTTCAGAACCGTCTGGGTCTTCTCCAGGTTGACCTTCCGAGTCATCAGGATCGTCCCCGGATTCCTCTCCGGGAGGCTGCTCGCCGGGCTGTTGTCCGGAGCCCTGGCCTGGGTCTTCAGGTTCCTCAGGCTCTTGGGGCTCGCCTGGTTCTTCCGGCTCTTGTGGCTCTTCTGGCTCTTCTGGCGTCCCCGGAGTCTCACCGGCCTGGCCACCTTCAACGGCGCCCTGGGGCTCTGCCGGATAGCCACTTGCCAGCGCTATAGAGGTCAAGTGGGTTGCCGTCAGGACGTAAAAGACGACCGTGAGCGCTGCCAGTAACCGCAGATGACGCTTCTTGATCACTCAATCCCCTCCTTTACTTTTTGTTGTTGGTTTAACGGCAGACCATGGACCCAAACAAAAAACCGACCGCAGATAGCGGCCGGTTTCACCACTAGCTCCAAGCAGACCATAGGTGACCAGTTAAGGTCTGCCCTTCATCGCTTCCGCTCCACTGAGGGACCTGGTGGTCCCTCCCAGTTCAGCACTGGGATATTATGTCCTGGGTCCGATTGGCACAAATGCATAGCTAATATAGTATGGGCGGGTGTAGAAGCGTCAAGTTCTTAACTGCGAATTTGGGTCGCGCGTCCCATGGATCAGGCCAGGATATCCGGCCAAGACCAGTCCAGCCAAAATCTGCCACTGACCTGAGTGGCAACACCTCCCACTGCGGTCCAGAGACGATCGGGTATCCCATCTCTGGAAGAAAGCGGTTGCTTCCTTAGCTGCTCTGTTTCAGCGGAGTCTTACCCCCTGTCGACGGTGTGCGCGAAGCTGGCATGAGCCTCGATGAAGAACTGGCCGGGAGGGGCGAGGCCGGTATGGTCGCGACGTTCCGCCTCACCCAGAAGACTCCAAACTCGCAGGTCGTGCTATGTCGAGCGGGCTACGGGTGATGGGTCGGTGAGCGGATCCCGACCGCTTGGAGGGGAGTGGTATATCTCGAAGATGGGAAAACCGAGTACATGCTCCTTTGACACCGATGGCCTGAGGAACGTAGAAATCATCGTCACCCAAAGAAACGGCGAAGTCCGGACGGCCATGTTCGACCCTTCGGTTTCGTGGAACGAAGACGAGCTTTTGTTATCTGCTGACTTGGCAGACTCCGGTGGTGGTGTCTGCTTACTCCGCCAACGCGCTCCCGGGTTGCCAAGTGAGTGGGGCCAGGCCTGAGGGAGGCCGGCAAGTAGCCAAGTCCCGCATTCTCCCTGGGAATTGTTTCACGCTCACGGTAATAGCGCAGGACACATCCAGGGACTGCGATACCCGCGGATGCTTGGGCTGCCGAAAAGAGACAAGCCCCCGTGCATCTGGGCCATGTATGCAAGGGGGCATCGAGTTACTTGGGTTTTTCCTTACTGCATTGGCGACTGCATCTGTTCGGCCTGCTGCCGCATCTTTGTGAAGCACGTCTTGGATCTTTCCGCTTGCTCCTGCGGCGCGGGTTCGGTGCTGTACCAGCCCATGCGTTTCATTATGTCGAAGAGGGCTTTCTGGTTCTGGAGTGATCTGCTCAGGAGCCCGTAGTAGTGGTCTCTGAGCTCTTGTGATTGTGCTTCTAGAGCAGCCGTGCAGAGCATGGATGCTTCAAGTTTCTGGAGATAGAGCAGGATCCCCGCCCATTCCTTCTCCTGCGGTTGGTTTGGCATTCTTAACACCTCGGTACGGATTACTTGGTATCTGCTTGTGCGCCACCGGTTGTGCTCTACTGGACCAGCGCTTCCTGGCCTTTTTCGGCGGTGGCGGCCATCCACTGCTTGTGTTCCTTGCCGAGAGCCTGCAAGTACGCCTTGAACTGGGGATCGACTGCGTTGGACGCCGCGAAATCGCAGACCTTGGCGACGCATTCGAACAGTTTCCCGGCGTCTTCCAGGTACAGAAGCTCCCTGGATGTCAGGTTTTTCACCCAAGAACCCTCCTTTCAGCGAAAGTCCGGCAAGTACTAGGGTGTCTCAGTATGGGGCGAGGCATCCTGGGTCCGGTGCAGAAGGAATTGGGGGTGATGACTCGCGGGAAAACACTGCTAGCGGGATGGGACGAGCAAGATGACACAAGCAGGATGAGGCAAGCAGGATGAGACAAGCAAAATGACGCAAGATGACGAGCAACTGGAACAAGCAAGATGAAACAGTTGATCAACCATCAGAAGATGACAGATGTCCTGCGGCTATCCGGCATTTCTTGCTAGTTGCGAACACGGTAACTAGCAGATTATGTTACTCAGACTGAGCGGATGTGACATTTTATGTCACTCGCAGCCGTCTCAACTTGCAACTCATGATTGTTGCTCAACCATCCACGACTTCGGGCACGAAGTGCCAGGAGATCAACCCCGCGGCTAAGAACCTATTGCAAGGTGCTGGCAGCAAGGACAGGAGAGAAGGGGTAGGATACTGCGGTGAGCCGGCACCGGCGCAGCTCTCAGTAGGAGGGAGGTAGAGACAATGGCCCAGGATACCTGGTATCATGGCTCGGACAAGGTTTTCGACGTCCTCCGCGAGGGCAGCACGATAACGCGGTGGAGGGAACTCGCGGAAGCCTTCTCGTACCAGCCGACCATGTTGTCAATTGACGATGACGGCAGGATCCGCCACAACGGGACGAAGAAGGGGTACCTCTACATCATCGATGAGCCCATCCAGGTAGGAGTGGACGTCTACCAGCACCCGCAGACAACGATGGAGCCCGGACTGGAGTTCCTCACGACGCGTCCTCTGACTGTGCGGCTGGTGAAGGAATTGGGCCCGCCTGCGCCTGATGATGCCGCGCGCATTGGCACAGAGCCGGTCCTTGTCGAGCATGTCTACGATGCTCCCGTGCCCGATGTCTGGGATGCCATCACGACCATCGAGAAGATGCGCCGGTGGTTCTTCGAGGAGATAACGGATTTCAGGCCGGAGGTGGGCTTCGAGACCGAGTTCACCCACCATAACGAGGGCAAAGACTACGTACACCAGTGGAAGATAACCGAAGTCGTCCCCGAACGAAAGATCACGTACCGGTGGAGATATGCGGGATACCCGGGAGATTCGACGGTGACTTGGGAGCTCTACGAGGTACCGGGTGGAACGAGGCTAAGGCTCATCCATAGGGGGCAGGAGACTTTTCCGAAAGACGACCCGGCCTTCACCAGGGAGAGCTGCAAGGCAGGGTGGGAGTATCTCCTGCATGAAAGCCTCGCAGGTTTCTTGCGGGGGGAGAGCCGGTGATGGCGGGAGGGAGTAAGGAGGGAGTCAGAGTGGTAGACCAAGCGGAGGTCCGGTTCCCCGACATCAGGGTGGAGAAGATAGGTAGAGCTCTCAAGGACAAGGTCCAAGACCTTCTCATGCGTCCGAGCGTCCGGGGGATAGCGATTTTCGTTCGCTCTAGTACGGTTCGTTCTGGATGAACTAGGCGGCCCCATCTCATTCAGCTGAGATGCAGGCGGGGGGCTCACTCGAAGCCCCGCGTAACGGACAGTACATGGAACCTTTCAGCTAAGACGGGCGAGCTATGCGGCGGAAAAAGGCCTAGAGCGAGCCTGAGTCCGGCCACGCCTATCCGCTACGCTTTCCTCGCGAAAAACACCATTTCGCCTGCGTGTTCATTTAGGGGAACGTTTTCCACCACCGAGCCCTGCTCGTGGAACACCTCTAGGCCCGAGACCTCCAGCATGAGCCTCACCTCCCGCGGGAAATAGAAGGCCAGCTTCTCGGTCGTTTCTTCCCGCCGGAGGACATCATCTCCGTCCCGCTCCTCGAGGACCAGGTGGTCCGTCTCCAGCTGGTTCACGAAATCGTAGTAAGGCGTGAGGGTGTAGGCGATGGTCGTCCCTGTGAGGGGGTGCTCAAACTCGAAGGTCCTCGGGACGCCGTCGCAGTTCACCATGAGGCGGACGTCAGGGATGCTGCAGTCCATGATGAACACCCCGCTGTCTTTGAGGTGCCGGCGTGCGGTCTCGAAGAGGGAAAGGGCCTGATCGCGTTGAGTCATATATGTCAGGAGATTGCACGGCGCGATGACCAGGTCAAACGTCTCGCCGAGGTCGATGTCTCCCACGTCCCCTATGACGAGCCTAACCCGCGAGCGGGTTGAGTCGGGCTCCCGGCCAAGCTTTTCCATGCACAGGGCGATCATCTCGTCGGATTTATCTACGCCCGTCACCCGAAATCCCGCCGCTGCCATGGGGATGAGTATCCGGCCGGTGCCTGACCCAAGTTCCAGGACCTTTGGATGTTCGCGAAAAGCGGAGAGTGGCCCCGGGGCATCCGCACGGCATGCGGTCCAACTAGGAGAGCTGCTGTCGCCGGGGCTATCGGGGTCACCGGGGTCGCAAGCTGGCCTGCTGAACCTGCGCGCATAGCCGGTGTACGCCTCGACGTCGCCCAGCCCCGCGTGGAGAATGTCGTAGAATTCGGCGAAGAGGCTGATTTGAGAGCCGGCCCTCAGGTCGTGGCCGGCCATTTCTCCCGGCGCGCTGTCCGGGCCATCTCTTCGGCTGGAAGGGGTCCGGTCATCTGGGGTCATCCGATTGTATGGGGTCATCCGATTACGTGGGGTCATCCGAAAACCTCCGTGTCCAAGCGCCTCTTTAAAAGCCTCAGGCCAAACCGTTCGTGCCCAACATGCTAAACCCTTCAACGCTTTTCGAGGAAACGACCCGCTGAACCTCCCTCATCCTGGATGAACCTACTTCCTCTGTCGACGCCGAATCAGAGGCCCTCATCCGCCGGTCGGTGGACGAGTACGCGTCCAGGAAAACCGTGCTGGTCGTGTCCCATACGGGAGGATTGGTGGAAGGAGCCGCTACGGTACTATCCCTGGCAGACGGCAAGGTGGTCGAAAGCCGGGCGGACGGCCAAAGCGCGCCGTGTAAGTGAGGTCAGCGCCAGAGCGCCCGCGCAGTCCACCAGCCCCGGCAGTCTTACTGGCAAAACGGGCACTCGCTTCTCATGACCTGAAGGAGTTCCCTTTCGGCCTTGCTGAGCTTGAGGCAATCCTCGGGTAGGGGGAGGAGCTCCGGTATCTTCAGTACTTCCTCGCCTTCTTCGGTTTCTCTGTAGACGAGGCCGAGGTCTACGAGTAGCTCTACCATACCCCGGACGCTCTTTTCATACGGCTTCCCGTACTCTTCCTTGAACCTCCTTTCGACATCTTCTTTGGCGCATGCCTGTCTCGGGTCCAGCGGGTACCTCTCGGCCTCTGAATACCATTTCTCGAGCCATCTCCACATATCTCCGCCTCTGGCCCCCGACCACCCCAGGATAGCGATGGACGTGAAGGTCACGCCCGCCTCGGGGGGCAGGTGCCTGTGCCATCCGAGCCCAAGCAGCTGCCTGATCTGTGGGAGGGACGTCCACATAGTCGCGTTCTTCTCTTCTTCCAGCAGATCGATCACCTCTTTCGTTTGTTGCGGGTCTATTCGACGCGTAAATGGAAAATCCTGCCATTCAAGAGGGGTGTGTGGCAATAATTGTCACCGCCGGTCGGTTTGTGCGCGAACCGCGGAGTCGCGGTGGCCCGACTCGATGATCGCGTGCCCGGCCTCCTGCGCCTGCCTCTCAGCGGCAGCATAAGATGGGGTGGTTGCTGCGACTCACCAGGCTTCTTCGGCATCTCGCGCGGGGAGGTAGTAGACTTGTCTGTAAGACCCGACCTCATAACCCTCTGGTCGTTCTTGGCCTTCGCCGTGGAGCGGTTCGTCGAGATCATCGTGAGCATCATCCCGGACCTCCACAAGAAAAGGCTCCTGGGTGTAGAGATGCCCCTACTCCTGGCGCTTGTCCTGTCCCTGACCATAGCGATAGGCACATCGCTCGACTTTTTCCAGGTGTTTAGCATCGAGTTTCGCTGGCCTCTCGTGGGCTACGTGCTCACTGCGCTGGTCATGACGGGTGGGTCAAATCTCATCCACGACCTGGTGTCTTGGGTCAGGGCAGGGAAAGAGGCGGGGCAGGCTCGCGTTAAGGAACTGGCGAGAGAGGACTGAACGTCCCTTTCCGAGAACATATCATCTTAGAGAAGGTTCACATACCTGCGAGCCGACGATAATGAAGTCCAGGATGGAAGCCGTCTCAGCAGGCATCTCAAGAGTCCTTAAGACCGTCTTCGGAGACACCAAGGCGGCGCTTAGGGCTGGTATCTGTTTCACCGCCTGCCTGCTCATCATCGTTTTCGGCGATCCCACCTGGTCCCGGCTCCATGAGATCGCCTTGCTTCTGGGTTTGCTTTGTACCGCCTTCTTCACGCTCAAGAGGCGCATAGCGTTTATCGTGTTGATCGTCGCCCTCCGCATTCCCGTGTACGGAGTCTCCGCCATCTTGAGTGAAGCCAGGGAATCGCCAGAGGCCGTAGTGCCCGAAATCCATGTTTCCGTTACTCTGGGGGGTGACCTTTTTCACACTAGGGTCTCGGATCAACAGTGCTGGCAGGCCGTCGTCTGCTTCTACAAGAACCGCGTCGCGGTGGTGGCGGCGCATTCCTGCAGCATGTCTCCTGGCTTGCTAGATGAGCACACCTTCCTCAATGAGAAGTCACTTGACGAGAGGCTCACGGCGCTTGAGGACACACCATGGGGTCTTGCCGTCAGCCCCATCGACGCTCCGGAACCCCGCGATGAACTGCCTATTGCGAATGCATCCGATGTACTCCTGGGCGAGCGCGCCGTCTGCATTACGCCAGGGGAAGAGCCTTTCGAAGTTACGCTGGAAGGGTGGATCACCCTTCGAGGCAGGCAATATCTCGTGGCGAGCGCGACGCGCAGGGGACGTGAGGGGATGAGCGGTAGCCCTGTGGTTCAAAATGGGAGAATAGTCGGGTTCCTAGCCGGGACGTGGCCCCTTTCCATCCGCCCTCCCCACATTATCTATCTGTCTCCCGCTCCTCTCGTCTACAGCGAGTTTAGGGACTACCTGGACGGGCAAGACGCGCCGAGGTAAATCCTGTCTCCGGGGAGAGCCCGTCTGCCTTTATCAGATGGCCCAGAGCCCCTGTCGGACAAGCGATCCCGCCTATATTGCCTGGAATTTCCCTGAGATCGGCGCTGACATACTATCCTCTACGGAGGTGCCGCTTCTGAACGTCCTGTCCGTAGCATCGTCCAAAGCACCGGATGCAATACGGCACATGCTGGGGAAAGAGATGGACGCTTGGGCCCAGAAAGGGGTCAGAGTCTCGGTCCGGGAATCCCAGAAGGGAGACCTCTTGGTCTTCCACTGCGAAATCCTGGGCGCGCGAGACTCGGTGAAGCAGGATGTGCTCCGGGAAATCAAGGATTCTGTGGCCAACGAGCTCTCCCATCTCATTATCGATGAATACGAAAAGCTCCTGGTGAGCCACCTGGTCGACGAAAACTACTCCTACCTGTCCTCGAAGGATAGGGGCATAATCAAGAAGAAGGTCGCCCTCGCACTGGACGGGAAAGCGGACCAGGCATCAGACCTCCAGGACGGCGTCGAAAGGAGCCGACGGAAGAGCAAGGTCTGGGCCCGTCTCGCCGAGTACCTTGAAAAGGAGAACGAGATCGTCCTGGAAGGGTTCATAACATTCCGGCTCAAAGAGTACCTTGAGGACCTCTACGATACGGTGGAAGAAGTGGCCGGTGACTACCTGACCGAACGGGAGTACCGCGAGTTCCTGAAGCTCCTCAAGCACTTTATGACGAGGCAGAAGAACAAGGCCCGAGAGGTAAACGTCGTCCGGACCCCCGGCGGCGGATATGCCCTCTACGACGACAGGATGAAGACTATCGAGGGTGAGGTGGGGAGCTTCATAGCCAACCCGCCGGAAGAGATGGACCTGGGTGAGGACGACGTCATAGTCAGCGCAGTGGTTACGCTGGCGCCCGAGAGGGTCGTGTGGCACGGGCCTACTGATAACTCTCCCTGCTACGACCTCATACAAGACCTTTTTGAGGGAAGCGTTTCAGTGTGCCCGGGTTGTCCTCTACACGAAGCCGCTCCACCGGTTCCGGCGCCCCAGTAGGGATGACCCACTTATTGCAATACCGCCACCAGACGGCCGCGCGGCGGCATGGCGTATCGATGCCGCTCTCCGCGGGGACAGACTTGTCAGTGTAACTTTACTGTAGGAGTTTTTGGAGGTTAAGGGTCAGGAGATAACGAAAGAGACCCCACCGTCCTTGCTGGGACGAGTGTTACCACTCGAGAGGTGAGGTCTCATGCAAATTGTACATC
>DUSI01000012.1 GCA_012842685.1 Candidatus Fermentithermobacillaceae bacterium
TGGGTCCACGGAGGGCCCATCCGCCAGATGAGGCGGGGCTGGCATCCCCAGAGGTCATACGCCCTGTTCCACGCCTACAACCAGTACCTCGTCCAGGAAGGGTACGTGGTCTTGTCGGTGAACTTCCGCGGCGGGACCGGCTACGGGCGGGACTTCCGGGAGGCCCTCTACCACAAGATGGGCGTGGACGACGTGGCTGACGTCATCGCGGCGGCGGACTACCTGAAGGCACTGTCCTATGTCGACCCTGAGGGGGTCGGCGTCTATGGTCTGAGCTACGGCGGTTACCTCACCCTGCACTGCCTGACCCAGTATCCGGATGTCTTCAGGTGCGGTATCAACATCGCGGGTATCTGGGATGAGGTCCAGTGGACCAAGTGGGCCGACAAGCGGTACGGAAAGCGAGCCGGGCTTTTCAAAGCGTTCCTCGGCGGGGAGCCTGAGGACTCGCCCGAGCTCTACAGGCAGGCGTCGCCCAAGACATTTGCGGCTAACATGAAGGCGCCGCTCCTGAATGTCCACGGCACGGCAGACATGAACGTGGACTTCCAGCAGATGGACTCCATCATCCGTGACCTGGTTGATCTCGGGAAAGACTTTGAGGTGATATACTACCCGGACGAGGTCCACACGTTCGCCAAGAAGAAAACGTGGATGGACGCTATGCCGAAGATGAAGCGGTTCTTCGACAGGCATCTTAAGGAATGATGAAACACAGACATGAAGAAACACAGGCATCTCGAAGGATAGCACAGTTGCCTTAGGGATTAGCGCAGGAAAGCTATCCTTTACGCAAACGAAGGAGGGTGTTCCGGTGTCTGACCGTACCGCTTATGCCATATTCGCAGGAGGATGTTTTTGGTGCATGGTGCAACCTTTCGCGAGCCTCGAGGGCGTGAAGGAGGTCCTCTGCGGCTACACGGGCGGGCATGTCCCGCATCCCACCTATGAGCAGGTGTGTTCGGGGACGACGGGCCATTACGAAGCGGTGAGGGTAGAGTACGACCCGTCCAAGATATCCTACCGGGCCCTCCTGGACGTCTTCTGGAGACAGATCGACCCCACGGATCCTGCGGGCCAGTTCATGGATAGGGGATCCCAGTACAGGACGGCCATCTTTTACCTGGACGAGGAACAGAGGAAAGAAGCAGAGGAGTCCAAGGCGGAGCTTGAGCGCTCAGGTCGTTTCGCGAAGCCTATCGCGACCCAGATACTCCCCGCCTCCGAGTTCTACGTAGCCGAGGAGTTCCACCAGGACTACTACCTCAAGAAGCCGGAAGAGTACAAGCGGTACAAGGTTGGCTCGGGCCGCCAGGCGTTCCTCGAGAGGGCGTGGGCCAAGGAGGTCCCGGATGCGCCCGTTACATCTGTGCCTTCGAAAGAGGAGCTCCGGGAGCGTCTCACTCCCATGCAGTACCGGGTGACTCAGGAGGGCGCGACGGAACCTCCGTTCCAGAACGAGTACTGGGACAATACCCGTCCTGGAATTTACGTGGACGTCGTCTCGGGAGTGCCGCTCTTCAGTTCCCTGGATAAGTTCGATGCCGGCTGCGGCTGGCCGAGCTTTACGAAGCCGATCAAGAAGGAAAACATTGTAGAAGTCCCCGATCACAGCCACGGCATGGTTAGGACCGAAGTACGAGCGGCCTATTCAGGCTCCCATCTCGGCCACGTCTTCGACGACGGCCCTGCCCCGACGGGCCTCAGGTACTGCATAAATTCGGCTGCGCTACGGTTCATCCCCCTCGAGGACCTGGATAAGGAAGGGTACGGCTCGTACGTGGCCATGTTCAAGGCGGCTGAGAACGCTGGGGACAAGGGAGAAAAGAAGGGCTAGTCGGACAGGAAGTCCGAGAGATTGGCGAGATCCAGCTTTTGACCGGGGGAGCCCGGCTTGCCTGGCCTAACGGAAGCGCCCCGGGAATTGTCTCACGATCCCCTCGGTCATGACGTCGGCCATGGCCAGGGCCTGGAGTTCTATCTGGTCAAAGATATCGATCCCTTGCTTGTAATTCCCGGAGAGGATCGCCACGGCCTCGTCTTTCGTCATGGCGAGGTGCCTGTGCAGCATCGTCTTCCATACTTCTTCTGACCAGAACCGGTTTATATGCGCCAGGAACGCGGCTATTCTGTCGGCATTCTGGTACCACCTGATTTCTGCCTCGGCGGCCCTCACCGTATCGCCGGCTTTGGCTGCTTGCACCAGCTCGGCGGCTATCGTGAGGTGCGCTGTGAAGAGCGCCGCGAACTGAGCGGCTATCTCCTTCCCGTAGAGGGGCATGAGTGCTGCCTCGAAGTCCTTGGGATTTCGGAGAAGCCTCGCGGTCACGACAGACAAGTCGGGCAGGTCGAAAGCGACGCTGATGATAAACGACCTCGTCCACCAGACGTGCTGTTCCCACAGTAGGCGGAGCATGTTGCTTAGATCCAGCTGTGCCTGACTGATTCTCCTCCACCGCGGGCGTGAAGTTGTGTTGGGTGCCTTCATGCAGTTCACCTTCTCTCTCTGTTTATCCAGATTATGTAGACAATCGGTTCGCCGTGAACGGCTTTCCCGCTGTAGTGGAAACGCCGTGGCGGAGGTCGACGTGGCGTTCGAAGAAGTAGTGATGCTTGCTGAGCTGAGCGTAGGGCTCAGGAACATGCTGAGATGGTCTGGGGGACGGAGAACACAGGTTCCTCCTAAGGAAACGAATACGAACGGGCCGGGAAGGGGTGGAAGAGCAGGTGAGCTGCCGCATCTGAAGGACAAAGAGCTCATAGAGAGGATTGACCGGGAGTGTGAAGCTTACTTCGCTGCCCAGGGTTTCATGGGGATGGCAGTAGCGGTAGTCAAAGACGGGAAGGTTGCGTATTTCAACTATGGTCATACCCAGAAGGACGGGAATCCCATTGATGAGAACACGCTGTTTGAGATCGCCTCGCTGACTAAGGTCTTTACGGGAACCTTGTTGGCCGATCTATCATTGAAGGGAATAGTATCCCTCGATACTCCTGTGAAGGAGTTCTTTCCTGAATGCCTGGCCGGGGAATACGAGGGCGTGGAAATGACCCTGAGGCACCTAGCTACCCATACATCATCACTGCCCCGGGACCCGGTAGTCTTGAACCCCCTAAACCCCTTTGCTGACTTCAGTCGCGAAGACATGAACGAGTTCATGCGACTTAACGCCTTGCGTTGGGCGCCTGGCACCCGCTATGAGTATTCCAACCTGGGCATGGGAATCTTGGGGGAGTGTCTATCCGATGCATACGGCAAGCCTTACGACATCATGTTGAAAGAGCTGATCTGCAATAAGCTGGACATGTCGTCTACGACCGTTTTTCCTGATGGGGCTTTGCAGGCCCGCAAAGCAAGACCTCACTTGGCCAGTGGTACTCCTGCGAGAGAATGGGACTTTGACGCGCTGCAGGCGGCGGGAGGAATAAAGAGTACTACCCGGGATATGATTCGTTTCTTGGCCGCCAATCTAGGTGGGCTGCAGGTGGATGAGGAATTGTCCGCAGCGATGGCTTTGGCACAAGAAACGCACTTCGCCGGAGACAGGAAGGTAGGTTTGGGTTGGCACATAGGTGTGACGACCTATGGGAAAACACTTGACCACAATGGGTTGGTCGGAGGCTATTGCTCTACATGTGTCATCTGTCCTCAGACAAAAGCAGGAGTGGTCGTACTGGCGAACAACTGGGGCTCGGTGGATAAACTGGCCTATGCAATCCTGAACATTCTTAGCTCTCAGTAGCCAGTGTTGGGGAGATATACGGCTAACCTGGTTTGGTGCAATGTCAGGGTAAGGCTATACTGACAGATATCCGCTGTTTTCCGTTCGCGGTTTTGTCGTTCAGTCCAGACTTGTCGGCGATACCTGAGCTCTATGATTGCATAGGTGTGCCGAGAAACGAACATAGATTCCAAAGGATTGATGGGTTCGAGAGATACAGACCCAATGCAACACCCTTGCATCCACGTACAGGCAGCCGCAAACAGCAACGGTTCGAGCTGCTTGGTCGCCTCCTTGACGTAGGCCAGTTTTCTGTTGATCATCTCTACCTTGTTTGTCGTCCGAAACGAGGTAGCGATAGCCTCACTCCCCAAAGACCTTGATCTCGGCCTATGGAGACGACAATCCGCCATGTCTCACCGATATGCGGAGCAAGTCGGAGGATCCATATTGATAGGCCGACGAAATCCGCCGATCCTCTACGGAGTGGGCGGCGAGACCGGGTTATTTCAGACCAGAGGTCGGTCAGCCCGGCCGATTCCCGAGAACATGCCGGAAAGACCCGACGTTCTTTCCCGACGGGCCGATGAAATCTGCCGGTCTGTCAGCGAACGGTCTGTTAAACCGACTGGTCCGCGACGATAGACCCATGAGACCCGCCGGTCTTCAGTGATGTGTCTACCAAGTCCGCCAATTCGCTGCGACAGTCCCTCAGAATCGACTGGTCTTGGGCGATGTGTCCACGAAATCCGCCAATTCGTGGCGACAATACCACAAGACCGACCGGTCTTCAACGATGCATCCACGAGGTCCTCCAGTCCTAGACGATAGTCCCACAGAACCCGCCATCCTTCAGCGATCAGTCCCTCGAAATCCCCCGGTTTGCGAGGAGAGACCTACGAGACCGACTATGTTTCCCCGATGTGTCGACGAAATCCACCGGTGCGTGGCAACAGTCCCATCAAACCGGCCGATTTCCAGCGATGCGTCCAAGAAATCCTCCGGTCCGCAGCGAGAGTTCCATGAGAGCGGCCGGTCTTCAGTGGTCTGTCTACGAAATCCTCCGGTGGCGGGCGATCGTTCGGTGAAATCAGATGGTCTTCCGAGACATGGCTCTGAAACCGGCCGGTTCTCGACGACAGTCCTGCGAAATCGAATGGTTGCCGAAAACCATCCCGTAAGATCGGCCAATCCGAGAAGATGCGCTCGAAGTTCGGGTCAGCCAACGCGAAGTCCCCGGATGACATCACCGCTTCGATTTAGGTATGCTGGATGAAGCAGGTGGTTTGCGGGTGCCCGGAGGAGGTGCCCGGAAGGGTGTACTACCGCAGGTACTGCAGACGCTGAAGATACTGAAGGTACTTACGTAGAGCGCGGGGTGTTGAAAATGGTCAAGATCGGCGTGTTTGACTCCGGTTTCGGAGGGCTCACGGTTCTCAAGGAGATAATCGCGAAGGTCCCCCAGGCGAGTACTGAATACTACGCCGACAGCGGGCGGAACCCGTACGGCGTCCGTCCTCGCGAAGAGATCCAACTGTTTTCCCGCCAGATACTGGACTTTCTGGCTACCAAAGGGATAGACGTAGCGGTCATAGCATGCAATACGGCGACGGCGGCTTCCCTGCCTGGCATTGAACCGGACTACCCGTTCCCGATAATCGGCGTCGTGGGGGCCGGCGCAAAAGGCGCCGTCAAGGCGACGAGAAACAAGCGTGTGGGCGTAGTCGCCACGGAGTTCACGGTGAAGAGCGGCGCCTATTCGGAGGCCATTCGAAAACTGGACCCCGAGATCTACGTGGTAGGACAGCCGGCCATGTCTTTCGTGAAGCTGGTCGAGAGCGGGGTCACGACGGGGGACGAAGCGCGCGCCGTTGTCGGCGACGTCTTGAACGCCTTCCGGGATAGTGGGATAGACACCCTGGTCTTGGGCTGCACTCATTTCCCCCTCCTCGCACCGTTGATCGCTGAGGTCATGGGTCCCGATGTCACGCTGGTAGACCCAGCCGAAGAGACGGCCAAGGAAACCCTTTCGGTGCTAAGGTCGATGTTCCCGGGAGAGGACCTCGGTCTTGCGGATGGGACGGTCCCGGACGCCAAGGCCCTCGCGGACCAAGAGTCAGTTGTGGCTCAGAAGCCAGTCGCGGGTCAGAAGCAGGTCGCGGCTCAGGAGCCCGTCCGGAAGTACTACACCAGCGGCGACCCTGAGGTGTTCGCCAGGCTCGGATCGGTTTTCCTGGGGAGCCCGATAGAGAAAGTGGAAAAGGTTATGCTGGGCGAATGAGCGTCCCCTGCGGCCAGACTGCCGCCGGCGGCCGGAAGGGGGCTGGTCTTCTCGCGCGTTCTCGAGGACGACGGCCCGCGTCCTTGAACAGCTTCCGCCCGGAAGACTGGAGGAAAAGGAACGGTCCCATGTAGTAGTATTACTTCGTGTGTGAAACTTTCGGATGCAGGCAATTTGCCATAGCACTTGGCATGCCGCTCAGCGGACCACTTATCTGCACTAGAGGTGAAGTTTTTGCGCTACGTTACTCGGCTTCTCATCATCTCTCGTAAGTACTGGGGATGGATGCTTGCGGCATTTCTCTCCATGCTCGGGGTTACGGCAACAACCCTTGCGGGCCCGTGGCTCCAGAGGTCTCTCATATCCATCATTGAAACCGCTGCGGGCACGGGGGATATCGCGGCGGATCAGATCCTCCGGGTTGCCTTGATGCTCCTTGCGGTCTACGCCCTGCGGCCTGCCCTGAGGGCTGTCCAGACGTGGACGGCACATGTAGCCGGATGGGGGAGCGTGGCAGCGGCCAGGCAGGCGATCTACGATCACCTTCAGAAACTCTCGCCCCGGTATTACTCGGATACCCAGACGGGGCAGATAATGTCTCGGGTGATAAACGACACGGCAAGTTTTGAGCTCCTCATGGCCCACGCCATACCGGAGATCACCGTTGCCGTCTTGCGCTTAATCGGCACCACCGTGCTCCTTTTCTACATCAACGCGGAACTTGCCCTGTACACTCTGATCCCGATACCTCTCATCACGGTCGGGATGTATTTCTACCAGAAAGTCGTGAGGCCACTCTTCCGCCAGGCCCAGGCAAAGCTGGGCGACCTGAACGCCATGCTCCAGGACAACCTGAGCGGTATCCGGGAGATCCAGGTCTTCACGCAAGAAGAGAGGGAGCTTAAGAGGATCACCGAACGAATCTACGACCACGCGTGGGCTATCGCGAGGGCGGTGTCCGTAAGCACGGCCTTCTCGGGCGGCGTTGATTTCTTCGCCGGGCTGGGCACGGTGTTTGTGGTCTTCTTCGGAGGGATAATGGCCCTCAACAAAGGCCTTTCGATAGCGGATATCACCGGCTTCCTCCTCTATGTGGCCTCCTTCTACGAACCGGTCATACAGCTTAACCGCATCAACGAATCCCTCCAGCAGGCCCTCGCGGCGGGCGACAGGTACTTCGAGGTGCTCGATTCGATCCCCGAGATCAAGGACGCTCCGGACGCCGTGGAGCTGCCCACTCCCGTCAAAGGCCACATTGTCTTCGAGAATGTGTCCTTCCAGTACGGCGACGATGTGCCCGTGCTCCGAAACATAAACCTTGAGATCAAGCCGGGCCAGATGGTGGCGCTCGTCGGGCCGACCGGGGTGGGGAAGACTACCATGGCCAACCTGATACCCAGGTTCTACGACCCGACCGAAGGCCGGGTCTTGGTGGACGGCCACGACATCCGGAAGGTGAAGCTCGCGTCACTCCGCAGGAACATAAGCATGGTTCTACAGGATGTGTTCCTCTTCAACGGGACCGTGGCGGAGAATATCGCCTATGGAAGCCCGCACGCGTCCAGGGAGCAGATCGAGGAAGCGGCCAGGCTTGCCGGTGCCGAAGAGTTCATAAAGGAACTCCCCAACGGATACGACACGCACATCGGCGAGAGGGGCGTGAGGCTCTCGGGCGGCCAGAAACAGAGGCTGGCCATAGCCAGAGCGCTCCTTTACGATGCGCCCATCCTTATCCTCGACGAGGCTACCTCTTCCGTAGATACCGAGACCGAGGCGAAGATAAGTTCTGCGCTGCGCAGGCTGATGCAAGGCCGGACCACCGTGGTCATCGCCCACAGGCTGTCGACGATAAGGAACGCAGACAAGATCGTGGTCTTGAGCGAAGGCGAGATCGTCGAGGAAGGCCGGCACGAAGAGCTGCTCGCGAAAGATGGCCTCTACGCGAGGCTTGTGAAGATTGACTCGGATCCGGCCGGGTTAGGAAGCGAGTTGGTGGCCGGTCACAGGTAGTCGTGCATTCCCTCGCAGTCTGCCGCCACCGCTTTTTCGCCTTCATTTTCGAGGCCTCTTAGCCTCACCGGTCACAGAGGCGCCTCTTGCTACAGAGGCGCCTTTTGTATCATTTGCCCGCTTTCTTAACAAACTACCTGAGAAACCATGACATGCCATTACAAGAAAGCGAGTGTGAGGAATGAGGATGTCCGCAATTGACTGGATCGCCGCAATACTTACCATCATAGGCGGACTGAACTGGGGCCTCATAGGCTTTGCCGGCTTCAATCTGGTCTCTTCTATCTTCGGCGAAGGGACCATGGCCGAACGCGTAGTCTACTCTCTCGTCGGGCTCGCGGCCCTCTACCAGCTCATCCGCCTCCTGTTCAGAGAGTCGGTGGCGGAGAGAACAGATCGCCGGTGAGCGCTTACAGGCGGTAACAGCAAGTCTTTGCCCACCTAAGGTTGTCGGAAGCGCATACGTGATCTGAAAAGAGAGACACGGGCGGGTCTTTGGGATACCCCTGGGTACCTCACCCAATGCCACATGCTGCTTGACCGCGGCGTGAGATCAACCGCGTGGGATTCACGGCGTGGGACTTAGGCGGGACGGTATCTGATGGTATGCCTGAGACCCGCCCTTCGCCTCTCAAACGTCCTCATAGGTTTCTATCTGCGCTTGCCCTCCTTCACCTCGTGTGCTCCACTATGTCTGCGCCCTGATATGCCGGTGTTCTACCTGCGGGGACTCTCTCCCAATCTCTCCTAAATCGCCTCAATGAATCGCTCAGTCGCCTCAAGAAAGACAGAGCCCGAAAGGACTACAACGTTCGGTTTGCGAAATATCCTCTAAGGACCTTAAGGAGGTGTCCCTGTTGAGGATAGGCATAGCGGGGTTTTCGGACGAGACGTGCACTTTCTGCAAAGAACCCACAACCATCGAGAGATTTGAGCAAGGTACGCTGAGGGGCCAGGAGATCCTCGAGAGGAACCGGGGAATCCCGACTTATATAAACGGCTACATGCGCGTGCTCGAGGCCGAGGGTGCGGAAATGGTCCCCACCGTCTACGCGAGTAAGGGGCCTGGCGGATTTTCCAGCTGGATAACGACGGATTGCTTCGATAAGTATTCCTATGAGATAGCCGACGCGCTCAAGGCAGCCGGGAAACTCGACGGAGTGCTGCTTTCCCTCCACGGCGCCATGGCGGTCACGGGAGTTCCCAAGCCCGAAGCAGAGCTGGTGAGGCGAGTCAGGAAAGCCGTCGGAGACATCCCGATCATGGTCACTCTGGACCTCCACGCCAACGAGGACCA
>DUSI01000013.1 GCA_012842685.1 Candidatus Fermentithermobacillaceae bacterium
AAAGAAGGTATTTGAACATGGACTTGCTGAAGGAACTGGACCTGGAGGCTGCTAAGGAGGAACTAGCAATCAGCTGACTCCCAAGAGAGGAGCCGTGGGCAAATTACACACAATTCTTGACACTACCCCGCAACCCCGGCAATACAGTTCCGTTTCGTCCATGACATGCTCGACCGCAAGATGATGTCAGGGGAGAAACCGGTACCAGATCTGCGGCTTTTCGACATGCCGTCCGAGACAGTTGTCGCCCGTTGCCTTTGTTGGTAGAAGTTGGATAGATCTGGAACCAATTCTTAGGAGGGAAGAACCATCATCAACCGGGCTATAGTCGAACATCTTACGGCGGTTCCCGAGCTGACTATCGCGGAAAAGGGTATCTATCTTGTCACTATGCTCCACCAGCATCCCAGCATCGATGCCCTCGCAAAGCACGTCAACTTCTCACCCAGGCATCTGGCAAAGCACTTGCGAAGGCTACAGGAATTAGGGTGGGTAGAACTTATCAAAGAAGGTTACAGGCTCAGGCCGGTAGCAGTTGTCCCCAGAGACATCGAAACCATCATTGCCCGACAAATACGAATCCGGGTGAAACTGGCCCCCTACAAAGGCGAGGAAGTAACTGCTCTTTTCGTGGAGTGGATTGTCTCGCCAAGTGTCGAAATCATCCGTCACGCGCGACCCGACTTTCTGCGAAATCAAGAAACGGGACAGAACCTGGAGTACGACATATATATCCCGAAGTATCTTCTGGCCATCGAGTACCACGGCGATCAGCACTTCGGACCTACGCAGCGGTATCAAGGTGACCGGGCTTTTGTCGAGAGGCACAGGAGAGACCTACTGAAAATGGAGCTGAGCAAGGAAAACAACATTAGGCTTGCGGTCGTTCACAATAAGATACTAAACCTCGCAGGGATCCTGGAGATAATGCCCACCGATATACCTCGCAGGATCATCGACGCACAGGGGCCTATCGTCCTGACGCTCCAGGAACTTGCAAGGGAAGTGGCCCGGAATCAGGACTGGGACAGAGAATGATGGGTTCGATGGAATGCTCACCCAAGCGCCCACGCCGAAGTGTCAGCAGAACGCTCCCCACACGACAGAACGCTTTCCTGACCGAAGTTAGAACCGCCTCATAGCCGCATCGATGATTGTACAGACCGGAAGATGGACCAGTTCCTTGACTGAAAGACCGTCTCTAAGGAGGTCTACGACCATACGTGTGCCTACGTAGTACCCCGCGTTACCAGGCACGCCACGCTCGTCAAGACGTGAACCCGAGTAGAGGTACTTGGCTGCTAGTTCTGCCGTGAGCGGCGAGGCCGCGTGGGACAGAACCTCTCTGGTGAGCGCTTCGCGGTGTTCTTCGCAGTACAAGAAAGCCTCATCCGTCATAAAAGGCAACGCGGTCCTCAGACTGTCATTGTCCAGCGGCAGGTCCTGCGCGACCATGGAAAACGCGGTGGCGATCCCTTCTTCGATCACCAGCTGGCCGAAAGTCAAAGCGCCAGTGGAGAACTCCCTACCCCGGACGCTGTGCATGAACTCATGGGAAACTGTGAAGGCAAGGCGATCCATTCTGTCGCCTAAGAGCTCCAGTCCGAAAAACAGGCACGGTTTATCACCGGGAAGAGTAGCTCCTTCTGCGTGACCAAACCCCACCAAGAGGAACGCTTCGCAATCCTCTTCGAAATCCAGCATCCGTGCGCTCCTGGATAATATCTCCTTGACACGTTCCACTCCACTCAAAGAAAGAAACCTCTCGGCTGTCTCGAGGCAAGTTTCGAATTCACACGCCTCGACATATGGCCTCAGTGACTCAACGCTGTCCGCCATGTAGAGGTATCTAGCCACCGAATCAAAGACGTGACGGAACCTGGGATAATACTCCTCAAGCCAAGCCTGCCACTTCCCCTTCTCGGGAGCCGCGTTCACACAGCGCCTGTAATCATCCACCCCAACGGTAATTCTCATGCCGTCTTCCCCCAGGACGTGTTGGCCTTCTGTTCTTGACGTCATGGATTCGTGCTGCTTATGCACAGGCGATGACAAGCATTCGCGGTCGTTTCGGCGGACAAGTAGCATTTATTGGGTCCGTTGTCTGTGGCTTCGGTCTCTGATCGGTTCTTCCCGCTACCCCCGGATACCTTCCTTAGAGGGGAACGGGCCTCCTCATGGAACTTTCAAGAGGCAACATACGTTAAGGAGGGAAGAGCCGTGCTGAACGAACCGAAGAAGCCTGAACTCGGTAATTACATAGTGGGAGGTTTGGCCATCGGGATGCTCCTCGGGGTCATGTTCAACAAAGTGCAGTTTGGCCCTTTGCTCGGGCTCGTAGGCGGCCTCCTAGCTCACAACATAGCCATGATCAATTACCGGAAAAAGACCGGAGATATGAGTTGAGCCGGCGGGCTCCTATCCGGCAGCGTGGTTCACTTAGCGCCAGCGCCTGGACTGCCCCGCGGCCCCAGACTCAAAGTTAACCCGGCTCAAGCTCAACTCCGGCTCGACGTTTGAGGAGGACGCACCATGGACCTAAAGACGCTGATGGCTCGGATGTTTGACACTGCAAGACCTACTTTCCGGAGATT
The DNA here is from genome assembly GCA_012842685.1 of Candidatus Fermentithermobacillaceae bacterium. GTDB lineage: Bacteria > Bacillota > Sulfobacillia > Fermentithermobacillales > Fermentithermobacillaceae > UBA3951. Next base: position 2,595 of record DUSI01000013.1, read on the forward strand.
CTGGGTTCCGGTTCTTCTTTGCGTGACCCTGACCCTCACCTTGTCGGAGGCTCTAACGAGAGACCCCTTCGACAGTGTCGAACGGCTGCTAAGAGTGGCCCTTGCGGTTATCCCGGGTATCCTGGCCGCATGGTGCGCGATCCTCTATTGGGAACGTCGATACACCGGTCCGGAGCAGGGTTCAACTACCGGCGTAGGTACCGGAGACTCGGCCGCAGGCCTGGAAAAGTCACCCCTGCTCCAGACTCCCGGCGGCAAGAACTCGGAGATGACCGCTAACTTGGTCGCCATCCCCGTGGCCGGTTTGGCCATCGCATCGACTTACGCCATGCTCCGGGATTTCCGCGTCGTGGCGATGAGCCGGCACCTGGCCATCTGCCTCGTGCTGGCGCTGGGCTGCTTCATCGTCCCCCACGTGCGCCGCAGGGGCAGCCTCGAGATGTACGTCGTGAGGATCTTTTCCCACGCAGCGGTCTCGGCTCTCTTCGCAGCCATTATGTTCTTCGGGCTCTCGGCCATCACCCTCACTGTTTCGTCGCTGTTCTCACTGCATGTCACGGCTCGCGCGTACCTCCGGATATTCCTGTGGATGGCCGGGACACTTGCCCCGTTCCTTTTCATGGCCGGGATACCGAGAGGCACCGTTGAGGGCGACCCCGGCGATTACCCCAAGGTACTCAAGAACCTGGTGCTCTTCGTCGTGACGCCACTCCTTACCGCTTACACGCTTGTCTTGTACGTCTATTTCGCGAAAATCCTCGTGACCAGAGAGTGGCCTGTGGGGCTAGTCGGGCATCTGGTGCTTTGGTATTCCATGGTTGGGGCAGCGATACTGTACTTCGTCTGGCCGCTCACCGGCGAAAACAAGTGGGGCAGCGCCTTCTCCTATTACTTCCCGAAAGCGGTCATCCCCCTCACGCTCATGATGTTCGCAGCCGTGGGGATCAGGGTTAGACACTACGGGATCACCGAAAACCGCTACTACGTGATGGTCTTCGGCGCATGGGTGCTGGGAGCCATGCTCTACCTCATGGCGGCAAGGCGAAGAAGGGGTCTGGTCCTCCCTATCTCTCTCGCCATCGTTGCCGTCCTTACGGTCGTAGGCCCGCTGAGCAGTTTTTCGGTAGCGAAATGGAGCCAGAACAGGCGTTTTGAGGCGCTACTCAATAAGTACGGGATGCTGCAGAGCGGGACCATAGTCCACCCAACGCAGCAGGTCCCCGCAGAAGACCGCCGTGAATTCGCTGAGATCCTCTTTTACTTCTCCCGGAACCACAGCCTTGAAGACGTCCGCTATCTTCCCCGGGATTTCAAGTTTGACGAGTTCGAGGAAGTCTTCGGATTTTCGTACCTCGACGCAGGATTCCCGGTCCCGCCCGACGGCGTCATCCCCAAACAGCACAGGTACGTCAGATACCAGCCTGAAGGTCAGGCAGTGGACACACGCGGATACGACATCCTCTTCGATTTCACCTCGGAGTTCGGGAGGGGCCCGGCGGTTTCCCTGAGCCGGGACGGAGTCGAGGTCGTGTACAACAAGGAAACTTGGGAAATCCAGGTAAGGGCAGAAGGCGCTACGGTGTGGCGGAAGTCCGTCTACGAGCACATCCTAGAGCGCTTGGCTAGGTACGGTGATGTTACAGACGTCGATCTCCTTCCGGAAGACGCCGTCATCACGGGAGAATCAGAAGGCCTGCGGGTCAAACTGGTCATCGCAAGCCTGTGGGGCGACCTTAGCGACACCGCGACGGGGAAGCCAGTAGCGGGGCACATGCTGTTCTACGTGCTGGTTTCAAGAGACTGACCCCAAGTGCCCCTACCTTACAAAGACACATGCAGAACAGGGATGAAGAGATAACGACCATCACGATATACGTACCTTACGTGTCCATCGAGGCGCCGTCGCTTGTCTGGAACGTGGACAGAACCGTGGAAGTCAGCGGAAAGGCCACCCCCAAGGCGACTGTGCGAGTATACGACATGAACTACTTCCTTGCAGAAACAAGGGCGTCTGACGTCGGTACATGGAAGACCACCGTGGTGCTTCCGAACCGGGGTCCGCAGGCGAACCACTACCTCCGAGCCGAGGTAGTCATCGTCGAGACGGACGAGGCCACAAGTCCGAGTTGGCCCACGGGTGCCGCGCTCACGGCGAGCAAGGTGGAGTCCAAGACCGTCACTCTCTCCTGGCCAGAGGCCCAAGACGAAGTCGAGATCGCCCAGTATGTGGTGACGGGTTACCTGAGCGACGGCAGCGTTGGAGCAGTCAGGACCGCCTTCCCCACGGGCACAGGCAGCATCGTTTTCCGCGTTGACGACCTCGTTCCCGAAACGACCTATTCCTTCAAGGTTGAGGCACTGAACGCATCGTACAACTGGTCTCCTGCACCTCTCACGCTCGACGTGACGACCGGCCCGGAGGATACGGTGCCGCCTTCTTGGTCGAGTGGAGCTCAGCTTACGGCGAGCGAGGTCAAGTTCACGAGCCTAGTGCTGCAGTGGCCCGAGGCTACCGACTATGAGGGGCTAAAGGAGTACA